>NZ_JAYJLI010000013.1:0-103578 GCF_051948675.1 Enterobacter sp. Lyrl_3
CCGATCGAGCCCCTCTCCTAGTGGGAGAGGGGCCGGGGTGAGGGCACCAGCCCGCACAAATCAAACCAACCGGTTTTTTGCGTCCGCAATCGCCTGCGCCACCTGCTTCGGCGACACACCGCCTTTCGCCGCACGCTTATCCAGGCATGACTGCAACGAGAGAATCGGGTACACATCCTCCCCGATAACCGCACTGAATTTCTGCAGGTCGGCAAGCGCCAGCTCTTCCAGCGGTTTCCCCTGACGAATCGCTTCCACTACCGCTTCGCCCACAATGTGGTGCGCTTCACGGAACGGTACGCCTTTCGCCACCAGGTAATCCGCCAGTTCGGTCGCGTTTGCATAACCCTGCTGCGCCGCTTCCTGACAACGAGAACGTTTCACCTGAATGCCGTCCAGCACCAGCGCACCCATATGCAGGCAGTCCAGCCAGGTGTCGAGCGCGTCGAACAGCCCTTCTTTGTCTTCCTGCATATCTTTGTTGTACGCCAGCGGCAGCCCTTTCAGGGTCATCATCATGCCGGTCAGTGCGCCCTGTACGCGGCCACACTTCCCGCGAATCAGCTCCAGCGCATCCGGGTTTTTCTTCTGCGGCATCAGGGAAGAGCCGGACGTTACACGGTCAGACAACTCCACAAATCCGGCTTCGCCAGAGTTAAAGAAGATCAGGTCTTCGGCAAAGCGTGACAGGTGGACCATCCCGATAGAAGCATTCGACAGCAGTTCCAGCACGTGGTCACGGTCAGAGACGCTGTCCAGACTGTTACGGGTGGCAGACGCAAAGCCCAGCCAGCCTGCCAGCTGCTCGCGGTCAATTTCATATGCCGTACCCGCCAGCGCACCGCTGCCCAGCGGGCTGACGTCCAGGCGCTTCAGGGTATCCTGCAGGCGGCTTTCGTCACGCGCCAGCATCTCGACATAGGCCAGACACCAGTGCGCAAAGGTCACCGGCTGCGCGCGCTGCAAATGGGTATAACCCGGCATCACCGCGTCCTGGTTGTTCTGCGCCGTTTCCACCAGCGCGCTCTGCAGCTGACGGTTAGCCGCCAGCAGCTCCGCGACGGTATCTTTACACCACAGCTTCAGATCGGTCGCGACCTGGTCGTTACGGCTACGGCCGGTGTGCAGCTTTTTACCCAGCTGGCCAACTTTGTCGATCAGTTTGCCTTCTACCCAGCTGTGAATATCTTCGGCATCGCTTTGCAGAATTTGCTGCGGATCCAGACGCACTTCTTCCAGCAGATTATTGAGCGCCTCTTCCAGCTGCTGCTGCTCCTCTGCGGTCAGCACGCCCACCGTCACCAGCGCTTTGGACCAGGCCACAGAGCCGACGATATCCTGTTCGGCCAGGCGGTAGTCGAAGCGCAAAGAGTCGTTGAACTGTTTGAACCGTTGATCCGCTGCCTGTGTAAAACGCCCACCCCAAAGTGCCATAACATCGTTCCTTTATTCGTTAGTTCCGCCGGGTGGCGCTGCGCTTACCCGGCCTACGGTCATTCATTAATAACTTACGCTAAAATACGCGTGCCAATTGGCGTGCCGTTAAACAGCGCCGGAAGCTGCTCCGCGTGACGCCAGGAGGCGATATCCACCGGTCGACCGAGCGTACGGGCGGCATCCAGCGCGGCATTCACTTTGACGATCATCCCGTCGGTAATAATGCCCTGGGCGATCAGCTGTTCGGCTTTTGCCGCGGTCATTTCCGCAATGCGCTGGCCTTTGCCATCCAGAATACCGCTCACATCGGAGAGCAGGATCAGGTCCGCGCCCAGCGTTGCCGCCAGTGCCGTTGCCGCCTGGTCCGCATTCACGTTCATCAACTCACCCTCTTCGGTCACCCCGATAGAGCTCACTACCGGCAGGAAACCGCCTTCCAGCAGCGTGTTAATCAGCTTAGGCGAACCTGGCTGCGCCAGTCCAACGTGGCCGAGTTCTTCATCGAGCTGGGTCACTTTTACGCTGTCGCCATCGCCCAGATAGAGGCCAACGGAGGCAATGTGGTGTTTCTTCGCCCAGGACAACAGAGTCTTATTCGCCGTACCTGCCAGCGCACCGGTGATGATGTCAATCTGGTCGGCAGGCGTCACGCGCAGGCCGTTTTTCTTTTTCACCGGCAGGTTGAGCCCTTTCATCAGCTCATCCACCACGCAGCCGCCGCCGTGCACAATCACCAGCGGACGCTGGTGCGATTCGCGATAGTTAACCAGCGCGGTAAACAGACGCTCCAGCGCTTCTTCGCTGTCCAGCAGTACACCACCGAGTTTGATAATTAATGGGTTCATCATCACACCTTATATAAGAGCCTGCGTTTCCGGGAAACCGAAACGAATATTTGCACACTGCATTGCCTGAGCGGCAGCGCCTTTGAGTAAGTTATCTTCTGCTGCCACCACGATCAGATGCTCGCCCTGCACGGCATAGCCGATGTCGCAGAACGGCAGGCCAACCACGTTTTTCAGCGCGGGCACGCCTTTGTCGTAGAGACGCACCAGCGGTTTATCCGCATACGCCTGAGTAAAGGCCTCGCTCACCTGGTCTTTGGTCACGCCCGGTTTCAGGCGGCAGGTAATGGTTTCGAGGATCCCACGCGGGAAGCTGCCCAGGTGCGGTGTAAAGATGACATTGGCCCCCAGATGGGTAGTGATTTCCGGATGATGGCGGTGATTAAACACGCCATACGGCTGCAGGCTGACTTCACAGAAGCTGTTAGAAATAGCAGCCTTGCGTCCGGCACCGCTTACACCACTGGTGGCGTTGATCACCGGCCACTGGTTCAGATCCAGCAGGTCTGCGTCGATCAGCGGCTTCAGAGAAAGCTGTGCGGCCGTCGGGTAGCAGCCCGGCACGGCAATCAGATCCGCTTCTTTCAGCTTGTCTGCGCTCCACTCCGCCAGCCCATACACGGCTTTTGCAAGCAGGTCCGGATGCTGATGGGTAAAGCCATAATATTTTTCGTAGAACGCGCCGTCGTTAACACGGAACGCGCCGGAGAGGTCGAACACCACGCAACCAGCCGCCAGGAATTGCGGCGCCAGGTCGTGACTGACCTCGTGCGCGGTGGCCAAAAACACCACGTCGACGCCGTCAGTGAACTCGCTGATGTCAGACATTGGCTGCAGTGGCAAGTCGACAATGCCCAAAAGCCACGGATGCAAATCGGAAATTAACTTTCCTGCATCATTGCTTTGCGCTGACACGGTCAAAGCGGTTATGGTCATATGTGGATGGCGATTCACGTAGCTTACAAGCTCTGCGCCCGCATAACCGCTAGCGCCTACAATCAGCGTATTCAACATCGGGTTCCTTTATGCTCAACGTTAATGTATTTTTATTCACATTTATTGCATGAATATTGATACTATCACGACCTAAGGTGTGTCAACAATGAAAATGAACTTACCGCCATTTATCGAGATTTACCGCGCCCTGATTGCCACACCCTCCATCAGCGCGACCGAAGAAGCGCTGGATCAGAGCAATGAGTCTTTAATCAATCTGCTGGCGGGTTGGTTTAGCGATCTTGGCTTTAACGTTGAGGTTCAGCCCGTACCTGGAACACGCCATAAATTTAACCTGCTCGCCAGCACCGGACACGGCGCAGGCGGACTGCTGCTGGCCGGTCATACCGACACGGTGCCCTTTGACGATGGCCGCTGGACCCGCGACCCGTTTACCCTGACCGAACATGACAACAAGCTTTACGGCCTTGGCACCGCCGACATGAAAGGCTTCTTCGCCTTTATCCTTGACGCGCTGCGTGACGTGGACGTGACAAAACTGAAAAAGCCGCTCTACATTCTGGCGACCGCCGATGAAGAGACCAGCATGGCGGGGGCGCGTTACTTCTCAGAAAACACATCGATTCGCCCGGATTGCGCCATCATCGGTGAGCCAACGTCATTACAACCGATCCGTGCGCATAAAGGCCATATTTCCACGGCAGTGCGCGTGATGGGCCAGTCTGGCCACTCCAGCGATCCGGCGCGTGGCGTGAACGCCATTGAACTGATGCACGACGCCATCGGCCGCATCATGACTCTACGCGATGAACTGAAAGAGCGGTATCACTACGACGCCTTCACCGTGCCGTATCCAACGCTGAACCTCGGGAGCCTGCACGGTGGCGATGCCTCTAACCGTATCTGCGCCTGCTGTGAGCTGCACATGGATATCCGTCCGCTGCCGGGCATGACGCTAAGCGATCTCGACGGCTTGCTGACCGAAGCGCTGGCCCCGGTGAGTGAACGCTGGCCTGGCCGCCTGACGGTGTCTGAACTGCATCCACCGATCCCGGGTTATGAATGTCCGCCCGATCATCAGCTGGTTGAGGTGGTGGAAAAACTGCTCGGTGAGAAAACCGACGTGGTGAACTACTGCACCGAAGCGCCGTTTATTCAGACGCTGTGCCCTACGCTGGTACTTGGCCCAGGCTCCATCAACCAGGCGCACCAGCCGGATGAATACCTGGAAACCCGCTTCATCAAGCCCACCCGCGAACTGATTACCCAGGTCGTGCATCACTTCTGCTGGCATTAAAACCGCACCGATCAGTCCCCTCTCCCGGTGGGAGAGGGTTAGGGTGAGGGCAACAAATCCCGCGATCTCCGTCACATTCCCATAAGCATCTCTTATCTGACGCAATGCGAATTAAATTTCGTAAATTGCCCGCATTTATTCGTTTGCTGAACCGTTTTCGCAGCAATTGACGACGGGGGTTTTACGTGGCTTTATAAAGGGAGATGACAAAATAATGTCCAGAAGATTTTCGCATGGGCATAAACAAAAATGATGGGGTGACTGGGTTTTTATGAACGAACAATATTCCGCGTTGCGTAGTAATGTCAGTATGCTCGGCAAAGTGCTTGGAGATACCATCAAAGATGCGTTGGGGGAAAACATCCTCGACCGCGTTGAAACCATCCGCAAGCTGTCTAAATCTTCCCGTGCCGGTAACGAAGCGAGTCGTCAGGAGCTGCTCACCACCTTGCAGAACCTCTCTAACGATGAGCTGCTGCCCGTTGCACGCGCATTCAGCCAGTTCCTGAACCTGGCAAACACGGCTGAGCAATACCATAGCATTTCGCCAAACGGCGAAGCTGCCAGCAACCCGGAAGTCATTGCCCGTACGCTTCGTAAACTCAAAGACCAGCCAAACCTCAACGAAGCCACCATTAAAAAAGCGGTGGAGTCCCTTTCGCTGGAGCTGGTGCTGACTGCCCACCCAACTGAAATCACCCGTCGTACCCTGATCCACAAAATGGTTGAAGTGAACAACTGTCTGAAACAGTTGGATAACAAAGACATTGCCGACTACGAACGTAACCAGCTGATGCGCCGTCTGCGCCAGCTGATTGCGCAGTCCTGGCACACCGATGAAATTCGTAAGCATCGCCCAAGCCCGGTAGACGAGGCCAAATGGGGCTTTGCGGTGGTGGAAAACAGCCTGTGGGAAGGGGTTCCGAACTACCTGCGTGAGCTGAACGAACAGCTGGAAGCAAACCTGGGCTACCGCCTGCCGGTAGATTTTGTTCCGGTACGCTTTACCTCCTGGATGGGCGGTGACCGCGACGGTAACCCGAACGTGACGGCAGAAATCACCCGCCACGTGCTGCTGCTGAGCCGCTGGAAAGCCACCGATCTGTTCCTGAAAGACATTCAGGTGCTGATCTCCGAGCTGTCGATGGTAGAAGCAACGCCAGAACTGCGCGCGCTGGCCGGTGAAGAAGGTGCCAGCGAGCCGTATCGTTTCCTGATGAAAAAACTGCGTAGCCAGCTGATGGCGACCCAGGCCTGGCTGGAAGCACGCCTGAAAGGCCAGCGCCTGCCGAAGCCGGAAGGTCTGCTGAGCCAGAACGAACAGCTCTGGGAACCGCTATACGCTTGCTATAAATCGCTGCAGGCCTGCGGGATGGGCATCATCGCCAATGGCGAACTACTCGACACCCTGCGCCGCGTGAAGTGTTTTGGCGTGCCGCTGGTGCGTATCGACGTGCGTCAGGAGAGCACCCGCCATACCGAAGCGCTGGGCGAACTGACACGTTATCTTGGCATTGGCGACTACGAAAGCTGGTCTGAAGCCGACAAACAGGCCTTCCTGATCCGCGAGCTGAACTCCAAGCGTCCTCTGCTGCCGCGCAACTGGGAGCCAAGCAACGAAACCCGCGAAGTGCTCAACACCTGTAAAGCGATCGTGGATGCGCCGAAAGGATCGGTCGCCGCCTATGTGATCTCGATGGCGAAAACCCCGTCCGACGTGCTGGCCGTTCACCTGCTGCTGAAAGAAGCCGGTATCGACTATGCCCTGCCGGTCGCCCCGCTATTTGAAACCCTCGACGACCTGAACAACGCCAATGATGTAATGACCCAGCTGCTGAACATCGACTGGTATCGCGGCTTTATTCAGGGCAAACAGATGGTGATGATCGGCTATTCCGACTCCGCAAAAGATGCGGGCGTGATGGCGGCATCCTGGGCGCAGTATCAGGCGCAGGACGCGCTGATCAAAACCTGCGAGAAAGCCGGTATTGAGCTGACGCTGTTCCACGGTCGCGGTGGCTCCATTGGCCGTGGCGGTGCGCCTGCGCACGCGGCGCTGCTCTCTCAGCCGCCGGGAAGCCTGAAAGGCGGCCTGCGCGTGACCGAACAGGGCGAGATGATCCGCTTCAAATACGGCCTGCCGGAAGTGACCATCAGCAGCCTGTCTCTCTACACCAGTGCGATTCTCGAAGCAAACCTGCTGCCACCGCCGGAGCCGAAAGAGTCCTGGTGTCGCATTATGGATGAGCTGTCTGACATCTCGTGCGACCTGTACCGCGGCTACGTGCGTGAAAACAAAGACTTCGTACCTTACTTCCGCTCTGCTACGCCAGAGCAGGAGCTGGGCAAACTGCCGCTGGGTTCACGTCCGGCTAAGCGTCGTCCGACCGGCGGCGTGGAGTCTCTGCGTGCAATCCCGTGGATCTTCGCCTGGACGCAGAACCGTCTGATGCTGCCAGCCTGGCTGGGTGCCGGTGCGGCGCTGCAGAAGGTGGTGGAAGATGGCAAACAGAACGAACTGGAAACCATGTGCCGCGACTGGCCATTCTTCTCTACCCGTCTGGGTATGCTGGAGATGGTCTTCTCGAAAGCTGACCTGTGGCTGGCGGAATACTACGATCAGCGCCTGGTGAAACCAGAGCTGTGGGCGCTGGGTAAAGAGCTGCGCGAACTGCTGGAAGGCGACATCAAAGTGGTGCTGGATATCGCCAACGACTCCCATCTGATGGCCGATCTGCCGTGGATTGCCGAGTCTATCCAGCTGCGTAACATCTATACCGACCCACTGAACGTCCTGCAGGCGGAGCTGCTGCACCGTTCGCGTCTGGCGGAAGAGGAAGGTAAAGATCCGGATCCACGCGTTGAACAAGCGCTGATGGTGACGATTGCGGGCGTTGCAGCGGGTATGCGTAACACCGGCTAATGCTCACTGCCCGGCGGCGCTTCGCTTGCCGGGCCTACGACAGGTAGGCCGGGTAAGCGTCAGCGCCACCCGGCACATTTCGGTAGTCTCCTGATGCATTCCGATATCACCCGAATTTTGACAGACCTGGTTAACCGCACGTTATCGCTGGGTCAGATTCATTTCTCAGCCAGGGCTGAGCAGTCCCCCCGAACAGCGCCCTGCCTCATTATTATCCTTGATAACTCTTGTGAGGCGATATTTTCCTCATCCGGGCACGTGACTCATCACCCGGCTAACTTCCTGCGAATCAACTTCAGTAAGCAGCAAATGGCCATTGAGTTACAGCGTGAGAACGTGCTTGTGCAGCGGCTCCAGGTCGCCCGGCGTGGCCCGCGAACCGGCGCGTTTCTCCTCCAGACACTAGCCGAATTACAGATGCAACCGGATGAACAAGACACCGCGAGGCTGGTGGTACTGAGTCTGCTCAGCCACTGCCGGGATCTTTTTGGCAGCAACATTCGCACCGCCAACCGCAGTCGCGCGCTCTTCGAAGCGGTTCGTAGCTATATCGACGAACATCACGCCTCTTTGTTAACGCGCGAATCGGTGGCGCAGGCGTTCTACATCTCCCCAAACTATCTTTCCCATCTCTTTCAGAAAGTTGGCAGTGTCGGATTCAACGAATACCTGACCCAAACCCGACTTGAACATGCCCGACAGTTGCTTAAAGGCTACGATCTCAAAATCAAGGATATCGCCGCACGATGCGGTTTTATGGACAGCAACTACTTCTGCCGCCTGTTTCGCAAACACACCGAACGTTCTCCTTCCGAATATCGCCGCCAGTATCACAGCCAGTTAACCGCCAAAAACTAGCACTGTGATCGGCATCGCACATCGCTAAGCACGTTACATTTGTCCAGTATTTGGCAAAATTGACCTGTATATCCCGCCTGCCGCCCCGCCTTATCCTTAAATCAATCTTTCTGACTTAAGGAAAAATAATGGAACTGTATCTGGATACCGCCAACGTGGCAGAAGTAGAACGCCTTGCGCGCGTTTTCCCCCTTGCAGGCGTCACCACCAATCCGAGCATCATTGCCGCCAGCCGTGAGTCAATCTGGGAGGTGCTGCCGCGCCTGCAAAACGCCATTGGACCGAAAGGCAGGCTGTTCGCCCAGACAATGAGCCGCGACGCAGAAGGCATGGTGGCCGAAGCCAAACGCCTGAGCAATGCTATCCCGGATATCGTGGTGAAAATCCCGGTCACCGCCCAGGGGCTTATCGCCATTAAGGCGCTAAAAACAGCGGGCATCACTACGCTGGGTACCGCCGTGTACAGCGCCGCGCAAGGCCTGCTGGCCGCGCTGGCCGGGGCAAAATATGTCGCGCCATACGTAAACCGCGTGGATGCCCAGGGCGGGGACGGCATTCGCATGGTTCAGGAGCTGCAATCCCTGCTGGAACAGCATGCACCGGAGAGCAAGGTGCTGGCAGCCAGCTTCAAAACGCCACGCCAGGCGCTGGACTGCCTGCTCGCCGGATGTGAAGCAATCACGCTTCCCTTAGATGTAGCGCCACAAATGCTCGGCACGCCGGCGGTAGAGTCAGCAATAGAGAAGTTCGAGCAGGACTGGAAAAACGCGTTTGGTAACCTCAACCTCTAAGGGAGATATGTTATGGACCGTATCATTCAATCGCCGGGGAAATATATCCAGGGCGCTGATGTTCTCACCCGTCTCGGCGACTATCTGAAACCTCTGGCTACACGCTGGCTGGTTGTTGGCGATAAATTTGTGCTGGGTTTTGCCGAAGAGACCCTGCGCCAGAGTTTTAAAAATGCAGAGCTACATGCCGAAATCGCGCCGTTTGGCGGCGAATGTTCGAAAAATGAGATCGATCGTCTGAAAAAACTGGCCGACAGTGCGGACTGCATGGCGGTGCTGGGCATTGGCGGCGGTAAAACGCTGGATACCGCCAAAGCGCTGGCACATTTTATGGACGTGCCGGTCGCTATCGCCCCGACTATCGCCTCCACCGATGCCCCGTGCAGCGCCCTTTCTGTGATTTACACCGACAGCGGCGAATTTGAACGCTATCTGATGCTGCCGCATAACCCCAATATGGTGATTGTCGACACCAAAGTGGTGGCTGGTGCGCCGCCGCGTCTGCTGGCCGCCGGAATTGGTGATGCCCTTGCCACCTGGTTTGAAGCGCGTGCCTGTTCCCGCAGTGGCGCGACCACCATGGCGGGCGGCAAGTGCACACAGGCCGCGTTAGCGCTTGCCGAGCTGTGCTACAACACGCTGATTGAAGAGGGCGAGAAAGCGATGCTGGCCGCCGAGCAGCACGTAGTAACCCCGGCGCTGGAACGCATTATCGAAGCCAATACCTATCTGAGCGGCGTAGGGTTTGAAAGCGGCGGGCTGGCGGCAGCGCATGCCATTCACAACGGGATGACGGCAGTGCCGGATGCGCATCACTTCTACCACGGTGAAAAAGTGGCGTTTGGTACGCTGACGCAACTGGTGCTGGAAAACGCGCCGGTTGAGGAGATCGAAACCGTCGCGGCGCTTTGCCACAGCGTTGGATTGCCGATCACGCTGGCGCAGCTGAACATCAAAGAAGACATTCCGGCCAAAATGCGCCTGATTGCCGAAGCGTCTTGCGCTGAGGGAGAGACCATTCACAACATGCCGGGTGGCGTGTCGCCGGATCAAGTTTACGCGGCACTGCTGGTTGCCGACCAGTATGGACAGCGTTTCCTGCAGGAGTGGGAGTAACAAAAAAGCCGGGTGCGCTATGCGTACCCGGCTCAATGGTTATTTCACGTCAAAACGGTCCAGATCCATCACCTTCGCCCACGCTGCAACGAAGTCGCGAACGAACTTCTCGTGAGCATCACTGCTGGCGTACACCTCTGCCAGCGCGCGAAGGACAGCGTTAGAGCCGAAGACCAGGTCAGTGCGAGTGGCAGTGTATTTCACTTCACCGCTGGTGCGATCGCTTCCGGCAAACAGCTCGTTCGATTCATCGGTCGCCTTCCACTGGGTGTTCATATCCAGCAGGTTCACGAAGAAGTCATTGCTCAGCACGCCTTCGCGGTTGGTGAACACACCATTTTTACTGCCGTCGAAGTTTGCACCCAGTACGCGCAGGCCGCCGATCAGCACCGTCATTTCTGGTGCGGTTAACGTCAACTGCTGGGCTTTATCAATCAGCAGCGATTCGGTGGTGGAAACATCAACCTGCGCACGATAGTTACGGAAACCGTCAGCAATCGGTTCAAGCAGGTTAAACATATCAATATCCGTCTGATCCTGACGTGCATCCACACGGCCCGGCGTGAACGGTACGGTGACGTAAACGCCTGCCGCTTTCGCCGCCTGCTCAACGCCTACCACACCCGCGAGCACAATGATATCGGCCAGTGAGGCTTTATTGGTGGTGCGCTGAATAGCTTCCAGAGCAGGCAATGCGCGTACGGCTGCGGCATTAACATCCCAGTTGCGCTGAGGCGCAAGCGCCAGACGCGCACCGTTGGCACCGCCACGCTTGTCACCGCCGCGGAAGGTTGAGGCTGACGCCCATGCCACGGAAATCAGTTCGCTCACGGAGAGCCCGGATGCTGCAATTTCCGCCTTCAGGCTCTCAATGTCCTCTTTGGTCGGATTGAATACTGCCTCCGGCAGCGGATCCTGCCAGATCAGATCTTCTTTCGGCACTTCCGGGCCAAGATAACGCGATTTTGGCCCCATATCGCGGTGGGTCAGTTTGAACCACGCGCGGGCGAAGGCTTCGTTGAAAGCCTGCGGATCGTTCAGGAAGCGACGGGAAATTTTTTCGAATTCCGGGTCAAAACGCAGCGTCAGGTCGGTAACCAGCATAGTCGGTTTGCGTTTTTTCGACGGGTCGAACGGGTCTGGCATGATCTCAGGCGCGTCCACGGCTTCAAACTGAATCGCACCGGCCGGGCTACGGGTTTGTACCCATTCGTATTTGAACAGGTTCTCGAAGAAATAGTTGCTCCACTGGGTCGGGGTTTGTGACCAGATGACTTCCAGACCGGAAGTAATGGCGTCAGCGCCAATACCGGTACCGTGCGTGCTGGCCCAGCCCAAGCCCTGCGCTTCAATCGGTGACGCTTCCGGGTCTGTGCCAACGTGCGTTGCTTCACCCGCACCATGAGTTTTACCGAGCGTATGCCCCCCGGCAATCAGCGCCACGGTCTCTTCGTCGTTCATTCCCATGTTACCGAAGGTGGCGCGAATGGCTGCCGCCGCGGACAGCGGTTCACCGCTGGCGTTTGGTCCTTCCGGGTTAACGTAGATCAGCCCCATTTCAGTGGCCGCCAGCGGACGTTTCGCCAGCGCTTCCGGGTCACGATGGGTCAGCCAGGCTTTTTCATCCCCCCAGTTAACGTCGAGATCCGGTTCCCAGACATCTTCACGCCCGGCACCAAAACCAAAGGTACGGAAGCCGGAGTTTTCCAGCGCCACGTTACCCGCAAGAATAAACAGGTCGGCCCAGGAGATTTTTTGACCATATTTTTGCTTGATCGGCCACAGCAGACGGCGAGCTTTATCCAGACTGACGTTATCTGGCCAGGAGTTCAGCGGCGCAAAGCGCTGTTGACCGCGTCCGGCACCGCCGCGCCCGTCGACGGAGCGATAGGTTCCCGCACCGTGCCAGGCCATGCGAATAAACAGGCCCGCATAGCTGCCCCAGTCGGCTGGCCACCACGGTTGAGAGTCGGTTAAGAGTGCTTTGAGATCGCCCTTGAGGGCGGAGTAATCCAGCTTGCTAAATTCTTTGCGGTAGTCGAAGTCTTCGCCCAGAGGGTTCGAACGATTGGAATGTTGGTTAAGAAGATCGATGCGGAGTTGTTTTGGCCACCAGTCGCGGCTGCCTGTACCTGCCCCCGCGCTGTGATCGACGCCGCCCTGGTGGAACGGGCATTTGCCGACTGATGCCGCTTTATTGCTCTCGTCTGACGTGCTCATCGCTATGCTCCCTTTTACAGTGTTACCGTTACGATATACACCACTAGCAATAAGATATAGTTGAATTAATCCACAGATTCGATAGCTAATACCTTTTAACTTTTAGCCAGACTAAAAAGCCCTCCATTCAGGAGGGCTTGATGTTTATTACGCCGGGCGAACACCGAGCGTATGACAAATGGCGTAGCTCATTTCCGCGCGGTTCAGCGTGTAGAAGTGGAAATCTTTTACCCCTTCCCGACTTAAAATTTTCACCATGTCCATTGCGATATTGGCACCCACCAGCTTGCGCGTTTCCGGATCATCGTCCAGCCCTTCGTACATTTTGGACATCCACAGCGGAATGCGTACGTTGGTCATATCGGCAAATTTCTTCGCCTGTTTGAAGTTAGAGACCGGCAGAATACCCGGGATGATTTCCACGTCGATACCCGCAGAAACGCAGCGGTCACGGAAGCGCAGGTAGCTTTCCACATCAAAGAAGAACTGAGTAATGGCCCGGTTCGCACCGGCATCTACTTTACGCTTCAGGTTAAGGAGGTCGGCCTGAGCGCTTTTCGCTTCCGGATGCACTTCCGGGTACGCCGCCACGGAGATATCAAAATCGGCAACGTCTTTCAGCAGCGCGACCAGATCCGCCGCATACATTTCGGGCTTACCGCTACCCGGCGGCAGGTCGCCGCGCAGGGCGACGATATGACGAATCCCGTTATTCCAGTAATCCTGGGCGATAGCACGCAGCTCGTCACCGGTGGCGTCGATACAGGTCAGATGCGGCGCCGCTTCCAGACCGGTTCTGTCTTTAATGCCTTTAATAATGCTGTGCGTACGGTCACGCTCGCCGGAGTTCGCGCCGTAGGTCACGGAGACAAATTTCGGTTTCAGGCTGCTCAGGCGATCGATAGAGCTCCAGAGGGTTTGCTCCATTTCACTGGTGCGCGGCGGGAAAAATTCAAAAGAGACGTTAATCTGGCCGTTTACTTCGGCCAGGCTCTGATTCAGGGCTTCCCGCTGGTTGGCGTGAAAAAAGCTCATACCTTACCTCTATCTTTCGCGTGTCGTTGTTTGTTGTGTTGTGAACTTCTATACGTTTAGACGTCCAGATGTAAAAATGACGGAAAAGCGGAGTGACGTCAACAGAAATAATCAACAATAACGGTGAGGAATGCTCAGGGAAGATGAAGGAAATTCATGATGGGGTGAGTGCGGTTGCTTGCCCTCACCCTGGCCCTCTCCCACCGGGAGAGGGAACATGCGGGATTACAGCAACTTAGCGAGACGATTGATGTCCGACTGGATCGCCCCGGCGGTGACATCGCGCCCTGCACCCGGGCCACGGATCACCAGTGGGTTATCGCGGTACCAGCGGCTTTCGATTGCAAAGACGTTATCGCAAGGCAGCAGCGCCGCCAGCGGATGTTCAGGACGCACCGCCTCAACACCCACACGCGCTTTACCGTTGGCCTCGAAACGCGCCACATAGCGCAGCACCAGGCCCATCTCGTTTGCGGCTTCCAGACGTTGCAGCATCTGCTCGTTCAGTTCATCACCGTTTTCAAAGAAGTGATCAATGGATCCTTCCTCGCAGCCTGCCGGCACCAGCGACTCGACGCGAACAGCGCCGGGTTCAATGTCATAACCGGCTTCACGCGCCAGGATCACCAGCTTACGCATCACATCTTTACCGGAAAGATCGACGCGGGGATCGGGTTCGGTTAGCCCCTGCTGCCACGCCTGATCCACCAGGTCAGTGAACGGTACGGTGCCATCAAACTGCAGGAACAGCCAGGAGAGCGTACCGGAGAAAATACCGCTCAGCGCCAGAATGCTGTCGCCGCTTTCAATCAGATCGCGCACGGTATGGTTAACCGGCAGACCCGCGCCTACGGTGGCGTTATAGAGCCAGTGACGACCGGTTTTTTCGAACGCGTCGTGGATCTGACGGTACTTATCGGTGCTGCTTGCCCCCGCCAGTTTGTTCGCACTGATGACGTGGAAACCGTGGCTGGCGAAATCAAGATACTGATCGGCAAGCTGTTCGCTGGCAGTAACGTCCAGCACCACCAGATCGTCATACGGGTGCGCGCGCATCCACAGGAACAGCGCCTCTTCGTCCTGTTCAACCGCTTCATCATTAAAGAAGGCAAGTGCGCGGCTGGCATCCAGCCCCTCGTAGTTCAACAGACTGCGGCGGCTGTCCACCACTCCGGCGAGGATAAATTCAAAGCCGGTACGTGCTGAGAGCGTGACCTGCTCGCGCGCGAACAGCTCCAGCCAGCGAGAACCGATGTTGCCTTTACCGAACAACACCAGGCCGATGCGTTTTTCCGCACGGAACAGAGAGGTATGCAGACCCTGAATCAGGCTCTCAGTTGGCCCTTTACGCAGGACGGCAACGAGGCTGATGCCCTCTTCCGACTGCCAGGTAAATTCAACCGGTTGCCCTTTCAGCTGTTGCCAGAAGCGGTGGCAGTGCAGTGGGTTACGGGTGACGCCCGCGCCCACCATCGCCACCAGCGCCAGCCCCTGACGCAGACGAAGCTCGCCCGGCAGGCCCGCTTCATCCAGAATTTTTAGCGCGCTGTCTGCCACTTCGGCGGTGTAGCAGAACTGCAGCAGTTGACGGTCGTTATGTACGCCAACCGCCAGCGGACGCACCTGAGCACGTTTGAGGATCGTGTCGATATCTTTATGCGCCAGTTTGAAGTCCTGGCCCGCCGGGACCTGGAACTCAATCAGGCAGATGTCGTCGTGGCTGGTGACAATACGCGCTCCCGTACCGGATGCCAGCACGCGTTCGATGCGCGTGGAGCCCTGATCCGGGGTGTAACTGCAGCGCAGCTGCAGATCGATATCGCTGCCGGAAACCGGCTGCAGCGTACGCGCGTGCAGAACCGGCGCGGCCAGACGTGCCAGCTCGCTGGCTTCATCCAGGCGCAGCAGCGGCAGCAGGCAGGCGTCTTTCACCTTGCGTGGATCAGCGCTGTAAACACCGGCGACGTCACTCCAGATGGTGACGCGGGACACGCCCGCCAGGGCACCGATTTGCGTCGCCGAGTAGTCAGAGCCGTTACGCCCCAACAGCACGGTTTCCCCGGCATTGCTGCGGCTGATAAAGCCGGTCACCACAATGCGTTTACCCGGATGCTGTACCAGCAACTGTTGCAGCAGCGGGTAGGATAGACCTTCGTCCACCTGTGGCTGTGCGGCGCGTTCGGCACGCAGGAAATCACGCGCGTCGAGCCAGGCAGCCTCAACGCCCAGATGTTGCAGCACGGCGGCCATCAGGCGCGCAGACCACACTTCACCGTGCCCCACCACTTCGGCGTACACCGCATCGGTAATACCGCTGTCCAGCAGGGCGGCCAGACGCTCAAGGTCATGCGTAAAAGCGCTAATCAGCCCATCCGCCACGTCTGCAGGCAGCAAACCGGCAATCAGCTCACTCTGGTAACGGCGTAAGGACTGTTGCACCTGATGCGCAGAGAGGCGATCGGTCTGGCTCAATTTCAGCCAGCTAATCAGCTGGTTGGTGGTGCTGCCCGCCGCGGAGACAACCATCATGTCACCCGGCTGTGAATACTCTGTCATGATCCCTGCAACGCGCAGGTAACACTTCACATCAGCAAGACTACTACCACCAAACTTGTGCAGTTGACGACCCTTCGCCCCTGCCTGCGCTATCACACTCATGATTACCCCTTGGCTGCGACCCGGAAGCCATTTTCCAGATCGGCAATTAAATCTTCAGAATCTTCAATACCGGTTGAGATCCGCAGCAGCGTCTCAGAAATCCCGGCGGCGGCACGTGCCTCTGGTGCCATACCTGCGTGCGTCATGGTTGCGGCGTGGGAGATCAAACTTTCAACCCCACCTAACGATTCCGCCAGCGTAAACAATGACAGCCCGCTCAGGAAGCGACGCAGCGTTTGCTCGTCACCGTCCAGTTCAAAACTTAACATCGCGCCAAACCCTTTCTGCTGACGCGCGGCAATCTCGTGCCCCTGGTTTTCAGGCAGCGACGGGTGATAAAGCTTCTTCACCAGCGGCTGCGTTTTCAGGAAATCGACAATCGCCTGGGCATTGCGCTGTGCCACCTCCATACGCGGCGACAGCGTGCGAATCCCGCGTAACAGCAGATAGCTGTCGAAGGCCCCGGCGGTGACGCCAATGTTATTGGCCCACCATGCCAGTTCGGTGACAACGTCGGGATCTTTTGCAATCACCACGCCTGCGACGACATCAGAATGACCGTTCAGATATTTAGTGCATGAATGCAATACCAGATCTGCACCCAGCGCCAGTGGGTTCTGAAGGGCCGGACTGAGGAACGTATTATCCACTACACTTATCGCTCCCGCATCCCTTGTGAGCTGACAAATTTTCGCAATATCGACAACGCGCAACAATGGATTGCTTGGACTTTCCACCAGCACCAGCTTCGGCTTCTCTGCCAGCGCCTGTTTCAGCGCCTGTTCGTCATTTTGATCGACAAACAACACCCGGTAACAGCCGCGTTTTGCCAGGCTATCAAACAGACGATAGCTGCCGCCGTAACAGTCGTGCGGCGCAACCAGCAGATCGCCCGGCTTCAGGAACACGGTAGTCACCAGATGAATGGCAGACATGCCGGTATTGGTTAATACTGCCCCTGCGCCACCTTCCAGTTCCGCCAGCGCGCGCTGGGTAACATCACGCGTAGGGTTGCCACGACGCGAGTAGTCATGCGCACGGGGTTCATTAAATCCGGTGAAATTATAGGTACTGGAAAGATGAATCGGCGGGACAACACAGCCGTACTGCTCGTCATCATTCAATCCGCTACGCACTGCGATGGTGGCCTGTTTACGCGTCATGGTGAAGGCTTCCTGGCTAATTAGGTGAAAAGTCAGGCACCAGAGTAAACATTGAAAGTATGGACGTCAATACATCTGGACATCTAAACTTCTTTGCGTATAGATTGAGCAATGCGCAAATAGCCGTTAAAATTATATGCTTTAGTGCACGCTGCAGCGGCAATATCCGTGCCACGGTATCGTCTCTACGGTAAACTACGCAGGTTTACGGTTCAAAACCGACGGTTACAGGTTTTGCACCTTTAGATTAATGACTGAGAGGATTAAAGGTATCTCATGGCTGAATGGAGCGGCGAATATATCAGCCCATACGCTGAGCACGGTAAGAAGAGTGAGCAAGTAAAGAAAATTACGGTTTCCATTCCTCTGAAGGTGTTGAAGATCCTCACCGATGAACGTACGCGTCGTCAGGTGAACAACCTGCGCCACGCAACCAACAGCGAACTGCTGTGCGAAGCGTTTCTGCATGCGTTTACCGGCCAACCGTTGCCGAACGATGACGACCTGCGCAAAGAGCGTAGCGACGAAATCCCGGAAGAGGCGAAGGTGATCATGCGTGAACTGGGTATCGACCCGGAGACGTGGGAATACTGATAAGCGGATACAAAAAAGGCACCTTGCGGTGCCTTTTTTTCGGGAAACTTATTTAGCGCCCGGGATGCTGAAACGCTTGTTGAAGCGGTCAACACGGCCACCGGTTGCAACGTCACGCTGCTTACCAGTGTAGAACGGGTGGCATTTGCCGCACACGTCCAGGTTCAGATCGTGACCCACGGTAGAGCGGATCTGGATAGAGTTACCGCAAGAGCAGTTTGCAGTAATCATTTCGTATTTCGGGTGAATATCTTTTTTCATGGGAGAACCTCAGTTAAGGCCGCGTCGCTCTTCCAGCCCTAACGCCAGACACCACGCGATGTTGAATGTAAGTTCTTTGGCGTAAAGTACACCAAAGGCGGCGAATCATACAGAATTTGACCAACGTATGCAAACTGATCCGCACGCCGCTTTCACTAATGTGTATACTAACGCGCCACTTTTCAAGTCAGGAAGATTCGATGCCCGTCGCTCACGTTGCCCTGCCCGTTCCGCTTCCCCGCACGTTTGATTATCTGCTGCCCGACAGCATGAGCGTTAAAGCGGGCTGTCGCGTGACCGTGCCCTTTGGCAAACAGCAGCGCGTAGGGATCGTCGTCTCCGTCAGCGACAAGAGCGAATTGCCGCTTAACGAACTGAAATCGGTCGTTGAGGTGCTCGACAGCGAGCCCGTTTACTCCACCAGCACCTGGCGACTGCTGCTGTGGGCGGCGGATTATTATCATCATCCGATTGGCGATGTTCTGTTCCACGCTTTACCGATTATGCTGCGCCAGGGCAAAAGCGCCAGCCACGCGCCAATGTGGTACTGGTTTGCGACCGAACAGGGCCAGGCGGTGGACATTAACAGCCTGAAGCGCTCCCAGAAACAACAGCAGGCGCTGGCCGCCCTGCGTCAGGGGAAAATCTGGCGCCATCAGGTCGATGAGCTGGAAGTCAGCGAAACCGCGCTCCAGGCACTACGAAAAAAAGGGCTGAGCGAACTGGCAAGCGAGGCTCCGGCCCTGTATGACTGGCGGGAGCGATTTTCCGTCTCGGGCGATCGCCTGCGCCTGAACACCGAGCAGGCCACCGCCGTGGGGGCGATCCACAGTGCCTCCGGCCATTTCTCCGCCTGGCTACTGGCCGGGGTCACCGGTTCCGGCAAGACAGAAGTCTATCTCAGTGTGCTGGAAAACGTGCTCGCGCAGGGCAAACAGGCGCTGGTGATGGTGCCGGAAATTGGCCTGACGCCGCAAACCATCGCGCGCTTTCGCGAGCGGTTTAATGCGCCGGTTGAGGTGCTGCACTCTGGCCTGAATGACAGCGAACGCCTCAGCGCCTGGCTGAAAGCGAAAAACGGCGAAGCGGCGATCGTGATTGGCACCCGTTCATCACTGTTTACACCGTTCAAAAATCTTGGCGTCATCGTCATTGATGAAGAACACGACAGCTCTTATAAGCAGCAGGAAGGCTGGCGGTATCACGCCCGCGATCTGGCCGTCTATCGCGCACACAGCGAGCAAATCCCCATTATTCTGGGCTCTGCTACCCCGGCGCTCGAAACGCTGCATAACGTTCGTCAGCGTAAATACCATATGCTGCGCCTGACGCGTCGCGCGGGGAATGCGCGTTCGGCCATTCAACACGTGCTGGACCTGAAAGGTCAGCAGGTGCAGGCGGGGTTAGCACCTGCCCTTATCACCCGGATGCGTCAGCATTTGCAGGCGGGCAATCAGGTTATTTTGTTCCTCAACAGACGCGGCTTTGCCCCGGCACTGCTGTGTCACGACTGCGGCTGGATCGCAGAATGCCCGCGTTGCGACCACTACTACACCTTCCATCAGGCCCAGCGCCATTTGCGCTGCCACCACTGCGACAGCCAGCGCCCGGTGCCGCGTCAGTGTCCATCATGCGGGTCAACGCACATCGTGCCGGTCGGTCTGGGCACTGAACAACTGGAACAGGCCCTGGAGCCGTTCTTCCCGGATGTGCCCATTTCCCGAATCGACAGGGACACCACCAGCCGTAAAGGGGCGCTGGAACAGCAGCTGGCAGAAGTGCATCGCGGTGGCGCGCGCATCCTGATTGGCACCCAGATGCTGGCTAAAGGTCATCACTTCCCGGACGTGACGCTAGTTGCCCTGCTGGATGTCGATGGCGCACTGTTCTCTGCCGATTTCCGCTCAGCCGAGCGTTTTGCCCAGCTTTATACCCAGGTGGCCGGACGCGCGGGACGCGCCGGGAAACAGGGCGAAGTGGTACTGCAAACGCACCATCCTGAGCATCCGTTGCTGCAAACCCTGCTGCATAAAGGCTATGACGCCTTTGCCGAGCAGGCGCTGGCTGAACGCCAGACCATGCAGCTTCCCCCGTGGACCAGCCACGTGATCATCCGCGCGGAAGATCATAACAACCAGCAGGCGCCGCTTTTCCTGCAGCAGTTGAGGAACCTTCTGCAGGCCAGCCCGCTGGTTGATAATCAACTGTGGATTTTAGGGCCGGTTCCGGCGCTGGCCCCCAAGCGCGGCGGACGTTTTCGCTGGCAGATTTTGCTGCAACACCCTTCGCGCATCCGTTTACAGCACATCGTCAGCGGCACGCTGGCCTTGATCAACACCCTGCCAGAAGCGCGCAAAGTGAAGTGGGTGCTTGACGTTGATCCCATCGAAGGCTGAAGCCGGATCGAAAAATTTAACGTCCCTCACACTTTTTATGAAAATTCTGTAACCGATTCCATTAACTATCTGTAAAAATGGTGGCGTCAGAAGTTCGGTGTTCAGGCGAGGAGAAGACGTTGAAGTCCAGGAAAGAGGTTGCCACGGCGACCATGAAAGACGTTGCCCAGAAAGCACAAGTCTCTACGGCAACCGTGTCCCGCGCATTAATGAACCCGGATAAAGTCTCTCAGGCGACCCGCAACCGGGTAGAACAGGCCGCGCTGGAAGTGGGGTATTTCCCACAGGCGATGGGGCGTAACGTTAAACGTAATGAGTCGCGGACCATCCTGGTGATTGTGCCGGACATCTGCGATCCCTTCTTCAGCGAAATTATTCGCGGCATCGAAGTGACCGCTGCGGAGCAAGGGTATCTGGTGCTCATTGGCGACTGCGCGCACCAGAATCAGCAGGAAAAAACCTTTATCGACCTCATTATCACCAAGCAGATCGACGGCATGCTGCTGCTTGGTTCGCGCCTGCCGTTTGATGCCAGCATTGAAGAGCAGCGCAATTTACCGCCGATGGTGATGGCCAACGAGTTTGCGCCGGAGCTGGAACTGCCAACGGTGCATATTGATAACCTGACCGCCGCGTTCAACGCCGTTAACTACCTGCAGGAGCTGGGGCATAAACGGATTGGCTGCATTGCCGGGCCAGAAGAGATGCCGCTGTGTCACTATCGCCTGCAGGGCTATGTTCAGGCGCTTCGCCGAACCGGCGTGACGGTTGATCCGCACTACATTGCGCGCGGTAATTTTTCCTTCGAAGCCGGTGGTCAGGCGCTGGAAAAACTACTGGCGTTGCCTGAGCCGCCTACCGCAGTGTTCTGCCACAGCGACGTTATGGCGCTGGGGGCATTATCGTATGCGAAACGCCGCGGCCTGCGCATACCGAAAGATTTGTCGATTATCGGTTTCGATAATATTTCGCTTTCAGAATTTTGCGATCCCCCGCTCTCAACCGTTTCGCAGCCACGCTACGACATTGGCCGTGAAGCGATGCTTCTTTTACTCGATCAGTTGCAGGGTCAAACAGTTAGCAGCGGATCGAGGTTGCTGGACTGCGAACTGATTATTCGTGGTTCTACCCAGGCATTGACTTAAAGTAAATGTCTTTAGGACACCCTTATCTGGTCAAAGCCCCGCCGCTTAAGTAACATGGCGGACTGACGAACGAATAAATACAGCGAAACGATAGTGGCACAACGAGATTATGTACGTCGCGGCCAGCCGGCACCTTCGCGACGCAAAAAGAGTAGCGCAAAGAAAAAGCAACGTAACCTGCCTGCTGTCTCGCCAGCAATGGTCGCTATTGCTGCGGCGGTACTGGTGGCCTTCATCGGCGGCCTGTACTTTATCACGCACCATAAAAAAGAAGAGGCTGAGGCCCTTCAGGGCAACAAAGTGGTTGGAAATGGTCTGCCACCGAAGCCTGAAGAGCGCTGGCGCTATATTAAAGAGCTGGAAAGCCGTCAGCCTGGCGTGCGTGCGCCGACCGAGCCATCCGCCGGTGGCGAGGTGAAAAATGCCGATCAGCTAACGGACGAACAGCGTCAGTTGCTGGCACAGATGCAGGCCGATATGCGCCAGCAGCCTACGCAGTTGAATGAAGTGCCGTGGAATGAACAAACGCCGGCGCAGCGTCAGCAAACACTGCAACTGCAGCGCCAGCGTCAGGCACAGATTCAGCAGCAACAACAACAGCAGCAGTGGACGCAAAACCAGCCGGTACAGCAGCCTAAAGCGCAGCCGCGCGTGACGGAACAGCCGTACCAGCAGCCGCAAACGCGAACGGCGCAGTCTCAGCCTACTCAGCAGCCAAAGGCCCAGACGCAGAAGCAAACGGCTCAACCGTATCAGGATCTGCTGCAAACGCCTGCGCATACCACAGCGCAGCAGCCGAAAACACAGCAGGCCGCACCGGTCACCAAAGAGACCGAGGCACCGAAGCAGACGGCTGAGAAGAAAGACGAACGCCGCTGGATGGTACAGTGCGGTTCGTTCAAAGGTGCCGAGCAGGCCGAAACGGTCCGCGCTCAGCTGGCATTTGAAGGATTTGACTCGCGCATTACCACCAATAACGGCTGGAATCGCGTGGTGATTGGCCCGGTCAAAGGCAAAGAAAATGCCGATGGCACCATTTCTCGTTTGAAAGTCGCCGGCCACACAAACTGCATCCGACTTGCTTCCGGGGGTTGAAACCCCCAAATTCCCCCCCATCTATCTTTCTATTCAGCCCTGAGCACAGGCTCAGGGCTTCTGTTTCCCGATTCTGTAACCAGGGGGTCTGCTCGTGACAACAATAGTAAGTGTACGCCGTAACGGCCACGTGGTAATCGCCGGTGATGGCCAGGCCACGCTGGGTAATACCGTAATGAAAGGCAACGTGAAAAAAGTCCGTCGTTTATACAACGACAAAGTGATCGCCGGTTTTGCAGGCGGCACGGCTGATGCTTTCACGCTGTTTGAACTGTTTGAACGTAAACTGGAAATGCACCAGGGTCATCTGGTGAAAGCCGCCGTGGAGCTGGCGAAAGACTGGCGAACCGACCGCATGCTGCGCAAACTCGAAGCGCTGCTGGCCGTGGCCGATGAAACCGCATCGCTGATCATCACCGGTAACGGTGACGTCATTCAGCCGGAAAACGACCTGATTGCCATCGGCTCTGGCGGCCCTTATGCCCAGGCTGCGGCTCGCGCACTGTTGGAGAATACCGACATGAATGCGCGTGATATCGCTGTGAAGGCGTTGGATATTGCAGGCGATATCTGCATCTATACCAACCACAACCACACCATCGAAGAATTGACCTCTAAAGCGTAAGGATCTCCCATGTCTGAAATGACCCCACGCGAAATTGTCAGCGAACTGGACAAACATATTATCGGCCAGGATAACGCCAAGCGTTCCGTGGCTATTGCTCTGCGTAACCGCTGGCGCCGCATGCAGCTCGACGAAGAGCTGCGCCATGAAGTGACGCCAAAAAACATTCTGATGATCGGCCCAACCGGTGTCGGTAAAACCGAAATCGCTCGCCGTCTGGCGAAACTGGCTAACGCGCCGTTCATCAAAGTTGAAGCCACTAAATTCACCGAAGTGGGCTATGTAGGTAAAGAAGTTGACTCGATCATCCGCGATCTGACCGACTCGGCAATCAAGATGGTTCGCGTTCAGGCGATCGAGAAAAACCGCTATCGCGCGGAAGAGATGGCTGAAGAGCGTATTCTTGACGTGCTGATCCCGCCGGCGAAAAACAACTGGGGCCAGGCTGAACAGCAGGCTGAACCTTCTGCGGCACGTCAGGCATTCCGCAAAAAGCTGCGCGAAGGCCAGCTGGATGACAAAGAGATTGAGATCGATCTCGCCGCCGCGCCAATGGGTGTGGAAATCATGGCACCTCCTGGCATGGAGGAGATGACCAGCCAGCTGCAGTCCATGTTCCAGAACCTGGGCGGTCAGAAACAGAAAGCGCGTAAGCTGAAAATCAAAGATGCAATGAAGCTGCTGATTGAAGAAGAAGCAGCAAAGCTGGTGAACCCGGAAGAGCTGAAGCAGGATGCGATCGACGCGGTTGAGCAGCACGGTATCGTGTTTATCGACGAAATCGATAAGATCTGTAAGCGCGGTAACGCGTCCGGCCCGGACGTCTCCCGTGAAGGCGTGCAGCGCGACCTGTTGCCGCTGGTAGAAGGCTGCACCGTCTCCACCAAGCACGGCATGGTTAAAACGGACCACATCCTGTTTATCGCGTCCGGTGCGTTCCAGATTGCCAGCCCGTCTGACCTGATCCCGGAACTGCAGGGCCGTCTGCCTATCCGCGTTGAGCTGCAGGCGCTGACCACTGAAGATTTCGAACGTATCCTGACCGAGCCAAACGCGTCTGTGACCGTACAGTACAAAGCGCTGATGGCGACCGAAGGCGTGAACATTGAGTTCACCGAAGACGGTATCAAACGCATCGCTCAGGCGGCCTGGCAGGTCAACGAAACCACCGAGAACATCGGTGCACGTCGTCTGCACACGGTGCTGGAACGCCTGATGGAAGATATCTCTTATGATGCGAGCGACCTGAACGGTCAAACCATTACTATTGACGCAGAATATGTGGGTAAACACCTGGATGCGTTAGTGGCAGATGAAGATCTGAGCCGTTTTATCCTATAATCGCGGTTACTGCATTCTCATCACATTTAATGGGGGCTAATGCCCCCATTTTTTTGGCTTAATAACTATGACTGATATCAGCCGTACTCAGGCGTGGCTCGAAAGTCTACGCCCTAAAACCCTTCCTCTGGCCTTTGCCGCGATTATCGTCGGTACCGTCCTTGCCTGGTGGCAGGGGTATTTCAATCCGCTGGTTGCCGTGCTGGCGCTGGTCACAGCCGGTTTGTTGCAGATCCTCTCTAATCTCGCCAACGACTACGGCGATGCGGTTAAGGGTAGCGATAAGCCTGACCGTATCGGCCCTCTGCGCGGGATGCAGAAAGGGGTGATTACGCAGGCACAGATGAAGCGCGCGTTGATTATCACCGTGGTACTGATTTGTTTATCCGGCCTGGCGCTGGTGACGGTCGCCTCGAAAACCACCAGTGATTTCATTGGTTTTCTGGTGCTGGGCCTGCTCGCTATTATCGCCGCCATTACCTATACCGTCGGCACGCGCCCTTACGGTTATATCGGCCTGGGTGATATTTCCGTGCTGGTATTTTTTGGCTGGCTGAGCGTGATGGGCAGCTGGTACTTACAGGCGCATACGCTTATTCCTGCCCTGTTCCTGCCCGCCACCGCCTGCGGTCTGCTGGCAACGGCGGTACTTAACATCAACAATCTGCGCGATATCGACAGCGACCGTGAGAACGGCAAAAACACGCTGGCCGTGCGTCTGGGGCCGGTTAACGCGCGTCGCTATCATGCCTGCCTGCTGATGGGCGCCCTGCTCTGCCTCGCGCTGTTCAACCTGATCTCGCTGCATAGTCTCTGGGGCTGGCTGTTTGTGCTCGCCGCGCCGCTACTGATTAAACAGGCCCGCTTTGTGATGCGTGAGCTCAGCCCGGCAGCCATGCCACCGATGCTTGAGCGCACGGTAAAAGGCGCACTGCTCACTAACCTGTTGTTCGTGATAGGGATTGTCCTGAGCCAGACGCTGAGTTAACTGACAAATATCAATTAACAATTGATGATTTTGCCAACAACGCATTTCGCACGATATACTGAACACATTCGCAGCAACAGAGCGTTAAACCTATGAAATACGATACCTCCGAGCTTTGTGACATCTACCAGGAAGATGTCAACGTCGTTGAACCGCTGTTCTCCAACTTTGGTGGACGGTCTTCGTTTGGCGGACAAATCATCACGGTGAAATGTTTCGAGGATAACGGGTTGCTGTACGATCTGCTCGAACAGAACGGTCGTGGTCGCGTGCTGCTGGTTGATGGCGGCGGCTCCGTACGTCGTGCATTGATTGACGCGGAACTGGCCGGAATTGCCGTGCAAAATGAATGGGAAGGCATTGTGGTCTACGGTTCAGTCCGCCAGGTGGACGATCTCGAAGACCTCGATATCGGCATTCAGGCGATTGCCGCCATTCCGGTAGGCGCCGCAGGTGAAGGCATTGGTGAAAGCGATATCCGCGTCAATTTCGGCGGCGTGACCTTCTTCTCCGGCGACCATCTCTATGCCGATAACACCGGCATTATCCTCTCCGAAGATCCGCTGGATATTGAGTAGTAAACAGTAAGCGAGCGCCATAAAAAAACCGCCAACAGCAATGTGGCGGTTTTTTTGTCCCTCGGGATTCGCGGTCCGTTGGGAAGGCTTGCAGGCTAATACCAAGGATCTTCATCATACTCTCGTCCAAACCTTGGGCAACCCCTCAGAAGCTTTATAAAATCCTAATTCTTTATGAATACCTTAACACCACGGTTGCTGCTTATTATGATGCAGCGTCCCTTTCCGCCATCTCGCAAATGGGCATCGGTCCAGGGAAAGGTGTATTCACAACCGTAAAACAGGCTAATACCAGGGCTTGTGTCCACCGACTTATCACCGGTGGTGAACGGTGGAGCGGTTAGCTGCAGGGACCGCATAATGAAACGCTATTTATGTATCGCGTTCATTGTCGCCAGCGTACTCGTTGTGAAGAGTGATGAACCCAATGTGTTCTTTGCTTTTGCTACGACAGCGCAGGACAAGTAGCGTTAAGGCCGCCTTGGGCGGCCTTTTTTATGGTTATTACCCATTCGCGATAACCATAAAAAAGCCGGGTGGCGGCTTCGCCTTACCCGGCCTACTCAGTTCAATCCCAGGGGAATTAAACCTCTTCCATACGCCCCAGCAGCGCCTGCAGACGTTCCTGCCAGCCGTTCTGCTGTTCACGCAGCTGGTTGTTTTCGCGCTCCAGTTCTTCACGGCCGTGCTGAGCTGTCTGCACTTCTTGCGCCAGGCTGTTGTTCTTTTCTTTCAGCTCTTCAATTTCCATCTGCAGCAGCGTGATGGTGTCAATCGCCTGCTGTACTTTCGATTCCAGTTTCTCAAACACTTCTAAAGACATGATCCTACCTCTCCTGAATTGCAAGGCGACGCTTTAACGTAAACGCGCACAACATCTATGCCGATTGTATGAAGCCCCGTCGCCCCTGTCCAGCGACACACCGCGCAGATCGCGGTTTGCAACACTTTTCGGCCTCGTCCTGGTGCGTTCGCGGCAATTACCCCTAAGTTGTTAACTCATTAGTTAATGAAATGATTCAGCTCACACTCTCTCGCTGATGCAAAAATGCGCTTTATGGCGCGTAAACGCTCATTTTATTGACGCAGACCACACATTTTGATTTCGATATTTCTCGTTTTTGCTCGTTAACGATAAATTAACACTATGTCTACAGGACATCATGGCTGTCACGGGCGGCCATGCTAACAATAAACATCAATCTCTTCAGGATTCCGATTATGAGTCAGACATCAACCTTAAAAGGCCAGTGCATTGCCGAGTTCCTTGGTACCGGGTTGTTGATATTCTTCGGAGTGGGCTGTGTTGCTGCACTGAAAGTGGCAGGTGCCAGTTTTGGTCAGTGGGAAATCAGTATTATCTGGGGTCTGGGTGTGGCAATGGCCATCTACCTGACTGCAGGGGTTTCTGGCGCACATCTTAACCCGGCGGTGACCATCGCACTGTGGCTGTTCGCGTGCTTCGACGGACGCAAAGTTGTTCCTTTCATTATTTCTCAATTTGCCGGCGCGTTTTGCGCAGCGGCGTTAGTTTACGGGCTTTATTACAATCTTTTCATCGACTTCGAACAGACGCATCATATGGTGCGCGGCAGCGTCGAAAGTCTGGATCTGGCAGGTATCTTCTCAACGTATCCAAACCCGCATATCAATTTTGTGCAGGCGTTCGCAGTTGAAATGGTGATTACCGCTATTCTGATGGGCGTTATCCTGGCGCTGACCGACGACGGAAACGGCATTCCGCGCGGTCCGCTGGCACCTCTGCTGATTGGCCTGCTGATTGCGGTGATCGGCGCATCCATGGGCCCGCTGACCGGCTTCGCGATGAACCCGGCGCGTGATATCGGACCAAAAGCGTTCGCCTTTATCGCTGGCTGGGGCGACGTGGCCTTCACCGGTGGCAAAGACATTCCTTACTTCCTGGTTCCGCTGTTTGCGCCGGTTGTCGGGGCTGCGCTGGGTGCGTTTAGCTATCGCAAATTAATTGGTCGCCACTTACCGTGCGACACCTGTGTGGACGAGGAGAAAGAGACGACTTCTACCGCACAACAAAAAGCTTCGCTGTAATCTGACTACGGGACTTACACCATGACCGAAAAAAAATATATCGTTGCGCTCGACCAGGGCACCACCAGCTCCCGCGCTGTCGTAATGGATCATGACGCGAACATTGTCAGCGTGTCACAGCGTGAATTTGAGCAAATCTATCCTCGTCCAGGCTGGGTAGAGCACGACCCGATGGAGATCTGGGCATCGCAAAGCTCCACGCTGGTCGAAGTGCTGGCGAAAGCCGATATCAGTTCTGACGAAATAGCCGCGATTGGTATTACCAACCAGCGTGAAACGACAATCGTCTGGGAACGTGAAACCGGCAAGCCAATTTATAACGCCATCGTCTGGCAGTGTCGTCGTACGTCAGAGATTTGCGAACAGCTGAAGCGCGACGGTATGGAAGAGTACGTCCGCAGCGCCACGGGCCTGGTGGTCGACCCGTATTTCTCGGGTACCAAAGTGAAGTGGATCCTTGACCACGTGGAAGGTTCACGTGAGCGTGCAAAACGCGGCGAACTGCTGTTCGGTACCGTCGATACCTGGCTTATCTGGAAGATGACCCAGGGTCGCGTCCACGTCACGGACTACACCAACGCCTCGCGTACCATGCTGTTCAACATCAACACGCTGGAGTGGGATGATAAGATGCTGGACGCGCTGGATATTCCACGCGCTATGCTGCCAGAAGTACGTAAATCTTCTGAAGTGTACGGTCAGACCAACATCGGTGGTAAAGGCGGCACGCGTATTCCTATCGCCGGTATCGCCGGTGACCAGCAGGCGGCGCTGTTCGGCCAGCTGTGCGTTAAAGAAGGGATGGCGAAAAACACCTACGGTACCGGCTGCTTTATGCTGATGAATACCGGCGAGAAAGCGGTGAAATCAGAAAACGGTCTGCTGACCACCATCGCCTGTGGCCCACGTGGTGAAGTGAACTATGCGCTGGAAGGTGCGGTGTTCATGGCGGGTGCATCCATCCAGTGGCTGCGCGACGAAATGAAGCTTATCAGTGATGCGTTCGACTCCGAGTACTTCGCCACCAAAGTGAAGGATACCAACGGCGTGTACGTGGTACCTGCGTTTACCGGTCTGGGCGCACCGTACTGGGATCCGTATGCACGCGGCGCGATTTTCGGCCTGACGCGTGGCGTGAATTCTAACCACATTATTCGCGCCACCCTGGAATCTATCGCTTACCAGACGCGCGACGTACTGGAAGCGATGCAGGCTGACTCCGGCATCCGTCTGCACGCTCTGCGCGTGGACGGCGGTGCGGTCGCGAACAACTTCCTGATGCAGTTCCAGTCCGACATTCTGGGCACCCGCGTGGAACGCCCGGAAGTGCGCGAAGTGACCGCGCTGGGTGCGGCGTACCTTGCGGGCCTGGCGGTCGGCTTCTGGCAGAATCTGGACGAGCTGCAGGAAAAAGCGGTTATCGAACGTGAATTCCGCCCTGGCATCGAAACCACCGAGCGTAACTACCGCTACAGCGGCTGGAAGAAAGCGGTGAAACGCGCCCTGGCGTGGGAAGAGCACGACGAATAATGCACAGTTCACCCCCTCACCCCGGCCCTCTCCCCAAAGGGGAGAGGGTGTTTTTAGTCCCCTCGCCCCTTTGGGGAGAGGGTTAGGGTGAGGGGCCATTCAGACCGCACCATCCCCACTCTGTGATAAACTTCGTGCAATTCCTTTTGATTGCACGAGTACCTCATGAAACGTGAACTTGCTATCGAGTTTTCCCGCGTTACCGAAGCCGCTGCCCTGGCAGGCTATAAATGGCTTGGCCGTGGCGACAAAAATACCGCCGACGGTGCGGCTGTCCATGCCATGCGCATTGTCCTCAATCAGGTCAATATTGACGGCACTATTGTGATCGGCGAAGGCGAGATCGACGAAGCGCCAATGCTCTACATCGGTGAAAAAGTGGGTACCGGCAAAGGCGATGCCGTGGATATCGCCGTCGACCCGATCGAAGGCACACGCATGACGGCGATGGGTCAGGCCAACGCGCTGGCCGTGCTGGCCGTGGGTGATAAAGGCTGCTTCCTCAACGCACCGGATATGTACATGGAAAAGCTGATTGTCGGTCCAGGCGCGAAAGGCGCCATTGACCTCAGCCTGCCGCTGGAAGAGAACCTGCGTAATGTCGCCAGCGCGCTGAACAAGCCGCTGAGCGAACTCACCGTCACCATTCTGGCGAAACCGCGTCACGACGCTACCATCGCGCAGATGCAAAAGCTGGGCGTACGCGTGTTTGCCATCCCGGATGGCGACGTGGCGGCCTCCATTCTGACCTGCATGCCAGACAGTGAAGTGGATGTCCTGTACGGGATTGGCGGCGCGCCGGAAGGCGTGGTCTCTGCTGCGGTGATCCGCGCACTGGATGGCGACATGCAGGCCCGCCTGCTGCCCCGTCATGAGGTCAAAGGCGACAACGAAGAGAATCGCCGCATTGGCGAAGATGAGCTGGCGCGCTGTGAGGCAATGGGTATCGAAGCCAATAAAGTCCTCGCACTTCACGAAATGGCCCGCAGCGACAACGTTGTTTTCTCCGCGACCGGCATCACCAAAGGCGATCTGCTGGATGGCATCACCCGCAAAGGCAACATGGCGACCACGGAAACGCTGCTGATCCGCGGTAAATCGCGCACCATTCGTCGCATTCAGTCAATTCACTATCTCGACCGTAAAGACCCGGACGTACAGACGCACATTCTGTAAAACCGTTTGATCGATAGAGCTTTCCGGCCCGAATGGGCTGGATATCTTCATCACAAATACGGAAGATAGATCCGAGAAACAGCACAGGAGAAGATCATGGCGGACTGGGTAACAGGTAAAGTCACTAAGATAAAATTCTGGACCGATGCGCTATTTAGTCTCACCGTGCACGCCCCCATCCATCCGTTTACGGCCGGACAGTTTGCCAAACTGGGGCTGGATATCGACGGCGAACGCGTGCAACGCGCTTACTCGTACGTCAACGCGCCCGATAATCCGGATCTCGAGTTCTATCTGGTTACCGTCCCGGACGGCAAACTCAGCCCGCGCCTGGCGGCGCTTAAACCCGGTGATGATGTCCAGATTGTGAGTGACGCAGCAGGTTTCTTTGTGCTTGACGAAATTCCGGACTGCGAAACCCTGTGGATGCTGGCAACCGGCACGGCCATCGGCCCCTATCTCTCCATTCTGCAGTACGGCAAAGACCTGGAGCGGTTTAAAAACATCGTGCTGGTGCATGCCGCGCGTTACGCCGCAGACTTAAGCTATCTGCCGCAGATGCAGGAGCTGGAGCGGCAGTATGCCGGAAAGCTGAAAATCCAGACCGTGGTGAGCCGGGAAACGGCAGCAGGTTCGCTGACCGGCCGCGTGCCGGCATTAATTGAGAGTGGAGCCCTGGAAGAAGCCGTTGGCTTGCCGATGCGTGCCGAAACCAGCCACGTGATGCTGTGTGGTAACCCGCAGATGGTACGGGACACTCAGCAGCTTCTGAAAGATACCCGGCAGATGACGAAACACCTTCGCCGCCGACCGGGTCATATGACCGCCGAACACTACTGGTGATCAGCGGTATTTCACCTCAAGAGTGTCTTTACCGTATTTGTTTTCGCTCTGGGTGCCGATGAACGCACCCAGATCGATAACCATCATCACAAAGATAATGGTCGGTAGCAGTCTGCCCACCACCCAGGGGAGGATGGACGGAAGTATTGACCAGTTCCCGGCGACCAGCATCCACGCCAGAATAATCAGAAAAGCCCATGCACCGGAACGACCGCGATCGTGCAGGCGTTTCACCACCACGGCCGCGGTTGGCCAAAGTAAACAAACCAGCGCAAACGCCGCGGTTTGCGTGCTCAGCCATGCGTTATAGGCCACAAAAAACAGAAGCAGCATGGCGATAATCCACGTCGCCATCCAGATCCAGAAATCACGGCGTCCAATACGCCCTTTGAATGAAAACAACCACTGCTGTATGGTCATGTAAGGTTCCTTATTATCATATCGTGCGCATTTTACCCTGGAGTTGTGACCTTTTGACAAGCCGACCAGATATCGATTTAATCATGAGCACTTACGGCCAGGGACAATGTTGATGAAAAATTCGGCACACCTTCTTTTCCTGTGTTTCGCGATGCTGAGCGCCGGTCTCCCCCTGCACGCCGCCGAACCCCCTGCTCCGACAACCGCGCCCTACCTCCTGGCGGGTGCGCCATCGTTCGATCAGTCCATCAGTCAGTTTCGTGAAACGTTTAACAAAACCAATCCAACGCTGCCGCTGGATGAATTTCGCGCCATTGATGGCGCACGCGATACTCCAAACCTGACCCGTGCCGCCAGCAAGATTAACGAAAACTTGTACGCTTCCACTGCGCTGGAGCGCGGTACGCTAAAAATCAAAAGTATGCAGATCACCTGGCTGCCGATTCAGGGGCCAGAGCAGAAAGCCGCCAAGGCGAAGGCGCTGGAGTACATGAGCGCGGTGCTGCAGGCATTTACGCCCGCACTGACAAAAAAACAGAGCCAACAAAAGCTGCAAAAACTGCTGGTTACGGGTAAAAACAAGCGCTATTACACCGAAACCGAAGGCGCGGTGCGCTATGTGGTGGCGGATAACGGCGAAAAAGGCCTGACCTTCGCTGTTGAACCGATTAAGCTGGCACTATCTGACACACTCGGAGGGGCGAATTAATGACAAAAAGCAAAGCCTTTCGAGGGAAAATCTCTATACTGATTCACAGACCATGCTGCCCGTCAGGGTGGCCATATTCCTTAATTCGCTTATTTAGCGTGGAGAATTGAAATGCGACATCCTTTAGTGATGGGTAACTGGAAACTGAACGGCAGCCGCCACATGGTAAACGAACTGATTGCGAACCTGCGTAAAGAGCTGGCTGGCGTGACTGGCTGCGCGGTTGCTATCGCTCCGCCGGATATGTACCTGGATCTGGCTAAACGTGCCGCTGACGGCAGCCACATCATTCTGGGCGCACAGAACGTTGACGTTAACCTGTCTGGCGCATTCACCGGTGAAACCTCCGCTGAAATGCTGAAAGATATCGGCGCCAAATACATCATCATCGGCCACTCTGAGCGTCGCACCTACCACAAAGAATCCGACGAGTTCATCGCGAAGAAATTTGCGGTGCTGAAAGAGCAGGGTCTGATCCCGGTTCTGTGCATCGGTGAAACCGAAGCAGAAAACGAAGCAGGCAAAACGGAAGAAGTGTGCGCACGTCAGATCGACGCTGTGCTGAAAACGCAGGGCGCGGCAGCATTCGAAGGCGCGGTTATCGCTTACGAGCCAGTCTGGGCGATCGGTACCGGCAAATCTGCAACCCCAGCGCAGGCTCAGGCGGTTCACAAATTCATCCGTGACCACATTGCGAAAGCCGACGCTAAAGTGGCAGAGCAGGTCATCATCCAGTACGGCGGTTCCGTAAATGCCTCTAACGCGGCAGAACTGTTCACCCAGCCAGACATCGATGGCGCGCTGGTTGGCGGTGCATCCCTGAAAGCTGACGCTTTCGCGGTGATCGTTAAAGCGGCAGAAGCGGCTAAACAGGCGTAATGCTGTTGTGGCGGGTGGCGCTTGCGCTTACCCGCCCTACAAAATCGCTACAAACGACCTAAAACGCTAAACCACAGATAATCCAGCGGCAGCAGCACCAGATACGTGGCAATTGCCAGCGCCAGACAGAGCACCATCCCCGCCCTTGCAGGCACCTTTCCTAAGCCCATCGCCACCACTATCGGCGACGCCTGATACGGCAGCAGCGGCGTGGAATAGCCCAGCACCTGAATCATGATGACAGACAATAGCGGAAAGCCCGTCGCCTCCGAAAAGTTTTGCGCCAGCGTGGTATAGAGCGCCGGAACACCGTTAGCCGTCATAATAAAGTTCATTGCCGTAGTGATCCCGGTCAGCGCCAGGAAACTGGTGAACGGTCTGTCGGCGTCCAGCGGCATTATCTTCAGCAACGCCTCCCCCACCGCCGGGCCGATACCGGTTTGCGTCACCACAATGGCCAAACCGAGGATGCCTGTCACATAAATACAGGTGCGCATATTCACCCCCGCCGAGAACTCTTCTCCGGTGATAAAACCTACGCGTGGCAGCATCACAATGACCGATGCCGCAAGTCCGGTCCATGCCGGCCCCACACCGTGCCAGCTCTCCGTCACCCACATTCCCAATACCACCGCCAGCAGCCAGGCAAGGCGTTTTTCATCTCGCCCCATCGGTTCAGCGGGTGCCAGATCCTTGGGCGGCTTCGGGCTGCCGGGGAATAACCAGCAGATTAAACCAATCAGAATCAACCCTTTGAGAATACCGAGCACGGGCGTGTGCAGCAGCAGATAAGGCACGTAGTTCAGATGAATACCGTATGATCCCTCTGCCGCACCGCTCATCACCAGATTGGGAACGTTGGCAGGGAGGATGGTGGCCGAAAGCTGGAAGGTGCCGAAACCAACGGCCAGCGCCAGGCCAAACCAGGCGCGCGATCCGTCGGCAATACCGGCACGTTTTGCCATCGCGGCCACGATGGGCATCAGCAGCGCGATACGCCCCATGTTCGACGGCATCACAAACGCCAGGGCATAACTCAGCAGAACCACGCTGGCCACCATTAGCACCCAGGAGTCAGTAAGCCGGGCGGAGAGCGCCCGTGCAGCCCTGTCAGCCAGACCGGTTTTCCGGATTGCCACACCAAGCACAAAGCCGCTGAACACCAGCCAGAAGGCAGACGAGGCAAAGCCGCCAAAAATGACCTCCGGCGGGGCAATTCTGGCGGTCATCGCTGCCGTGAAGAACAGCAGCGCGGTAATGAATTCCGGCAATAGCGACGTCGCCCATAACACAATGGTGACGCCGACGATCGCTGAGGGCACAAACAGAGGGTGGGTTAACCAGAGCGACATGCCTGTCTCCTGTTGTTTTTTTCAGCAAGTCTACGGCGACAGGCAGGACGAGTAAATGCTATTTATGATGGGGTCACTTCAGGATATCGCATTGATGATCCTGCAATTCCTCAGCCGACGCGCGGTTAAGCATCAGCAGATTACGTTCGGTTGCCAGCAACACAAACGAGCCATCCGACTGCTGGGCCATCGCCAGCGCGAAGCGCCCCATATGGTCACGCGCTTCCGGCAGCTCTTCCGCCAGCATCATAAACGGACTCCGCTGCACCAGCTCGTTCTCCGTCACCCGGCGGGCGAGATATTCATGTCCTTCCAGTCCACCGGGAAGGGGCAGCCATTGGGTGCTGATTTGCCCCTGCGCGGCATTGAGCTTCTCGCGCACGTCCGGGCGCAGGCAGGAGATGTGGATATGGAAATGATTCTGCGTGCGGCCCGTGGGTGAGTTGATGGTCAATGAAATTGCGCTGTCCGGCACCTCAGATCCGTGCTTCATGCTCATAAAGCTACGGGCCTGCCATGCCAGCCAGAAGAAGTTCGGTGTTTGAGGCTTTGTCAGAAGCGGGCTTTCGGTGCCGTTGATGCGGTAGGTGGGCATCAATAAGTATTGCAGCGGACCGTTGCGATCCTTGAACACCACATAGCCCGCGTCAGGTTTCACCTGTGCACACGGCGCCGGATTGCGGTGCTGGATCTGATTCGGCACACACTGGTCCAGCACGATGTGACGCAACGCATTCGGATTACCTGCTTTCATCCAGTACACGCCACCCGCGGCAAGGGCGATAACAATCAGAATCAGTAAGATAATTTTTTTCACAATGCGTTCCCTGTTTTCAGTAGAGGCCAAAGAGTAACGCAAAATGATGACCAAATAAAAAACCCGGCGGATTTCTCACACCGGGTCACCGTGTCGTTCGTTACAAAAGCCTAGCGTTTGCTGATCTGATCGAATGTACCGCCGTTAGAGAAGTGGTCTTTCTGGGCTTTTGTCCAGCCGCCAAACTCATCATCAATGGTGAAGAGTTTCAGTTTCGGGAATACGCTGTCGTATTTCTTCGCAACCGCCGGATCGCGTGGGCGATAGAAGTTCTTCGCCGCAATTTCCTGGCCTTCTGGCGAATAGAGATACTTCAGGTAGGCTTCCGCCACCGCTTTGGTCCCTTTCTTATCGACCACTTTATCCACCACAGAAACGGTCGGCTCGGCGAGGATAGATTCGCTCGGGGTCACGATCTCGAATTTGTCTTTACCCAGTTCGTTGGTTGCCAGCAGGGCTTCGTTTTCCCAGGCAATCAGCACATCGCCAATGCCGCGCTCTACGAAGGTATTAGTTGCGCCACGCGCGCCGGAGTCGAGCACTTCAACGTTTTTATACAGCGCTTTGACGAACTCCTGAGCCTTGGCCTGATCGCCATTGTTGTGATGCAGGGCATAGCCCCAGGCTGCCAGGTAATTCCAGCGTGCGCCGCCGGAGCTTTTCGGGTTCGGCGTGATGACCGATACGCCAGGTTTAACCAGATCGTTCCAGTCATGGATCTGTTTCGGGTTGCCTTTACGCACCAGGAAAACGATGGTCGAGGTATATGGCGCGGAGTTATCCGGCAGGCGTTTGATCCAGTTTTTGTCGATGCGGCCACGTTCGGCAATTGCGTCCACATCGTAGGCCAGCGCCAGAGTCACCACATCCGCTTCAATGCCGTTGATGACGGAGGTCGCCTGCTTACCAGAGCCGCCGTGAGACTGGCGAACCACCACATTGTCGCCCGTTTCCTGTTTCCAGTGTGCCGCAAAGGCTTTGTTGTACTGCTCGTACAGCTCACGCGTCGGGTCGTATGACACGTTCAGTAACTGGATGTCCTTAGCCAGAACGCTGGTCGATGCCAGCAATAATGTTAAACCCACGCCCCATTTATTCATCGCCCAGCTCTCATATGTAGTGTTTTGATGAATGCAGCGTGCCAGAAACGGAATTGATGATTAAAGAATAAAAAAAGATTGGCTATAACTTTGAGGAATAAAAAAGTGGATGAGTGGCCTGATGCCCTCACCCCAACCCTCTCCCACGGGAGAGGGCGCAACCATAAAAAACGGTAACCCTGGGGTTACCGTTTTGCATTTACCTTGCCGCCACCCGGCACAATACAAATACCGATCAGTACAGTTTTTTCGCGCAGTCCAGCCAGTCACCTTTGAACGGACGCTTCATGTTTTCGATGGCGTCGATGATGTCATGGTGAACCAGTTTTTCGTTCTGAATACCGACGCAACGACCGCCGTGACCCTGCAGCAGCAGTTCAATGGCGTACGCACCCATGCGGGAAGCCAGGATACGGTCGTATGGACCCGGGGAACCACCACGCTGGATGTGACCCAGAACGGTCGCGCGGGTTTCGCGTTTGGTTTCTGCTTCGATGTACTTCGCCAGCTCATCAACGTCACAGATATGCTCTGTGATCGCAACGATGGCGTGTTTCTTACCTTTGGCGATACCGGCTTTGATTTCTGCAACCAGATCTTCACGGCTGAATTCCACTTCCGGAACCACGACGAACTCACAACCGCCCGCGATAGCCGCAGCCAGGGTCAGGTCACCACAGTAACGGCCCATCACTTCAACGATGGAGATACGCTGGTGAGAAGAAGAGGTGTCACGCAGACGGTCAATCGCTTCCACAACGGTACCTAGGGCGGTGAAGTAACCGATGGTGTAGTCAGTACCTTTGATGTCGTTGTCGATGGTGCCAGGCAGACCGATGCACGGGAAGCCCATTTCAGTCAGACGTTTTGCACCCATGTACGAACCATCACCACCGATAACAACCAGTGCGTCGAGGCCGCGTTTTTTCATGTTCTCGATAGCCACTTCACGCACGTGTTCGTCGCGGAATTCCGGGAAGCGCGCAGAACCGAGGAAAGTACCACCGCGGTTGATCATGTCAGATACGCTGTAACGGTCGAGCTGAACCATACGGTCTTCATACAGACCCAGATAACCATCATAGATACCAAAAACTTCCAGACCTTCCGTCAGCGCTGCACGAACAACCCCACGAATTGCCGCGTTCATGCCCGGCGCATCACCGCCGCTTGTCAACACACCGATTTTCTTAATCATGACTACCTCTGAACTTAGGAATGCAAAATTGAAATCTGTTGCCGGAAGAAACTTGTCGACCAACGAATACTGCAAATAGTATATCAACCACTTCCAGCTGAATTGATTCAGGTCAGACCAAATGGCGGTAATTTATACACAAAATGCTGGCCTGGCTCACTTTTTTACAACGAATTACGAAAGCCCAACATAACCGGGTACAACCGAGCAGGGATCCTGGTGAATAATGACGTCTGACCCAGGAAAACGCTGCAAAATCGCCTGCTCCACCTGCTCAGCAATAACGTGAGCCTGAACCAATGGCAGGTTGTCTTCCATTTCTATGTGAATCTGAATAAAGCGGGTCGGCCCTGACTGCCGCGTACGAAGATCGTGAGCACCACTGACACCCGGCCAGGAGGTCACGATAGTATAAATTTCATCGCGTTCTGCGTCGGGGAGCGCACGGTCAAGAAGCGATTGCACCGCGTCATACCCCATCCGCAAAGCGCTGTATAAAATATAGATGCCAATCCCTAACGCAAATAACGCATCGGCCCGATGCCAGCCATACCAGGCCAGACCGAGCGCAATAAGAATAGCGCCATTCATCATAACATCAGACTGATAATGAAGCATATCCGCCCGTACAGCCTGACTTTGCGTTTTTCGAACCACCCAGCGCTGGAACGTTACAAGAACAAGGGTGCATATAAGTGCAGCCACAGTCACCACCACGCCCACGCCGGGATCGTTCATGGGTGATGGCGAAACAAGATGCTGAATGCCGGTTAAAAACAGAAACAGCGCAGAGCCGGAAATAAACATACTTTGCGCCAGCGCCGCCAGCGATTCGGCTTTGCCGTGCCCGAAGGTGTGCTCTTCATCCGCCGGTTGCAGCGAGTAACGCACCACCAGCAGATTGGTCAGCGAGGCGGCAATATCCATCAGCGAGTCCACCAGCGCCGCCAGAATACTGACCGAGCCCGTGTACCACCACGCGAATATTTTGATGACCAGTAAGCTTGAGGCCACGACCGTCGCGGCAATGGCGGCCCGGCTGACCAGTCTTCCATAGGATTGATTCATAAATACTCCTGTCATGCCATGCCGCTAGTATAACGGAAGGTTACGGAGTCAAAGGATGAATAAACGGTTAACACATCAGAATGAAGGGCAAAAAAAACCCCCACATCATGTGGGGGAAGACAGGGATGGTGTCTATGGCAAGGAAAACAGGGTTTACTGGTTACTACGGGTACTGCTATTGCTACTGAAAAGCGTCGTTTCTGAGCTTCGCTGCATCCGTGCAACCTTACGCAATTGGTCCATACGTTGCTGATGTTTCTGGTTCAAAACCGCTTGCTGCTCGGGCGACAACAGGTGGAACATCTGGTTGCGAACCTTCGCCATCTCTACCTGGCGGGCAACCTGCTCCTGTGCCATTTTTTCTGCCTGAGCACGTACAGCGTTTTCGTCAAAATTTTCTGCGGTGACAAGGCGATGCATTGTCTCCATTTCGCTAACATTAACAGGGGGCTGATCGTGTCGTGCCCTCTGCATCAGATCTCGCATCTGTTGACGCTGATGTTCGGTTAAACTTATGCCGTCAAACATATGGCTTTGGCTGCTGTGCTGCGCGATGCCCTCTTGTGAGGACGCGTTATCGCCGATGATAGCTACAGCGGCCTGGCTAAACGCACTGAACGCCAGCGTTGAGGCCATGACGGCAGCGGTAACTTTGCGCATCACTTGCTCCCAAAATCTTTCATGTCGCGATTCAACGAGAGACAGTCTACGATTCAGGCTGCAAACATGCGTCAGGGGGTGTAAAACAACGTAAAGTCATGGATTAGATAGCCTTGATGTCGTAATTTCTGCCTCGGAGGTATTTAAACAATGAATAAAATCCTGTTAGTTGATGATGACCGAGAGCTCACATCTCTTTTAAAGGAGTTGCTCGACATGGAAGGTTTCAACGTTCTGGTCGCCCATGATGGCGAGCAGGCGCTGAGTCTCCTTGACGACAGCATCGATCTACTTTTGCTCGACGTCATGATGCCGAAGAAAAACGGCATTGATACGCTGAAAGAGCTTCGCCAGACACACCAGACCCCCGTTATCATGCTGACCGCACGCGGCAGCGAACTAGACCGTGTACTCGGCCTTGAGCTGGGTGCAGATGACTATCTACCGAAGCCGTTCAACGACCGCGAACTGGTCGCCCGTATTCGCGCTATCCTGCGTCGTTCCCACTGGAGCGAACAGCAGCAGAATACTGACAACAGTTCACCGACGCTGGAAGTGGACTCCCTGAGCCTCAATCCGGGTCGTCAGGAAGCAAGCTTTGACGGTGAAACGCTGGAGCTGACCGGTACCGAGTTCACGCTGCTGTATCTGCTGGCGCAGCACCTCGGTCAGGTGGTATCGCGTGAACACTTAAGCCAGGAAGTGCTGGGTAAACGCCTCACGCCGTTTGACCGTGCCATCGATATGCATATCTCGAACCTGCGCCGCAAACTGCCGGAGCGTAAAGACGGTCATCCGTGGTTTAAAACCCTGCGTGGTCGCGGCTATCTGATGGTTTCCGCTTCATGATAGGAAGCTTAACCGCCCGCATCTTCGCCATCTTCTGGCTGACGCTGGCACTGGTTTTAATGCTGGTTTTGATGTTGCCAAAACTCGACTCACGCCAGATGACGGAGCTTCTCGACAGCGAGCAACGTCAGGGCGTGATGATCGAGCAGCACGTAGAAGCCGAGCTGGCAAACGATCCGCCAAACGATTTGATGTGGTGGCGCAGACTGTTTCGCGCTATCGACAAATGGGCACCTCCCGGACAACGCCTGCTGCTGGTGACCAGCGAAGGCCGCGTGATTGGCGCGGATCGCAATGAAATGCAGATCATCCGCAACTTTATTGGCCAGGCGGATAACGCCGATCATCCGCAGAAGAAAAAATATGGTCGGGTTGAGATGGTGGGCCCTTTCTCAGTCAGGGATGGGGAAGATAACTACCAGCTTTATTTGATTCGCCCGGCGAGCAATTCCCAGTCCGATTTTATCAACCTGCTGTTTGACCGTCCGCTTCTGCTGCTGATTGTGACGATGCTGGTCAGTTCTCCACTGCTGTTATGGCTGGCGTGGAGCCTGGCAAAACCGGCGCGTAAGCTGAAAAACGCCGCCGACGAAGTGGCGCAGGGTAACCTGCGACAGCACCCTGAGCTGGAAGCCGGACCGCAGGAGTTTCTTGCCGCCGGGGCCAGTTTCAACCAGATGATCACCGCTCTTGAGCGCATGATGACCACGCAGCAGCGGCTGCTGTCGGATATCTCGCACGAACTGCGTACGCCGCTCACGCGACTCCAGCTGGGCACCGCGCTGCTGCGTCGCCGCAGCGGTGAGAGCAAAGAGCTGGAACGTATCGAAACCGAAGCCCAGCGTCTGGACAGCATGATCAACGATCTGCTGGTGATGTCGCGCAATCAGCAGAAAAACGCGCTGGTGAGCGAAACGGTGAAAGCCAATCAGCTGTGGCATGAAGTGTTAGACAACGCGGCGTTCGAAGCGGAACAGATGGGTAAATCGTTCACCGTCAACTTCCCGCCGGGGCCATGGCCGCTGTACGGTAACCCAAACACGCTGGAGAGCGCGCTGGAGAATATCGTGCGTAACGCCCTGCGCTACTCGCATACGAAGATTGAGGTGGCCTTCTCGGTGGATAAAGACGGTATCACCATCATTGTGGATGACGATGGTCCTGGCGTAAGCCCGGAAGATCGCGAGCAGATTTTCCGTCCGTTCTACCGCACCGACGAGGCGCGGGACCGTGAATCTGGCGGTACCGGGCTGGGTCTGGCGATTGTTGAAACCGCTATGCAGCAGCATCGCGGCTGGGTGAAAGCCGACGACAGTCCGTTGGGCGGGCTGCGGTTAACGCTGTGGCTACCGTTGTATAAGCGCGTGTAATCCCCTCACCCTAACCCTCTCCCCAAAGGGGAGAGGGGACTGCTCGGTGCGGTTTTTTCACCCTCGCCCCTTTGGGGAGAGGGCCGGGGTGAAGGGCACTATTTCCCCCACAATCTCCGCGAATTATCCTCAATCTGCCGACTAGTGCGGCGTTTCTGCATCGTTCTTGTCCAGCTGGTGGATAACCCTGCCGCCGACAGCAGCCGATGATACTGCTCGTCATCAAACGGCATATGCCAGGCAATGGCACAGGCGTCATACACCGACACATCGCTCAGGCGCGACACCAGCTCCAGCGGCGCATCCGCAGACACCTGCCCCGCCAGCACCACCCGGTACAACCAGCCGGTTTTACCCGCGCTCTGCAGCCGTGCGGACATGTCGTTAATGCCGAAATGGAAGTTAAGCTTGAAGCATGGCGAGCGCGGTTGCGTTACCTGAATCAGGGCATCACCCCAGCGGAAAATATCACCAATGAAGACGTTCTTCTCCGTCAGCCCTTCGGTGGAGAGATTCTCACCGAACGCGGGGGCGACGAACAGGTCCGCCTGTTCAGGGAATTCGGTTATCCAGTATTGATAATGCTCGCGCGGATAGTGGCACAGCGCGCGTTCGGGCCCGCCGTGGATTTTCTTCTCGGCCTGCTCGTCGCCCGCAAGCCCGAGCTCGATTAACGTCAGCTCTCCGTCGACCTGCACTTTGGCGATGGCGCTCGGGCGGCTGCCGTCGTATTCCCTTACCTTGCCTGTAAACACATTCACCGGGTAATGCATCTCTACTCCTTCAGATACAAAAAAAGCGAGTCAACAGACTCGCTTCTCACAGGCGTCAATGCAACCTTATTTTTTCGCGGCGAAACGCGCTGCAGCTTCGTCCCAGTTCACCACATCCCAGAAGGCTTTGATGTAGTCCGGGCGACGGTTCTGGAACTTCAGGTAGTAAGCGTGTTCCCACACGTCCAGACCCAGAATTGGGAAACCAGATGCGCCAGAGATCGCTTCACCCATCAGCGGGGAGTCCTGGTTTGCGGTAGAAACGACCGCCAGTTTGTCACCTTTCAGAACCAGCCACGCCCAGCCAGAGCCGAAACGGGTTGCAGCCGCTTTTTCGAATTCCGCTTTGAAGTTATCAACAGAACCGAAGTCGCGCTCGATAGCCGCTTTCAGGTCGCCCTGCAGGGTGGTACCGGTTTTCAGGCCTTTCCAGAACAGGCTGTGGTTTGCGTGGCCGCCCGCGTTGTTACGCAGCACGGTTTTCTTGTCCGCTGGCAGCTGGTCCAGTTTAGTGATCAGCTCTTCAACAGGCAGGTTAGCGAACTCTGGCAGGCTTTCCAGCGCAGCATTCGCGTTGTTCACATAGGTCTGGTGGTGTTTAGTGTGATGGATTTCCATCGTCTGCTTGTCGAAATGCGGTTCCAGTGCGTCATAGGCATACGGCAGGGATGGCAGTGTATAACTCATAATCCTCTCCATTAGTGTCGGGCGGCACAGCTGTTAATGCCGCGTAAGCAGTTGGTTCATTATAGTTAATTAAATGATATTGAAAATGATTATCAATGCCGTAGTTTTTATAAGGTTATTCGGGTTTTGCCAAATGACAAAATTGTGAGTCTGCTCACCCGGTTAACGTGCTGATTGCCATCCAGAACCAAAGTGCGGCAACCTTCTGAAGGTTCCTGAACCGCCTAATTTTTACACTCATCAAGTCGGGGGGAAGCCACCGACTATAAAAACGATGAGGACGTAAAAATGAATCATGCGATTACGATGGGTATCTTCTGGCATTTGATAGGCGCAGCCAGTGCAGCCTGTTTCTATGCCCCGTTCAAAAAGGTGAAAGGGTGGTCGTGGGAAACCATGTGGTCGGTTGGCGGTACCGTCTCCTGGCTGATTTTGCCGTGGACCATTAGCGCCATGCTGCTCCCGGATTTCTGGGGCTACTTCACCTCCTTCAATGCCTCCACCCTGCTGCCGGTGTTTCTGTTCGGTGCGATGTGGGGCATCGGCAACATCAACTATGGCCTGACCATGCGCTACCTCGGGATGTCGATGGGTATCGGCATCGCAATTGGCATTACCCTGATCGTCGGCACGCTGATGACGCCCATTCTTAACGGCAATGTCGATGTGTTGCTCAACACCAAAGGCGGGCAGATGACGCTGCTGGGCGTGCTTGTCGCGGTGATCGGTGTGGGTATCGTCACTCGTGCGGGTCAGCTGAAAGAGCGCAAGATGGGCATCAAAGCCGAGGACTTTAACCTGAAGAAAGGGCTGCTGCTGGCAGTGATGTGCGGCATCTTCTCGGCGGGCATGTCGTTCGCCATGAACGCCGCAAAACCTATGCACGAAGCGGCCGCTGCGCTGGGCGTCGACCCGCTGTACGTGGCGCTGCCAAGCTACGTGGTGATCATGGGCGGCGGCGCGCTGGTAAACCTCGGCTTCTGCTTCATTCGTCTGGCAAAAGTGAAGGAACTGTCGGTAAAAGCCGATTTCTCACTGGCAAAATCCTTAATCCTCACCAATGTGCTGCTGTCGATGCTGGGTGGCCTCATGTGGTATCTGCAGTTCTTTTTCTACGCCTGGGGTCACGCCAGCATTCCACCGCAGTACGACTACATAAGCTGGATGCTGCACATGAGCTTCTACGTACTGTGTGGCGGACTGGTTGGGCTGGTACTGAAGGAGTGGAATAACGCCGGGCGTCGTCCGGTGGGCGTCCTGAGCCTGGGCTGCGTGGTGATCATCATTGCCGCTAACATTGTCGGCCTCGGCATGGCGAACTGATTACGCTGCCTTTCGACTGCGATGACGCCACTGAACCGGCGTCATCCCCACCTCGCGGTTAAACACCACCGAAAAGTAATTACTGTCCTCAAACCCGCAGCGCATCGCCACCTCACTGACCATCAGCTCCGTATGCTGCAACAGATACTGGGCGTGGCAGATGCGCAGCTGGCGCAGGTAGTGGTTCACCGTCATCCCCGTCTGGGTGCGGAACTGCTGGCGCAGCGCGCGCTCGCTGCACTGCTCCTGCTCGCAGAACTTTTCCAGCACGAAACTTTTATTCAGGCTGCCCGCAAGCCGGGCGATCAGCTTGTCCAGCAGCGCTTCCTGAACGGTCGCGGAGGGGTTATCGGTAGCGTAACGATGGCGTTTGAGAGTCATGACCAGCTGGGCGAACAGCAGTTCCGCCATCGTGTTTGCCACCGGATCGTGCTTCTGGCTCTCCTGCTCCAGCTGGGAGATTGTCTGGCGCACCTGCGCCATACCGCTGCTGCTCAAGCGCCAGTGGGGTTCGCCTCTGGCATTGAGAAAACCGGGGATATGGGCCGCCCAGTCGACGTTCAGTTTGAGCCTGTCCGGGCAGTAGATCACGTTCTGCAACACCAGATCGTTAACCGAGGCGTAGGCGTGTTTGTCTTCGGCGCGAATGTAAAACAGATCGCCACGCGTAATGCGGTAGGGCCTGTCATTGAGGATGTGTAAGCCGTTGCCGCGCCACACCAGCACCAGCTCGCAAAATTCATGGGTATGCTCGGCAAAGACATTTTGCGGGTAGCGGTCGGCCACCGCGACGGCCTGACTCGCGGAGGCAAAAAAATCATCTTTGCGAAGAATTAACTGAGCGGCCACACCACAACCTCTACGGTGAATAACCGGACATTATTAGCCTTTTTGCGGCAATAAAACGGTGATTGCCTTCGCGTTACTGGAGTGAAGCATCCTTCCCCTGACGGATATCGCGCGGCGACCAGCTAAACTCGCGGCGAAAAAGGGTCGAAAAGTGATTACTGTCGCCGAAACCGCAGCGATAGGCGATATCCGTGACGCTTTCATCGGTGTGACGTAAAAGATGACGCGCCTTAATCAGGCGCAGACGATTGAGGTAGCGCTGGGGCGTCAGCCCGGTGTGCTGCTTGAGCTGACGATGGAGCGTGCGTAACGACAGCGAAAAATCATCCGCCAGCGTTTCCCAGCACACATCCTCGGCGAAATGGTCCTCCAGCCAGGCCATCAGCTGGTTCAGCCGCGCGTCGTTATTTGCCAGCCCTTCCACCAGAGAGCTGCGACGCAGCAGCACCAGCAGCTGCATAAACAGCAACTCGCGGGTGGCAATGGCATGGGTCTCCTGCCCGTCCTCGCTCTGCTCCAGTTGATTCACCAGCTGGCGCACCTGCTGCAACGTGGACTGATTCACCCGCCAGTGAGACGGGTAGTGCCCATCCTGCTCCTGAGGCAGGAGCTTATTCAACCCCGACAGAAACTGGAACGCGTCCGGCGAACGATAGAGCACGTTGGTCAGACACAGGTTGTCGGTGTGTTCATACAAATGCCTGTCGTGATCGCGCACGAAGCACACCATACCGCCGCTGATGGTGTACGGCTGGCCGTTAAAGACGTGAATGCCTGTCCCATGCTCGACAATCACAATTTCATGAAAATCATGATGATGTTCAGGAAACGCAGCCTGCGGGAGCCGTGGCTCAATCGCGACCGGAGACGTTCCCGACGGGAAAAAATCGACGCTGTGCAGTACGGTCATAACGGCCCCCACTAATGAGAAAAGTTCTCAAAATAGTAATTAAGGCCCTCCACACTCACCTTAAATTTTTGACAGCAAACGTCGCAAAAGCTGTCCATTTTTTAAGAAACAGACAGAAAAATCGGGAAATGCGGTCAGCGTCACATTGCCCGTAAACCCCGCCCTGACTGGAAATTGTGAACTCCCTCACGTTCATCTTTGCTTTCTTGCCAGCGCGAGATTCGGGCTGTCAGTGACGAGAAGGTGGTCTTTTCTTCCCTTTTTTACACTCAGCACCAATGACTTAAGAAGGGACCTGACCATGACTTTTCGCCATTGTGTGGCTGTCGATTTAGGCGCATCCAGCGGCCGCGTAATGCTCGCCACCTGGGACTGCGGCAAGCGCACACTTACGCTTCGCGAAATGCACCGTTTCGCCAACTGCCTGCAAAAACAGGACGGTTTTGATACCTGGGATATTGATGCCCTGGAAGCGGAGATCCGCACCGGGCTGAACAACGTCTGCAACGACGGCATTCGCATCGACAGCATTGGCATTGATACCTGGGGGGTGGACTACGTTCTGCTCGACAGCCACGGCGACCGCGTCGGCCTGCCCGTCTCGTATCGCGACAGCCGCACCGACGGGCTGATGGCACAGGCCATCGCGCAGCTTGGCAAGGACAACATCTATGGCCGCAGCGGCATTCAGTTTCTGTCCTTTAACACGCTGTATCAGCTGCGCGCGCTGGTTGAGCAGCAGCCGGAGCTGGTCAAAAAGGTGGCGCACACGCTGCTGATCCCGGATTACTTAAGCTACCGGCTGACCGGCAACATGAACTGGGAATACACCAACGCCACCACCACGCAGCTGGTCAACATCAACACCGACAGCTGGGATGAAACCCTGCTGGCCTGGACCGGCGCTTCGCCTTCCTGGTTCGGCACGCCGACCCATCCGGGTAACGTAATCGGTTACTGGATTTGCCCGCAGGGGAATGAAATCCCGGTGGTCGCCGTCGCCAGTCACGACACCGCCAGCGCGGTAATTGCATCTCCGTTGGCCGGTAAAGACGCGGCCTATCTCTCTTCCGGCACCTGGTCTCTGATGGGCTTTGAGAGCAAAACGCCGTACACCAGCGACGCCGCGATGGCAGCAAACATCACTAACGAAGGCGGTGCCGAAGGCCGCTACCGCGTGCTGAAGAACATCATGGGGCTCTGGCTGCTCCAGAGGATGCTGAAAGAGCAGCACATTGCCGACCTGCCTGCGCTTATCGCAGAGACCGAAAAGCTGAAGGCCTGTACGTTCCTGATCAACCCGAACGACGACCGCTTTATTAACCCGGTGCATATGAGCGCCGAAATCCAGGCCGCCTGTTTCGAAGCCGGGCAGCCGGTGCCTTCCCGTCCTGCCGAGCTGGCGCGCTGCATTTTTGACAGCCTGGCCCTGCTCTACGCGGATGTTCTGAGCGAGCTGGCAAGCCTTCGCGGCAAACCGTTCAGCCAGCTGCATATCGTGGGCGGCGGCTGCCAGAACCAGCTGCTGAACCAGCTCTGCGCCGATGTCTGCGGCATCACCGTGGTGGCGGGTCCGGTGGAGGCCTCAACGCTCGGCAACATCGGTATTCAACTGATGACTCTGGACGAACTTTCAGACGTCGACGAATTCCGTTCGGTGGTCACCGCGAATACCCGCCTGACCACCTTTACCCCTAATCCCTGCCATGAAATTGCCCGCTACCGGGCGCAGTTTCAGCAAAAACGACTGACTAAGGAGCTTTGCGCATGACCACTCAACTTGAACAAGCCTGGGACTTGGCTAAACAGCGTTTCGCCGCCGTCGGCGTGGATGTCGACGCGGCGCTGCGCCAGCTCGACCGTCTGCCTGTCTCCATGCACTGCTGGCAGGGCGATGACGTCGCCGGCTTCGAGAACCCGGGCGGTTCTCTGACGGGTGGCATTCAGGCGACGGGTAACTATCCGGGCAAAGCGCGCAACGCCACCGAACTGCGTGCGGATCTGGAACTGGCGCTGAGTCTGATCCCGGGGCCAAAACGCCTGAACCTGCACGCGATCTATCTGGAGTCCGACGAGCCGGTGGCGCGTAACGCAATCAAACCGGAGCACTTTAAAAACTGGGTGGAATGGGCCAAAGCCAACAAACTGGGTCTGGATTTTAACCCGTCCTGCTTCTCGCACCCGCTGAGCGCAGACGGGTTTACCCTTGCGCATGCCAACGACGAGATCCGTCAGTTCTGGATCGACCACGTTAAAGCCTGCCGCCGCGTCTCAGCCTGGTTTGGCGAGCAGCTTGGCACGCCGTCGGTGATGAACATCTGGATCCCGGACGGCATGAAAGACATCACCGTCGACCGTCTCGCCCCGCGTCAGCGCCTGCTGGCCGCGCTGGATGAGGCCATCAGCGAAAAACTCAACCCGGCGCACCACATCGACGCGGTGGAGAGCAAGCTGTTCGGCATTGGCGCGGAGAGCTATACCGTCGGCTCGAACGAGTTCTACATGGGTTACGCCACCAGCCGCCAGACCGCGTTGTGCCTGGACGCCGGTCACTTCCACCCCACAGAAGTGATCTCCGACAAAATCTCCGCCGCCATGCTCTTCGTGCCGCGCCTGCTGCTGCACGTCAGCCGTCCAGTGCGCTGGGACAGCGACCACGTGGTGCTGCTGGATGACGAAACCCAGGCGATTGCCAGCGAAATCATCCGTCATGACCTCTTCGACCGCGTGCACATTGGCCTCGACTTCTTTGACGCCTCTATCAACCGCATCGCGGCATGGGTGATCGGCACCCGCAATATGAAAAAAGCCCTGCTGCGTGCGCTGCTGGAGCCAACCGCAGCGCTGAAACAGCTGGAAGCAAACGGTGACTACACCGCGCGCCTGGCGCTACTGGAAGAGCAGAAATCCCTGCCGTGGCAGGCCGTGTGGGAGATGTACTGCCAGCGTAACGACACACCGGCAGGCAGCCAGTGGCTGGAAAACGTGCGGGCGTATGAGAAAGACGTGCTGAGTCAGCGCGGGTAATTTTGCCCTCACCCTAACCCTCTCCCACAGGGAGAGGGAACTTTTACCCCCTCTCCCTGTGGGAGAGGGCTGGGGTGAGGGATTTCACCTCACCGCGATAACTGGAAAAGAAAACTATGCAGACCATCACCACCTCCTGGTTCGTCCAGGGCATGATCAAAGCCACCTCCGATGCCTGGCTGAAGGGCTGGGACGAGCGTAACGGCGGCAACCTGACGCTGCGCCTGGACGACGCGGATATCGAACCCTACACGGCCGATTTCCACCAGAAGCCGCGCTATATTGCCCTGAGCCAGCCCATGCCGCTGCTCGCCAATACGCCGTTTATCGTCACCGGTTCCGGCAAGTTCTTCCGTAACGTCCAGATTGATCCTGAGGCCAACCTTGGCGTGGTGAAAGTGGACAGCGACGGCGCGGGCTACCACATCCTGTGGGGCCTGACCGATGAAGCGGTACCCACATCTGAACTGCCGGCGCACTTCCTCTCGCACTGCGAGCGCATCAGGGCGACTGACGGCAAAGACCGCGTGATCATGCACTGCCACGCCACCAACCTGATCGCCCTGACCTACGTGCTGGAAAACAGCTCTGACTTCATCACCCGCAAGCTGTGGGAAGGCAGCACCGAGTGTCTGGTGGTCTTCCCGGACGGGGTCGGCATTCTGCCGTGGATGGTACCGGGCACCGACGAAATCGGCCAGGCGACCGCCAGAGATATGCAAAAACATTCGCTGGTGCTGTGGCCGTTCCACGGCGTCTTCGGCAGCGGCCCTACGCTTGATGAAACCTTCGGCCTGATCGACACCGCCGAGAAATCCGCTGAAGTGCTGGTAAAGGTTTATTCCATGGGCGGTATGAAGCAAACCATTACCCGCGAAGAACTTATTGCGCTCGGCAAGCGCTTCGGCGTAACCCCGCTCCGTTCAGCGCTGGAAATATATGCATAAACCCTCGCTGACCGGACGGTCCGGGCGATAGTTAAGGAGAATTATCATGAGCTTTATGTTGGCACTGCCAAAAATCAGCCTGCACGGCGCGGGTGCTATTGGCGACATGGTCAGGCTGGTGGCGAACAAACGGTGGGGCAAAGCGCTGATTGTCACCGACGGCCAGCTGGTGAAGCTGGGCCTGCTGGACAGTCTGTTTACCGCGCTGGATGCGCACCAGATGTCATATCAGCTGTTTGACGCGGTCTTTCCCAACCCGACGGAGGCGCTGGTGCAAAAAGGCTATGCAGCATACCGGGACGCGGAATGTGATTATCTTATCGCCTTCGGCGGCGGCAGCCCGATTGATACCGCCAAAGCGATTAAAATCCTCACCGCCAATCCGGGTCCGTCCACCGATTATTCCGGCGTCGGCAAGGTGAAAAACCCGGGCGTGCCGCTGGTGGCGATCAACACCACCGCAGGCACGGCGGCGGAGATGACCAGCAACGCGGTGATTATTGACTCCGCGCGTCAGGTGAAAGAGGTGATCATCGACCCGAACATCATTCCGGATATTGCCGTGGATGATGCCAGCGTTATGCTGGATATTCCTGCGTCCGTCACTGCCGCAACGGGAATGGATGCGTTAACGCACGCCATTGAAGCCTACGTGTCCGTTGGCGCGCACCCGCTGACCGATGCCAACGCGCTGGAGGCGATTCGCCTGATTAACCTCTGGCTGCCCAAAGCGGTCGACGACGGTCATAACCTGGAAGCACGCGAGCAGATGGCGTTTGGTCAGTATCTGGCGGGCATGGCGTTTAACAGTGCTGGCCTCGGCCTCGTGCATGCCCTGGCGCACCAGCCGGGCGCGACGCACAATCTGCCGCACGGCGTATGTAACGCCATCCTGCTGCCGATCATCGAAAACTTTAACCGCCCGAACGCCGTAGCACGGTTTGCTCGCGTGGCGCAGGCGATGGGCGTCGACACGCGCGGCATGAGCGACGAAGCGGCCAGTCTGTCAGCGATTCAGGCGATTCGCGACCTGAGCGCCCGCGTCGGCATTCCGTCCGGCTTCAGCAAGCTTGGTGTCACCAAAGCCGATATCGAAGGCTGGCTGGATAAAGCCCTCGCCGACCCGTGCGCGCCATGCAACCCGCGCACCGCCAGCCGCGACGAGGTGCGCGAGCTGTATCTGGAGGCATTATGATCCGCAAAGCCTTTGTGATGCAGGTAAACCTGGACGCGCACGAGGAGTACGCGCGTCGCCACAACCCCATCTGGCCCGAGCTGGAAGCGGTGCTGAAGGACCACGGCGCGCACCACTACGCCATTTATCTCGACAGGGAACGTAATCTGCTGTTTGCCACCGTAGAGATTGAATCGGAGGAGCGCTGGAACGCGGTCGCGAATACCGACGTCTGCCAGCGCTGGTGGAAACACATGCGTGATGTAATGCCGTCGAATCCGGACAACAGCCCGGTGAGTACCGGGCTGGAAGAGGTGTTTTATCTGGACTGACTGGTTAACGCTGCCGCGCCCGCGGCAGCGGCTATCTCCTGCCTGCTGCTCAGCGTAAACGCCGACACCACCGTAATTGCCAGCACGAAGCAGCCCAGCATCAGATACGTCTCCTGGAAGCCGATCCGGTCATACATATTTCCGGCAAAGGCGGAGAGGAAAATGGCCGCTGACTGTTTGGCAAACTGAAAGCCAATCAGATAGATAGTGGCCGAGAGTCGCGTATCAAACACGCCGGTGATGTACTTGAAGGCTCCCACCAGCAGGAACGGGACCTCCAGCGCGTGCAGCATTTTCAGGGCGATGACCTCCACGGCGGTGGTGGCAAACGACGAGCCGATGATGCGCGTCGCCATAATCAATCCGGCGATCAGCAGCGTATTTTTCGCCCCAATACGGTTAATGATCCACGGCGAGCAGAACATAATAATGGCGTTACAGATCTCCCCCGCCGTCGTCGCGAAACCAAAGGCGCGAGTGCCCTCCTGCGGCGTGGCGAAGAAGGTTTTGAAGAAGGTGGCGAACTGCTGATCAAAAACGTCATAGACGCAGGCCACGCCAATCACGTACAGAATAAACATCCACATTCTGCGCTGACGGAACAGGTTAAAGACCGTTTTCGCGGTGATCTGCGGCTGGTTGGCCCCCAGGGCATTCATCACCTGTACCGTCTGATTGGGCTTCGGCTTTGCGACCACCAGCAGCAGCATCAGCAACAGCGCCGCCGCCGATCCCATCCAGAAAACGTATGACGGATCGATACCAAACAGGATGCCCCCCGTTGAGGCGCACAGCCCCCAGCCAAGGCAGCCGAACATGCGCGCCTTGCCGTATTCAAAGGCGCTGTTGCGGCTCACGCGTTCGATATAGGCCTCAATCGCCCCGGACCCGGCCGAGAAAACAAAGCCGATATACAGCCCGCCGCTCAGCGCACCCAGCCAGATGTTGGTTTTCAGCAGCGGCGCGAAGACGTACAGGAAGAAGGGCGCGAACAGAAAGAGCAGTACAGAGATAATCCACAGCAGATGCTTCTTCAGCCCCAGCTTGTCCGAAATCACCCCCAGCACCGGCTGGAAGGCGATAGCCGACAGCGAAATGCAGGAGAAAACAATGCCGGTATGGGTTTTGTTCAGGCCGATGATGTCCGACAGCCAGATAGGCAGGAACGGAAAGCAGGTGGCCATGATGAAGAAGTAGAGAAAGAAGAACAGCCCGAAGATCCAGAAGTTAGGGTTGTCTTTGTGGGTACAGGTTGTTGTGTTCATTATTTTTATCCTCAACGGAGGGCCAGTTTCCCGGCCCGTCACCCTTACACGCGTTCCACACCAATCAGAATGGCGGTTTCCGGATCGAGAATCGGCAGCGCAATACCCGCCTGCATCAGCCACTCACCGCTCACCGTTTGCGGTGTCTCCATCCATGCTGGCAGCTTGCGCATGGTGTGCCCCCCCTCTCCCGTAATCTGAATATTCGGGTGATCGAGCAGCGAGATACGGTACTGCGCGCTGGCCTCCAGCCCCGGCATGCGCAGCGGCATCATCAGGGTATAATCCGGCATCGCGAGCTGGCTGACGATAAACAGTCCCTGCGACTTGTCTTCGCTCACGATCCCCTGTGCCAGCGTGGTGACGTCCGGCATATCTACGCGCCACTGGGTGCCATGGTGGATCACCTCGCGCCACTGCTTATGCAGCGCAGCGTAATGGCGATAACCTTCGCGCTCTTTCTCATCGACGGTGAGCGGATCCAGCTCCAGCCCCATATGGCCAAATAGCGCCGTCAGGCCGCGGAAGGCAATGCTGTGCTGGCGGAACGTCGCGTGGCATTTATGATGACCGATATGCGCGCCCATCACCTCCGGCGGGAAGAAGTAGCTCATGCCGCGCTGAATAGCGTTGCGCTCCAGCGCGTCGTTGTTGTCGGACGCCCAGAAGCGATGGCTGCGAGTCAGCACCTCGTAATCGATTCGTCCGCCACCGGAGGAGCAGGATTCAAATTCAATATGCGGGAAACGCTCGCCCAGCACATCTAAAAGTCGATAAAACTGGCGGGTCTGCGCGTCGGCGGCGGCTCTGCCGTTATGGCCAGGCTGCACCAGCTCGCGGTTCATATCCCATTTCACATAATCAACCGCATGCTCGCCCAGCAGCCAGCTCATGCGCTCCACCAGGTAATCAAACGCTTGCGGAATGTTCAGGTTGAGCACCAGCTGGTGTCGTCCGGTCGCCTGCGCGTATCCCGGCAGCGCCAGAACCCAGTCAGGATGCTCGCGGTAGAGATCGGAATCCGGGTTGATCATCTCCGGTTCAATCCAGATGCCGAACTCCATGCCGAGGTTTTTGACATGGTCGATCACTGGCCGCAGGCCGTTCGGGTATTTATTCTCATCCAGATACCAGTCGCCCAGCGCAGCATGGTCGTCGTTGCGCCCTTTAAACCAGCCGTCGTCGATGATAAAGCGTTCCACACCCAGCGCGGCCGCCTCGTCAGCCATACGCATGATGTAGTTCGGATCATGGTTGAAGTAGATCCCCTCCCAGGTGTTGAGATGGACCGGACGCGGTTTGTTTTCCGGGAAACGGATGATGTTGTCGCGCAGGTAGCGGTGAAACTGCTGGCTCATCCCGTTCAGCCCGTGCGCGGAGTAGCTCGCATAAAGGCGTGGCGTCCAGAGCGTTTGTCCCTCTTCCAGCGCCATCTCTCCTGGCAGGTAGAGCGCTTCCGCTTGCAGATAGCGACGGCCATCGGTTTTGGCTTCAGCGCGAAGGCGATGGTTGCCGCTCCAGCCCAGATGCACACCCCAGACATCGCCGTGCATTTCGCTGAACGACGGCGTGCCTGAAATGAGCGCCGGGAAGTGTTCGTGAGACGTTCTACCCCGGCGGTTCTCAATCACAAAGCTGTCATGCTCCAGCATGACGCGGTGCGGCTGGAATTCACGGATCCAGCGGCCATGAAACGCCATCACCTCCCGGGCGCGCTCCGCCACGGGCAGCGTGACGGCAAAACGGTCCACCTGCCACGCCTGCGATTTCAGGTTGGTTACGCCGTGCCGCACGACCAGCACGCCGCTGGCGTCCAGCGCCAGCACGCTGGTCAGGCGCAGGCCCGCGTGTTCATCTTCTGCCGTTATCGTCAGGGTTTGTCCCTGCTGCTGCACGTCGGTGGTGCTGAAAACCGGGGAACCATCCAGCCCCTGCCGGTGCCCCTCAATGCCGGGTGAACCAAACAGGCCGTGTCCAGGTTCAGCCATCAGCGTAACCGGGGAATCCACGTCGAGCCTGCCGTTAGCCACCGGGCGTTCGAGCGTAGCGGCATCCTGCGGCGAAAAGTGCTGAAGGTGCGGCCCCCAGTAGAGAATTTCGGCAAACGGGTGCGTTTTTATCACCACGTCCACCGTGTTGCTTACGAGTCGAAAAACGGAATCTTGCATCAGACATCTCCAGTCATCGGGATGTCCTGAGTGTTGATCCGAAACGTTTCGGATACAAACCAAAACGTTTCGGATCTGTGATCGGGTTTGGAATTTTGCGTTGTTTACGCCGTCTGGCCTGGGGAGAATTCCGGCTGCCAGAGCACCTGAAGAGTGTCGATGTCGTCGCCGTTAATCAGCTGGCGCACCATATCGGCAATCTGCTTCCCGACGCCCTGACGGGTAGACTGGATCACCGCCGCCACGTCGATATCGACGATGCTGTCCTGGGGCAAACCGTCGTAGACCACCAGCGATACGGCATTCTCGCCGGTTAGACGGCCAAGCTGTGCCAGCGCCATTGCCGCGCCGTCGCCGTGGGTGTTGCAGTCGGTGATGATGGCCGTGGGGGGTTGCGGCAGAGAGAGCAGCTCTTTTGTTGTGGCGTAGCCGACCCGGCGGGAAGGCGGCATGGCGCGCAGCCACTCGCTGGACAGCCCGGCTTCACGCAGCGCATCCAGATACCCCTGGCGACGCTGGGTGATGAACGCCTGGTTGTTACTTTCGCCGAGCAAAGCAATGCGCTGATGGCCTTTTTCGATCAGCCAGCGGGTGGCCTGATACGTACCGGCGTAGTTGTCAAAATCAAACCACGCGTAGGGCTGCGGCAGCTGACTGCGTCCGAGAGCCAGAAAGGGGAATCCGGCAGCCTGAAGCTGCTCAAGGCGCGGATCGTGATCCAGCGTGTGCGCCACAATCAGCGCATCCACGCGACGGCTTTGCACCATGCGCATATAGCTGTGTTTATCGGCCAGATCGTCATCGGCAATCAGCAGGAGATCGATTTCATGTCGCGCCAGTTCGTGGCTAATTTCGCCGACCATGTCCATAAATACGCTGTTATTGAGCGGAACAGGATGTACCGGAAAAACCAGCCCCACCGCGTCGATCTTGCCCATCTTCAGACGACGGGCAAAGGTATTGGGCCGATAGCCGCGTCGCTGGGCTTCCGCTTCCACGCGGGCGCGCGTCTCGCTGGAGACGTCGTCATATCCGTTGAGGGCACGACTGACGGTGGTAACCGAAAGCCCCAGTTCTTTGGCGATAGCTTTAAGCGACATGCGTTTCCGTTTCCTGGTTAATTTTGTTCCGCCACCAGTAGCGCGTAGGTGTCTGGCTCCAGGGCCTTGAAGATATGCGGTTCGTCGGCGGGATAGCAAATGTAATCCCCTGCCTCCAGCACCTCCGCGGCATCAAGCAGACCGACCAGTGCCCGGCCCTGGGTCACAATAATATGTTCAACCGACCCCGGTGAATGGGGCTGGGAAATACGATCGGCACCTGGCTGGGTGATGAGCAGGTAGACATCGCGCCGTGCGCCCGGGGGGCATGCCGCCAGCAGAATGGCTTCGTAATTGGCCTGCCCGGCGACCACTTTTGTGCCTTCACCGCGGCGGATCACCTGCGTGGTCGGCTGCTGCGGCTCCAGCAACCGTGCAAAGGGAATATCCAGCGCCACACATAGCGACCACAGCGTCTCAAGGCTGGGATTGCCATTGCCGGACTCCAGCTGCGAAAGTGTGGATTTGGCGATACCGGCACGGCGGGCAATTTCCGCCAGTGAAAGTCCGGTTCGCAGGCGTTCTCGCACCAGACTTTTGGCGATCACGCTGATTGGCTGCGTCATAAACGGCCTCTTGTTCTATAAATCGAACGATTCGTTCATCTTGTAAACCGAATCTGATCCGTTCATTATAATGGATACACGTTCGATATGGCTAAAATTGTATGAAACGTTCTCTCTCTTGCCTGAAAGGCGACACCATCAAAGCAATTATCCTCGTTTGCCTCGCCGTTGGCGTGGTGGGGATGTCATACGGCTCGCTGGCGATGGCCTACGGTTTCCCGCTGTGGGTACCGTTTGTACTGTCTATTACCGTGCTGGCGGGGGCCTCGGAGTTTATGTTTATCGGTATCGTGGCGAGCGGGGGTAACCCACTGGCGGCGGCCGCGGCCGGGCTGCTGGTGAACGCCCGCCATGTGCCGTTTGGCGTTACGGTGCGCGAGCTGGTGGGTAAACGCGGTTTAAGTTTTTTGGGCTGCCACATCATGAACGACGAAAGCGTGGTGTTTGGGCTGTCGCAAAAAACCCCGGAGCAGCGCAAAACGGCCTACTGGCTGTGCGGCCTGGGCGTTGCCATTCTCTGGCCGCTGGGTACCCTGCTGGGTGCCATGGTCGGAAAACTGTTGCCGGCCCCGGAAACCATCGGGCTGGACGCGGTATTTCCGGCCATTTTGCTGGCCTTAGTGGTTCCGGCGTTTAAAAACCGCACCACGTTCATCCGCGCTTGCAGCGGCGCCGCCCTGTCGCTGGCCGCCGTACCGTTCGCTCCGGTGGGCTTACCGGTACTGCTCTCTTTACTCGGTCTCGCCGCGAGGAAAAAATAATGGAAAACATGACCCTCTTTATCCTCGGTATCGCCATTCTGTCAGCAGGGACCTATCTGATGCGTCTTGGCGGGGCGAAACTGGGTAGCCGACTGGCGCTGTCCGAGCGATCTCAGGCACTGCTGTCGGATGCGGCAACGGTGTTGCTGTTTTCCGTGGCGCTGGCGACCACCTTCTATGAAGGGGAACATTTCGCCGGAATGGCGCGGGTGCTGGGCGTGGCGTTTGCGGTGTTTCTGGCCTGGCGAAAAATGCCGTTAATTGTGGTGATCGTGGCGGCGGCGGTCGTTACGGCGCTGCTGCGTCTGGCGGGCATGGCATAAAAAAGCCCGACAGCACGCGTCCGTCGGGCAAGGCGGCGTTTACTGCGCCGCGAGGGTAACGTAATTCACCGTCAGCATTTCTTCGAGTTCCGCCGTGTTGCCGGTCCTGAACGCGTTATCGTTGAGATAAGTGACCACCGAGAGCGTAACAACCAGCTGTTTGCCCGCCACCTCGCTGCCGTTCACCGCCACAAGCGACGTATCCGGTGGCAGCGTAACCTCCGCTGCACCCGCGGTGACCTGCGCCGCGCCGCGCGGCACGGCCGCCAGCTGCACGGCACCATTATCCATGCGGGCCTCTTTCGCCGTGATTTTCAGCACACCGTTGTCGCTAAAGCGATACGCTTTATTTCCACGGGCCGGGCCGTCCACCTGCAGGCGGATCTTGCGCGCGTCCGGGCAGATCACCGACACCTGGATCTCACGTTCTGACGAGGCATAACCCCGGTACGTTTTTCCGGCAATATCCGTGCTGACCTCGCGCATCGCCTCCCGACGTAGCAGACCATTATTGATACTCTTTACAGACGAAACCACCTGACACTCTTCTTCTGCCAGGACGAAGGGAGCATGGCTGAGGGCGACGCAGGCCAGCAGCAGTAAACACGTGCGATGAATAATCAGAGACATTTTCCGTTTATCTCCTCGTAGAATTGAGTGGGGTCCGCTTCCGGCAAAGTGAAACTCAGCGTGCAACGGCCAGCATCCTGCTTCGCATACAGCGTCTGGCTGGCGGAAATATCATTCAGGAAAATGATGCCGTCTTCCGGTGCAGAGGTGATGTACTCCCCTTTCCCGTTCACGACAGAAACGCCTTTCGGTAACGGCGTGCCGTCCGCGCGCGTAATGTTCAGCAGCACGCGGCGCTGGCTCAGCGTGGTGAACTTCCAGTGAGCAAATGCTCCGTGGGAGGCCTTCAGCGACGCATGACCGTTGCTGACGTCAACATTGCCCGGCAGGCTTTGGGTATCTATTTCAACCGTACTTTCGCTGAACGGTGTCAGGGCGGGCACAACCGCTCTGCCCCATTTGTCCGTCCAGACGTTACCGCGCGGGGTACCTATCGCCACCCCGGCAACGGGCTTGTCCAGCGCCACTACCGCATAGGTATCTGTTACCGGATAAGGTGAGAAGGTAACGCCATCACCGTGCGCGACAATGCCGCCGCTCAGTGCGATCGAGGAGTTACGGTTACTTTCATTGTCACCGCCAATCCCCAACGCGAGCGTGGTGTAGTGCAGGTTACTGTTCAGCGAACCATCCCAGTTGGTTACGCTGTCATCGTGATCCTGAGAGACGCCCACCGTGTAGGTGTTTTCATCGTTAAATGACCCCATGGCGCGGGTCCCGTAAGAGGCTTTGCCCTCGTTTTCACGGTACCAGCTGTTGGTGGACACGCCGGTGCGGCCCAGCGGCACAGAGACGTTCACATAAAACATATCGCTGTCGCTGGTGTACTTATCACCGTGGCTGATGTCTGATTCCCAGTTTACGCTGACGTTAAAATAGCGGAACGACCGCGACCATGACGAAATGATGCGGCGGCTGTCGTATTCGCTGTTCCATGTCTGGTTGTTGTAATAGCTCAGAGAGAAACGGCCCAGCGTCGGGTTCGACCAGCTCACGCCAACGTTGGTGTCGTATTTTGTGGTCGAGTAGTCATCGTCATCGCTGTATAACTCCTGCATTTCACGATACTTCGGCGTACCGTAGCTCCCGCCAAGGGACAGGCCGAGCCCCCACGGTAAGGCGTAGCCGAGATCCAGCGTGGTTTTGTTACCGTCGGTTTGCGAGAGGTTATCAATGGAGCCGAGAAAACCCAGCGAGGCATACATATGCTGCATCGGCACGGTGTCAATGTTGGCGGAGAAACCGTAATAGTGGTTATCTGCCATCACCATGCCGGCGAGAAAGTTCATCCGGTTGTTAATGGACCAGCCGTTTGATGCGGCGACAATCCACGGCTGCGTAAAGTTTGTCTCCATGTCCTCTGCACGCCCGACGGCCAGTGAAAACCCCGGCGCGCGGCCCACGTGGTTGCTACGGAAGGTGCTGGCGGAAACCGTAAAATGGCTTTCGCTGCCGTCGGTTTCCGTCACCGTGACCTTTAAATCCGTGTTCAGGTTGGCAACCGGCACATCGCTTAAGGTGAACGGCCCGGCAGGTACCAGCGTGGAGAAGATCAGCTGTCCACCCTGGCGAATGTCCACGCGCGCCTGGGCGTTGCGGGCAATACCACTCACCTCAATACCGCTGCTGTAGCCCGGCAGGAGAGCGTTATCCGGCATCATCTGTACGCCATAGATGCCGGGGATACTGAAGCGGCTGTTGGCGATGTTAATTTGCCCCCCCTGCACCATCACGCCGTAGTCGGTAAAGGTGCGCTGTGCATAGGTGTAGAGCGAGTCGCTCTCGAACGACATGCCGCTGCCGTCGCTGATAAACTGCGAACTGCGCACAATCCAGTCGCCTGCGTTAAAGCCAAATTCAAACGAAGCCTGAAAGCGATCGGACTTATCATCATCAAAGTCGTAATGGGTGCCAAACATGGAGTAGTTCAGCATAGCCGCGCGTCCGCCACGCACGTCAGCCACCTGGCGGCCACTTTCCGGGTTAATGGCCTCCGGCGGAACAACCAGTGAAATTTCGTCTACGTCTGGAGAAGTGACGACCGTTGCGTTTTTCCAGTACTGGTGAATTGAAGGGCACGTTTCACGCTTGAGCTTTTTATATAACCCGGCGGCGTCCAGAAATTCCCCATCAATACACGGAAGACCTTCATCATTAAATTTCACGGGCATAATGCCGCGCTTTTTGCCGTTAATAAGCACGGTGACATTATGGTAACCCGGCATAAATCGCGGGGCGACGGCATAATAGTCAGCAATAGCCGGATCGAGGCCATTCTCTTTTAACGCCTGGGTATCGAAAAACGCTCTTGCCAGCTCCATACTGGGCGCTGCCGTTGGCAGAATTTCTGCACGAATTCCGAATGCCACCGCGCTCAGGCAAAATGCCAGCACGCCTGTTTTACAGGGGGAAATATTCATGGCCACTCCGTCGGGTATTATTATTTTACTTCAGCAACGTAAGAACTGGCTTTATAGCCAAAGCGGGTAGCAGGGTACATTTCTACCTTGTTATTCTGCCCGGTTATTTTGTTTTCTGACGTCGCTATCATCGTCTGGCCGGGAAGAATATAGCTTTTGTCGAATTTGACCTTAATTCGTGACGGTAATAATGTGGCGTTTTGCTCCATACGCACCACATAAGGCGTATCGTTTACCACCGTCAGGTTGCCATTTTTAATCTGCCAGCGCAGATCTTTCCACGGCTCCATATTCACGTCGAGACCCGCCGGGTGAATAATGACCGGGAGATTCTGGCTGAACACCATTTTCACTTTATTCTGCTCTCGTTGCGGAATAGTGGAAAAAATGACGCGTTTTAAGTGTTCTGTTTTTAATTTTTCCGCGCTGTCTTTTAAGACAAAGCGGACACGCTGCGTTTTACCGGCATTTACACGTACCACCGGTTGAGTGACAATAACACCGGGTGTGGGATCGTCCGGTAAATCGACAATACGGGTATAAAGAAGCTGGGCGGTATCGTCGCTATTTTTCACATCCATGCTCGCTCCCCGCTCGTCTTCGTTAATCAACAGCAGGGAAGTATCTGGCACCATACCGGCGGCAAATGTCTGCAACGACGAAAGCAGGCAAACGCAGAGCAACGTTTTTTTAGAGAGAATCATAATATTAGTCCGTTAATATTGATGGAGACTGCTCCCCTAATCAGAGGAGCAGTGAATTATCAGCACTGTGATAATCAGAGGTAAACCAGCTCAACGTTGGTTAAACCGTCCAGCGTCACTTCATCCGTGACGTTTAAATCGTTGGTTGGGTTGATTGTGGCGCTCACAGCAACCTTAAAGTTGATCTTGCTTTCTGCAGAAGGCGCGCCACTCGTTTTATCTGAAGCAAAGGCATAAATTTCAGAATTGTCACTGTAAATTTGCATATAGTCGGCGCCTCTAACAACCCAGCCTTTTCCACCATCTATACTCGCCAATGGATAAAGCGGGTCCCCATTACTGTTAGTGTTTGCACCTTGAGTACGGAATAACGCTAATGCATAGGCACCAATTTTTTTATCGTTATACATTCCCAGACCAAACACAGTAGATGGCGAACCGGTAAAGCCATTACCCATTACGACTTTTTCAGTGGGTGAAGAGTCATCACGCGAATCGGTAAACTTCACAGCAACACGCGTGGCTTCTTCACAGGTAATGGCAACAGGAATTTCTTTCATTTCCGTCAGCGGGGTCATGCTGGTCGAGTTGAGTGAGGCAACCTTCATGGTACCAAAGTCAGCCACACCGCCACCGCTTGGGAAGGCTGGAGTGCATGAGGATGGAAGGATTTTACCTGTTACTTTAATATCAATGCTTTGTGCAGCCATAGCTGTATTAACCGACATGGCTAACGCTGTAACCAGCATTCCTTTTTTGATCAATGCGTTCATTCAATTTCCTTATTAAGGTGAAATACAAAAGAAAGCCAAATGCCAACATTTGGCCGAGGGTATCGATAAGCAATATTAATTGCCGGAAAATACCAGCATCAATAACCGCTATCAATTGTCTGACCCATCTTTAGGATTTAGACCTGAGGAATTCCTTAACTATTAAGATCAATTATTTGGAATATGAATGTAAATAGCGCCAGCGGCTTAAAAGCATTGAAGGGAATTATGTTATCGACAGTCTTATCAGACAAATTATTTAAGAGGGTTATTTAACGATAAGCGTTAAACAGGAATAACAATTGAGAAGAGGGGGGGAAGTATCGCCTTTGCAAGCGAGAAGCAGGATGGCTTTATGTTTACACCTGTCCCCGCTCCGAAGAGCAAGGGACAGTGGCAACACAACTTATTTGTTCAGTTCCGCGGTCATATGTACGCGGTTACCAGAGAATGCCTGAGTAATTTTGTAAGAGGACGCGCCCGCTTCCTGAGCCTGAGCGGCGATTTTCGCTTCTGCGCCATCCAGCGTGGAGGCGGAAGCGGTGACAGTCTGTGCAGCGAAAGAACCGAATGAAGCAGCCAGAGCGATTACAGCGACAAAAGTTTTGATGCTTTTCATGATATAAACCCTTTCGTTAAGTTGTTCAGGTAAGGCACCGTGCCTTGATGAGATAAATACTAGACCTCATAACCGACAACTAAAAGCGGAAGGATTTGCTATTATCATTCAAAATTACTGATCAACAATTAATCGCTGCGGATGGGTATAAATTGTCGCCCTTCCCGGTTTGCAGAAGCCGACCAGCGTCAGGTTACAACGCTCTGCCACCTCTACCGCCAGCGTCGTCGCCGCCGAGACCGCAAACAGGATTTCGACGCCGCACATCGCAGATTTTTGCACCATCTCGTAGCTGGCGCGGCTGGAAACCAGCGCTGCGCCCTGCTGCCAGAGATCGCTCTCCCGCGCCCGACGCCCCATCAGTTTATCCAGTGCCACGTGACGTCCCACGTCTTCATGCCCACCGGCGATCTCGCCTGATGGCAGAACCCATGCCGCCGCATGCGTACAGCCGCTCAACTGGCCGATGGGCTGCACGTCGTTGAGGTGGGCAAGCGCGTGGTCGAGGTTGGCCAGATTGAAGGTCTGCGTAAAGGGCAGCGGCGCGACAGGTTTGCCGATATCGTTCAGTTGCTCAACGCCACAGACGCCGCACCCTGTTCGCCCGGCCAACGCGCGACGTCGCTCCTTCAGCCCCATAAAGCGACGACTGGAGAGTTCGATCTGCACTTCCAGACCGTTGCAGGCCTGAACCACATCCATGCCGTAAATGTCCTGCGGATGCGCAATGATGCCTTCCGAGAGCGAAAACCCGATGGCGAACAGTTCAAGATCTTTTGGCGACGCCATCATCACAACGTGCGAGATGCCGTTGTACACCAGAGCGACGGGAACTTCTTCCGCCAGAAAATCGGGCGTGGCGTGGGTAATGTGAGGGGGTCGATGTACCGACAGCTCCTCAATGCCTGCTGGCAGCGGTGACGAGTGGGTAGCACGGTTTTGTTTAGACACAACGGTTTTCCTGAACAACCACGGAGGTGAGCCTGCTATTGCAGCATAAACCACAGGCCTTACGCATAGTATGGATCAACTTTTCAGCACCCAACCGCCTCAAGTTTACCTACTCATTCTGGAGAGGTGCAACCGGCGCCATGCTACACCCCTGTAACATGCGGGGTTAATAATGTGATTGATATCACACTTTATAATCAACACGGTGATAATACGTTCACTTTGTATTAACGCCATTGGAACAGGCGTACCGACATTGTGGTATTCTGGTGATATCCCCCGGAGAAATGAGGGATTAACGCAAATTTTTCTCCTTTGCGGTCATTATTCAACCGCGAAGTCAAAACTACATATGTAAGCAATGTCGAAACAAGGAGTGACCCATGCAGGTCAGCAGAAGGCAGTTCTTTAAGATCTGCGCTGGCGGTATGGCAGGCACCACGGCAGCGGCACTGGGCTTTGCGCCTGGCGTAGCGCTGGCGGAAACGCGGCAGTATAAACTGCTGCGCACCCGTGAAACCCGTAATACCTGTACGTACTGCTCTGTCGGTTGCGGGCTGTTAATGTATAGCCTCGGCGACGGTGCTAAAAACGCCAAAGCGTCTATCTTCCACATCGAAGGCGACCCGGACCATCCGGTCAACCGCGGCGCGCTGTGCCCGAAAGGGGCCGGTCTGGTGGACTTTATCCACTCCGAAAGCCGTCTGAAATTCCCGGAATATCGCGCGCCTGGCTCTGATAAATGGCAGCAAATCAGCTGGGAAGAAGCATTTGACCGCATCGCTAAACTGATTAAAGAAGACCGCGATGCTAACTTTATTGCGAAGAACGCCGACGGCGTGACGGTCAACCGCTGGCTCTCGACCGGGATGCTCTGTGCATCGGCTTCCAGTAACGAAACCGGCTATTTAACCCAGAAATTCACGCGCGCACTCGGTATGCTCGCGGTCGACAACCAGGCGCGTGTCTGACACGGACCAACGGTAGCAAGTCTTGCTCCAACATTTGGTCGCGGTGCGATGACCAACCACTGGGTCGACATCAAGAACGCCAACCTCATTGTGGTGATGGGCGGTAACGCCGCTGAAGCGCACCCTGTCGGGTTCCGCTGGGCGATGGAAGCCAAAATCCACAACGGTGCGAAACTGATTGTGATCGATCCCCGCTTTACGCGTACAGCGTCAGTGGCGGATTTCTACACCCCTATTCGTTCAGGTACTGACATCACTTTCCTGTCAGGCGTATTGCTGTACCTGATGACTAACGAAAAATACAACCGCGAATACACCGAAGCCTATACCAACGCCAGCCTGATTGTGCGTGAGGATTACCACTTCGAAGATGGCCTGTTCAGCGGTTACGACGCCGAAAAACGCAAGTACGACAAAACCAGCTGGAACTACGAGCTGGACGAGAACGGCTTTGCGAAGCGCGACACCACCCTGCAACACCCGCGCTGCGTGTGGAACCTGCTGAAAGAGCACGTTTCCCGCTATACGCCGGATGTTGTTGAGAACATCTGTGGTACGCCAAAGGCTGACTTCCTGAAGGTCTGCGAGCTTATCGCCGAAACCAGCGCGAAAGACAAAACCGCGTCGTTCCTGTATGCCCTCGGCTGGACGCAACACTCCATTGGTGCGCAGAACATCCGTACCATGGCGATGGTTCAGCTGCTGCTCGGCAACATGGGGATGGCAGGCGGCGGCGTGAACGCCCTGCGCGGTCACTCCAACATTCAGGGTCTGACCGACCTCGGCCTGCTGTCACAAAGCCTGACGGGTTATATGAACCTGCCAAGCGAGAAACAACCGGACCTGCAAACCTATCTGACAGCCAGCACGCCAAAACCGCTGCTTGAAGGCCAGGTGAACTACTGGGGCAACTATCCGAAGTTCTTCGTCTCGCTGATGAAAGCCTTCTACGGCGACAAAGCGACGGCGGAAAATAGCTGGGGCTTTGACTGGCTGCCGAAGTGGGACAAAGGTTACGACGTGCTGCAGTACTTCGAGATGATGCACCAGGGTCAGGTCAACGGCTACATTTGCCAGGGCTTTAACCCGGTCGCCTCGTTCCCGAACAAGAACAAGGTTGTCGAGTCGCTGTCGAAACTGAAGTTCCTGATTACCATCGACCCGCTCAACACCGAGACCTCGACCTTCTGGCAGAACCACGGTGAATCGAACGACGTCGATCCGTCAAAAATTCAGACCGAAGTGTTCCGTCTGCCATCAACCTGCTTCGCGGAAGAGAACGGTTCTATCGTCAACTCTGGCCGCTGGCTGCAGTGGCACTGGAAAGGTGCGGACGCCCCGGACATCGCCATGAACGACGGCGAGATCCTGGCCGGTATCTTCTTACGCCTGCGTAAGATGTACGCGGCAGAAGGCGGCGCGAACCCGGAACCGGTTCTGAACATGACCTGGAACTACTCGACGCCGGAGAATCCATCCCCGGAAGAAGTGGCGATGGAGAGCAACGGTAAGGCGCTGGCGGACGTTATCGACCCGGCCACCGGTACCGTGCTGGCGAAGAAAGGCGATCAGCTCAGCACCTTCGCGCACCTGCGTGATGACGGCACCACCTCAAGCGGTTGCTGGATCTTTACCGGTAGCTGGACGCCGAAAGGCAACCAGATGGCCAACCGCGATAACGCTGACCCATCGGGCCTTGGCAATACGCTGGGCTGGGCTTGGGCATGGCCGCTGAACCGCCGCATTCTCTATAACCGTGCCTCCGCTGACCCGCAGGGTAACCCGTGGGATCCGAAGCGTCAGCTGCTGAAATGGGACGGCGCGAAATGGGGCGGCGTGGATATTCCGGACTACAGCACTGCCGCACCAGGCAGCGATGTCGGGCCGTTTATCATGCAGCCTGAAGGGATGGGACGCCTGTTTGCCATCGATAAAATGGCGGAAGGGCCGTTCCCGGAACACTACGAGCCGTTTGAAACGCCGCTGGGTACTAACCCGCTGCACCCGAACGTGGTCTCTAACCCGGCTGCCCGTATCTTTAAGGGCGACTTTGAAGCGCTGGGTAAAAAAGACAAGTTCCCGTATGTGGGCACCACTTACCGTCTGACCGAGCACTTCCACTACTGGACCAAGCACGCGCTGCTTAACGCCATCGCGCAGCCGGAACAGTTTGTGGAGATCGGCGAGAAGCTGGCGAACAAGCTCGGCATTGCCCATGGCGATACCGTGAAGGTCTCCTCCAACCGTGGCTATATCAAGGCCAAGGCGGTAGTGACCAAGCGTATTCGCACGCTGAACGTACACGGTCAGCAGGTGGATACCATCGGTATTCCGATTCACTGGGGTTATGAGGGCGTGGCGAAGAAAGGGTTCATTGCGAACACCCTGACGCCATTCGTCGGTGATGCGAACACGCAGACGCCGGAGTTTAAGGCCTTCCTCGTGAACGTGGAAAAGGTGTAACGGAGACGACTTATGGCTTATCAATCTCAGGACATTATTCGTCGTTCCGCGACTAACGGTTTCACGCCCGCGCCTCAGGCGCGGGACCACCAGCAGGAAGTGGCGAAGCTTATCGACGTTACCACCTGTATCGGCTGTAAAGCCTGTCAGGTGGCCTGTTCAGAGTGGAACGACCTCCGTGACGAAGTGGGTCACAACGTCGGGGTGTACGACAACCCGGCCGACCTGACCGCCAAATCCTGGACGGTAATGCGTTTCTCTGAAGTGGAGCAGAACGACAAACTGGAATGGCTTATCCGCAAAGACGGCTGTATGCACTGTGCGGATCCGGGCTGCCTGAAGGCGTGTCCGTCAGAAGGGGCTATCATTCAGTATGCCAACGGCATTGTCGACTTCCAGTCCGAGCAGTGCATCGGCTGCGGCTACTGCATCGCGGGCTGCCCGTTTGACGTGCCGCGACTGAACCCGGAAGACAACCGCGTCTACAAATGTACGCTGTGCGTTGACCGCGTGAACGTTGGCCAGGAGCCAGCCTGCGTGAAAACCTGTCCAACCGGCGCCATCCACTTTGGCTCCAAAGAGGATATGAAAACGCTGGCGGCCGAACGCGTGGGTGAACTGAAAACCCGTGGTTACGATAACGCTGGCCTGTACGATCCGGCCGGTGTGGGCGGTACGCACGTGATGTACGTGTTGCACCATGCCGACAAGCCGAATCTGTATCACGGCCTGCCGGAGAACCCGGAAATCAGCGCCACCGTGAAGTTCTGGAAAGGCATCTGGAAACCGCTGGCAGCGGTAGGCTTTGCTGCCACCTTCGCAGCGAGCATCTTCCACTACGTCGGCGTCGGTCCGAACCGCGCGGAAGAGGAAGACGACAACCTGCATGAAGAGAAAGACGAGGTGCGCAAATGAAAAAACGTGACACCATCGTGCGCTACACCGCGCCGGAACGCATCAACCACTGGGTCACCGCCTTCTGCTTTATGCTGGCGGCGATAAGCGGGCTGGGGTTCTTCTTCCCGTCCTTCAACTGGCTGATGCAGATACTGGGTACGCCACAGCTGGCGCGCATCCTTCACCCGTTCGTGGGTGTGGTGATGTTTGCCTCGTTTATCATCATGTTTTTCCGTTACTGGCACCATAACCTAATCAATCGGGATGATATCTTTTGGGCGAAGAATATTCGTAAGATCGTCGTCAACGAGGAAGTGGGTGACACCGGGCGTTATAACTTCGGCCAGAAGTGCGTATTCTGGGCGGCGATTATCTTCCTGGTCCTGTTGCTGGTGAGCGGCGTGATCATCTGGCGTCCGTACTTTGCGCCTGCTTTCTCAATCCCGGTGATCCGATTCGCGCTGATGCTGCATTCATTTGCCGCAGTGGCGTTAATTGTGGTTATCATGGTGCATATTTACGCCGCCCTCTGGGTGAAAGGCACCATTACCGCGATGGTGGAAGGATGGGTAACCAAAACGTGGGCGAAGAAACATCACCCGCGTTGGTACCGTGAAGTCCGCCAGAAACAGGAAAAGTCATCTGAATGAGTATTCGCATAATCCCGCAAGATGAGCTGGGGTCGAGCGAGAAACGCACGGCGGAATATATTCCGCCGTTGTTATTCCCCAGACTCAAGAACCTCTACAACCGCCGTGCAGAGCGCCTGCGCGAGCTGGCAGAGAACAACCCGCTGGGCGATTTTCTGCGTTTTGCCGCGCTGGTTGCCCATGCGCAGGAAGTGGTGCTGTACGACCACCCGCTGCAAATGGATTTGACTGCGCGCATCAAAGAAGCCAGTGAGCAGGGCAAGCCGCCGCTGGATATTCACGTCCTGCCGCGTGACAAGCACTGGCATAAGCTGCTGCATTCTCTGATTGCCGAGCTGAAGCCCGAGATGAGCGGCACCGCACTGGCGGTCATTGAGAACCTGGAAAAAGCCTCCGATCAGGAGCTGGAAGAGATGGCGAGCGCGCTGTTTGCCTCTGACTTCTCGCTGGTCAGCAGCGATAAAGCGCCGTTTATCTGGGCTGCGCTGTCGCTCTACTGGGCACAAATGGCCAGTCTGATCCCCGGTAAAGCGCGCGCCGAATACGGCGAAGCGCGCCAGTTCTGTCCGGTGTGTGGCTCAATGCCAGTCTCCAGCATGGTACAGATCGGCACCACCCAGGGGCTGCGCTACCTGCATTGCAACCTGTGTGAAACCGAGTGGCATGTGGTGCGCGTGAAGTGCAGCAACTGCGAGCAGACCCGCGATCTGAACTACTGGTCACTGGAAAATGAAGAGGCGGCGGTAAAAGCCGAAAGTTGCGGCGATTGCGGAACGTATCTGAAGATTCTTTATCAGGAAAAAGACCCGAAAGTTGAAGCGGTGGCCGACGATCTCGCCTCGCTGATTCTGGACGCCAAAATGGAGCAAGAGGGCTTTGCCCGTAGCTCTATCAACCCGTTCCTGTTCCCGGGTGAAGGGGAGTAATCTCCTGTAATAGTGCCGGGCGGCGCAAGCTTGCCCGGCCTACAGTTGATAAGGCGTAACGACCTCATCAATACCCGAAAAATCTTTTGTATTTCGAGAAATCAACGGACATTTTCTGCTCTGGGCTGTGGCCAGAATGATGGCATCAGGCAGTTTCATTCCATGCTTTTCACGCAGTAAAACGCTTCTTTCCGCGATATCCCGAGACACATCAATAATTTCGAAAGCGCCCATCACGGCTGCCGTTTTCGCTTCATGACCATGCCTGCGTGCGCCCACCATCACCTCCATCCAGGTAATTAAGCTAATGGCTCGATGTGACGCGGCATGATCAATCGCATCCGCAGCTTCGACACGGTTGTTGAAGAGATCAATGAGAATATTGGTATCAAACACGGCCATATTATTCACGATCACCATTCCTCACGCAGCTTACGTTCATACTCCAGTCCGTCTTCTTTCTTGTCTCCCCACAAGCCAAGCGCAGCGCGGATAACAGACGAACTCTGCTGGTCGAGATACAGCTCTATCGCCTCCCGTAGCAGCTCAGCGCGCGGCTGATTTCGCAGTTGCTTGAGGTTATCTAGCCGTTGAATAACGTCATCAGATAAATCGATCAGTATTCTGCCCATATCCAGTTCCGCCAAAACACTCATATATCACCTTAGTATATCATCTGCGGTTAATTTTCAGGCAAAATACACCTTATCAATTTAGGGTTAAAGGGCATTTTTTCGAGAGTAATCAATTTTGCGAGCCGCTTTCCATATCGTTCGCATCCTCAGATTTCGCTGTTTTCATCTGCACTAAATCAGGCTATAAATCTGTATATACATACAGCAAAAGGACATCACCATGGCACTGGAAAAGGGTATTGATAAGCTTGTGCAGGATTTTATCGCTGCAGGCCGACCTGGCGCGCGTAAGCAGAGTATTGATGACCGGAGAGCCGGATATGTAGCCAGCACTGTACTTGCCGGCGAGACCGAAACCCGCGTGCAGGTTGAAACGCTTGTCATTGATGGCCTTACCTTTCGGGTATTCTCGCCTCTCAATGTCGCTGAAACGTTACCTTGTGCCCTCTACTACCATGGCGGTTGTTTTGTCAGCGGTGGGTTTGCAACCCATGACAATCAGCTCCGCCAGCTGGCGTTTTACGGTCAGTGTCGGGTGATTGCGGTTCAGTACAGGCTGGCACCGGAGCATACCTTCCCCGCTGCACATGATGATGCAGAGAGAGCGGCGGAGCTTGTCTGGCAACATGCAGAAAAAGTCGGCGTGGATAAAAACCGCATCACGCTTTGTGGTGACAGTGCAGGCGGCCATCTGGCGCTGGTCACCGCGCTACGGCTCAAGGCTAAAACACAGTGGAATCCGGCCCAGCTTATCCTTATCTACCCTATGCTCGACGCCACAGCCAGCTTTGCAAGCTACACCCATAATGGGCAGGACTACGTTATCACGCGCGATACGCTGCTGAGTGGTTATGACATGTACCTGGCAGAGACAGACCGCCGGGACCCTGAAGCCAGCCCACTCTGGCGGGATGATTTCAACGGCCTGCCGCCGGTACATATTATTACCGCCGAGTACGATCCGCTATGCGACGAGGGTCAGGCGCTTTATCAACATATGACAGAACAAGGGGTTATTTGCACAGCGCAACATTGGCTGGGTGTCATCCACGGCTTCTTCCAGCTTGGCGGCGTCAGTCCATCAGCGCGAGACGTTCTTCGGGACATCGCCTGGCGGATCAACTCCGCCCGGCGATAACATCGGGGAACCTTACTCCTCCTCGTTCCCGCCCTCTTCATACGCGCCAAACGGCTTCGCAGGCAGAACGATATAGGTACCTTCAAACACCGCGCCTGGGGTTTCATCGCCAAAGAGTTCAACCTGCATCTGTACACGGGCTTTGCGGCCGCGCGCCAGGCGGTCGAGATCGCCCCCCAAAGAGCCGAGATCGGCCACGGCGCTCGGTTTGCCGCTTATGGGGGCGCTGTAGCGAATATGGGCATCAGCCAGAATGATCGTGCCGCCAAGGTGGCGTTCACGCAGCATCAGCCAGATAAGCCCCCAGCCGGTGAGCGTGGCGAGCGAAAACAGGCTGCCGGCAAATAGCGTGTGGTGTGGGTTCTGGTTGCCGGTTTCCGGCATGGTGGTAATGAATTTTTGCCCGGTGTACTGCTGAATACGCACCCCCATCTTTTCACTGAGAGGGATGTGCTGATACCAGGCCTGCTGAAGCTGTCCGCACCAGTCCGCGCGGTGGAGAATATCATCCAGCGTGGCGATGGGTTTAATCATCAAAAAGTGGCGAATCGGCGTGGTTTGCGGGGTCGTAATTTCCCCCTGATTAACAAAACCGAGTTTGGCGAAGAACTCAACGGCATCTTCGCGGGCGCTACAGGTCACGCGCTTAACGCCTTCCTGACGGGCCACGGACTCCAGGGTCATGGCCATCAACGTACCTAACCCTTTGTCCTGCACGGAGGGATGGACCGCCATAAAACGAATAGAGGCTTCGTTATCGGCATTAATATACAGACGCCCGACGGCAACGAGGTTACCCTCTTCGTCCATCACCATCTGATGATGTGCCATGGCGTCCCAGGCGTCGCGTTCAGACCCTTTAGGCTGATGTAATGGCTTGCGCAGCATTTCCCAGCGGAACTGGTAATAGGCTTCTAACTCTTCTTCCGTTTGCGGTACTCGAAGGTGATACATAGCTGTACTCTCTCTTGTTACCCGCGGCCACGCCGCCAGTTGGCTCATACCTGGAGCCAGAATGTGACGGGGCCATCGTTCACCAGCGATACCTGCATATCTGCAGCAAATCGTCCGGTTTGCGTATTCATTTCCTGTTGGCGACAACGCTCAACAAAGTACTCGTAAAGCGCTTCTGCCCGATCCGGGGCCGCACCTTTTGAGAAACTCGGGCGCATGCCGCGTTCGGTATCGGCGGCCAGCGTAAACTGGGAAACCACCAGCACGCTTCCGCCCGATTGCTGGACGTTAAGGTTCATCTTGCCTTCCGCATCACTGAAGATACGGTAGCCCAGCACGCGTTCACATAAGCGGTTGGCTTTTTGTTCGTCGTCATCCTTTTCGACACCTAACAACACTAAAAGTCCTGGGCCAATTTCACCCGTCACCTCTCCCTCCACGGTGACGCTGGCACGGGTTACGCGCTGTATCAATGCAATCATGGTTGGTCTGCTTCTTGTTGTTTTTCAGCTTCTGCTGCTTTTTTAAGTTCGCGGTATACGCCGAGAGTGACAGTTATTTCCGCACCAAGCAAGACGATACACCAGGTCCAGTAAACCCAGACAAACAAAATGGGGATCACCGCCAGTACGCCGTAAATGAGCTGATAGGAGGGGAACATGGTGATGTAAAGGGCAAACCCCTTTTTGCCCAGTTCGAAGAGTACCGCTGCCACCAGTGCGCCAACAACCGCATCACGGTTCGGCACGCGCGTGGTCGGCACCACACTGTAGAGCAGCCAGAAAGAGAGCCACGATAAAATCAGCGGGAAGATACGCAACACGTTATCAATGGCACCGTTGAGATCGCTGGCCCAGCGCAGGGAGAGCAGATAGGAGCTAATCGCCAGGCTCGCCCCCGCCAGCAGCGGGCCGAGAGTTAAAATCATCCAGTAAACAGCAAAGGAGTAGACCTTCGGGCGGACTTTTTTACTCCGCCAGATTGTATTAAGCGCACTGTCGATGGAGTACATCAGCAGCAGCGCGGTGACGATAAGCCCGCACGCCCCCACTGCCGTCATCTTGCTGGAGTTTGCGACAAACTGTTCAATGTAGTTCTGGATCACATCGCCAGTGGCAGGAATAAAATTCGCAAAGACGAAGTGACGCAGCTGCAGGCTGACCTCTGCAAACATGGGAAAAGCGGAAAAAAGGGCAAAAATAACCGCCACCAGCGGTACCAGGGAGAGCAACGACACGTAGGCGAGGTTACCGGCCAGCGTGGTCATGTTGTCCTCATCAATACGGTGCCAGAGGAGTTTTAGCCAGGCCCTGAGCGGGCGAGTATGGTGCGTGGCTTTTTGATGAACGGTTTTTAGCATAACTGCTTCGCAAAGTAGTTCGGTATCGTCTCTTTTCCGGTCACCAGAATTGACGTAATACCCAACTGGTTAGCTCCCTCTATATTATCGGCATTGTCATCGAAAAAGACCGCATCGGACGCGGAGAATCCTTCCGCTTGCAGTACCGCCTGATAAATTCGCGCTTCGGGTTTACGCATCCCCATCTCCTGCGAGAGGTAGATTTTATCTGCTGCAGCCTTAACTTCTGGGTATTCCTCTGGCCAGAACGTGGTGTGCAGGCGGTTGGTGTTCGACAGCACGACAACCCGGTGACCCTGCTCGCGAAGTTTATGCATGATGTCGATAACCTCAGGGCGGATTGCGACAAATACAGCCTGCCAGCCGTGGGAGAACTGTTCGTAGCTTAACGGCAGATCCATTTCATGGCACAGACGTTCAGCAAACACTTCGTCGCTGATCTCACCCCGTTCATGCTGATGGAATGTCTCGCCCATGGCGAAACTCTGTTTTAACGTCGCCAGCGGGACACGGCTAAAATCGCTCCATGCGCCCAGCACCCGATTGAAATCGATATCGACGATTACATTTCCTAAGTCAAAGATATAAAGCATGTTTATCTCCTGCTCGCCGTGGAAAAGTAACTGTAGCGGGAAAGATAAGGTTTGGCTATGCGCCAGATTCAGCTTAAAGAAAGGAACGGCCCGAAGGGATTTTCGGGCCGTCAGAAAGGTTATCCAGCCTGCTGCTCGTCGCCTGTGCTGACTTCGACAACTTCTACCTTGCTGAATTTGAGATGATTATGTAGCGCAGAGCCGGGCAGTTCATCGGTAAAGAGCGCCGTTGCCTGCGCCACGTTGCCAATTTCCACGGCGGCAGAGGCGGTGTATTTCGTATGATCGGCCGCCAGTAAAATATGTCTGGCGTGAGCCATCATCGTTTTCACCACGCTGGCTTCATTAACGTCAAACTCCATCATCGCGCCGTCGTGTTCAATCGCCCCCACGCTGGTCACCAGATAATCCGCCCGAAAGCCAGACACGAACGCCGTCGCCGCCGGACCGATAATGCCGCCGTTATGTGGACGCAGCGTACCGCCGGGCACCATCACCTCAAAACGCGGATTTTTATAAAGGATGTGTGCCACCCGCAGACTGTTAGTGATGATACGCAGATGGTTATGGTTGAGCAGTGCACGGGCCACGTGCTCCACGGTCGTGCCAATGGTGATGAAAATAGTCGAACCATCAGGAATATAGTCTGCAATCGCTTCGGCAATCGCCCGCTTCTCTTCAGTCAGCGACACTTCGCGCTGCTCAAAGGCCGTGTTCACCACGCTGGATGCCCTGCCCGCACCGCCATGATGTCGCGTAATCAGTCCCTGTTCGCTCAACTTGCGGATATCCCGGCGCACGGTTTGCGTCGAGACGTCCAGCAGCTGCGCCAGTTCATCAATGTTCATATATCCGCGATCGGCTATCAGCGTCAGCAGCTGATCGTGACGCGGGTTGCCGGTCAGTTCGGTAAGGCTCATAGGCTGTCCTCTGAAAACCATCACGCCCCGCATTTTATACAAAAAGTGACAAAAAAGAGCGGGTTTGATCACAGTCGGGTATACCTGCGCGACCGCCGGGCTGAGTACATTTCAGCGCGGCGACGGCGCTGGCGAAACGCACGGCTTGCGCTGGAGATAACCGTTGCGCCAGGCTGACCGCCAGGGCACCGTGGAAAACATCCCCCGCCCCGGTGGTATCAACCACCTCGACCTCAAAACCCGGCTGATGGCACTGGACACCGTTCTCCAGCCAAAAGCAGCCGTCCCGGCCCTGCGTGACATAGACATGTCCATTTGTGAGCGTTTGTGCTTTTTTAAGCGCACCTTCCGTTTCCTCAAGATGGCTTACCCGACGCAGCCCCGGCGCGGAAAAGGCAGCATGATCGCTGAGGGCGATAAGTTCCGCGATGTCCTGAGGGGTTGTGTCCGCATCGAGCAACGTGGGGACGCCTTGCTGGCGGGCAAGGGTAAACGCCTGCTTCGCCCCTTCATGCCAGCGCACATCGGCTAAAACAATGTCCCATTGCGAGAAGTCGATGCCCTGCAGCCAGTCTGCCGCAGCGGGAAGATCGGGGCTGGGATAGTTCGCGATGATGCGTTCCCCGTTGCCGTCCACCAGCACCGCCGATTGTGACGAGCGGGCATCTTTCACTATGCGCGTGTAGCGGGTGTTCACCCCCAGGGATTCCAGCTCCGCAAGCAGCCTTCTGCCGGTATCGTCGTCACCCACCCGGCCAATAAAATCCACGGATGCCCCCAGTTTTGCCGCCGCCACCGCCGCAGTTGCCGCCGGGCCGCCGCCCACTTCCGTATAGTCTTTTGCGACATATTTCCCACCTTCTTTTGGTAAATCATCGAGATACCAGATGCGATCCAGCACGGTAATGCCGACACAAACGATGCGAGTCATGGTGCTTCCTTCTGCAATTTCTGATGCCTTCATTTTAATTTCATCAAATGTTTAAAAAGTGACCCCTGTCAATTTTTTGACTATAAATTACAAATACGATCAAAAACAGACAACATAAACGCGCAAAAATTGACACGATATGACAGGAGAGAGGCATGTCAGCAATCGCATTTATCGGTTTAGGGCAGATGGGCGCGCCAATGGCGAAGAATCTGTTGAAGCAAGGTCACCAGCTTCAGGTCTTTGATGTGAACCCGCAGGCGGTTCAGATCCTGGTGGAGAGCGGCGCGAAGGCGGCGGCAACGCCCGCGCAGGCCGCAACGGATGCCGAGTTCGTCATTACCATGCTGCCCAACGGCGACCTGGTGCGCAGCGTGTTGTTTGGCGAACATGGCGTTTGCGAAGGCTTATCTCGCGACGCGCTGGTGATCGATATGTCGACCATTCATCCCCTGCAAACCGACGCGTTGATCCGCGACATGGCCGGGCGTGGCTTCAGCCTGATGGACGTACCTGTCGGGCGCACCTCAGACCATGCCATCGCCGGCACGCTGCTCCTGCTGGCTGGCGGCACGGCCGAGCAGGTTGAGCGCGCCACCCCCGTGTTAATGGCGATGGGCAATGAGCTGATTAACGCCGGCGGGCCGGGCATGGGCATCCGCGTGAAGCTTATCAATAACTACATGAGCATTGCGCTAAACGCCTTGTCCGCCGAGGCGGCCGTGCTGTGTGAAGCGCTCGGCCTCTCCTTTGAAGTGGCGCTCAAGGTCATGAGCGGCACGCCTGCAGGTAAAGGCCATTTCACCACCTCCTGGCCGAACAAGGTGCTGAAAGGTGATCTTTCACCCGCCTTCATGATCGACCTTGCACATAAAGATCTGGGGATCGCCCTGGACGTGGCCAACCAGCTCCACGTTCCGATGCCGCTGGGCGCGGCTTCCCGCGAAGTTTACAACCAGGCACGCGCCGCCGGGCGCGGGCGCGAAGACTGGACAGCCATTCTTGAACAGGTTCGCGCATCTGCCGGGCTGAAAAAATCACACTGATACGAAAGGACTGAGGAATGACGATGTACACCCTGAAAGATATCACCCGACCTTCCGGCGGTTTTGCGATGCTGGCCGTCGATCAGCGCGAAGCGATGCGCCTGATGTTTGCCGCAGCAGGTGCGCCGGTGCCGGTCACTGACCAGCATCTGACGGATTTTAAGGTCAGTGCGGCGAAAATTCTGTCGCCGTACGCCTCTGCCATTCTCGTCGACCAGCAGTTCTGCTATCGCCAGATTGTGGAGCAGCAGGCCATAGCTAAAAGCTGCGCGCTGATTGTGGCGGCCGACGAGTTTATTCCAGGGAACGGTATTCCCGTCGACAGCGTGACGATCGACAAGAACGTCGACGCGCAGGCGGTCAAACGCGATGGCGGCAAGGCGCTGAAATTACTGGTGCTGTGGCGTAGCGATGAAGACGCGCAGCAGCGTCTTGAGATGGTGAAAGCATTTAACTCCCTGTGCCACGACAACGGCCTGCTGAGCATTATCGAGCCGGTGGTGCGTCCACCGCGTCGCGGCGCCGGGTTTAACCGCGAACAGGCGATTATCGATGCGACCAAAGAGCTGGGTGACAGCGGTGCGGACCTCTACAAAGTGGAGATGCCGCTGTTGGGTAAAGGCACTCAGCAGCAACTGCTGGCGGCCTCGCAGAAGCTGAACGAGCACATCGCCATGCCGTGGGTGATCCTCTCCTCCGGCGTGGACGAAAAATTATTCCCGCGCGCCGTGAGCGTTGCCATGCAGGCGGGGGCATCAGGCTTTTTAGCCGGTCGCGCCGTCTGGTCATCGGTGATTGGCCTGCCGGACACCGGGCTGATGCTTCGCGATATTTCCGTACCTAAACTGCAGCGCCTGGGTGAGATCGTCGACGAAATGATGGCTCGCCGTTAAGAAAGGACCCGAACATGAAATGGTTTAACACCCTGAGCCATAACCGCTGGCTCGAACAAGAGACCGACCGCATTCTTGATTTCGGTAAAAACGCAGCCGTACCGACCGGCTTCGGCTGGCTGGGCAATAACGGGCAGGTTCGCAGCGATATGGGCACGCATCTGTGGATCACCGCCCGTATGCTGCACGTTTACGCGGTGGCGGCGAACATGGGTCGTCCCGGTGCGTATGCCCTGGTTGAGCACGGCATTAATGCCCTGAACGGCCCGCTGCGCGACAAACAGTACGGCGGCTGGTACGCCTGTGTTAACGATGAAGGCGTGGTGGATGCCTCCAAGCAGGGTTATCAGCACTTCTTCGTGCTGCTGGGCGCGGCGAGCGCCGTCACCACCGGACACCCGCAGGCGCGCAGGCTGCTGGACGACGCCATTGAGGTGATTGAGCGCTACTTCTGGAGCGAACAGGAGCAGATGTGCCTGGAGTCCTGGGATGAAGCGTTCAGCAAAACGGAAGATTACCGCGGCGGTAACGCCAACATGCACGCCGTGGAAGCCTTCCTCATCGTGTATGACGTAACCCACGATCGTAAATGGCTCGACCGCGCGCTGCGCATCGCCTCAGTGATTATTCACGACGTGGCGCGCAAAGGTGAGTATCGCGTTAACGAGCATTTCGATACCAACTGGAACCCGATCCGCGACTACAACATCGATAATCCCGCCCACCGTTTTCGCGCCTACGGCGGCACACCAGGGCACTGGATTGAGTGGGGCCGCCTGATGCTGCACCTGCGTGCCGCGCTGGAAGCCCGCTTCGAAACCCCACCGGCGTGGCTGCTGGAAGACGCAAAAGGACTGTTCCACGCCACCATCCGCGATGCCTGGGCGCCAGACGGAGCCGATGGGTTCGTCTACTCCGTTGGCTGGGACGGCAAGCCTATCGTGCGCGAACGCGTGCGCTGGCCGATCGTCGAGGCGATGGGCACTGCGTATGCGCTCTACACCGTAACCGGCGAGGCGCAGTACGAAGCCTGGTATCAGAAATGGTGGGATTACTGCATCAAATACCTGATGGATTACGAGAACGGATCCTGGTGGCAGGAGCTGGACACCAACAACGAAGTGACCACCAAAGTCTGGGACGGCAAGCAGGATATTTACCACCTGCTGCACTGCCTGGTGATCCCCCGCCTGCCGCTGGCTCCGGGCTTAGCCCCTGCCGTAGCCGCCGGATTACTGGATAGCCAGGCCAAATAATAAAGACGGAGTTTTCTATGCGTACCCTACACAATATTGATCTGAAAAATAACGAACATGGCTTCACCCTGCGCTGGCAGGACCGTCTGATTTTATCCCACTCCACCGATGAACCTTGCCTGTGGATCGGCGCGGGCGTTGCCGATATCGATATGTTTCGCGGCAACTTCAGCATCAAAGACAAGCTCAACGAAAAAATCGCCCTGACGGACGCGACCGTTACACAGCAAAGCGCAGGCTGGGCGATCCGCTTTACCCGTGGCGATGCGGTGAGCGCGACGCTGCTGGTGGGTGTGGATGCGGAAGGCCGTCTGGAACTGAAGCTGAAAAATGATGCCACCTGTCACAACCGCATCTGGCTGCGGCTGGCGGCCCAGCCTGAAGATCATATCTACGGCTGCGGCGAACAGTTCTCGTACTTTGATCTGCGCGGCAAGCCATTCCCGCTGTGGACCAGCGAACAGGGGGTGGGCCGCAATAAGCAGACCTACGTGACCTGGCAGGCCGACTGCAAAGAGAATGCGGGCGGCAATTATTACTGGACCTTCTTCCCCCAGCCTACCTTCGTGAGCACCCAGAAGTACTACTGCCACGTGGATAACAGCTGCTACATGAACTTCGACTTCAGCGCGCCGGATTTCCACGAACTGGCGTTCTGGGAAGATAACGCCACGCTGCGCTTCGAATGTGCAGAAACCTACGTCGATCTGCTGGAAAAACTCACCGGCCTGCTGGGGCGTCAGCCGGAGCTGCCGGACTGGGTTTACGACGGCGTGACGCTGGGCATTCAGGGCGGCACCGGGGTGTGTCAGCACAAGCTCGACGTCATGCGTCAGGGCGGGGTGAAGGTGAACGGCATCTGGGCGCAGGACTGGTCCGGCATCCGCATGACCTCCTTTGGCAAACGCGTGATGTGGAACTGGAAGTGGAACAGCGAGCTGTATCCGCAGCTTAATGAGCGTATTGCACAGTGGAAACAGGAAGGCGTGCAGTTCCTCTCTTATATCAACCCGTACGTCGCCAGCGACAAAGATCTCTGTGAAGAGGCGGCAAAACGCGGCTATCTGACCAAAAATGCCGACGGCAAGGACTACCACGTCGAGTTTGGCGAGTTTTACGCGGGCGTCATCGACCTGACCAACCCGGAAGCCTACGGCTGGTACAAAGAGGTGATCAAAAAGAACCTGATCGAACTGGGCTGCAGTGGCTGGATGGCCGATTTTGGCGAATATCTGCCAACCGATACCTTCCTGCACAACGGCGTCAGCGCGGAGATCATGCATAACGCCTGGCCTGCCCTGTGGGCCAAATGTAACTACGAGGCGCTGGAAGAGACCGGCAAGCTCGGCGAGATCCTGTTCTTCATGCGCGCGGGTTATACCGGCAGCCAGAAGCACTCGGTGATGATGTGGGCGGGAGATCAGAACGTCGACTGGAGCCTGGACGACGGTCTGGCGTCCGTCGTACCTGCTGCGCTGTCTCTGGCGATGACCGGTCACGGGCTACACCACAGCGACATCGGCGGCTATACCACCCTGTTCGAGATGAAACGCACCAAAGAGCTGTTGCTGCGCTGGTGCGACTTCAGCGCCTTTACGCCGATGATGCGTACCCACGAAGGTAACCGCCCAGGTGACAACTGGCAGTTCGACGGCGACGCCGAAACCATCGCGCACTTTGCACGTATGACCACCGTGTTCACCACCCTGAAGCCGTACATCAAAGCTGCGGTTGCGCAGAACGCGAAAAGTGGCCTGCCGGTGATGCGCCCGTTGTTCCTGCATTATGAAGACGACGCGCGCGCCTACACGCTGAAATACCAGTACCTGTTTGGCCGCGATCTGCTGGTGGCACCGGTTCATGAAGAGGGCCGCCACGACTGGACGCTCTATCTGCCGCAGGACAACTGGGTGAATGTGTGGACGGGTGAAACCTGCCAGGGCGGTGAGGTGACCGTTGCTGCCCCGCTCGGCAAACCGCCGGTTTTCTATCGCCAGCAAAGCGAATGGGCAGATCTGTTTAATACCTTACGTCATATCTGATAAGGCTCGCCCGCGGGGAAACCTGCGGGCAGACGGAGAACAATAATGAGTCAACATACTTCTGATCCGGCAACCCTACGCCTGCCGTTTAAAGAAAAACTCGCCTACGGGATGGGCGATCTCGGCTCTAACATCCTGCTGGATATCGGCACGCTGTATCTGCTGAAGTTTTATACCGACGTGCTGGGCCTGCCGGGTACCTACGGCGGGATTATCTTCCTGATTGCCAAATTCTTTACCGCTTTCACCGATATGGGCACCGGGATCATGCTCGACTCCCGGCGCAACATCGGCCCGAAAGGGAAATTCCGCCCGTTCGTGCTGTATGCCGCCTTCCCGGTGACCTTGCTGGCGATTGCCAACTTCGTCGGCACGCCGTTTGAAATCACCGGTAAAACAGTGATGGCAACGGTGCTGTTCATGCTGTACGGCCTGTTCTTCAGCATGATGAACTGCTCTTACGGCGCGATGGTGCCCGCCATCACCAAAAACCCGGACGAGCGCGCCTCGCTGGCCGCCTGGCGTCAGGGCGGCGCCACGCTTGGCCTGCTGCTCTGTACCGTCGGTTTTGTCCCGGTAATGAACCTGATTGAGGGCAACGATCAGCTTGGCTATATCTTTGCCGCCACGCTTTTCTCGCTGTTCGGGCTGTTCTTTATGTGGTGGTGCTACAAAGGCGTGACCGAGCGTTACGTCGAGACGCAGCCTGCTCATCCGGCGCAAAAACCGGGGCTGTTGCAGTCGTTTCGCGCCATTGCCGGAAACCGTCCGCTGTTTATCCTGTGCATCGCCAACCTCTGCACGCTGGGTGCCTTTAACGTCAAACTCGCCATCCAGGTTTACTACACGCAGTACGTGCTGAACGACCCGATCCTGCTGTCTTACATGGGTTTCTTCAGCATGGGCTGTATTTTTATCGGCGTCTTTATGATGCCCGGCGCGGTGCGGCGCTTCGGCAAGAAAAAAGTCTATATCGGCGGGCTGATGGTTTGGGTGGCGGGCGATCTGCTCAACTACTTCTTCGGCGGCGGCTCGGTGAGCTTTGTGGCGTTCTCCTGCCTGGCCTTCTTCGGCTCCGCGTTCGTGAACAGCCTGAACTGGGCGTTGGTATCCGATACCGTGGAATACGGCGAGTGGCGCACCGGCGTGCGATCTGAAGGAACGGTTTACACCGGCTTTACCTTCTTCAGAAAGGTATCTCAGGCACTGGCGGGCTTCTTCCCGGGGATCATGCTCACGCAAATTGGCTATGTGCCCAACGTGGTGCAATCCGCCGGAACGGTTGAAGGACTGCGGCAGCTGATTTTTATCTATCCGAGCCTGCTGGCGGTCATCACCATTGTGGCGATGGGCTGTTTCTACAATCTCAACGAGAAGATGTATGTGCGCATCGTGGAAGAGATCGAACTGCGTAAACGTACGGCATAAATGACGAGAGAGAGCGCCCTGCGGGCGCTCTGAGGATCGACCATGACACATAACACTGATCCGTTAACCCTGAAATTGAGCCTGCGAGAGAAGTGCGCCTACGGGATGGGCGATTTTGGCTCGAATCTGATGCTGTGTATTGGCACGCTGTATCTGCTGAAGTTTTACACCGACGAACTGGGCATGCCCGCCTTCTATGGCGGCATTATTTTCCTGGTAGCGAAGTTTTTTACCGCGTTCACCGACATGCTGACCGGCGTGCTGCTGGACTCCCGGCGTAACATCGGCGCGAAGGGAAAATTCCGGCCATTCATTCTTTATGCCTCCGTCCCGGTGGCGCTGGTCGCGACGGCGCAGTTTATGGCCAACGACTTTAGCCTGACGGTGAAAACGGCGCTCGCCACCGTGCTCTTCATGATGTTTGGCCTCTGCTATAGCCTGATGAACTGCGCCTACGGTGCGATGGTACCGGCCATTACCAAAAACCCGAACGAGCGCGCACAGCTTGCGGCGTGGCGTCAGGGCGGCGCAACCGTGGGGCTGTTGCTCTGCACCGTCGGCTTTATGCCCATTCAGGCGCTGTTCGTCAGCCAGCCCTCCCTCGGCTATCTGGTGGCGGCGCTGGTGTTCGTCACCGGTGGCCTGTTCTGCATGTGGTGGTGCTACAGCGGCGTGAAAGAGCGCTACGTGGAGCTTACGCCCGATCACCATAAGCCCGGCATTCTGAAATCATTCTGCGCGATTTTCCGCAATCCGCCGCTGCTGGTGCTGTGTATCGCCAACCTGTGTACCCTTGCCGCGTTTAACATCAAGCTGGCGATTCAGGTCTATTACACCCAGTACGTGCTAAACGATCTGCATTTGCTGTCGTGGATGGGCTTTTTCAGCATGGGATGCATTCTGATTGGCGTGTTTCTGGTGCCCGGCGCGGTGAAGCGCTTTGGCAAAAAACCGGTCTATCTGGGCGGGCTGGCGCTGTGGGCGGTGGGCGACGTGCTGAACTTCTTCTGGGGGACCAGTTCCCTGCTGTTCGTGCTGTTTTCCTGCATGGCGTTTTTCGGCACGGCGTTTGTGAACAGCCTGAACTGGGCACTGGTACCGGATACCGTTGATTACGGCGAGTGGAAAACAGGCATTCGTGCTGAAGGGTCGGTTTATACCGGCTATACCTTCTCACGCAAAATCTCTGCCGCCCTCGCCGGTTTTCTGCCTGGCATCATGCTGACCCAGATTGGCTACGTTCCCCATGCGGTGCAGAGCGCTGGCACGCTACTTGGCCTGCGTCAGCTTATTTTCCTCTGGCCGTGCGGCCTGGCCGTCGTTGCCGCCGTAACCATGGGGCTGTTTTATAAACTCAACGAAGCGCGCTTCGCCTTTATTATCGAGGAGATTGGAAAACGGAAAAAACAAACCGCGAATACCCCTGAGATAACCACCAACAATAAAGCGTCAGCAGTCACTTTATAACAATAAAACCGGCCACTATGTCCTTCCTGTTCATCAGGAGGGAGGCCTTTCTGTACCTGATACATGGACAAATTATGAAAAGAATCATTACTGTACTGATCGTGTCGTCTGTGTCCTGCCCGGTATTCGCCGGGGCTTATGTCGAAACCCGCGAAGCATACAATACGGCCTCTGAGCTGCACGAGGTGATCCTGCGTGCAGGCTATAACTTCGATATGGGCGCGGGGCTGATGTTCACCAATGCCTATAACGTGGGGAAATGGGATGAGCTTAAGCACAGCTATAACGAAATAGAGGGGTGGTATCCGCTCTTTAAACCCACCGACAAGCTCACCTTCCAGCCCGGCGGATTGATTAACGACAGCAGCGCAGGATCGGGTGGTGCGGTCTATTTAGATACCAATTATAAATTTACGGACGGGTTCAACCTGACGTTCCGCTATCGCTATAACCATAACAATTACGATACGCCGGACTATAACGGGCAGATGGATAAGAACGATACGCACGAGTTTGCTAACTACTGGAATTTCAAAGTGACGGATGCGTTTTTTTATACCTTTGAACCGCACTTTTTCCAGCGGGTGAATGATTACCACAGCAAAAATGGCAAAGATCATCACTGGGAAATTACCAATAAATTCAGCTACAAGATCGACAAAAACTGGCTGCCATATCTTGAACTGCAGTGGCTGGACAGATGGAATGATTACAACCGGGAGCAGTACCGGATTCGCCTGGGATTGCGGTATTCGTTCTAATAAAAAAAAGCCGCTGAGCAATCAGCGGCTTTTTACTGCCGGGCGGCGCATGCGCTTACCCGGCTAACGGATTGACCGTATTACTCTTCTTTCGCACCGCGCATTGCACGTTTACGATCGTTCTCGGTCAGGTGACGTTTACGGATACGGATAGACAGTGGAGTCACTTCTACCAGTTCGTCGTCATCGATGAATTCCAGAGCCTGCTCCAGCGTCATCTTGATCGGTGGAACCAGAACCGTTGCTTCGTCAGTACCGGACGCACGCATGTTGGTCAGTTTCTTACCGGTCAGGCAGTTTACCGTCAGGTCGTTAGAACGACTGTGAATACCAATGATCTGGCCTTCATACACTTCAGCACCGTGACCCAGGAACAGCTTACCGCGATCCTGCAGACCGAACAGCGCAAACGCAACCGCTTTACCCTGACCGTTAGAGATCAGCACGCCGTTGTTACGCTGGCCCACTTCACCCGGACGTACGTCGTCGTAGTGGCTGAAGGTGGAGTACAGCAGACCGGTACCGGAAGTCATGGTCATGAACTCAGAACGGAAGCCGATCAGGCCACGGCTTGGGATCACGTAGTCGAGACGTACGCGGCCTTTGCCATCTGGATTCATGTTTTTCAGGTCGCCTTTACGCTCACCCAGAGCCTGCATCACAGAACCCTGGTGCTGCTCTTCAACGTCCAGCGTTACGTTTTCGAACGGCTCTTGTTTACGGCCGTCGATTTCGCGGAAGATAACTTTCGGACGGGAAACCGCCATCTCGAAACCTTCACGACGCATGTTTTCGATCAGAACAGACAGGTGCAGTTCACCACGACCGGATACGCGGAAGGCATCAGCGTCTTCCGTTTCTTCAACGCGCAGCGCAACGTTGTGCACCAGCTCTTTGTTCAGGCGGTCAAGGATCTGACGAGAGGTAACGAATTTACCTTCTTTACCACAGAACGGAGAGGTGTTGACGTTGAAGAACATGGTTACCGTTGGTTCATCAACAGACAGGGCTGGCAGCGCTTCCACGTTCTGCGGGTCGCAGATGGTGTCAGAGATGTTCAGCTCGCCCAGACCGGTGATCGCGATGATATCACCCGCTTCAGCCAGATCGCTGTCGATACGCTCCAGACCCAGGTGAGTCAGCACTTTGCCCACTTTACCGTTACGGGTTTTGCCTTCGCTATCGATGATAGTAACCTGCTGGTTCGGCTTCACTTTACCGCGTTTGATGCGGCCGATACCGATAACGCCAACGTAGTTGTTGTAGTCCAGCTGGGAGATCTGCATCTGCAGAGGACCATCAAGATCAACATCCGGAGCCGGTACGTGATCGACAATCGCCTGATACAGCGGGGTCATGTCTGCCGCCATATCTTCGTGATCCAGACCCGCAATACCATTCAACGCCGAAGCGTAGATGATAGGGAAGTCCAGCTGCTCGTCGGTCGCGTCAAGGTTCACGAACAGGTCAAACACCTGATCAACAACCCAGTCAGGACGTGCGCCAGGACGGTCAACCTTGTTGATAACAACAATAGGCTTCAGGCCATGGGCAAATGCTTTTTTGGTCACGAAACGCGTTTGCGGCATTGGGCCGTCAAAGGCGTCAACCACCAGCAGCACGGAATCCACCATGGACATCACGCGCTCAACTTCACCACCGAAGTCGGCGTGCCCTGGGGTATCAACGATGTTGATACGGTAGTCATTCCATTTGATAGCGGTGTTTTTCGCGAGGATGGTAATCCCACGCTCTTTCTCCAAATCGTTGGAGTCCATCACACGCTCTTGAGTTTCGGCACGTGCATCAAACGTACCGGATTGCTGCAGCAGCTTATCAACCAGGGTAGTTTTACCATGGTCAACGTGCGCGATGATGGCGATGTTACGCAAATTTTCGATCACAACTTTGCCTCAGGCATTAGAAATAGCGCGTTATTGTACACGGATTAATCGCACTACAAAACAGGATCACAAACATCCCCCGCAAACAAGTATTGCAGAGATGCTTTGTGATCGCTTTCACGGAGCGTAAAAAGGGCACTTTAACGAAAATTGCACCAATATGGTGCTCAGTGTTCACACTGAAGCACTATACTGGTGCAACATAACCATTGTGGTGCAGCACTTTTGCACTATGGTGCGCATGATAACGCCTTTTTGGGGTGTTTTAAAAGTTGGCACAGATTTCGCTTTATAAAAATACGGCAAAAAGATGGCCTCATAGCCACCTTGATAGAAGTTGAAGACCTCGTTACCACGACGACAATGACCAATCTGGAGAGTTAAGTATGTCCGCTGAACACGTTTTGACGATGCTGAACGAACATGAAGTGAAGTTTGTTGATCTGCGCTTCACCGATACTAAAGGTAAAGAACAGCACGTCACTATTCCTGCTCATCAGGTAAACGCCGAATTCTTTGAAGAAGGCAAAATGTTTGACGGCTCCTCCATTGGTGGCTGGAAAGGCATTAACGAATCTGACATGGTTCTGATGCCAGACGCGACCACGGCGGTCATTGATCCGTTCTTCGAAGAGCCAACCCTGATCATCCGTTGCGATATCCTCGAGCCAGGCACGCTGCAGGGCTACGACCGTGACCCACGCTCCATCGCTAAACGTGCAGAAGAGTACCTGCGTTCTACCGGCATCGCAGACACCGTTCTGTTCGGGCCAGAGCCAGAATTCTTCCTGTTCGATGACATTCGTTTCGGTGCCTCTATCTCTGGCTCCCACGTGGCTATCGACGACATCGAAGGTGCATGGAACTCCTCCACCAAATACGAAGGTGGTAACAAAGGTCACCGTCCTGGCGTGAAAGGCGGTTACTTCCCGGTTCCTCCGGTCGATTCTTCACAGGACATCCGTTCCACCATGTGTCTGGTGATGGAAGAGATGGGCCTGGTAGTTGAAGCTCACCACCACGAAGTGGCGACTGCTGGTCAGAACGAAGTGGCAACCCGCTTCAATACCATGACCAAAAAAGCGGACGAAATTCAGATCTACAAATACGTTGTGCACAACGTTGCACACCGTTTCGGTAAAACCGCGACCTTCATGCCAAAACCAATGTTTGGCGACAACGGTTCCGGTATGCACTGCCACATGTCCCTGTCCAAGAACGGTACCAACCTGTTCTCTGGTGACAAATATGCAGGTCTGTCTGAGCAGGCGCTGTACTACATTGGCGGCGTAATCAAACACGCTAAAGCGATCAACGCCCTGGCGAACCCAACCACCAACTCTTACAAGCGTCTGGTCCCAGGCTACGAAGCACCTGTTATGCTGGCTTACTCAGCGCGTAACCGTTCTGCTTCTATCCGTATCCCGGTGGTGGCTTCTCCTAAAGCGCGTCGTATCGAAGTGCGCTTCCCGGATCCAGCAGCTAACCCATACCTGTGCTTCGCAGCACTGCTGATGGCCGGTCTGGACGGTATCAAGAACAAGATCCACCCAGGCGAAGCGATGGACAAAAACCTGTATGACCTGCCGCCAGAAGAAGCGAAAGAGATCCCACAGGTTGCAGGCTCTCTGGAAGAAGCCCTGCAGGCACTGGACGCTGACCGCGAGTTCCTGACTGCGGGTGGCGTGTTCACTGACGACGCTATCGATGCCTACATCGCCCTGCGTACTGAAGAGAACGACCGCGTGCGCATGACTCCGCATCCGGTTGAATTCGAACTGTACTACAGCGTTTAAGTTACAACGGGTTTCGCGCCACCCTTCAGGCGCGGCCCCGAAAGCTTTTTTTTGTTGCCGTGGAAACTTTCAGCCCATCTCCGGATGGGCTTTTTTCTCCACCAACAACCTGATCTCACGCGCTTTTTACGACGAAAAAGCTATACTGCACTAAATTAGTGCAACCAACTCCAGGAGACTGCTGAATGGCAACTGGCACGCTGCCCGATGCTGGGCAGATCCTCAATTCGTTAATTAACAGCATTTTGCTGGTCGACGACGAGCTGGCTGTTCATTACGCCAACCCGGCGGCGCAGCAACTGCTCGCCCAAAGCGCACGCAAACTGTTTGGCACTCCGCTGCCAGAATTATTGAGCTATTTTTCGCTGAACATTGGCCTGATGCAGGAAAGTCTGCAGGCCGGTCAGGGGTTCACCGATAACGAAGTGACGCTGGTGATCGACGGGCGCTCGCATATTTTGTCGCTTACCGCGCAACGTCTTCCTGAAGGGCTGATCCTGCTCGAAATGGCGCCGATGGACAATCAGCGCCGACTGAGCCAGGAGCAACTTCAGCATGCGCAGCAAATTGCTGCCCGCGATCTGGTGCGGGGCCTGGCGCATGAAATCAAAAACCCACTGGGCGGATTACGCGGGGCGGCGCAGCTGTTAACCAAAGCGCTGCCGGACCCTGCGCTGGCGGAGTATACCAACGTCATCATTGAGCAGGCCGATCGTCTGCGTAACCTGGTTGACCGCCTGCTCGGGCCGCAACAGCCGGGTATGCACGTCACCGAAAGCATTCATAAAGTGGCTGAACGGGTGGTGAAGCTCGTCTCAATGGAGCTGCCGGAGAACGTTACGCTGGTGCGTGATTATGACCCCAGCCTGCCGGAACTGGCGCACGATCCGGACCAGATTGAGCAGGTCCTGCTGAATATTGTGCGTAATGCGCTGCAGGCTCTGGGACCGGAAGGCGGCGAAATCATTTTGCGTACCCGTACCGCATTCCAGCTCACCTTGCATGGCGTGCGCTATCGGCTGGCGGCACGCATCGACGTTGAGGACAACGGGCCGGGGATCCCATCTCATCTGCAGGACACCCTGTTCTACCCGATGGTCAGCGGTCGCGAAGGCGGTACCGGGCTGGGATTATCCATTGCCCGCAGTTTGATCGATCAACACTCTGGAAAAATTGAATTTACCAGTTGGCCGGGACATACCGAGTTTTCGGTTTTCCTGCCGATTAAAAAATAAAGGTGACGTTTATGCAACGAGGGATAGTCTGGGTAGTCGATGACGATAGCTCCATCCGTTGGGTGCTTGAACGCGCGCTCACAGGGGCGGGATTAAGCTGCACGACGTTTGAGAGCGGCAGCGAAGTGCTCGACGCACTCACCACCAAAACGCCGGATGTTCTGCTGTCGGATATTCGTATGCCGGGTATGGACGGGCTGGCGCTTTTAAAGCAGATCAAACAACGCCACCCTATGCTTCCGGTCATCATAATGACGGCACACTCCGATCTGGATGCCGCCGTTAGCGCCTATCAGCAAGGGGCATTCGACTACCTGCCCAAGCCATTTGATATCGACGAAGCGGTCGCGCTGGTTGAGCGCGCCATTAGCCATTACCAGGAGCAGCAACAGCCCCGTAATGCGCCCGATTTCGGCCCTACCACGGACATCATTGGCGAAGCACCGGCGATGCAGGATGTGTTTCGCATTATTGGCCGTCTGTCGCGTTCGTCCATCAGCGTATTGATTAATGGCGAATCGGGCACCGGTAAAGAGCTGGTCGCGCACGCCTTACATCGCCATAGCCCGCGGGCAAAAGCGCCGTTTATCGCCCTGAATATGGCGGCTATCCCGAAAGATTTGATTGAATCCGAACTGTTCGGCCATGAAAAAGGCGCCTTTACCGGGGCAAATACCATTCGTCAGGGCCGCTTCGAACAGGCTGACGGGGGGACATTATTCCTGGATGAAATTGGCGATATGCCGCTGGATGTTCAGACCCGTCTTCTGCGCGTGCTGGCCGACGGACAGTTTTATCGCGTGGGCGGGTATGCGCCGGTGAAAGTGGATGTACGCATTATTGCCGCGACACACCAGAACCTGGAGCAACGCGTGCAGGAGGGAAAATTCCGTGAGGATTTATTCCATCGCCTGAACGTCATCCGCGTCCATCTGCCGCCGCTACGTGAACGTCGCGAAGATATCCCTCGCCTGGCGCGTCACTTCCTGCAGGTCGCCGCGCGTGAACTGGGTGTCGAAGCCAAACAGCTTCACCCGGAAACCGATGCCGCCCTCACCCGCCTGGCCTGGCCGGGTAACGTGCGTCAACTGGAAAATACCTGTCGCTGGCTCACCGTCATGGCCGCCGGACAGGAGGTCTTGATTCAGGATCTGCCGGCCGAGCTGTTTGAAGCAACTGCCCCTGAAAGCAGTACGGGCCATGCGCTGCCGGACAGCTGGGCGACGCTGCTGGCGCAGTGGGCCGATCGCGCGCTGCGTTCCGGTCATCAAAATTTGCTCTCTGAGGCGCAGCCGGAGATGGAACGCACGCTGTTAACCACCGCGCTTCGTCATACGCAGGGCCATAAACAGGAAGCAGCCCGCCTGCTGGGATGGGGACGTAATACCCTGACGCGTAAGCTTAAAGAGCTTGGAATGGAGTAATCTTCACCGCTGTGTAAAGATTACTAATTGAGCGCAAATTGCCGTTATTTTGCGCTTTACTGTGTCGATGAGTTTTGTATGATCGTGCCCGGAAATTGGGGGTGAACATCATGCTGGAAACATTAGTACATATGCTCTCTAGCGGAGCCGCAGAAAGCCACACGCCGCAAACCGCAGTTGCTGCAGTGTTGTGTGCGGCGCTGGTTGGTCTGTTTAGCTAGCGGGTAAAAATGTAAAAGCCGGGTGGCGGCTTCGCCTTACCCGGCCTACGTTTCATGCTTTTGCGGCTTAAATCACCCGCGAGAACTGCTGCATACGCGCTTTCTGCCGAAGGTAAGCGTCAAAGCACATGCAGATATTACGAATCAATAAACGTCCTTTCGGCGTGACCTCAATCGCATTCTCCGACACATCCACCAGCCCGTCCTTCGCAAGCGGTGCCAGCAGCTTCAGGTCTTCTGCAAAATAATCGCTAAAGTGCAGATCCCACTGCGACTCAACGTCGCTGAAATCGAGACGGAAGTTGCAGATAAGCGCCTTAATCACATCACGACGAATGCAGTCGTCACGTGTTAACGCGATGCCGCGCCACAGCGCGTTGCCCTTTTCATCCACCTGCTGATAGTAGAGCTTCAACTCTTTCTGGTTTTGCGCGTAGCAATCGCCAATCATGCTGATGGCGGAAACGCCCATCCCCAGCAAATCGGTATCGCCCTGGGTGGTATAGCCCTGGAAATTACGGTGCAGTACCCCTTCGCGCTGAGCAACAGCCAGCTCGTCATCCGGACGGGCAAAGTGATCCATACCGATAAACTGATATCCGGTCTCGGTCAGCGAGGTAATGGTTTCCTGGAGAATATCCAGTTTCTGTTGAGCAGAAGGCAGATCGGCATCTTTGATTTTGCGCTGCGCGGCAAAGAGCGTCGGCAGATGCGCATAGTTAAACACGCTCAGGCGGTCCGGGTTAAGTTCAGCCACGCGTTTCAGCGTAAAAGCAAAGCTCTCCGGCGTCTGCTTTGGCAGGCCGTAAATCAGATCGATATTGGTTGAGGTGAAACCAATTTCACGCGCATGGTTGAGTAAGGCAAAGATAAATTCTTCGTCCTGCTCGCGGTTCACCAGACGCTGGACCTCTTTATTGAAGTCCTGAACGCCCATACTCAGGCGATTGAAGCCTTCGGCACGTAAATGATCCAGCACATCCAGCTCAATTTCACGCGGATCGACCTCGATCGAGATTTCGGCGTCGTCATTAAAATGGAAATTGCTGCGAAGAAGCGCCATCAAACGGCTGATCTGCGCTTTATTCAGATAGGTTGGCGTACCGCCGCCCCAGTGAAGCTGGCTGACATGACGGCCAGTAAACAACGGCGCGCGATGCAAAATTTCCTGCTCCAGCGCATCCAGATACTGATCGGCTTTATGCTGCTGACGGGTGACAATTTTATTGCAGCCGCAGAAATAGCAGAGCTTATGGCAGAACGGAATATGGACGTAGAGCGACAGCGGGCGTTCTGGATAGCGCGCGACGGCCTGCTGAAAATCACCCTCACCGAAGGCATCGGAGAACTCCAGCGCGGTGGGGTATGAGGTGTAACGCGGCCCGGAATAGTTATATTTCTGGATCAGGGCCAAATCCCAGTCGATAGATGGTACAGACATGCTCACTCCTTCCGTTGGTGTCGCGTTCGTATACGGCGGCCCGTTCTGGCCCCATTGCGGACCATCATTCGGGTGCGCAGCCACTTCTGTCGCCGCGACAACCGCCGTAGTTTAACGAATAACCACACCAGATAACATATAACCGGAAGGGTTATAAGCAGGACTATCGTTCCTGCCGGGTGCAAATGTTAGTTTCCACCCTTCAGAAGACGCATCATATCTTCCTGCTTTTCGTCTTCTTCTTCATCTTCGTCATCGTCGTATGACAGGCCCAGCTTCTGCATCAGTTCGTCGATGCGATCCAGTTTGGCATCCACCCAGGACTGCTCTTCAGCGGTCAGGGTTTCACCCTCTTCAAGACGTTCCAGCAGCGCGTCCAGGCGCTCATCGTTCTCCAGCAAATCCAGCTCAGCCTGCGGTGAAAGCATAGGTTTCTCGCTCTTTGGTTTGTGCTGCTTAGTGACCGGGGTGTCTGTCACGCCCAGTGGAATGGGAGTTTTACTGCCGATACGTGGATCTTTCTGCGGCTTATTTTTAGCAGAAGCGCCAGATGCACCGCCACCGTTTGCACGGCTACCCGCAGCATGACCGCGATGTTTTTTTTCGCGTTTGCGATCGCGCGCTTCCTGGTTCAGTTCTTCGCGCGTTTTGCGGCGTGCTTTGGCAGGGCGTTTCGCGCCCGCTGCGGAGGTCGGTTTTTTCATGATGTTTTATCTTTAAGTCGTTTTCTTCAGTATAGAATTGCGGCGAAATCTAGCAGAAAGCAAGCAAAGAAAAAAGGCGACAGAGCAATCTGTCGCCTTTTTTCCTGACTCATAACCCTTAACGGGTCAGACATTCCGTGTTTGCCTACAACAAACCCTGTTTATCCGTTGGCTGATACCGTCCGTGATACGGTTCCTTTTCCTGTTAAAACGCCTCCAGGCGCTGGTCATCCTGACAATCCTGCGTCTTCGCCTCCTGGCGCTCCTGACCCTTATCCCTAAGTCATTATCCTGTTGGCATCCCCGCCTTGACGCACACTTTACCTTGTTCATTTAAACTAACAAGCAACGAAAGGGTACAAAAACGGATTTTCAGATAATCACTCAATATTAATCTTATGATTTAAAACAGTTTGTATTTTTTTACACCTGCGATTTCTCTGAAATTTCTCATAACATCTATAGCCGATGTCTCACATCGGCCAGGGCTTAAGCCTACAGACCAGGTGCAATCAAAAAAGCCTTTTGCCTGCATTCAGGTATAATCCCCCGCAGATTACGATTTTTGGAGACGACCACGTGACTACCTGGAACTACCAACAGACGCATTTTGTCACCAGTGCGCCCGATATTCGCCACCTGCCCTCTGATACCGGCATCGAAGTGGCCTTTGCTGGCCGCTCGAATGCGGGGAAATCCAGCGCACTGAATACGCTGACCAATCAGAAGAACCTGGCGCGTACCTCAAAAACACCTGGCCGTACCCAGCTGATTAACCTGTTTGAAGTGGCCGAAGGCAAACGCCTGGTCGATTTACCGGGGTACGGTTACGCGCAGGTACCGGAAGAGATGAAGATCAAGTGGCAGCGCGCGCTGGGTGAATACCTGGAAAAGCGCATGTGCCTGAAAGGCCTGGTGGTGCTGATGGATATTCGCCACCCGCTGAAAGACCTTGATCAGCAGATGATCGACTGGGCTGTGGCAAGCGATATTGCCGTTCTGGTGCTGCTGACAAAAGCGGATAAGCTGGCGAGCGGCGCGCGTAAAGCGCAGGTGAATATGGTTCGTGAAGCGGTACTGGCATTCAACGGAGATGTGCAGGTTGAAGCGTTCTCCTCGCTGAAAAAGCAGGGTGTGGATAAGCTGCGTCAGAAGCTCGACAGCTGGTTCAGTGAGCTGGAGCCCGCAACAGAAGCGGAAGAAGAGTAATACCGGGCGCGGCCATGGCCGCGCTTTTTTTGTCCGAAATTTTCTTTGCCGCAATAAAAAACGCCCCAGTCATTACTGACTGGGGCGGCTAAAATATTCAGCCAAATCCGATTACGTGAAGTAAAAGGTCTGAAAGATAGAACATCTTACCTCTGTACCCTACGCCGCTAACTCTACCCCTTTTTTTGCTGCAGAAAAAGCACTTTTTGTAGTTTTTTTTCATTCTTTACATAGGGAATTCTAATGATCGTCACAAAACGCACGTCGTTATGTTGCTAACTTACATAAAAAGCGCGTTATTCGCCGAACCATTAGTGAGCCTGATCCCAGTTTTCACCACTTCCCACTTCCACCAGCAACGGCACATCGAGTTTCATGCTGTTTTCCATCAGTTCGTGGATCGTCTTCGACACGCTATCGAGATCGTCTTTGTGCACTTCGAACACCAGTTCATCGTGTACCTGCATGATCATTTTCACGCGCGGTTTCTCTTTTTCCAGCCAGGCATCCACGGCGATCATCGCGCGCTTGATGATGTCAGCTGCGGTTCCCTGCATCGGGGCGTTGATTGCAGCGCGTTCTGCCCCGGCACGGCGCGCCGCGTTGCTGGATTTAATGTCGGGTAAGTAGAGACGACGACCGTCCAGGGTTTCAACGTAGCCTTTTTCCTTCGCCTGCGCGCGGGTGCGTTCCATATATTCCAGTACGCCCGGATATCGCTCGAAGTAGAGATCCATATACTTCTGCGACTCTTTACGCGGAATATTAAGCTGACGTGAAAGACCGAAGGCGCTCATGCCGTAAATCAGGCCGAAGTTGATTGCTTTCGCGCTGCGGCGTTGCTCGTTTGTCACGCTGTCCAGCGGCAGACCAAAGACTTCCGCAGCGGTTGCCCGGTGGATGTCCTTCCCTTCGGCAAAGGCCGTCAACAGGCCCTTATCACGCGAGAGGTGCGCCATAATGCGCAGCTCGATTTGCGAGTAGTCAGCAGAAACAATCAGATAGTCATCAGGTGCAATAAACGCCTGACGAATGCGACGCCCTTCTTCATTTCGAACCGGAATGTTCTGCAGGTTTGGATCGGTCGAGGAGAGACGTCCGGTGGCCGCCACAGCCTGATGGTATGAAGTATGCACACGACCCGTTTTCGGGTTGATCATCAGCGGCAGCTTATCGGTGTAAGTCGATTTCAGCTTTGCCAGACCACGGTACTCCAGAATGACTTTTGGCAGTGGATAATCCAGCGCCAGCTCCTCCAGTACCTCTTCAGAGGTGGACGGTGCGCCGCCAGGGGTTTTCTTCAGCGGTTTGATCCCCTGCTTTTCAAACAGGATGGTTTGCAGCTGTTTTGGCGATGAGAGGTTAAACGGCTCACCGGCAAGCTCATGCGCCTTTTGCTCCAGTTCGGTCAGACGCTGGGCGAGTTCGCCCGAGTGGTTATGCAGTACCGTCGGATCGATTTTTACGCCGTTGCGCTCGATTCGTGAAAGAACAGGTACCAGCGGCATCTCGATGTTCTGAAATACATTTAGCGGCCCTTCGTGCTTCTGCAGTTTTGGCCACATTTTCAGGTGTAGCTGCAGCGTGACGTCGGCATCTTCTGCCGCATAGCGTCCCGCCTCTTCCAGCGCAATCTGGTTAAAGGTGAGCTGATTTTTGCCCTTACCGGCAATCTCTTCAAACGTGATGGTTTTGTGCTTTAACCAGCGGTCAGACAGGGAGTCCATATCATGACGGCCTGCTACGCTGTCCAGAATGTAAGATTCCAGCATGGTATCAAACGCGATACCGCGCAGCTCAATACCGTAGTTTTGCAGAATACCGCGGTCGTATTTGAGGTTTTGCCCCACCTTCAACGCGTTGTCGTCTTCCAGAATCGGCTTCAGCAGTTCCAGCACGCGTTCGCGAGAGAGTTGCTCCGGTGCGTCCAGGTAATCGTGCGCGACGGGAACATAGGCAGCGATACCCGGCTCTGTCGCAAAGGACAGGCCCACCATATTGGCGGTAATGTTATCCAGGCTGTCGGTTTCCGTGTCGAAAGCAAACACCGGTGCTTTTTTCAGTTTCTCGATCCAGGCAACCAGCTGTGACTCTTCAAGAATGGTTTCGTAGTGCTCAAAAGAGAGCGCTGCGGCTTCTTCTTCAGCCTGATCGTCGGCATCAATGACAATCGTCTCTTTTGGCTTCGCAGCCGGTTTGGCGCCTTTTGCCTGCAGCCATTTACCGGCTTCCACGTCGGTGGTCCAGCGCTTAAATTCGTATTTCTTAAACAGGCTCAGCAGGTCATCCGCAGATGGTTGTTGCACCTCAAGCTGCTCACATCCCAGTTCCAGCTCAACATCGGTTTTAATCGTCGCCAGCTTATAGGAGAGATAAGCCACCTCTTTATTCTCTTCCAGCTTCCCGGCCATGGTTTTTGCGCCACGGAAGGAGAGCCCGGCGATTTTGTCAGACTCTGCATACAGCGTATCCAGCCCGCCCAGTCCCTGAAGGAGTGCCTGTGCCGTTTTTTCGCCAACGCCTGGCACGCCTGGGATGTTATCCGATGAGTCGCCCATCAACGCGAGGAAATCGATAATCAACTCTGGCGGCACGCCATATTTTGCGACCACCTCTTCAGGGCCGAGGATGGTGTTGGTCATGGTGTTAATCAGAGTGATCCCTGGCGTCACCAGCTGCGCCATATCTTTATCACCAGTACTGATGAGAACCGGACGGCCCATTTTTTCGGCTTCACGCGCCAGGGTGCCAATGACGTCATCCGCTTCAACACCAGAAACCGCCAGCAGTGGCAGCCCCATCGCTTTCACCATCGCGTGCAGCGGCTCAATCTGCGCACGCAGATCGTCAGGCATTGGCGGACGGTGAGATTTGTAATGCTCAAATAACTCGTCGCGGAAAGTTTTGCCTTTCGCATCAAAAACGACTGCCGCATGGGTTGGCTGATACTGAAGGATCAGGCTACGCAGCATGTTAAGTACACCGTACATCGCGCCGGTAGGTTCCCCTGCGCTATTGGTCAGAGGAGGAAACGCATGATACGCCCGATACAGGTAAGAAGAGCCGTCGACGAGAATAAGAGGGTTTTCTGGGATCTGAACCATAATGTCCGTGCCTTTAATCAATTTATGACTAAAGGATGCCACAGAAGGATGAAAACATCAGTTATTAGCGCCTGATACAGGAAAAGATTTTACGATCGTGAGGATCGCTCGCAAAATTTAAACTGTGGATAAGTTTGTGAATACTTTCACTTCATATGACTAACAAAGGCAAAAAAAGCGTAAAGACACATAATTATCATCTATTTATCAATTAGTTATATGAGAATAATGAATTATATTGCTAGCTAATGAGAATATAGCATATGTGGATATATGCCCGGTTTGCTGCGTAATAGTAGTGAAATCTTCTGCAGCGAGATGCTGCCTGTCAACTCTCCGTATGAAAGCCCCATTATTTTGTCTGATTTCTGATAAAATCAGCGCCCTGCACCGGATAGTCGGTCGCTAACTTACAGCTAACCATTTGAAAAAGCTCATCATGTCGAGATTGCTCGCTGCAATAACATTACTGTTAAGCATCATTTTAACTATTCTGGTAACGATCGCCTGTTCTGTACCGATCATCATCGCCGGGATAATTAAACTGCTGTTACCTTTGCCTACGGTTTGGCGAGCCGTGTCGGCGTTTTGTAATTTCATGATGTACTGCTGGTGCGAAGGGTTGGCCATCCTGCTGCGCCTGAATCCTCACCTGAAGTGGGACGTTGAGGGTCTGGAAAGACTCAACAAAAAGAACTGGTATCTGCTGATCTGTAATCACCACAGCTGGGCCGACATCGTGGTGTTATGTGTGCTGTTCCGTAAGCATATCCCGATGAACAAATACTTCCTGAAGCAGCAGCTGGCCTGGGTACCGTTTATCGGCCTGGCCTGCTGGGCGCTGGATATGCCGTTTATGAAACGCTATTCGCGCAGCTATTTGATTCGCCACCCGGAGCGGCGGGGTAAGGATGTGGAAACGACGCGTCGTTCCTGCGAGAAGTTTCGCGCACATCCGACAACGATTGTGAATTTTGTCGAAGGCTCGCGGTTTACAGAAGAGAAGCGTCTTCAGACTCGCTCCCCTTATCAGAACCTGCTGCCACCCAAGGCGGCGGGTATTGCCATGGCGCTTAACGTGCTGGGGGCACAGTTCGATAAATTACTGAACGTGACGCTCTGCTATCCGGAAAACGACAAGACGCCTTTCTTCGATATGCTTAGCGGCAAGCTGACGCGTATCGTGGTTCGTGTCGATCTGGTGCCAATTGATACCGAACTGCATGGGGATTACGTTAACGATAAGAACTTCAAACGTCGTTTCCAGCTTTGGCTTAATACGCTCTGGAAAGAGAAAGATGAGCAGATAGAGAACATCAAAGCTTCAAACAAAAACGCCGGTCATTGACCGGCGTTTTTATATCATTGGGTTTACTTCTTCTCGACCAGGTATTTCACGGTGTCTGCGTACTGCTGTACGAAGATATCCATGCTGCTGGTGTCCATGCCCTGCATGTTCAGCTGATATTTGCCGTTAACATACATCGCCGGAACGCCCTGGAGCTGCAGATCGGCTGCGGCTTTTTCCTGTTGAGCAACCAGCGATTTCACGACAAAGCTGTTCCACGCGGCGTCGTAGTCTTCACCTTTCACGCCTGCGTCAACGAACACTTTACGAATATCTGCTGCGGTCTGGACGGTCTGGGTTTTCTGCACCGCTTCAAACATAGGGGAGGTGATCTTATCTTCCACACCCAGCGCAATCGCAACCGCCCACGCCTGAGTCAGGTCTTTACCCAATGGGCCCAGGAACTCAACGTGGTATTTAGTCATTTTGGTGCCTTCCGGCAGCTTTTTCTTCACGTTGTCAGCAACATGCAGCACCTGCTCAAACTCATAGCAGTGTGGGCAATAGAACGAGAAGAACTCGAGAACCTGTGGCTCGCCAGCGACAGGCTTGTCCAGTGTGATGTACTGTTTGCCGTCGGTAAACTGTGCAGCAGAAGCGCTAAATGCCAGAATCATACCTGCCAGCGCCAGCCAAATTTTTTTCATGATTAACTCTCTCCTGGGTGTGTCCAATTAATACATCGGCGTTAGTTGCAGTGGGGGTTCCTGAAGAACCTTAACCTGCTCAGTAAATGTGGATATCTGGTTGCGCCAGTAATCCTCTCCGGTAAGCCACGGGAAATTACGAGGAAATGCGGGATCATCCCAACGCCTGATTAACCATGCGAGATAATAAACAAAACGCATCGCACGTAAAGGTTCTATCAGGGCAATTTCGTCTGAATTAAAAGGGCTAAACTCTTCATAGGCTTCAATAATCGTTTCAAGCTGCATACGTTGCTCGGCTTTGTCGCCGTTGAGCAACATCCACAAATCCTGCACCGCTGGCCCCATCCGCGCATCATCGAGGTCAACAAACAGAGGGCCATCGCGCCAGAGAATATTCCCGGCATGACAATCACCATGCAAACGCAGGACAGAAATATCATCGCGCCAGCAGGCTTTTACCGCCCCAATAAGTTTATCCGTCGCGCTGAGAAACGCGTCCTTTAATGCAGAGGGAATAAGCGCTGAGGTTTCGAAGACCTGGCGGGGTTCAATAAGGTATTCCTGAATACCGATAGTCGGGCGGGCAATAAACGACGTTTTGCGTCCCGTCTGGTGGATGCGTCCCAGATAGCGGGCAACCCACTCCATTTGGTCGATATTATCCGCTTCAAACTGGCGACCACCCAGACTGGGAAATATAGCGTAGTAGAACCCTTCGTGCGTAAGCAGCGTTTGGTTATTGAATTTTATCGGTGCGGCAACAGGAACTTCGTCATTCAGTAGATCGTGAGCAAACTGATGCTCTTCCTGAATTTGTTCAGCGGACCAGCGCTTGGGGCGATAGAACTTAACAACGAAGCGCTGACGATCCTCGTCCTGGAATTGATAGACGCGGTTTTCGTAGCTATTTAGCGGGGTTAGCCCGGAATCCACCCGAATACCCTGCTCAAACAGCGCATCCATAATGGTATCCGGGTGTAATGTCTGGAAAGTAAAAGCCTGGTCGTTCATCCGATCATCCGGAAATTATACGAATGATTCAGGATATCATCTTGTGGCGATTTCGGTGCCGCCGCTTACAAGCTTTTACTCTTTAATTACGCCTCGGGCGCGCAGCAATGCGGTTTTAAAATCTTCCTCATAATCTTTCTGAATACCAGGAATAACAGCATCTTTGGCAGAGTCACGCATTTTGAGGTGATAGATCAGGATGTCGTCAGAAAGGTCTGTCAGTTCACCTTCAAAACCTGACTCTTTCGCCAGTTTCTGTAAAAATTGCATCAGATTCAGCTCTGGCTCTTTTTGCCAGGCTGGCTGGAGGAGTTCAATGACTTCATTCAGACGTTTACATTTCATGGTGGTGCTCCTTTCATTTAGAGTGACACGTTAGCAGGGTCAATCCCACAATAAAAGAGGCGATATTCGTGAATCCGGGTCAGGAAATCATCGGAGTGGTTCTGGCGGGTGGCAAGGCAACGCGCATGGCGGGAAAAGATAAGGGGCTTCAGCAGCTTAACGGTAAGCCACTTTGGCAGCATGTTGCTGACACGCTTGCAGATCAGGTTGCGGCAATGGCCATCAGTGCCAATCGCCATATCGATATTTATCAGCGCAGCGGATACCCCGTTTATCAGGATACTCTTGGGGATTACCCAGGACCGTTGGCCGGCATGCTCTCGGTCATGCAGCAGTCTGAGGCAGAGTGGTTTGTTTTCTGCCCGTGTGATACGCCGTTTATTCCCTCCTGCCTTGTGGAGCGTCTCGTGCAATTTCGTGATGGTGCACCGGTTGTCTGGGTGCATGACGGTGAGCGCGACCATCCTGCTATTACGCTGAGTCATAGATCATTAGTTCCAGCGCTGCAGGATTACCTGACGGCGGGAGAGCGAAGAGTCATGGTGTTTATGCGTCAGTCAGGCGGCCACTCCGTTGATTTTAGCGACTGGAAGTCTGCCTTTGTGAACGTGAATACGACGGAAGATTTACAGACCATGCAGGAGAAATAATGACGCCTGTTTTAGCTATCGCCGCCTGGAGTGGTACCGGGAAAACGACGCTGCTTAAAAAGCTGATACCCGCACTTTGTGCCAGAGGCATCCGCCCAGGGCTGATTAAGCATACCCACCACAATATGGACGTCGATAAACCGGGTAAAGACAGCTATGAACTGCGTAAGGCAGGTGCCGCGCAAACCATGGTGGCAAGTCGTGAGCGGTGGGCATTAATGACGGAAACGCCCGATGAAGCACCGCTGGATCTCGCGTATCTGGTCAGTCGGATGGATCACTCCACGCTTGATCTGGTGCTGGTTGAGGGGTTTAAGCATGAGGCCGTTGCAAAGATCCTGCTGTTCAGAAACGATGCCGGGCATGATGTTAGCGAGTTAACGCTGGATGAGCATGTCATTGCGGTGGCCAGCGATGTCGCTCTCGATGTTGAGGTTCCGGTGCTGGATTTAAATGATGAGGATAGAATTGCTGAGTTTATTGTGGGGTGGTGTGCGGTCTGATGCCCTCTCCCGCAGGAAGAGGGAGAAAAACAAAAAGCA
>NZ_JAYJLI010000014.1:0-102833 GCF_051948675.1 Enterobacter sp. Lyrl_3
CGCCTGCTCTAACCACTGAGCTAAGGGGCCGTGGCGGTGGATTATAATGTAACTCCCCGCAGCAATCCAGCCATTCACACCCGCCTGCTGTTTTTATAAACAACGCATAATCAATCCTTTATACTTCCATGATGATGTATCAATCGGGAGTAAAAATGATCAACGATATTCTGGCCCCGGGACTACGGGTGGTGTTCTGCGGGATCAACCCCGGTAAATCCTCGGCGCATACCGGTTTTCACTTTGCTCATCCGGGGAACCGCTTCTGGAAAGTGATCTACCAGGCCGGGTTTACCGACCGGTTACTCAAGCCTGAAGAGGAGCAGCATCTGCTGGATACGCGCTGCGGGATCACCATGCTGGTGGAGCGACCAACCGTGCAGGCGAGCGAAGTCAACCTGCATGAGCTGCGCACTGGCGGGCGGGAACTGATTAAGAAGATCGAAGACTACCAGCCTGCCGCGCTGGCGATTCTGGGGAAACAGGCCTATGAGCAGGCGTTCAGCCAGCGCGGGGTGAAATGGGGTAAACAGGCCATCACCATCGGTGTGACGCAGGTATGGGTGCTGCCAAACCCGAGCGGACTTAACAGGGCAACGCTGGATAAACTGGTGGAAGCTTACAGGGAGCTCGACGAGGCGCTGGTGGTGCGGGGGCTTTAGGGGGCTCTGCGACCTGATGCCTCGTCCTGGCCCTCTCTCACGGGGAGAGGGCATAAACAAAAAAAAAGCTCCCGATTGGGAGCTTTTTGCTGTTTACCTGGATTAATCGTCCAGGAAGCTACGCAACACTTCAGAGCGGCTCGGATGGCGCAGTTTACGCAGCGCCTTCGCTTCGATCTGACGGATACGTTCGCGGGTAACGTCAAACTGTTTACCCACTTCTTCCAGCGTGTGGTCGGTGTTCATATCGATACCGAAACGCATACGCAGTACTTTCGCTTCACGGGCGGTCAGGCCAGCCAGAACGTCGTGCGTGGCAGCACGCAGGCTCTCGGTGGTGGCAGAGTCCAGCGGCAGCTCGAGGGTGGTATCCTCGATGAAATCACCCAGATGCGAATCTTCATCATCACCGATTGGTGTTTCCATGGAGATTGGCTCTTTGGCGATCTTCAGCACTTTACGGATCTTGTCTTCCGGCATCAGCATGCGTTCAGCCAGCTCTTCCGGCGTCGGCTCGCGACCCATCTCCTGCAGCATCTGGCGGGAAATACGGTTGAGCTTGTTGATGGTCTCAATCATATGCACCGGAATACGGATTGTGCGCGCCTGATCCGCGATAGAGCGGGTAATTGCCTGACGGATCCACCAGGTCGCATAGGTGGAGAACTTGTAACCACGACGGTATTCAAACTTATCTACCGCTTTCATCAGGCCGATGTTGCCTTCCTGAATCAGATCCAGGAACTGCAGACCGCGGTTGGTGTATTTCTTGGCGATAGAGATAACCAGACGTAAGTTTGCTTCAACCATCTCTTTCTTCGCACGGCGGGCTTTCGCTTCACCGATGGACATACGACGGTTGATGTCTTTGACCTGCTCGATGGTCAGGCCGGTCTCTTCTTCAATCTGCTGCAGCTTCTGCAGACCGCGATGCACGTCTTCTTTCACGTCGTGCAGTTTTTCAGACCACGGCTTGTTCATCGCGATAGCCGCGTTGAACCAGGTTTCGCTGGTTTCGTTGCCGGTGAAGAGGGTGATGAAGTTCTTCTTCGGCATTTTGCACTGCTCAACGCACAGCTTCATGATGATGCGTTCCTGGGTACGTACGCGATCCATCATCACGCGCATGCTGTTCACCAGGTAGTCGAACTGTTTTGGCACCAGGCGGAACTGTTTGAAGACTTCAGACAGTTTCAGGATCTCTTCCTGGGCAGCAGCGTGACTGCGACCTTTGGCTTTGATGGTGTCACGCGTCACTTCGTACTGGGTACGCAGTTCGGCGAACTTCTCACGAGCCAGTTCCGGGTCGATGCTGTTGTCATCATCGGCGCTGTCGTCGTCGCTCTCTTCTTCATCTTCGTCTTCGTCGTCATCCATCTCTTCCTGAGACAGTTCAGAACCGACGTGAGTGGCGGTTGGCGCCATATCTTCTTCAGCGTTCGGGTCGACAAAACCGGTGATCAGATCGGACAGACGCGCTTCTTCCGCTTCAACACGATCGTACTGCTCCAGCAGATAGGTGATCGCTTCCGGGTACTCAGCAACAGAGCACTGAACCTGGTTGATCCCGTCTTCGATGCGTTTTGCGATGTCAATTTCGCCTTCGCGGGTCAACAGTTCAACGGTACCCATTTCGCGCATGTACATGCGGACCGGGTCAGTGGTACGCCCGATTTCAGATTCCACGCTGGACAGTACCTGTGCAGCAGCTTCTTCCGCATCTTCGTCAGTGTTGTTGGAGGTTTCAGCCAGCAACAGATCATCGGCATCCGGTGCTTCTTCCATCACCTGAATGCCCATGTCATTGATCATTTGGATGATGTCTTCGATTTGATCTGAATCGACGATATCTTCCGGCAGATGGTCATTGACCTCGGCATAGGTCAGATAGCCTTGCTCCTTACCACGTTGGACAAGAAGTTTCAGCTGTGACTGCGGGTTTTGCTCCATAAGACGGTATCCACACTTAATTCGTTTGATTGGTGTCGGCGATGGTTTGCCAACCTTTAAAGCGAGGGCGTACTTATATTTTTGCCGCTGCCTCTCAGTGCGGCTGCCGGGGGCTTCCCGATCGATATTCGGCACTTAAGCCGTTAAATACTTTTGTCTTTTTGCTTATTTCTTCGCCAGTTCCTGGTTTATCATCCAGAGCTCCCGGCGTTCTTCGCTGCTCAAACCGTGTGTGCGCTCGCGAGCAATCAACTCTTCCTGGCGCAGCTCGAGCATCGAATCAAACATATGGTTGAGTGAGTCGGTGAACGTTTTTTCTGCAATGTCCTTATCTGCTATATCGTCCCACATCGACAATTTTTCAAGGGTAGCGGCCTCTTTTGTGCCGCGATAATGTTCTAAAAGTTGTCCGGTGGTCAGACCTGGCTGAGACAAACATGTGTTGACCAGTTCTGAAAATAAGCCAAGCCCGGGCAATTTTTCGTGGTTCAAACCCGCCAGCGATGGCACTTGCGGTGCAAGTTCGGGGTTTTGGACCAGTAACCCTATCAGTATACGCATGGTTGTGCGTTTTAGCTGAGGCGCGGGGCGAACCGTGCCGTTTTCAGCCTGTTTTGGCATTAAACGTTCAAGCTGGCTGTCATCCAGAATGCCGAGCTTGTTGCCTAACTCCTGACGCAGATAGATGCGCAGCGTTTCGCCGGGCACCTGGCTGATTAACGGCAGCGCCAGCGTGCTGAGCTGCGCGCGCCCGTCAGGGGTACTTAAATCAACCTGCGGCATCAGGCTGTTAAACAAGAACGTGGAGAGCGGCTGAGCCTGCTCCATCCGCGCTTCAAACGCCGCTTTGCCCTCTTTACGCACCAGCGTATCCGGGTCTTCACCGTCGGGCAGGAACATAAAGCGTAACTGCCGCCCGTCGGTCATATAAGGTAGCGCAGTTTCCAGCGCACGCCAGGCGGCATCGCGCCCTGCGCGGTCACCGTCGTAGCAGCAGATGACGTTGTTGGTCACCCGAAACAGCAGCTGAATATGATCGGCCGTGGTGGACGTGCCTAACGAGGCCACCGCGTAATTGATGTCATACTGCGCCAGCGCAACGACATCCATATACCCTTCGACGACGAGAAGGCGCGGAGGTTCCGCATTTGCCTGCTGCGCCTCATAAAGGCCGTAAAGCTGGCGGCCCTTATGGAAAATGTCAGTTTCCGGGGAGTTGAGGTACTTGGGCAGGGCATCACCCAACACGCGACCACCAAACCCAATCACCCGGCCACGCTTGTCGCGGATCGGGAACATCACCCGTTCGCGGAAGCGGTCGTAGCTTCGTCCCTGGTCGTTGGTGACCAGCATACCTGCGTCGATCAACGATTTACGATCTTCGCTATTGCCGCCAAAACGCTTTAACACGTTGTCCCAGCCGGGCGGGGCGTAACCAATAGCGAAACGCGCAATGACATCGTCGCTCAGTCCGCGCTTGTTCAGATACTGACGCGCAGGCTCAGCCGCAGAGTGCTTAAGAGACTGTTGGTAAAACGAATTCAGGCCATCCATCAGTTGATACAGCGTTTGACGCTGATGGCGCTCTATCTGGCTTGGTCCACTGCCCGCTTCATACGGCACTTCAAGGTTGTGCATCGCCGCCAGCTCTTCGACGGTTTCAACAAACTCGAGCTTGTCGTAGTTCATTAAAAAATCGACGGCATTACCGTGTGCGCCACAGCCGAAGCAATGGTAAAACTGCTTTTCACCGTTGACGGTGAAGGAGGGGGTTTTTTCGTTATGGAAAGGACAGCACGCATGGTAGTTCTTGCCCTGCTTTTTCAGCTTTACCCGCGCGTCGATAAGATCGACGATGTCGGTTCTTGCCAGCAGGTCATTGATGAAAACGCGTGGGATTCGTCCGGCCATATGCCCCAAAAGTTTTTAGCAACTCATAAACGAAAACAAGCCGCGCATTCCTTCCGGAAGCACGGCCTTACGACTATTACTCTGTCTGTCAATTGAGGACTGTCGCCCTCAACGGATTAGTACAGACGAGTACGGCGTGCGTTTTCGCGAGCCAGTTTCTTCGCGTGACGTTTCACTGCAGAAGCTTTAGCGCGCTTACGTTCAGTCGTTGGTTTTTCATAGAACTCACGACGACGAACTTCAGCCAGAACACCTGCTTTCTCGCATGAACGTTTGAAGCGACGCAGTGCTACGTCGAACGGCTCGTTTTCACGTACTTTAATTACCGGCATGTAACTCTCACCTTTGATAAATTCGGTTTGCCGCTGGCATCAACGCCAGCTTATTTCAAAATGGTGCGGAATTTTACTGCAAATGCTGCTGCTTTGTAAAGCACCGACGCGTTTTTGAAAGGGACTTTTATAAGGGGGAAGAGTATACACGAGCGGATGTCCTGGGGCGAACAAAGTTTTACATCAACCCGCCCAGGCTCTACACTGCGCGGTACTGAAACGAGGTAAAACAAGTCATGCGTGTACTGGGTATTGAAACATCCTGCGATGAAACCGGCATCGCCATTTACGACGACGAAAAAGGGCTTCTTGCCAACCAACTGTATAGTCAGGTGAAATTGCATGCTGACTACGGCGGCGTCGTGCCTGAACTGGCCTCTCGTGACCACGTACGTAAAACGGTTCCCCTGATTCAGGCGGCGCTGAAAGAGGCCGGATTGAGCTCAACTGATATTGATGCCGTCGCCTACACGGCAGGCCCGGGTCTGGTCGGCGCGCTGCTGGTCGGTGCGACGGTGGGCCGTTCCCTGGCCTTCGCGTGGGATGTTCCGGCCATTCCGGTTCACCATATGGAAGGGCATCTTCTGGCACCGATGCTGGAAGAGAATCCGCCCGAATTCCCGTTTGTGGCGCTGCTGGTCTCTGGCGGCCATACCCAGCTGATTAGCGTGACGGGTATTGGCAAGTATGAGCTGCTGGGCGAGTCGATTGATGACGCCGCCGGAGAAGCCTTCGACAAAACCGCTAAGCTGCTGGGTCTGGATTACCCGGGCGGCCCGATGCTCTCGAAAATGGCGTCGCAGGGCACGGAAGGGCGTTTTGTCTTCCCGCGTCCAATGACCGACCGTCCGGGGCTGGATTTCAGCTTCTCCGGCCTGAAAACCTTCGCCGCCAATACCATCCGCAATAACGATGACAGCGAGCAGACCCGGGCGGACATCGCTCGCGCATTCGAAGATGCGGTGGTCGATACGCTGATGATCAAGTGTAAACGCGCGCTGGATCAGACCGGCTTTAAGCGCCTGGTGATGGCGGGGGGCGTCAGCGCTAACCGTACGCTGCGTGCGAAGCTGGCGGAGATGATGCAAAAGCGTCGCGGGGAAGTGTTTTATGCGCGCCCGGAATTCTGTACCGATAACGGGGCGATGATCGCCTACGCCGGGATGGTGCGCCTGAACGCTGGCGCAACGGCGGATCTGAGCGTCTCCGTACGTCCACGCTGGCCGCTGGCGGAGCTGCCGGAAGCTTGACCGACGCTCCCGTCTTAGCGGCGGGAGACGTTTACATCCCGATCTCAAACATCTGGTTCTTGATGATCAAAGAGTAAAGCTGGCAGTCGTTTTGTACGTCCAGCTTTTCCATCGCCCGGACCTTATGTGCGCTGACCGTTTTGATACTCAAATGCATAAACTGTGCAATCTCCTTCAAATTTAATCCCTTACAAATCAGGCGCAGCACGTCAATTTCCCGCGGAGAGAGTTTCTCCACGTCCGTCTTTTCATGACGGAAAAGCATATTCACCAGCTGGTTTTCGATATAAATCTCGCCTTTCAGGACCGTGGTAATCGCCTGGCTTAAGGTTTTCTCGTTGATATCACGTGATAAGTACGCTCTGACTCCTTCCTTTAGCGCCTGACGGATAAGCGTGGCGTTTGCATAAGGCGAGAGCAGGATAATGTTAAGCGCAGGATACGTCTGTTTAAGCCATCTCAAGAGCTTCAGCCCGTCCATTCCCCCGAGCGGAGGGCGGCTGAGGCTGGTTGTCAGCGAATAGCCAAGAATAGCGATATCCGGATTATGCTGGCCAAGAAGCGACTGAAGTTCAGCGGAGGCCGCTGCCTCACCGATCAGAACGCACCTCTGATCCATGCCAACGGCGGGTAACGAGAGGGACTGCATCATGGAGGATAAGCCGCGTCGAATTAACGAGGATTCTTCAGCGATAACGATTTTAATGTCCATAATGATGCGTCGTATTAACCCTTTCATGAAATGGCGGGGCCAACGGCGGTTGGAGCACCTCGCAAGATATAATGTTATTAAAATTCATTTTGCGGTAAAGTCGCAGCAGCAACGAGAATATTTTTAACGCCGACGGCTCTTGATTATTTCATAATGATTAAGCTTTACGTTTTCTGTATCTAAGTGTATCGTCGCATTGCGAAATATAAATTAATGCAGTGTGGAATTTTCTTAATTATTTAGAGAAAACTCTGTTCATCAGAGTAGGCCACTCTTATTCTTCGCGGTCCGTGTGTCAGTGATACTGAAAAAGGAAAAATTTCAATTCACACAGGAACCGTGATTATCATGAAAAAAAGCGCTTTATCTCTTTTTATTTGTGCAGCAATTTCATTCTCTGCTGCGGCTGAAACTCTGGTGCAAAATGAATTTGCACAGGATAATGCCACCTACACCGCAATTGTGCTCAAGCTAAAACCGACGACAGGTCTGTTAAAAGCCACAAACAATAAAATTACCTTGAGCGACGCTTCCCTGACAACAACAAATATGTTCCGTCCGACCAACTTGCGTAGTTCTACTCAATCCTCTGAATTGACGGAGCTTAATAAACGCTATGGTTTTGACCGTTATCTGCGCATCGAGTTACCGAAAGATAAAAGTCAGGATAAAACATATATTAACCATATTATCACCGAGCTTGAGCAAAATCAGAACGTAGAGTTTGTGTACCCGGAAGCCGAGCCGGTATCGCTGGATGACACGGCCCTTACGCCACAGTTAAAGTCCTCACTGAATGATAATTTAACGTCTGCCGCCGTTCCGGATTTCCGCAATAAGCAGGATTATCTCAAAGCGCCGGATGTTAAGCGCACTGGTTATTATATGGGGGGCGTCAACCGCGACAGTGTTGATCGCTATGCAGGCAGTGCGGGTGAAGGGGTAACGATTATTTCGGCGGAGATTGATGCCTGGAATACCAGCCATGCCAACTTACCGCCGATGAGCCTCAGCTCTGGGAAGACGACGTATGTTGCAAGCCATGATCACGACACCGCTTCAGTGGGGATTATGGCGGCGAAAGATATGGGCACCGGTATTCGCGGTTTAGCCTGGAAAAGCCGGATGGGGTATGCGGCCTCCGCGAGTAATAACCTCTATAATTTAATCCCCCAGCTAAAAGCGGGTGATGTGGTGCAGATCGGGATACAAGTTGCGGGGGGTTATCCATCGGGTTGTCAGAAGGATTGCTGGGTCGCAATGGAATCCCAGACCGCCTATTACGATATTATTAAGGCGCTGACCGACAAAGGTGTTCACGTTATTGAGGCAGCAGGTAACGGGAATATCAACATGGACAGCCCAGGGTTCCGGGGGGAGTATGACGTGAATGTCCGGGACTCCGGGGCTATTCTGGCGGGTGCGTTTTGTGCGAAAGACGGTAAAAAAGCGTCGTTCAGCTCCTATGGCTCGCGCATCACCAGCTCTGCCTGGGGCTGCTGGGATGTGGTGACCACCGGTTATGGCGATCTGTATAAAAACGCTGGCGTTAACGATTCCTATACCGCGACTTTTGCCGGAACCTCTTCCGCGAACCCGATTATTGCGGGTGTGGTAGCAAGCCTGTCAGGCATCGCCAAAGCCAACGGTATTACCGTGACACCGCGTCAGATGCGTCAGATTCTGGCGGAGACCGGTACGCCGTTGGCGAACGGGGATTCGGCAAAAGTGGGAACACAGCCTGACATGGAGCGTGCGGTAGCCCGTATTATGGCGCTGAAAGACGGTAACACCCCTGTCGCTCCGGCCCCAACCGCTGCGGCAGGCGCGGATTACACCATGGTCTCCCCGACCACGGGCGTGAGCACCTACCCGCTGGATGGCAGCAAGAGCCTGAATGCCAAATCCTATAACTGGAGCGTGACGAAAGGGGCGGAAACCTTCTCGCTGGAGGCGAACCTGAACGGCACGCTGGTGAAGAGCGTGGATAGCGCGCATGCCTATGCCGTTATTCCTGCCAACAGCGAGGGAGAAGCGGTCTTCACGCTGACCACAACCGGCGCAGATGGCCGGACCGCGACGGACAGCATGACCATTAAGGTCACTAAGCCTGCGGTACCCGCGAAAGACGACACCACGGAAAAAGATGACACGCCGGTAAAACCTGCCGCACCGGCCTATAACGCCAAAATCGCTTATCCGACCAAATGCACCAAAGTCTCCTGTAACGGTAAAATTTGGTTCAACCAGTGGTATGTCAACCCGGGTCAGGAAACCCCGGGAACCGGCGGCCAGTGGGGCGCGTGGCGCGAGCAGGGTTCTTCCAGTAACAGCTGTAAATAACCCTCACGGCCTGGCATTGCGCCAGGCCTTTTTTCAGATCCGCAGCATCCCTTTCTCTTCCAGAAACGCAATAATCGTTGCCAGACCGTCACCCGCCTTCAGGTTGGTAAAGGTCCACGGACGCTCGCCACGCATGCGGTTGGTGTCGCGCGCCATCACCTCCAGAGAGGCACCCACGTACGGCGCGAGATCGGTTTTGTTGATCACCAGAAAATCGGATTTGGTGATCCCCGGCCCGCCCTTGCGCGGGATCTTCTCCCCTTCGGCGACGTCGATCACGTAGATCGTCAGATCCGCCAGCTCCGGGCTGAAGGTGGCGCTCAGGTTATCGCCGCCGCTTTCGACGAAGATCAGATCCAGATTGCCGAACTTCTCGCTGAGCGCTTCCACTGCGGCCAGGTTCATCGAGGCATCTTCGCGAATGGCGGTGTGCGGACAGCCGCCCGTCTCTACGCCCACAATGCGCTCCGGCTCAAGCGCGCCCGCTTCGGTCAGAATGCGTTGATCCTCTTTGGTGTAGATATCGTTCGTCACCACCGCCAGATGATACGTGTCGCGCATCGCCTTGCAGAGCGCTTCCAGCAGCGCGGTTTTGCCCGAACCGACCGGGCCGCCCACGCCAACGCGCAGGGGATGTTTGTAATCAGCCATGTTGCATCCTCAGGAACGGAATAACCGTGAATATTGTGTTTCGTGGCGGGCAGAGGCGATGGCGGAAAGCGGCGTCGCCGCGCCCAGTGCCTCATCGTCACGTAAAAATGCCTGTTCAAACCCGGCGGCAAAATGGTCGCTGAGTTCGATAATCAGCTGTTGTGCGGCCTGTTGCCCAAACGGTACCAGCTTGACGCCAGCCATTACCGAGCTCTCTATCCAGCTGTAGCCCAGACTCAGGGCCAGCTCGTGCGCGCTAATACGCCAACGCACGCCGAGCCACGCCATGCCGCTGAGCTGGCTTTGCATAAACAGCGGCTGCCAGAGGGGCGGGCAGTCCGGCTCCCAGCTTTTGATGAGCCGCGTAAAGGCGGCGCCGCGATTGCGTTCTTCTTCCCGCAGCTCACGGGTTTCCCGACAGGCGAGCAGGTATGACGTCCAGCGTTTTGCTGCCGCCAGATCGCCCTCTTCACAGGCCCGGTAGAGCCGGGCAAAAAGCGGCAGGTCGACGCAGAAAAAGCTCTGCTCCATCTGCAGGGTTTGCCAGTTTTTGAACGCATCTGCGTCGGTAACCCAGCCTGTCTCGACGGCCCACTCCAGCCCCTGCGACCAGGTAAACGACCCGACCGGCAGGCTGCTACTGGAGAGCTGCATCAGACGCAGCCGCTGGCGGGCGAGTTCCATCAGCTCATCAGCGCCAGCAGGGCAGAGACGATAAGCCCACCGCCAAAGGTTTTACGCAGTCCGTCGTGGCGGCGCAGCAGTAACCCGGCGGCGAAGCTGGTGCACAGCACCGTGGCGCTGGCCAGCATAAAGCCGCTGGTGAAGAGCCAGAAGCTGTGGCCGGACATCTCCACCCCGTGCGCCCAGCCGTGGAACATCGCCAGGGCAGGCACCGCCAGCAGCAGACGATTTTCGGTTTTAAACATCATCACGCCGCAGACGCCCAGCGAGGCGATAATCAGCATCTCCATGCCGCTAAAGCCGCCGAGCAGGCTGCCCGCAATGGCACCGACAAGCATCATCCCGAGAGTGGCAAAAGGCAGCAGCAGCTTGCGGCCGCTCAGCGCGGAGAGCACGCCCGCACCGGCAAGCATCAGCAGATGATCAAGTCCGGTCAGCGGGTGGAAAAAACCAGCATGGAAGCTGTCGGCACCGTGTCCCGGATGTGCCAGTGCAGGCAGGGAAAAGGCCAGCAGTAACAGGGGTAAATACTTACGCATGATTAATCCTTAATGTGAATGAGCGTGAGAGTGGCTATGGCTGTGGGCCTCGCTGGTGTAGGCCCCCGCTTCAGGTTCAAACGGCAGGCTGGCGAAGGTGACCGCCAGCCCAAACTGGCGCAGCATGTCGTCGAGGACGTGATCGTGGTGATAGCGCAACTCGCCGGGCATGATTTGCAGCGGCACGTGGCGGTTGCCCAGGTGATAGCAGGCGCGGGCGAGGAGGAACGGATCGTCGCAGCGCACCACGGAGACGGACTCCGGGGCGGCAATCACTTCGATGACTTCGCTGCCGTCTTCGTTACAGAGCAGGTCGCCGCCGCGCAACAGTAAACCGCGCGGCAGCATGAGCCCGGCTTCGCGCCCGTCATTCAGCGCCACGCGGGCGCGGCTTTTCACCCGCACGTCAATCGGCAGCGTGACGCTGGCGGTAATCGGATGCGCATGGTCCAGGCGTTGGGTTAAATAGATCATCATCACTCCTCAAAACAGGAAATAGCGTTGCGCCATCGGCAGAACGTCAGCCGGTTCGCTGGTTATCAGTTCGCCGTCGACGCGCACTTCATAGGTTTGCGAATCGACGGTGATATTTGGCTGCAGGCCGTTGTGGATCATGTCGGCCTTTTTCACCGTGCGGCAGCCTTTGACCACCGCCGTGGTGCTCTGCAGGTTGAGCTGTTGCGCTATCCCCTGCGCGTCCGCAGCCTGCGAGACAAACGTCAGCCGGGTGGCGTGACGCGCGGCACCCAGTGCGCCAAACATCGGACGATAATGGACCGGTTGCGGCGTGGGGATAGAGGCGTTGATATCCCCCATCGGAGCGCAGGCGATCATCCCACCCTTGACGATGGTGGCGGGTTTCACGCCAAAGAACGCCGGGGACCAGACCACTAAATCCGCCAGCTTGCCCGCTTCGATGGAGCCCACTTCATGGGCGATACCGTGCGTCAGCGCCGGGTTAATGGTGTATTTGGCGATGTAGCGCTTCACGCGAAAGTTGTCGTTATCGCCAGTCTCTTCCGGCAGTGCGCCGCGCTGCACCTTCATGCGGTGCGCCACCTGCCAGGTGCGGAGAATCACTTCGCCCACGCGGCCCATCGCCTGGGAATCAGAGGAGGTCAGCGAGAATGCGCCGATATCGTGCAGCACATCTTCCGCAGCGATGGTTTCCCGGCGAATACGCGATTCGGCAAAAGCCACATCCTCGGCGATATCCGGGTCGAGGTGGTGGCAGACCATCAGCATATCGAGATGTTCATCGATGGTATTGACCGTATAGGGCAGGGTCGGGTTAGTGGAGGAGGGCAGAATATTCGGGTGCGCACAGGCGGTAATAATATCCGGCGCGTGGCCGCCACCGGCCCCTTCCGTGTGGAAGGTATGGATGGTGCGTCCGCCGATGGCCGCCAGCGTGTCTTCGACGAAACCGGATTCGTTCAGCGTGTCGCTGTGCAGCGCCACCTGAATATCCATCTCTTCCGCCACCTCCAGCGAGCAGTTGATGGCCGCAGGCGTTGCGCCCCAGTCTTCGTGGATCTTAAGCCCGATGGCCCCGGCGGCTATCTGCTCGCGCAGGGCATCCGGGTTAGAACCGTTGCCTTTACCCAGCAGGCCAATATTCACTGGCAGGGTATCGGCAGCCTGCAGCATGCGGGCGATATACCACGGCCCCGGCGTGCAGGTGGTGGCGTTGGTCCCTGCCGCGGGACCTGTGCCGCCGCCGATCATCGTCGTGACGCCGGAAACCAGCGCCTCTTCGGCCTGCTGCGGGCAGATCCAGTGGATGTGAGTGTCGATCCCGCCAGCGGTGACGATCTTCCCTTCGGCGGCGATCGCTTCCGTGGCGGCACCGATCGGGATCGTCACCCCGGGCTGAATGTCCGGGTTACCGGCTTTGCCAACGGCAAAGATCCGCCCGTTCTTCACGCCGATATCCGCTTTCACGATCCCCCAGTGATCGACAATCAACGCGTTAGTCAGCACCAGATCCACGCAGTCATCCGCGGTCATCTGCCCCTGGCCCATACCGTCGCGGATCACTTTCCCGCCGCCGAATTTGACCTCTTCGCCGTAGACGGTGAGATCGTTTTCGACTTCGATCCACAGCTCGCTGTCGGCTAAACGCACTTTATCGCCGGTGGTGGGGCCGAACATATCGGCATAAGCCTGGCGCGAAATCTCAGCCATTTTTCACTTCTCCCATCACGTCCCCCCGGAAACCGAAAATGCGTTGCGCCCCGGTGACCTTCACCAGCGTCACTTCGCGCTTCTGGCCGGGTTCGAACCGCACCGCGGTGCCTGCCGGGATATTCAGTCGAAAGCCCCGGGTGGCTTCCCGGTCAAATTTCAGCGCCGGATTCACCTCGTAAAAGTGATAGTGCGACCCTACCTGGATAGGTCGGTCGCCGTGGTTTTCGACGATGATATGCCGGGTTTCTCGCCCGACGTTGAGGGCAATATTGCCGGACTGGATCTGGTATTCGCCTGGGATCATCACGCGCTCCTTACACGATCGGGTTATGCACGGTGACGAGTTTTGACCCGTCCGGGAAGGTGGCTTCCACCTGAATATCCGGGATCATCTCCGGTACGCCTTCCATCACCTGATCACGCGTCAGGACGTGACGGCCCGCTTCCATCAGCGAGGCGACGGTTTCGCCATCGCGCGCGCCTTCCATAATGAAGGCACTGATCAGCGCGACCGATTCCGGATAATTGAGCTTTACCCCGCGCGCAAGGCGGCGTTCGGCAACCAGCGCGGCGGTGAACAGCAACAGCTTGTCTTTTTCTCTGGGGGTCAGTTCCATAACGTTTCTCTTATGTCTGCCAGATACGCGGCGAACAGGCGGTTTTGGTGGTGAGAAGCGGGCGAAGCGACTGCCAGATATCGCGCATCACCCGCTGGCAAATCAGATTGTCGTGGGAGAGAAAACGCACCGACAGCAGATCGTCAGTGAGCGTCGCCCCGGCAAAGGTATTCAGTGGTGCGAGCAGCTCACGCGCCGTGTCGAGGTGCGTTTCTCCGGCCGGATAGAACAGCAGCGTGCCAAGCCACGGTTGCCCGGCAACAGGGGTAAGATCGCCGTCGCTGATATGCTGACGCTCAATCAGACGTGGCTCGTCATCCACCCAGACCTCAAGGCGGCTCTCCAGCGTGCCGTGGCTGAAGGTCTCGCCGATCACCGGGCGACCCAGACAGTACAGCTCCCACGCCAGCAGTGTGCTGGAGGCCTTCAGGTGGAAGACGGAGCGCAGCGCGGCACTGGCGCCGGGAAAGATAATGGTGTCCTGCGGCAGCCACTCCAGCGTGGACGCCTCATCGAGATAAAAGTGCTGGTTAAGGCGGGCCTGTGGGCCGCTGCTGCGATAGAACTTACTGGCGCCGGGCATGGTGATAAGCGCGTGGCTATTGGCGTCCAGACTTACGGTAATATCCAGCCTGTCACCACCCACCACACCGCCCGGCGGGTGCAGCAGATAAAGGTGGCATGTCTCCCCTTCGGGGTAGAACGGACGCTGTACCGTGAGCGGCCCGACGTGGTGCGCGGCATGGAGGAGGGTTTTCTCAGGCGTGTGGCAAAACCGCAGGTCAAGCGAGGCCTGCCAGCCTTTGTACGAACTATCAGTGACCTGAGTTGCTAACATGGTGCTTCCATTCGCGCGCCCGGGAGATACGTTTCAGTATGCCCTGGCGGAAATGAAGGCTGTCATATGAGTCGCTTATGGATAAGACTTTGTCGTTCCCGGCGCGCGCAGCGCGCGGCGCTGCCGGGATAAATGAGGGGCGCTGCGCTTTATTCAGGATCTTTTTTCTTTCGCTTGAGCTTCGTCCAGATTTTGTTCTCCTGACGTCGCCACAGACGCTGAATATTATCGTGATGACGCAGCAGGATAAGGCAGGAGAGCATCGACACCGGGAAGGTGAACTGGGGTTTAAACCACCAGACATAGAACGGGGCGATCAGCGCGCTGACGATGGCGCCCAGCGACGAATAGCCGCTCAGAAGAATAGTCAGCAGCCAGGTGCCTGCCATCACGCCGGTGAGATCCCAGCCGATGGGCGCGATGGCACCAAAGGCCGTCGCGACGCCTTTGCCACCTTTAAAACCGAAGAATACGGGCCAGATGTGGCCGACACAGGCGGCGATGGCAATAAGCCCCAGCCAGAACGGGGTCACGCCCAGCGCATACGCGCCCCAGACGGGTAACATCCCTTTCAGAACGTCAAAAATCAAAACCGCTACGGCTGCTCCCTTGCCGCCAATTCGTAGTACATTGGTCGCTCCCGGATTCCCGGAGCCACTTTCGCGCGGGTCAGGTAACCCGGCAATGCGGCAGACCAGAATGGCGCTGGAGATTGAGCCGCAAAGGTAGGCGAGGAGAATCATTCCAGGCGCGATTGCACTCATAACGCTGTTCCGTTTTGAAAATGTATCTGTATTCTCAGCATCTGTGGATAATACGCATAATTCACCGGAAGTGGTATCCGGTTTAGCCAAAAAGCAGGCAGGTCGTGATGGATATTGTATTTATAGAGCAACTTTCGGTAATCACCACTATTGGTGTTTACGACTGGGAACAGACCATCGAGCAGAAGCTGGTGTTCGATATCGAAATGGGCTGGGATAACCGCAAGTCGGCAAAAAGTGATGACGTGAATGACTGTCTGAGCTATGCCGACATCAGTGAAACGGTCATCGCCCACGTTGAAGGGCAGCGTTTTGCGCTGGTGGAGCGCGTGGCAGAAGAGGTGGCAGAGTTACTGCTGACCAAATTCAACTCGCCGTGGGTGCGCATTAAGCTGAGTAAGCCGGGCGCGGTGGCGCGTGCCGCCAATGTGGGGGTCATCATCGAGCGTGGCACAAATCTGAAAGGAAAGATTTAACGTCATAATAGCTAAACCATTTTAGGTTATATCGGTCTTAAAGCTGTATCTTTCACGGTAGCTGTTGGGGCGACCGTTTTTTTTATATTTTTTTAGGGGTTTATAGATGAGCGATATGCACTCGCTGCTGGTGGCGGCAATTCTGGGTGTGGTCGAAGGATTGACGGAGTTTTTGCCGGTTTCCAGTACGGGCCATATGATTATTGTTGGCCACCTGCTGGGCTTTGAAGGCGATACCGCAAAGACGTTCGAGGTGGTCATTCAGTTGGGTTCCATTCTGGCTGTGGTCGTGATGTTCTGGCGTCGTCTGTTTGGGCTGATCGGCATCCACTTCGGGCGTTTGCCACAGCGTGAAGGAGAGAGCAAGGGCCGCCTGACGCTGATTCATATCCTGCTCGGGATGATCCCGGCGGTGGTGCTGGGGCTGGTTTTCCACGACACCATCAAATCGCTGTTTAACCCGATTAACGTGATGTACGCGCTGGTGGTCGGTGGTTTCCTGCTGATTGCGGCGGAAGTGCTGAAGCCAAAAACGCCGCGCGCAGAAGGTCTGGATGATATGACGTATCGCCAGGCCTTTATCATTGGCTGCTTCCAGTGTCTGGCGCTGTGGCCGGGCTTCTCCCGTTCAGGAGCAACGATTTCCGGCGGGATGCTGATGGGTGTAAGCCGTTACGCGGCATCTGAGTTCTCGTTCCTGCTGGCGGTGCCGATGATGATGGGCGCCACCGCGCTGGACCTCTACAAAAGCATTGGTTTTCTCACCACGGGCGATATTCCGATGTTCGCCGTGGGCTTTATCACCGCCTTTATCGTGGCGCTGATTGCCATTAAAACCTTCCTGCAACTGATTAAGCGTATCTCGTTTATCCCGTTCGCGATCTACCGCTTTATCGTCGCGGCTGCGGTATACGTGGTCTTCTTCTGACCGGCTGCCCTCAGTCTTTTGGCTGAGGGCAATGCTTTTCCTTCCACTCTGATACCGCCTGAATCCGCCGTTTCGTCAGCTCTTCGCGAATTTCCGGGCCTTTAAATCCTGCTTCGACGACCTCTTTGGTTGGCACGGCTTTGGCCACCTCCCACGCGGCGCGCAGCAAGCGCCCCTGCGGATAGTCGCACGCTTCGAACCCGGTGCGCCCGCGCACGTCAGCCTCGCTGGTGAGCGCGATCTGCTCGACGCGCTGGGGTTTACGCCAGGCGTCGATGTTATCGAACAGCTTAACGATGGTGGCCGGTTTCAGGATCGGGAAGGTGTGGATAAGGTCGTGGAATTCGGCCACCAGTTTTGCCAGATCGCGGATCTCGTTCGGCACCCGCAGGCGCTGGCACAGCCCCTCGACCAGCTTCACCCCAGCCGGGCCGTGCCCGTGGTGGCGAGGCCAGAACTCTTTTGGCGTTAAGCCTTTGCCGAGATCGTGGCACAGCGTTGAGAAGCGCACGTCCACCTCCGGGCTGAGCATGGCCGCCATACTGAGCGTCATCAGAGTATGCACGCCAGTGTCGATTTCCGGGTGCCATTTCGCCGGGGCAGGCACACCAAACAACGCGTCTATCTCCGGGAACAGCACCTTCAGGGCGCCGCAGTCGCGCAGCACCTGGAAAAAGACCTGTGGATTGCGGGTGGTGAGGGCGTTTTCCGTCTCTTTCCAGACGCGCTCTGGCGTCAGGTGTTCAAGCTCACCCGCCTCGGTCATGGCGGTCATCAGCGCCATCGTCTCATCGGCAATACGGAAACTGAGATGGGCGTAACGTGCGGCAAAGCGCGCCACGCGCAGCACCCGGAGCGGATCTTCCGAAAACGCCGGGGAGACGTGACGTAAAAGACGGTTGCGCAGATCGTCCTGGCCGCCATAAGCATCAACGATCTGGCCGTTCTCGTCCTGCGCCAGCGCGTTGATGGTGAGATCGCGACGCAGGAGGTCCTGCTCCAGCGTGACGTCGGGCGCGGCATAGCAAGTGAAGCCGGTATAGCCGGAACCGGATTTACGCTCCGTACGCGCCAGGGCGTACTCTTCGCGGCTTTGCGGATGGAGGAACACGGGAAAATCGCGGCCTACCTGCTGGTAGCCCGCGTTAAGCATCTCTTCGGGGGTGGCGCCTACCACCACCCAGTCTTTATCTTTGACCGGCAGACCTAACAACGCATCACGTACCGCACCACCGACCAGATAACTCTTCACGCCCTACACTCCCGTTTTCTCTTTTGGCAAGATAATACGTAAGTCTGGCAGAGAAGACGAATTAGTTCATCCAGCGGTCTTTACGTTTACGGCTTGGGATCAGGTGTGGCAGAACAAGACCCAGCACCAGGCCGACACCCAGCACGCCGCCGCCATACATAAACCACTGCATGATGATGGTGCGCTGTTTGTCATCGAGCTGCAGATTAGCGGCATTCACCTTCTTCTGCGCCACAATCAGCTCATTTTTCAGTTTCTGGTTCTCTTCTTTCAGACCGTTAATCACGCTGTCGCTCTGCGCGACTTTCTGCTGCATTTCAGCGGTGCGCTGGTTCCAGGTACCGTCAATGTTGTTCAGCTTGTCGGTGAGGGTTTTCACCTGGTTTTCCAGATCGGGCACGCGGGTGCGCAGGCTTGGCACGGTGCTCAGCTCTTTCAGGGGGATCCAGGAGGTACGGCCGGAACTGTCGCGAACCTGACCATAATTGGTCTCGGTGTTGGTCTGTAACAGGGTGACTTCCTCGCCGGCATTTACCGTACCCACGAGGCGATAATTATCTCCGGGGCCGCTACGTACCCAGGTATTCAGTTCGTCAGAAACGTAACGCTTTTCTTCAGCGTGGACCGCAGTCGCGGCGCTAAAAGCGAGTAAAGTAAGTCCAATCAGGCGTAATTTAAGCATATCAGTCGTTATTTTCATAAATAGTGGAACGATAGTAGTGGCATCAGTGTCTCTACGCAAAGGATTCGTCATCAATCAGAATCATCTGTGTCCCGATCGCCGCCGCTGCAAACTTTTTACGCCCGTCAAATTGCTCATTGCGTGGCAATTTGGCGCAAAATACTATGTACTGACAAACAAATGGCGAGGAAGTTCGCCTTCATCGACGCGTCTGTGACGCACGCAAAAGTACAAGGCTATGGCACAAGAGATCGAATTAAAGTTTATCGTCGAAAAAGACAGCGTTGACGCGCTCCGCCAGCATCTGCAAACGCTGTCCGGCGAACACCATGAACCCGTACAGCTGCTCAATATCTATTACGAAACGCCGGACAACTGGCTGCGTCGTCATGATATGGGCTTGCGCATCCGCGGCGCGAACGGGCGCTACGAGATGACGATGAAAATCGCCGGTCGCGTTGTGGGCGGTTTGCATCAGCGCCCCGAATACAATATCGACATCAATCAGCCAGAACTTGAGCTGGAACGTTTTCCGGCAGAAGTGTGGCCAAACGGCGAACTGCCATCCACCCTGGCAGCAGAGGTGCAGCCGCTGTTCAGCACTGATTTCTGGCGCGAGAAATGGCTGGTAACGGAAGGCAAAAGCCGCATTGAAATCGCCCTTGATTTGGGCGAGGTGAAAGCGGGGGAATACCAGGAGCCAATTTGCGAACTGGAGCTTGAACTGCTGGAAGGCGAGACGAACGATGTGCTGAAGCTGGCGCGTAAGCTAGTGAGTCAGTCAGGCTTACGTCAGGGCAGCCTCAGCAAAGCCGCCCGCGGATATCATCTGGCCGCCGGGAATGCGCCACGGGTGCTGAAAGAGACCCCTGTGTTGCGCGTAGCCCCAAAAGCCAGCGTTGAGCAGGGCATGGAGGCGGCTCTGGAGCTGGCGCTTTCGCAGTGGCAGTACCACGAAGAGCTCTGGGTGCGTAATGTGAAAAACGCAAAAGCCCACGTCCTGGCCGCCATCGGTCTGGTTCGTCATACCCTGATGCTGTTTGGCGGCATCGTTCCTCGCAAAGCAAGTGCTCACTTACGCGATCTGCTGACGCAAACTGAAGCGCTGATGCTCTCTGATGTGTCTGCGCAAACGGCGATCTACAGCCCGCAAACCGCGGCCGCCAAACTGGCGCTGACAGAGTTTCTGGTGACGCGCGGCTGGCGCACCTTCCTGGACGCGAAAGCCCAGACAAAAATCGCAGAAAACTTTAAACGTTTCGCGGATATCCACCTCTCCCGCCATGCCGCAGAGCTGAAAACCACCTTTGCTTATCCGCTGGGTGACCAGTACGGCGACCAGCTGATCCGTCTGACGCGCAACATCGACTGCATGCTACTGCTGTCGGGCGCCTATGATGACGTCAAAACGCAGGCATGGCTGGAAAACTGGCAGGGGCTGAAACATGCCATCGAAACCCGTCAGCATATTGAGATTGAGCATTTCCGCAACGAGGCCATTTCGCAGGAGCCATTCTGGCTGCACAGCGGAAAACGTTAACTCTGGCAAGGAACCCCTATAATGCCGCTTTCTTCGCAGTTACAGCAGCAGTGGCAGACCGTTTGCGAACGTCTGCCTGAGTCATTACCGGCGTCATCGTTAAGCGAGCAGGCAAAGTGCGTGCTCACGTTCAGTGATTTTGTGCAGGAAAGTATTACTGCTAACCCGGACTGGCTGGTGGAGCTTGAAAACGCCCCGCCGCAGGCTGACGAGTGGCGGCATTATGCAGGCTGGCTGCAAAGCGCGCTGGCTGAGGTGGCGGATGAAGCCACGCTGATGCGCGTTTTGCGCCAGTTTCGCCGCCGGGTGATGGTGCGCATTGCCTGGGCGCAGTCGCTTGAGCTGGTCAGCGAAGAGAGCACGCTTCAGCAGTTGAGCGAGCTGGCGCAGACGCTGATTGTCGCTGCGCGAGACTGGCTTTACGCCGCCTGCTGTAAAGAGTGGGGCACGCCGTGCAGCGAGGAAGGGGTTCCTCAGCCGCTGTTGATTCTGGGGATGGGCAAGCTGGGTGGCTGCGAGCTGAACTTCTCCTCCGATATCGACCTGATTTTTGCCTGGCCGGAGAACGGCTCCACGCGCGGAGGCCGTCGTGAACTGGACAATGCCCAGTTCTTCACCCGTCTTGGCCAGCGTCTGATCAAGGCGCTGGATCAGCCGACGCAAGACGGTTTTGTCTATCGCGTGGATATGCGTTTGCGTCCGTTTGGCGACAGCGGCCCACTGGTGCTGAGCTTTGCGGCGCTGGAAGATTACTACCAGGAGCAGGGGCGCGACTGGGAGCGTTACGCGATGGTCAAAGCGCGGATCATGGGTGACAGCGACGACGCTTACGCCAACGAACTACGCGCCATGCTGCGTCCGTTTGTGTTCCGTCGCTATATCGACTTCAGCGTGATCCAGTCCCTGCGTAACATGAAAGGGATGATCGCCCGTGAGGTACGCCGTCGTGGGCTGAAAGATAACATTAAGCTCGGCGCGGGTGGCATTCGTGAAATCGAGTTTATTGTCCAGGTCTTCCAGCTTATCCGCGGTGGTCGCGAGCCGTCGTTGCAATCCCGCTCGTTGATCCCGACGCTGTCGGCGATTGAGCAACTCCATCTCCTGCCAGAGGGGGACGCGCAAACCCTGCGTGAGGCATACCTGTTTCTGCGTCGTCTGGAAAACCTGCTGCAAAGCATCAATGACGAGCAAACCCAGACCCTGCCGGGGGATGACCTGAACCGGGCGCGTCTGGCGTGGGGCATGCGCGTGGACGACTGGGCCGCATTGACCGAACGGCTGGAGGCGCATATGGCAGGCGTGCGCCGTATCTTTAACGAGCTGATTGGCGATGATGAAAGCGAATCGCAGGACGATACGCTCTCTGAACACTGGCGTGAACTGTGGCAGGATGCCCTGCAGGAAGATGACACTACGCCCGTGCTGGCGCACCTGAGCGACGACGATCGCCATCGGGTGGTGGCGCTGATCGCCGATTTCCGCCTCGAACTCAACAAGCGTGCCATAGGTCCGCGTGGTCGTCAGGTGCTGGATCACCTGATGCCGCACCTGCTGAGCGATGTCTGTTCCCGTGCCGACGCCCCGGTGCCGCTTTCCCGCATGATGCCGCTGCTGAGCGGCATTATTACGCGTACCACCTATCTTGAACTGCTGAGCGAATTCCCGGGGGCGCTGAAGCACCTGATTACGCTCTGCGCGGCGTCACCGATGGTGGCCAACAAGCTGGCGCGTTATCCGCTGCTGCTGGATGAACTGCTCGATCCTAATACCCTCTATCAGCCGACGGCGACCGATGCCTACCGAGATGAGTTGCGCCAGTATCTGCTACGCGTGCCGGAAGAAGATGAAGAGCAGCAGTTGGAAGCGCTGCGCCAGTTCAAACAGGCCCAGATGCTGCGCGTCGCGGCGGCGGATATTGCCGAAACGCTGCCGGTGATGAAAGTGAGCGATCACTTAACCTGGCTTGCGGAAGCGATCATCGATGCGGTGGTGCATCAGGCGTGGATCCTGATGGTGGCGCGTTACGGTCAGCCAAAACATCTTGCTGAACGAGAAGGCCGCGGTTTTGCCGTGGTGGGCTACGGCAAGCTCGGCGGGTGGGAGCTGGGATACAGCTCCGATCTGGATTTAATCTTCCTGCACGACTGCCCGGCCGACGTGATGACCGACGGCGAGCGAGAAATTGACGGGCGCCAGTTCTATCTGCGTCTGGCCCAGCGCATTATGCACCTGTTCAGCACCCGCACGTCATCAGGCATTCTGTACGAAGTGGATGCCCGTCTGCGTCCGTCCGGCGCGGCTGGCATGCTGGTGACCTCAACGGAATCCTTCGCCGATTATCAGAAAAACGAAGCCTGGACGTGGGAGCATCAGGCGCTGGTGCGCGCCCGCGTGGTGTATGGCGATCCGCAGTTAAAAACGCAGTTTGATGCCATTCGTAAAGCGGTGATGACCACCCCGCGTGAAGGCAGTAAGTTGCAGACCGAAGTGCGCGAAATGCGTGAAAAAATGCGTGCGCATCTGGGCAATAAACACCGCGATCGGTTTGATATTAAAGCCGATGAGGGTGGCATTACCGACATTGAGTTTATCACCCAGTATCTGGTGCTCCTGCACGCGCATGACAAGCCGAAGCTGACCCGCTGGTCTGATAATGTGCGCATTCTGGAGCTGCTTGCGCAAAACGACATCATGGATGAGCAGGAGGCGCAGGCTTTAACCCGCGCCTACACCACGCTGCGCGATGAGTTGCACCACCTCGCCTTGCAGGAACAGCCGGGCCACGTGGCGCTCGACTGCTTTACCCGTGAACGCGACCAGGTGAAAGCGAGCTGGCAGAAGTGGCTGGTGGAACCGTGCGTAACAAAACAAGTGTGATATCATCGCGCGCAAATTGTGAATCTTTCTGGAGTCAGGAATGAAAGTAACACTGCCAGAGTTTGAACGTGCTGGAGTTATGGTTGTCGGCGATGTGATGCTGGATCGCTACTGGTATGGGCCGACCAGCCGTATCTCCCCGGAAGCACCGGTACCGGTCGTTAAGGTCGATACCATTGAAGAGCGTCCTGGCGGCGCGGCAAACGTGGCGATGAACATTGCTTCTCTGGGCGCGCATTCGCGTCTGGTGGGCCTCACCGGTATCGACGATGCGGCGCGCGCGCTGAGCAAGTCGCTGGCGGACGTGAACGTGAAGTGCGATTTCGTTTCTGTTCCGACGCACCCGACCATTACCAAGCTGCGCGTGTTGTCGCGTAACCAGCAGCTGATCCGCCTCGACTTTGAAGAAGGGTTTGAGGGTGTGGATCCTGAGCCGCTGCACGAGCGCATTAATCAGGCGCTGGGCAATATCGGCGCGCTGGTACTGTCTGATTATGCCAAAGGGGCACTGGCAAGCGTACAGCAGATGATCCAGCTGGCGCGTAAAGCCAATGTGCCGGTACTGATCGATCCGAAAGGCACTGACTTTGAGCGCTATCGCGGCGCAACGCTGCTGACGCCTAATCTTTCTGAGTTTGAAGCGGTGGCGGGCAAGTGTAAGTCGGAAGCGGAGATCGTCGAGCGCGGCATGAAGATCATCGCTGACTTCGAGCTGTCTGCACTGCTGGTGACCCGCTCCGAGCAGGGAATGACGCTGCTGCAGCCGGGCAAGGCGCCGCTGCATATGCCAACCCAGGCGCAGGAAGTCTATGACGTGACCGGTGCCGGTGATACGGTGATTGGCGTGCTGGCGGCAACGCTGGCGGCGGGTAACTCCCTCGAAGAAGCGTGCTACTTTGCGAACGCCGCGGCGGGCGTGGTTGTCGGTAAACTCGGGACCTCTACCGTTTCGCCAATCGAACTGGAAAACGCTGTGCGCGGCCGCGCCGATACCGGTTTTGGCGTCATGACGGAAGAAGAGCTGAAAGTGGCCGTTGCCGCCGCGCGTAAACGCGGTGAGAAAGTGGTGATGACCAACGGCGTATTCGACATTCTGCACGCGGGCCATGTCTCTTATCTGGCGAATGCACGCAAGCTGGGCGATCGTCTGATTGTGGCGGTGAACAGCGATGCCTCGACCAAACGTCTGAAGGGCGAAACGCGTCCGGTGAATCCGCTGGAGCAGCGTATGATTGTGCTCGGCGCGCTGGAAGCGGTGGACTGGGTTGTGCCGTTTGAAGAAGACACGCCTCAGCGCCTGATTGCAGGCATTCTGCCGGACCTGCTGGTGAAAGGCGGCGATTACAAACCGGAGCAAATCGCGGGCAGCGAAGAGGTCTGGGCCAACGGCGGTGAAGTGATGGTGCTCAACTTTGAGGACGGGTGTTCAACCACCAACATCATTAAAAAGATCCAGAAAGACAGTCAGTAAAAAACGGGCCAGTTGGCCCGTTATTTCACCCTCTCCCCGTGGGAGAGGGCTGGGGTGAGGGCATCAGGCCGCACTTACTCTTGGTCATCCACCGGCGGTATCGCTGGTGCCGGCTTCACTTCTTCCGGGGTATTGCGGTTTTCCAGCTCGGTAAGACGCTGTTCCAGCAGCGCCAGCTTTTCACGGGTGCGCAGCAGAACCTGTGTCTGCACGTCAAACTCTTCGCGGCTCACTAAATCAAGGCGAACTAACTGCGCCTGCAGCGTCTGGCGGATTTTCTTCTCAACGTCATCACCAAATTCACGAATGCCTTTTGGCATGGACTCATGAACCTGACGCGCAATTTGCTCAATTTTCTTCGGGTCAATCATAGTGGCTTCCCTTGATAAGACGGTGTTGATGAACATTGTAGCGCGTCATGCTCCAGGATAAAGCAGATTTGTTTGAAGCTTATGCATTGCCCAGGTTAATCAATAGCGTTATAGTTATCTCGCTTATTCTCAGGGCGGGGCGAAATTCCCCACCGGCGGTAAATCAGCGTCATGCTGAAAGCCCGCGAGCGCTTTGGGTGAACTCTCAAAGGTCAGCAGATCCGGTGTAATTCCGGGGCCGACGGTTAAAGTCCGGATGGGAGAGAGTAACGATCCAGTCGGGCATGGGCCCGCTCACGTTATCTTTTTGCCGCTTATACGGCGCTCCTAAGACTGCCCTGATTCTGGTAACCATAATGTTAATGAGGTTTTTTTACCATGAATCAGACGCTACTTTCCTCTTTTGGCACTTCAACTCAACGTGTTGAACATGCACTGGATGCCCTGCGCGAAGGCCGCGGCGTGATGGTGCTTGACGATGAAAACCGTGAAAACGAAGGCGACATGATTTTCGCCGCCGAAAACATGACCGTTGAGCAGATGGCGCTGACCATCCGTCACGGCAGCGGCATCGTATGCCTGTGTATTACCGAAGACCGCCGTAAGCAGCTCGAGCTGCCGATGATGGTCGAAAACAACACCAGCGCCTTTGGTACCGGCTTTACCGTGACCATCGAAGCCGCGCATGGCGTGACCACCGGTGTCTCCGCGGCTGACCGTCTGACTACCGTCCGTGCAGCAATTGCCGATGACGCGAAGCCATCCGACCTGCACCGTCCTGGCCACGTCTTCCCGCTGCGTGCGCAGGCGGGCGGTGTGCTGACCCGTGGTGGCCACACTGAAGCGACCATCGATCTGGTGACGCTGGCAGGTTTCAAACCTGCAGGCGTACTGTGTGAACTGACCAACGATGACGGCACCATGGCGCGCGCACCAGAGTGCATCACCTTTGCACGCCTGCACAACATGCCGGTGGTGACAATTGAAGATCTGATCGAGTACCGTCAGGCGCACGAGCGCAAAGCCAGCTGAACGGTGCACGAATGAAAAAGCCGGGGAAACCCGGCTTTTTTGTCTCTAGTGATAGTTAATTTTAAACAGCACGACCGTTTCAAAAGGGCCAGAATCGATACCCTTTCCCTCTGCACGTGAAAGCTCAGCGGTGTACGTGGTCTCGAAATGCAGCACCGAACCGGTAAAATCAGCGTACTCGTCATACTGATTGAAGGTGTAGGGCTGTGTGCCGTTAAGAATGCGCAGCTTCAGGCCATTACCAATCAGCAACGCCGTATCATTGGCCGTCAGCTCGCTATCGGTATAGAACGACGAGTCGATCTTAAATCCGTCTGAACACTGCGCATCCTGTACTTTACTGGTTTTAACCGAGAACGTTCGCGTACGCGTGCCCTGATTGACGATGTCACGTGCGCTGAAGGTGCCAAAGTCGATCTCCTGATTTTCAGGGTAAATACTGAACGTCGCTCCGCAGTCCAGTACCCTGATGTTTTCCAGCCCGTTAATGTGGTATTTGAGGTTTTTGGCATCAGGAAGCGCATTTACGCCGCCTTTGCCGTCAAACTGCACGACGATGTAATCACCAAGCGTGCTGACGTAGCCCTGAGGCGGTATCGCTTTGAGCTTAACGTACAGCCTGAAGCGTGCCGCAAAGGTTCGTGAGGTATGTACATCCCACGCATTCCCCGAACAGATGTATTTCTCCCAGCCCATCGCTTTTAGCTGTTCGGCTGTGTATTTGCTCAGGCTGTTGTTGTCCAGACACTGACGGGTATCCACGCCGTAGGTTTGCCCGATGGCATCGTAATCTGCACCCTCGTAGGTCACACCGAGCTCGTAGTAAGGATCCGACACCGACGGATAAGGGTTCACCCAGGCGAAGACGTCTTCGTTCTCATGATTTGACGCGGTATTTCTGTCGCAATACACGGGGATTTTGATATCGCTGGATTCCCAAATCTTTTGCCCAACTTTTGCTGTACTGGGAATGGAGAATTCTGACACCGTTTTGGTTTGCTCCACCGGACCATTTTGTGTGCCAAGGTAGCAGTTCAGCGCCAGCGCCTGCTTAAGGGGACACATCACCAGCATGAAAAGGAAAAGCTTAGCGAGATGTCGCATTTTGCCCTGCCTTGCGCGGCGTTAGCGTGCATGGTGTTGACCCGGTACAGGTTAAATTGACCTTGCGTAGCGCACCATAATCATCAATATAACCTATGCTGTAGCCCGTTCCTTCTGTTTCACTCAGCGTCAGCGTACTGGTCGCAAACGGGCTAATCATCAGACTGTCGAAGCCTGGTATCATGGTTTTTCCGTTATTGCTCAGCCACGCCAGCGTAATGAAATAGGGCGTTGGGTTTTTCAGGCGCATGGTTTTGCCTGACAGCGTCACCGACAGCTGCATTTCCGTCTCTTCACCTGATTTTTTACGAATGCTTTCCGGCCGCCAGAACAACTTTATGCGGCTCTGCATAGCCACCTGCATGACGCTGCGCTCCTCTTTCAGGCTCCCGCTTTTGGGTGGCACTTCACGCAGATTGAAATAAAATAGCGTTTCCCGATCCTCAGGCAGCTGTTGCGTCGCGGCCTGTTTCACGATCCGCACCTGTGACGAGGCGCCGGGTTCAATGCGCTGAATAGGCGGCAGGACCATAAAATGGGTGTCCTCTTTGCGCCCGTCCCGATCCTCCACCCAGGCGAGGGCAAGATAGGGAAGCGATTTGCTCTGGTTTTCAATGGTCAGGCTGCTGGCTTTATCTCTTTCGGCAAAGACGATGCGCGTCCTGTCCAGGTTAATTGCCGCCTGCGAGACGCCGGAGCCACAAAACAGGAGTGCTGCTAAATAAACGTATGATTTCATAGTGATAAGTTACTGGCAGGGCAGCATCAGCTGCGTGGTGTTGTCAAGAGAGGCTGGCAGGGAGAAATGACACTGCTGATCGTATCCCCAGGTGACGATAAAGTGCTGTTCAGCTTTTACCGCCCCCAGCCAGATATGTCCGTCCTGGGCGATAATGCCCACCTCTTTGCCTGAATCCTGCTCACGCACCTGGGCGCCGAGAGGCGGCGTGCCGCTGGCGGTACGCACGATCCCGGCAACATCCTGACCCTGACGGGAGGCAATCAGCCGATAACCGATTGCACCCTCGGTCCAGGTGGAGCGAATGACGTGGTTATCGACATCGACACCCTCTGGCAGGTTATTCAGATTGACCTGTACGCTGGCGGGCATATAGCTCGAAAAGGCGGGCAGGACGCCAATACCAAACATGTTGGTGGTATCGCGGGACATATTCAGCGGTATATTGCCGATCCCTTCCGTGCTGACCATCACGCGCGGTTCGTTGCCGTAGCTCCGGCGATGAAGCGACGCCCCGTGGACGGTTGCGGTAAACGAGCCGTTCCAGCTCGCGCTGACGGAACGGTAGTCATGGGCCTTGTAGCTTCCGGACAGGTTCAGATCTCCCGTCCCGGCATAGTGCTGATAATTGGCGCTGACTTGCGCCCCGGCGTCAGTTTTTTCGCTCTCGGTACCAGCGGATATCCCCCAGGTATTGTTACTGTCTGAAGAGTCATACCAGGAGAGCGTTTGACGCGTCGTGTCGCTGTTTCTCAGATCGTAATTGAGGCGATGATCCGGATCGAGGGGGAGGCTTAAAGAGAAGTAAACCTGCGTGTCATCGCCTTGATCCTGATAATGTGTTTTGCTCCATGAGGCCGTCACGCCAAGATTTTTCCAGCGGCCAAGGTCGAAGTTGTATCCTGCCGTGAGCGTGCCGGTGGTAGAGGGGGCTCTGTCCCACCAGGTCTGGCGCAGCAGACCAAGGTAAAGGTTTAGCGACAGGGCGGGGATGTACTGGCTGGCAGTGATGCTTAGCGTCTGTTTTTCCGTTTCCGCGTTATCCTGGTCTTTTTCAAGAAAGCGGGCATAGCTGAGAAAGCGGCTGTCGGAGTAGCGGTAGCTGGCAAGCGTGAGCTGACTCCCGGTGGTGTCGAAACGCTTGCTGTAGTTGATGCGGTAACTGTATCCCGTCTGCTTTGCTTCCCCCTCGTGATGGCTGCTGGCCTGGGTGACATCAAATGACAGCGCGCCCAGCATATCCATGTTCTGCCCGATACCAGCCGCCAGCGCGCGGTAATCATTACCGCTGTTCAGGATCCCACCGTACAGGGAGGTCCGGGACAGGACGCCCCAGGAGAATTCGCTGCTTAAAAAGGCCTCGTTTTCGACCTGATGCGAGCTGTCCTGACGGGGTTTACCGCCCGCCAGCTTATAGCGAACCTGGCCTTGTCGCGTCAGGAAAGGCACAGAGGCAGCAGAAACCTGAAAGGTGCTGGTATGACCGTCTTCTTCGGCGACGGTGACGTCCAACGTTCCCTGTACGGACTGGTTGATATCCTGGATGACGAAAGGGCCCGGTGGGACTTTGGTTTGATAGATAATTCTGTCTGCCTGGCTGACGGTCACGGTGGCATTCGTCTGCGCAATACCAGAAATTTGTGGCGCGTAGCCGCGCAGAGACCAGGGAAGCATACGCTCGTCGCTGATAAGTGAGGCTCCGGTGTAGGAAAATCCGTCGAAAATATCCGACTGAAAATCTGACTCACCCAGCGTGAACTTGGAGCCAAGTGCAGGCAGAGGACGAAAAAGGTAGGCGCGAGAAAGGCGCCCGTCGCTCTGCGACCTCCCTTCCGTACGGTTAAGGGCGTACTGATAATCTCCCCGCAGTCGCCAGGCGCCCAGGTTGGCGCCAGCGGTCCCGTAGGTATTGACGTTATCGCTGCTTGACCCCTCATCTGGCTGATAGCGGCTGGCAAACAAATTGTAATCCAGCAGCACGCCTGAAACACCGTTGTCCCAGGTCGCGGGCGGCATCCAGTTGGTGGAACGGTACTGTAGCCAGGCCTGAGGTAGGGTGACTTCCAGCGTTTGCGTCGCCTGAATAAACTCGAAACGAACCTGCGGTAGCGGGGAAAAGTCGACACAGCCCGCGTTAACCGTCAGCATGCTGCGGTATTTATCGTCCAGACCAAAAGTGTCCGCCAGATCGGACGGAATGCAGACTTCCGTTGTATCGTCTTTTTTATACCAGGCTAACTGCCAGCCGCTAGCGAGTGGCGTATTATTAATTGCAACGTTAACGAAATAATGACCCGGCGCAACGTGGTTCTTATCTTTGAACTGGGATAAATCAACATTGCCGCGCTGATCTTTATCGATAGCGTTAATATTAAATTCAACGGCGGCCAGTGGAAGAGGCGTAAGAAAGCCAGCAATGATGATCGAAAATGCACTGTATTTCATCATTCAGCTCTCAAATAAAATTACGGCAATGGCTGGCAAATATATTGCCAGCCGAAATATAATTAACGGTATGGGCTTATTTATACAACAGGACGTAATTCGCGGTAGATTCGACCTGGCCTGCCGTTGCTGTTTTACCATCGACCACTTCCATCTGCGCTTTGAAGTGCAGCGTCTGGGTCGCTGAACCCGCAGAAAGATCGACAGTTTGAGCCGTACCAAGCGTGATAGGGGTCTCTGCATTATCCAGTAAACGAACGCCCACGTTCTGCGCGCCGCCCGCATAGGTGTTGCTCATCAGGCTGGTATCGGTTGCGTCGGTAGCGGTGCTGCTGAAGGTTACGTCCACTTTGGTGACGGGTGTTGCGGTTTCATCTGCAGCGTCAAGCTGGCAGTTTTCCAGGTTGATATCAACCGGTACCGCCGTGGATTTTTTATTCACATTCATCACCGCCGTGGTGAACTGGCCAAGTTCAATCTCTTTATCAATACTGTCTGGTGCAATATTGCATGGTGCGTCAATAATAACGCCCTTAAAGGTGATTTTACCGGAGCCCTGATCGCTTGCCAGTGCATTGCCAGAGATAAAAGAGCCTAAAGCAACCGCCAAAAGTGTTTTTGAAATATTTCGCATGAAATATCCTTGTTATGAATAATATTTAAGAGATATTGATGTTTGAGGCGGTTGTATTCTAAAACTAATTGTAACAATACGTGATTAAAAAATAATTAAAGACTCTTTAAGTATGCGTTTATTAATTATTGAAGTGAATGGCTTACGTAGAAAAAAGAGGGCGAGGGGCTAAATAAGCAGACCAAAAGAAAATGCTGGTCTGCTTTTTGATCAATTATTGATAATTTATTTTGACAATAATGTCTTTACTGAATGGTCCAGGAATAACGGCTTCACCAGGTTTACGGGTTAGCTCCGCCGTATAGTCATGCGTCAGCGTCGTCTCCGTATCATCAGGGTGATAGGTTGCAAAAGGTAGATACTGGTTGTACGTCACGTCGCCATTGGTTTTATCAATGAGACGCATGAGTAAACCATTTCCCATGTCCAGATGCGTATTATCGTAGAGCGTATCGGTGGTGTAAAAGCTGGTCGTCACGTCAAATTGTTCTGAACAGCCAGCAGTGGCATCCCGGATTGTCGAAATGCTAAACGGTGAGGTGACGGCGTTGGCGTTGACTGCGCTCTCCGTAAACTGGCCAAAATTCACAATCTGATTTTCAGGGTAGATCCGGATATCCACACCGCAGTCCAGGAAGTGAATATTTGACAGCCCGGTAATGTCGTAATGCAAGTTTTTTGCTTTTGGAAGCGTGTTGATTCCGCCTGAACCGTCAAACGTCAGTACGGTGACGGAGGGAAAGGTATAGTCAAACTGCTCTTTTGGTATCGCTTTTAGCTTCACGTAGAGACGAAAGCGCACGCTAAATGTGATGTTTTTCTGAATTGTGACGCCATTGCAGGCTGCTTCCTTGTAGTCACCCCACTTATCATCCTGCTTATCAAGGCAGGCTCCCGTATCAATTTTGATATCGGGGATGTCATAGTCAATACCGTTATAGGTTACGCCAAACGCCAGATAGGGATTGTTGGTCATCAGGCTATCGGTGTTATGAAAACTGTCCAGGATATAGGCATAAACGTGTTCACTCCAGGGATCCTGCGAGACAGGTTTTGTACTGTCGCGGGTGGCGTGATCGCAATATACCGTCACCAGCAAATCACCGCTTTCCCAAATTTTTTGTCCGGCTGGGGCGTTGGCTGGGACCGTGAACGTCGGGAGCGTTGTTGTGACCAGACTTTGACCGCCCAATGAATCTTTGTAACAGTCCATCGCCCATGCGGAGGATGAGAACAAACATAAAAGGGCAATCACCGCGAGATATATTTTTTTCATCATTATCCCTTATTCACCGGTTTGCTCTGGCAGGCAGGTTGCACCGCGTTACAACTCACCTTAAACATTTCCAGACCGCCATAATCGCTGATATACCCGACTTGAAATTCAGCGGGCAGCTTAGCCAGTGACTGGCTGGCCTGACCAAACGGCTCAATCATTACGCTCTCTGCGCCCGGCAATAAGGTTTTACCGTTCAGTCCGATATAGCCCACGGTGATGTAATAGGGGCTGCTGTTTTTAAACTGCAGCGTACCCGAAGCGCGGGATATAACCACTTTATCCAGCGGAACAAACTGGCCCTCCTTAAGCTCAATGGCTTTTGGCCGCCAGAACAGTTTAAGGCGGCTTTGCATGGCGATTTGCATCACGTTCTTCTGCTCGGATTTGGGTGGGATCTCCCGCATGTTGTAATAAAACAGCGACTCTCGATCGGCTGGAAGTCGGCTGAGGTTTTGCTGCGCCATCAGGCGAACCTGCGCCTGTTCCTCCGGCTCGATACGCAACAGTGGCGGAACAGGAGAGATAAACTCGCGCGTTTTTTCACCCTCTTTATCCTCTATCCATGACTGAGCCAGATAAGGATCGGTTTTACTCTGGTTTATCAGTCTGACCGACACGCTTTTTGCGGAGGCGTTGAAAATGATGCGTGTTCTGTCGGGCGATACGGTGGCCCAGGCAAAGCTGCACGTGCCAAGGAAACAGATAAGTCCTTTTGAAATCATCGTGATGTTCATTTTATTCATCCTGAATTAATGCACTGTTTTACAAGGTAAAAATATAGCGTCACCGTTAAGGTTACTTTGGTTCGGCGGCGTGATTTCACACGCTTTGTCAGACCAGGTGAGACGTAACGTACTGTTTTCCTGAATCCCGCTGAGATAAACGAACCCTTCTTCGGCAACCAGACCGACCTCTTTACCCGTAGCGCTGTCGACGATACTGACGCCCAAAGGAGGGAACTGACCGTTTTCCTGTCGAATAATGCCGACAATCTGGTAGCCCGTGGTGGCGTTCAGCTTGCTGTAACCAATGGCACCTTCCGTCAGCGTGGTGCGAATAACGGAGGTTGCTATATCCACGCTATCAGGCAGCGTGTTGCTGTTAACGCGCACCGTGGAGGTGGTGTAGTTGCTGAGTGAGGGGACGACAGCAATACCGAATGCGTTAGTGCGCGTGCGCGAGCTGTTGACCTCAATTCCGTCAACGCCATCGGCATCGATCATCATGCGGGCGTTATTGGCCGGGCTGTAATCATGCAGGGCTACGCCATGTCGCGTGGCGGTGATCGAGCCGTTCCAGCCCGCGCTGATCGAACGGTATTGGTTGGGCTGAACGCTTCCTGAAAGATTGAGACGCCCGTAAGGAGAATAGTGCTGGTATCCACCGCGCAATGACGGTTCGCCTTCGCGCAAATCGTCTTCCGTCGTAGAGGCCGAGAGATTCCACGTATTGTTGCGATCGGAGGCGTCATAGTAAGAAGCCATATGAGACGCGCTGTCGCCGCCCGATCGCTGGTAGCTGTACATAATGCTACGACTTTGCTCCAGCGGGAGGGTGAAGGCGAAATAGACCTGGTTTTCGTCGCTGTCATCCCAGCGCACGCGGCTTAGCGCCAGCGATGCGGATAAACCTCTTATATTGCCGATATCAAAATTGCGGCTCAGCGAAAAGGAGTAGTTTGTGTTGCTGCTGTTGTCCCAGTAGGTGTTACGGGTGACGTTGAGATAGGTATTTAATGCCAGCGAATCAAGGTACTGGTTGAAGGAGATAACATAACTCTCTTTTTCGTTTGTCGTTGAGGTATCTCCGTCCCGGGAGGCGAGATATTCGCTCATTGAGACATATTCTTTATCCGAGAATCGATAACCTGCGAAGGTGATCTGGCTGCCGGTCGCCTCAAAACGTTTTGCGTAGTTGGCGCGATAGCTGTACCCACGCTGTGTCTCATTTTTTCCCTGATGGAGCGTGGCCTCGGCGCCCGTCACATCAAAAGAGATCGAGCCGAACGAATCCAGGTTGAAGCCGATACCGGTGGTCATGGCCTGATAATCATCCGCCGTCAGCAGGGTGCCGCCATACAGTGACACATTACTCAGCCAGCCCCACGAGAGTTCACCTGTCCAGAAAAGCGGGTTATTGATGTCGTTATGGCCCGTAGCGGTGGGCTTACCGATGGATGTTTTATAGCGCACCTGGCCTTTTCGGGTCAGGAAGGGGATTGAGGATGAACCCACCTGGAAGGTGGTTTTGCGCCCATCTTCCTCTTCGACCACCACATCCAGCTGTCCCTGGTAGGTTTCACCCAGGTCTGAAATGGTGAACGGGCCCGGCGCGACGGTTGTTTGATAAAGAACGCGGCCAGACTGGGAGACGGTCACTTTGGCATTGGTCTGCGCGATGCCGCTAATTTGTGGTGCATAACCTTGCAAATCAGGCGGCAGCATACTTTCATCACTTTCCAGTGAGGCACCGGTAAAGTGGAAGGTATCAAAAATATCTGAGCTTAGATCATATTGCCCCAGCGTCACTTTTGATGACAGCGAAGGGATAGGGCGGTAGAGATAGGTCCGTGCCAGACTGCTGTCGCTGCCTGTAGACTCACCGTGACGAAAGTTTTTGTTATACTGATAATCTGAACGCAGACGCCACGCGCCGAGGTTAAACCCGAGCGTGCCGTAGGCGCTGATATTCTGGCTGTCATCGCCCCCGTGCGGATCGTACTGGCTGGCATAGAGATTATAATCAAGTAAAACACCCGCAATGCCTTCATCCCAATATTCCGGCGGCGTCCAGTTCTTCGCCTGATATTTCATCCATGCCTGGGGAACGGTGACGGAAAGCACCATCGTCCCTTTATTAAGGGAAAAGCCCAGCTCAGGAACAGCCGAAAGATCAAGGCAACGTCCGCCCTGAGAATAATGGAGCCGCGAAATAAAATCGGTGCTCAGTCCGAAAGCGGATAACTGCCCGGCATTCACGCAAATTTGCGAACCGCTTTCGTTTTCCGTTGCGATCCACTCCATTGTTGCGGATTGAGGCAACGTGTTTTTATTGACCTGAATGCGGACGAGATAGCTACCCGGCGCGATGTGGCCTTTTTTCTCAAACTGGGAAATATCAATATTACTTCGGTCTTCAACGTCAATCATATCTGTGTTGAATTCAACCGCGGAGACAGGCAACACGAATAAAGCTGAGTAAAGTGTGGCACTCAGCGAATACTTTATAAAAGCAGAGAGGCGGGAGAGTTGATGCGCTGAGTGTTTTAGCATAAATCCGTTTCGCTTTTAAAAAGAAGGCATAAAAGCCGATGAGTCCTTCATCGGCTACGTTTTCAGACGGCAATCAAATTACTTATATTCAAGGATATAGTTCGCCTGGGCCTGAACGTTACCCGGGGTAGCCTGGCTGCCAGCTACCGGTTCCATGCGGGCTTTGAAGTTCAGTTCCTGATAGGCATTTGTGGTAGGGAATGACACTTCAATCGGCGTACCCAGCGTGACTTTATTGCTGCCGCTATCCAGCAAGCGAACGCCCACACCTGTTGCACCGCCGATGTTGCCATCAAGCGTGTTTTTCATCAGGCTGGTGTCGGTCGAATCGGTACTGGCGGAGGCAAAGGTGACCTTCACTTTGTCGATCGTGGTGGTGGTTTGTCCGGTGGTAGAAGAGAGAATGCAATCCTGCAGGTGGATATTCACGTCAACCGGCAGCGAGTTTTTACCGCTGTTCAGCACGCTATCCGCGACTTCTCCTAATTCAATCGTCTGATTTTCATCTCCCGGGGTGATAGAGCAAGGCGCACTGATAACTTCACCGGTGAACGTGATCTTCCCCGAGCCCTGGTTATCTGCTGCCATAGCAGTAAATGACAGACCAGAAAGCAATGCAGTTGTCGCAACTGCCAGAATAGTCTTGTTAAACATTAAGATATAATCCTTTATCTAAGAGTGGATGGCGCAATAATTTTAATGAATTAATATTGCAACACTTTTATTTCATTAAAGCGGTCGAAATATACCAGTCGCAATATGGTTCATCTCGTGAGTATTTCTAAATGGGGAATTTAGAGGCTATTAATAAATCATTTGAAATTATAAATGGGAAAAATGCTGTTGCTCAACAGCCAGAATGCTCGGTTTAAATAGTGATTGACATCAATCTTTTGAGTTTTTTTAAATACACGAAGCGGTAATTATTTTACGGGGAATAGTTATAAATAATATTTCTTAAGTGAATTCTATGGCGATTAGAAAGTATGGTGCCGGACTTTATATCATTAATACTGATAGTTGGCATTCACTGACATTAAAAGAAATTGCGCTCCCTCAAATAAGGAAGCGCAACCGTTCAGCCAATACCCGCCGTTTGTAACAACACCAGGCTTAATCCCATTACAGACATTCCGCACAACACCCCATAACTCGGATTGTTGTTAGGATCGATCTCTTTCGCCAGCGGCATCAGTTCATCAACCGACAGCGCCACCATAATCCCCGCAACCGCGGCCATAATGGCGGCCATCACCACCGGTGAAACCAGGCTTCCCAGTATCAGCCACGCCAGTACGCCCCCGAGAATTTCCGCCATTCCCGATATCCCGGCCCAGAACACGGCGGTGCGTTTTGATCCCGTGGCGGCATAAACCGGCCCGGCAACGGCCAGCCCTTCAGGAATATTGTGTAAGGCCACCGCCAGCGCGATACCCAGACCCATCTCCAGATTGCTGCTGGCGGTGACATAGGTCGCGACACCCTCCGGGAAGTTGTGCAGGCTGATGCCGAGCGTCAGGAGGATGGCAGTACGTTTAATCTTTTGCGGCACCGGCGCGACGCTTTTTTGCATCAAATCCTGCGGATGTGCATGGGGCAGCATGCGATCGAGGGCAAAATAGCCCAGCAGACCAAACACAAACATGCCATAACCCAGTACCGGAGACATGCCTTCTGTGCCCAGTGCGGCAGGCAGCATCTCCATCAGAGAGATGAGCAGCATAATGCCGGCAGCAAATCCCAGTGAAAAGGCCAGCACGCGGTTAGACGGCTTTTGACCAAGCACACCGAGGATCGCACCGATAAAGGTGGCGGCACCCGCCAGGATGGTCAGGATCAAGGGGACGGACATGCAATGCTCCTTGTGATAATGATTCTCATTAATACTAATAATTCACGTTGGCCAAAGCGAGAGGGGAACCTCTGTTTTACATATTCCTTACATTCAAATTTCCTGATGATGATCTTCACGCTTATCTGCGTTCATCTTTGTCGTGTTAAGCGTAATGTAGCACCATCAAATTGACACCTTCTGTAAGGATATCACCATGACTTCTTCACGTATGCCAGCACTGTTTTTAGGCCACGGTAGCCCAATGAACGTTCTGGAAGACAACGTCTACACCCGCACGTGGCGTCACCTGGGCGAGATGTTGCCGCGTCCGAAGGCGATTGTGGTGGTGTCTGCACATTGGTTCACCCGTGGCACTGGCGTAACTGCCATGGAGGCGCCAAAAACAATCCATGATTTTGGCGGTTTCCCGCAGGCGTTGTACGACACGCATTATCCGGCCCCCGGCTCGCCCGAGCTGGCACAGAAGCTGGTGAATTTGCTGGCACCTGTCCCGATCGCGCTGGATAAAGAGGCATGGGGCTTTGACCACGGCTCATGGGGCGTGCTTATAAAAATGTACCCGGACGCCGACATCCCGATGGTGCAGTTGAGTATCGACAGCACTAAACCGGCAGCCTGGCACATGGAGATGGGCCGCAAGCTGGCTACGCTTCGTGATGAAGGCATTATGCTGGTGGCAAGCGGTAACGTGGTACACAACCTGCGCACGGCGCGCTGGCACGGTGAAAATACGCCTTACCCATGGGCAACGTCCTTTAACGATTACGTCAAAGACAATCTGACCTGGCAAGGCCCGGTTGAGCAGCATCCGCTGGTGAACTATCTGGATCACGAAGGCGGTTCGCTCTCTAACCCAACGCCGGAACACTTCCTGCCGCTACTGTACGTTCTTGGCGCGTGGGATGGTCAGGAACCGGTGACGATCCCGGTCGACGGTATTGAGATGGGGAGTTTGAGTATGCTGTCGGTGCAGGTGGGGTAAAAAACATGCCGGGTGGCGGCTTCGCCTTACCCGGCCTACATCTCGCGTGTAGGCCCGGTAAGCGTAGCGCCACCGGGCAAGCCTTATTCGACGAAGATGTGCGGATAGAACCGTGACAGATCCTGCGTGATCAGCGCGCGATCTTCGCGGATGCCAATCCCGGCAGGCTGATCGTTGATGAGCCAGCTGCCAATCAGCGTATAGCTGTCGCCAAATTTCGGCAGCTGATAAAACGCCTGGACGATCATTCCTTCTTCGCCGTAAGGCCCTTCAACCGCTTCCAGCGTTTTACCGTTTTCGATAATGGAGACGTTTGCCCCCTCGCGGGAGAAAATTGGCTTCACGACATATTTTTCCATTTGCGGATAATCATCTTCCGCAAAGTATGCTGGCAGCAGGTTCGGGTGGTTCGGGAACATTTCCCACAGCAACGGCAGCAGGGCTTTGTTGGAGATGATGCTCTTCCACGCCGGTTCCAGCCAGCGCACGCCAGCGTCTTCCAGCTTGGTGGAGAACATCTCACGCAACATATATTCCCACGGGTAGAGCTTGAACAGGTTGCTGATCACTTGATCCTGCAGGTCAGTAAACTGACCTTTCTCGCCCAGACCGATATCCTCTATATAGAGAAACTCGGTGGCGACTTCCGCTTCGGCAGCACAATCCTGCAGATACTGAACCGTTCCACGATCTTCTTCCGTGTCACGGCAGCAGGCGAGATGCAGCAGGTTGAAACCGTGCTGTTCACGCAGCTCGGCGAAACGCTCAATCAACTTTTCCTGCAGGCTATTGAACTGGTCGCTCTCTTCCGGCAAGTTTCCGGCGTTCATCTGGTCTTCCAGCCAGATCCACTGGAAGAAGGCCGCTTCATACAGAGAGGTTGGTGTATCGGCGTTATTTTCCAGAAGCTTAGGTTCACCCACGCCATCCCACGCCAGATCAAGGCGAGAATAGAGCGAGGGCTGGCTGGTTTTCCACGACTGGCGCACAAAGCTCCAGGTGTGCTTCGGAATGCGGAATTTAGCCATCAGCTCGTCGCTGTCGATCACTTTCTCGACAACCTTCAGGCACATCTGATGGAGCTCTGCCGTCACCGCCTCCAGTTTTTCCACCTGGGCGAGCGTCAGTTTGTAGTAAGCGTCTTCACACCAGTACGGCTCGCCATACATGGTGTGGAAGTTAAAACCGTATTCGGTCGCTTTTTCGCGCCAGTCCGGGCGCTCGGTGATACTGACTCGTTCCATGATCAGCCGCCCATTGAGCGAGTTGACGTACCCGTCGCGCTGCGCTGCATGCTGGTCTGTTTCGCCACAGATTCACCGAACCCGCCGCGGGTGATGGTGCTGGTGGTAGCCGGTTTCGGAGCCATCGCCGTTTTCGGTACGGTCACGGTGCGGCCAGGCGTTGCTGCGCCATAGCCTTTGCCGCTGGCATCGGTGTATTGGCCGTAGGCCGGGCTGGCCGGGTTTTTCGAGCTAAACAGCGGCTGCTGCTGGTAACCCGCCCCGCCGCCCATCAGGCGGCCCATCATATAGCCGGCCATCAGTGGCATCCAGAAGCTACCGCTGGACTGAGCCTGCGCCTGATTTTCTGGCGCCGTTCCCGCCTGAGCCGGTGTCTGTTGACACTGGCCTTCACCGAACTCTGCCACGCAGTCTTCGCGTGTGGCATATTTCGGTGCGGTACGTTCCGCTTCTTTCAGGGCGTTGTTATAGGCGGTCTTACATTCTGCCGCGTTACCGGTTGCGGCTGAACAGTCTTCCGCATTTTGATACAGAGAGACCGTTTCATCGCTTTTCTCACAGCCTGCCAGCATAAAGACAGCGGTGACCGCCAGCGCAACAGGGGTAAGGTGACGCGCGTTCCAGCTTTTGCGGAACGAAGCGTGATTTATGGATTTTGTCCGTTTCATATTTGTCTTCCAGGACCCAGTGGTTATAACGCTCAGGATAGAGGATGAGTGGTTGAAAATGAAGCGAAGAGGGTCGGAATCAGGGGGATCTTTACGTTGGCTTACGTTCGGATGTGATTCAGATGCTCCCTCTCCCTGTGGGAGAGGGCTGGGGTGAGAGCATCAGGCCGCAGTGGGCCTGATGACACTCTTAGTGACGGAACGGATTGCTGCCGGTGTTGGTACGCGCAGCCGCTGGCTGTGCAGCAGGCGCGCTGCTGTTAGCGTTGAAGTTATCAACCGCAGCAACCTGCTCCGGGTTCTCCGGTGCCACGCTGTCCGGCGAGGTTGAGACCGGTTTACCCAGCGCATTGTTCAGCGCCAGCAGGTCCTGCTCGTTCAGCGTACCCAGCGCCTGCTTGATGTTCAGCTGGTTAATCAGGTACTGGTAACGTGCGCTGGAGAGTTGCTGTTTCGCGTTATACAGCGTGGTGGTCGCGTCCAGCACGTCAACAATCGTACGGGTACCGACGGAGTAACCGGCTTCCATTGCATCCAGGGAGCTTTGGGCAGACACAACGGCTTGTTTATACGCGTTGATGCTGCTGATAGAAGCGTTCACGTTGTTGAACGACGAACGCACGGTCTGCACCACGTTGCGGTGGGCGCTTTCCAGCTGCTCGCTTGCGCCAACAAAGTTGTACTGCGCCTGTTTCACCTGAGAATTCACCAAACCGCCCTGATACAGCGGCAGTGAGAAGCTCAGGCCGACTTTGTTCTGGCCCTGGTTGCTGTCGTCATACTGGGCGGTGTTGGTTTTAGAACCGCTGTAGCTGGTATCAGACACGCCGGTGGAGGCGCTCAGGCTCAGGGTTGGCAGGTGGCCATCCTGCGCCTGTCGAATCTGCTCGCGGGCCAGGTCCTGGCTCAGACGCGCCTGCAGTAAGGTCAGGTTGCGGTTTTCCGCTTCTTTCAGCAGGGCATTCACCGCCTGCGGCTTATCGGTCTTGAAGTTATCTACGTTCAGGGAGGCCAGTTCTGGATAGTAATTACCGGTGACCTGACGCAGAGATTCCAGCGCGTTGTCGAGGTTGTTACGCGCGGTCACTTCGTTGGCCAGTACGCTGTCGTACTGTGAACGGGCGTTCTGCACGTCAGTGATGGCGACCAGGCCCACGTTGAAACGCTGGGTGGTTTGATCTAACTGACGGTAAATTGCCTGTTTCTGCGCTTCAGTATAGGAGAGCGAGTCAATCGCGCTCAGCACGTTGAAGTACGCAGTCGCCGTGTTCAGGATCAGCGTTTGCTGGTCAGTCTGATAGGTCACATCCTGGATACCCGCGCTCTTTTCCTGCAGGGTCAGTGCGCGCCATTTGGACATATCAAACAGCGTCTGTGTTAATTGCAGTGAGGCGCTGGTAGCATTGGAGTTAACGCCGTTAGCGTCGCGGAAACCGTTGCTGTAGGTATAATCTGCACCTAAACCTAACTGCGGCAGCAGTGGGCTACGCGCTTCGTTAATCTTTTCAAACGCAGCATCACGATCGGCCGCTGATTTACGTAAATCAGGGTTGCCCAGACGTGCCTGCTGGTAGACCTGTAACAGGTTTTCCGCCTGGCTCATTGCACTGAAGCCCGTCAGGCTCAGGCCGATAAGGATGGGGAGCAATTTCTTCATTTGCATTCCTTGTTGTGAAGCAGTATTAGCGCTGATCTAATTAAAAATAATTGCCGATTCTAACAGAATCATCCACACCAAAAGGTTGGCGTAATGTGCCATGTGGCGTTAATTTGCACCAATCTACCATATAGCCTTACAAACGGCAGCCAAACAGCCTTGAAATTCATAATTTCATCACCATTGCTACCAGGACTCGACTCATGCAAAAACCAGATAAGTTGCCCGTGACATTCGCCAAAAACGATGTAGAAATTATTGCACGAGAAACGCTTTATAGCGGTTTTTTTTCAATGGAACTTTACCGTTTCAGGCATCGCCTGTTTAACGGTGAGATGAGCGGCGAAATCAGGCGCGAAATTTTTGAGCGCGGGCATGCAGCAGTCTTGCTACCCTTTGACCCAGTGCGTGATGAAGTCGTACTGGTTGAGCAGATTCGCATCGCGGCGTATGACGTCAGTGAAAGCCCGTGGTTGCTGGAGATGGTCGCCGGCATGATCGAAGAGGGCGAGTCGGTTGAAGACGTTGCCCGCCGCGAGGCGCTGGAAGAGGCGGGGCTGATCGTTGGCCGCACAAAACCGGTGCTCAGCTATCTGGCCAGTCCGGGAGGCACCAGCGAGCGCTTGTCCATCATGGTGGGCGAAGTGGACGCCACGACCGCGGATGGGATCCACGGTCTGGCAGATGAAAACGAAGATATTCGGGTTCATGTGGTGAGTCGGGAGCAGGCTTACCAGTGGGTAGAAGAGGGGAAAATCGACAACGCAGCGTCTGTCATCGCCCTGCAATGGCTGCAACTGCATTATCAGACATTACGAAACGAGTGGAAAAAATGAAGCGTTATACACCTGACTTCCCAGAAATGATGCGCCTGTGCGAAACCAATTTCGCACAATTGCGCCGCCTGCTGCCGAGAAACGACGCACCCGGCGAAACGGTAAGCTATCAGGTGAGCAACGCGCAGTATCGATTAACGATAACAGAATCAACGCGCTACACTACGCTGGTGGAAATCGAACAAACGGCACCCAGCATTAGCTACTGGAGCCTGCCGTCAATGACGGTGCGGCTCTACCACGACGCGATGGTCGCTGAAGTGTGTTCAAGTCAGCAGATCTTTCGTTTTAAAGCGCGGTATGATTACCCGAATAAAAAGTTGCATCAACGCGACGAAAAGCATCAAATTAACCAGTTTTTAGCCGACTGGCTAAGATATTGTTTAGCACATGGAGCAATGGCGATTCCGGTTTGTTAGCGTCATAAACCTACCTAAGGACACCATTTGGAAAGCCTGTTGAACCTGACTGTTGCTGGTGGGGCACCAGTCAGGATATTACAAATCACCGATACTCACCTTTTTGCCGAAAAGCATGAAACGCTGCTGGGGGTGAACACCTGGGAGAGTTATCAGGCTGTACTTAGCGCTATTCACGCTGAAAATCGTGCCTGCGATCTGATCGTTGCAACGGGCGATCTGGCGCAGGATCAATCCTCCGCGGCCTACCAGCATTTTGCTGAAGGCATCGCGAGCTTTAGCGTGCCGTGCGTCTGGCTTCCGGGCAACCACGACTTTCAGCCTGCGATGTATAGCTCTCTTCAGGAGGCGGGGATCTCTCCGGCGAAGTGTGTGTTTGCCGGTGAGCATTGGCAGATCCTGCTGCTCGACAGCCAGGTGTTTGGCGTCCCGCACGGTGAGTTAAGCGAGTTTCAGCTCGACTGGCTGGAGACCAAACTGGCCGCCGAACCGGCGCGACATACGCTGCTTTTGCTTCATCATCATCCGCTTCCGGCGGGCTGTAGCTGGCTCGATCAACACAGCCTGCGCAATTCTGCCGCCCTGGATAGCGTGCTGGCGAAATTCCCACGCGTGAAGAATCTGCTGTGCGGACACATTCATCAGGAACAGGATCTCGACTGGAATGGCCGCCGTCTGCTGGCGACGCCGTCGACCTGCGTTCAGTTTAAGCCGCACTGCGCGAACTTTACCCTGGATACCATCGCGCCGGGCTGGCGCTGGCTGGAACTGCATGCGGATGGTTCACTGACCACGGAAGTCTGCCGTCTGGCAGGCGCGCAATTCCGCCCCGATACCGCTTCAGAAGGCTATTGATGTCTACGCTCCTCTACCTGCATGGGTTCAACAGCTCGCCGCGATCTGCCAAAGCGACACAGTTACGCCAGTGGCTGAGCGAGCATCATCCGCACGTTGAGATGATTATCCCGCAGCTGCCGCCTTATCCGGCAGAGGCGGCGGAGATGCTGGAATCCATTGTTCTGGAACACGGCGGCGAATCTTTCGGCGTGGTGGGTTCCTCGCTGGGAGGGTATTACGCCACATGGCTCTCGCAATGCTTTATGCTGCCCGCCGTTGTGGTTAACCCGGCGGTTCGACCGTTTGAGCTGCTGCGGGACTTTCTTGGCGAAAACGAGAACCCCTACACCGGCCAACAATATGTGCTAGAGTCACGCCATATTTACGATCTCAAAGTTATGCAGGTCGACCCGCTTGAAGCACCGGACCTGATCTGGCTGCTGCAACAAACGGGTGATGAAGTGCTGGATTACCGCCAGGCAGTGGCGTATTACGCCTCCTGCCGCCAGACTATAGAAGAGGGCGGAAACCATGCTTTCACGGGCTTTGAAGATCATTTCACCCAGATTGTCGATTTTCTTGGACTGCACAGCCTCTGACAATCAATGCGAATTGCTAGTTTAAATCATGACGCAAACCTATAACGCTGATGCCATTGAGGTACTCACCGGGCTTGAGCCGGTTCGCCGCCGCCCGGGGATGTACACCGATACGACGCGCCCAAACCATCTGGGCCAGGAAGTTATTGATAACAGTGTCGACGAAGCGCTGGCAGGCCATGCCAAACGCGTCGACGTTATCCTGCATGCCGATCAGTCGCTGGAAGTTATCGACGACGGTCGCGGCATGCCGGTGGATATCCACCCGGAAGAGGGCGTACCGGCCGTTGAGCTGATCCTCTGCCGACTGCATGCGGGCGGTAAGTTCTCCAACAAGAACTACCAGTTCTCCGGTGGTTTGCACGGTGTGGGGATCTCCGTGGTTAACGCCCTGTCTAAGCGCGTGGAAGTGAACGTTCGCCGCGACGGCCAGGTGTATAACATCGCGTTTGAAAACGGCGAGAAAGTGCAGGATCTGCAGGTTGTCGGCACGTGCGGTAAACGCAACACCGGCACCAGCGTCCACTTCTGGCCTGACGAAAGCTTCTTCGACAGCCCACGTTTCTCCGTTTCTCGCCTGACGCACCTGCTGAAAGCTAAAGCGGTGCTGTGCCCTGGCGTGGAAATCACGTTTAAAGATAACGTCAACAATACCGAGCAGAGCTGGTGCTATGCCGACGGCCTGAACGACTACCTGTGCGAAGCGGTAAACGGCCTGCCGACGCTGCCGGAAAAACCGTTCGTCGGTAATTTCACCGGTGACACCGAAGCGGTGGACTGGGCGCTGCTGTGGCTGCCGGAAGGCGGTGAGCTGCTGACCGAAAGTTACGTCAACCTGATCCCAACCATGCTCGGCGGTACGCACGTTAACGGGCTGCGTCAGGGTCTGCTGGATGCGATGCGTGAATTCTGCGAATACCGCAACATTCTGCCGCGCGGCGTGAAGCTGTCGGCGGAAGATATCTGGGATCGCTGCGCCTACGTGCTTTCCGTTAAGATGCAGGATCCGCAGTTTGCCGGGCAAACCAAAGAGCGTCTCTCCTCGCGTCAGTGCGCGGCCTTTGTTTCCGGCGTGGTCAAAGATGCCTTCACTCTGTGGCTGAATCAGAACGTTCAGGCTGCAGAGATGCTGGCGGAAATGGCGATCTCCAGCGCGCAGCGTCGTCTGCGTGCGGCGAAGAAAGTGGTGCGTAAAAAGCTCACCAGCGGCCCTGCGCTGCCGGGCAAGCTGGCGGACTGTACCGCGCAGGATCTTAACCGTACCGAGCTGTTCCTGGTGGAAGGGGACTCGGCAGGCGGATCGGCCAAGCAGGCGCGCGACCGTGAATACCAGGCGATCATGCCGCTTAAAGGTAAGATCCTGAATACATGGGAAGTCTCGTCTGATGAAGTGCTGGCCTCGCAGGAAGTGCATGATATCTCTGTTGCGATCGGTATCGATCCGGACAGCGAAGATCTTAGCCAGCTGCGCTACGGCAAGATCTGTATCCTCGCAGATGCGGACTCCGATGGTCTGCACATCGCCACGCTGTTGTGCGCACTGTTCGTGAAGCACTTCCGCACGCTGGTGAAAAACGGCCACGTCTACGTCGCGCTGCCGCCGCTCTACCGTATCGATCTCGGCAAAGAGGTGTACTACGCGCTGACGGAAGAAGAGAAAGCGGGCGTGCTGGAGCAGCTCAAGCGCAAGAAGGGCAAACCAAACGTTCAGCGCTTTAAAGGGCTGGGCGAGATGAACCCAATGCAGCTGCGCGAAACCACGCTGGATCCTAACACCCGTCGTCTGGTTCAACTGACCATCAGCGATGAAGACGAACAGCAAACCAACGCCATGATGGATATGCTGCTGGCCAAAAAACGCTCGGAAGACCGACGCAACTGGCTGCAGGAGAAAGGCGATATGGCGGATATTGAGGCCTGATGCCTCAGCCATAGCAATCGTAGGCCCGGTAAGCGCTAGCGCCACCGGGCTTTTTTACATCAAAACGCCATCTTCACCGTAAACTGCACTTCGCGCGGGTCGCCAATCTGGTTGCCCAGGTTGTTGGTCGCAATGGACGAGGTGTAGTAGGTTTTATCAAACAGGTTCTTCACGTTCACCTGCAGCGTCACCGGATACTTCAGCTTCATTTTGTAGGCCACAAAGGCATCGGCAACAAAGTATCCCGGCAAATAATAATCCGCACCGTTGGTCGCTGAACGACGGCTCACGCCGTGCCCACCGCCGCCAAGCGTCAGGGTATTCCCGCCGATCGCGTTATGAATGTCGTAAGTCAGGAACAGAGAACCGGTATGACGCGGCACGTTCGGCAGGGGCTTACCCGCGTAGTCTGGATCCTCCAGCACTTTGGCGTCGGTGTAGCCGTAGCTGGCGATAATATTGGTATTCTCAGTCAGCGATCCGGCAAGATCCACCTCCACACCCTGCGAGCGTACGCGGCCAGCGGTTTTGGCGATGGTTTCACCCCCCACGCTTTCGTTGTACAGCACGTTGCGCTTGTGAATATCAAACAGCGCAATGTTGGCGGTAATGCCATCGAACAGGTCAAATTTAGCCCCCACTTCGTAAGCATTAGACGTTTCCGGCGGCAGGTCACCAATGTAGCTCGCAATGGACGATTGCGGCATAAACGTCTGGGAATAGTTAGCAAACAGCGAGACGGATGGCGTGAGCTTGTAGACCAGCCCCAGCTTCGGCGTCCACTGTTCGTCGCGGCTGTCGGTATTCACATTGAACGGGCGACCCTTGCCCGCATACTGGGTGTAATACTGGTAACGCAGCCCGGCAACGGCAATCCACTTATCGGTGAGATACAGGGCGTCCTGCGCGTAGGCGGAGTAGCTTTCCTGTTTGAGCGTCTGGTCGCTATCAGCGGCGGAGACGGTGGTGCATTTGCTGAGATTGCCGTAGGTCGGATGGTAGATGTTGAAATCTTTAACGTTCTTACAGCGCATCATGTCCGTACGCAGCAGATCGTAATTCTCATACGACACACCGGTCAGGATCTCATTGTAAAAGCCCGCGATATCCACGTTCCCCTGCAGATCCGCACGCGTACTGTGCATACGCTGAGTCGAGCCCTGGGTTGCATCCACGCGGCGGGTCAGGTTACCCGTTTTGGCGTCATAGGCCATCACGCGCGCCTGGTTATCATTGTATTTATCCTGGCTAAAGCTGTAGTCAAACTTTGCGGTCCACTGGCTGTTAAGACGGTATTCGGCGTTCAGCTGCGCCAGATCGGACTGCCCGTCGGTAACGTTAAACGGCTCGTCAAAGCGGGTTTTACGATCTACGTTTACCGGCTGTTTGGTGCTGAGATCGAAAATGGTTCCTCGATCGAACGGCGTCTTATAGTCGCGATGTGAATAGAGCACGGTCACGGTGGCATCATCACCAAACCAGGTCAACGACGGGGCGATAAAGGTGCTGCGCTCGTTGCCAAAATTACGCCAGTAATCTTCATCCTGATACTCGCCCGTCAGGCGATACGCCAGCCGCGTGCCGTCAATCGGGCCGGTGACATCAACCTGCCCGGTGCCGCCGCCAAAGCTTGAGGAGGTAGCGGAAATTGAGCCGCCGAAGCGGGTTTCCGGGCGTTTGGTAACCACGTTGATCAGGCCGCCAGGATCGAGAATGCCATACAGCGTTGAGGCCGGCCCTTTCAGCACCTCCACGCGCTCGGTCGCGGCATTAAAGCTGCGCGGCAGCACCGTGCGCAGGCCGTTGGTCATTATTGACCCGTCGCGGTTCGCGCCAAATCCCCGGCGCACAAACGCATCCTGCGTACCGCCCAGGGTATTGGTTTGCACCACGTTGCTGACGTTATAAAGGGCTTCATCAAGCGAAGTAGCGTGCTGATCTTCCAGCACTTTATCACTGACGGTATTCACCACCTGCGGAATATCCAGCATCGGCATGTTGGTTAGCGTGGCGGTGGAGGTGTTAAGCGGCTGATAGCCGTTTGTGGCCTCAGCCACGGCATGGGGATCGGCGGTGACGGTCAGCGTTTCGCCGTCGTTAGCCGTTGCGGTGTCGGCCGCCTGCACCAGCTGTGCCATAAACAGCAGTGAAAAGAGCGCGCGCCCTTTTACCCCAGAGAGAGAAGGTGTGAACGTAGCCATTACATCTGTTTTCCCAAAAGATCCCGCGCATGAAGGGCGCGGAAGAATGTATGAGTCATTGCCCTTAATTGTCTGCTCGTTAGCCGTGTGGCATCGAACATGTAATTGAGAATCATTCAATCATGCGGCAATGTAGTAGTAAATGGAAAAAAGCAAAAAGCGGCTACAGCCTGAAACCTCCCGTCTTGATATAAGTGAATTGCATATAATTCATTGAAAAAGCTTAAATAAAAAATAAAAGCGCCGCTGTAGTACCTGTTATTTAACCCTGGCTTTATCAGGGTGTTTATCCCCTTGACTACTACATGGCGCAGCGGCAAACTTTCAAAAGAGAATGAGTTTTATTTTTATTTGTTCGATTTTTTATTAAGTTGGCATTCACGTGGCGCACAACACCCATAAACCGGGGCTGGTTCTGGAGAACCTCTCCGCGGGCTATCAGAAAAAAATCATCGTCGATGATATCTCCCTTGCGATCCCCCGGCAGAAAATGACCGTGCTGGTAGGGGCGAACGGCTGTGGAAAATCCACGCTGCTGAGCACTATCGCGCGTCTGCTGCAGCCGCTTGGCGGGGCCGCACTGCTTGATGGCAAAGCCATTCACGAGCAACCAACCAGAGCGGTAGCCTGTCAGCTGGGGATCCTGCCGCAATCTCCGCTGCTGCCGGAAGGGCTGACGGTGTTTGAGCTGGTATCACGCGGCCGTTTTCCCTGGCAAAATTTTATGCGCCAGTGGAGCGATGAAGACGAGCAGGCCGTTGAAGAGGCTCTGCACCTGACCGGTACGGCAGAGTTTGCACATCAGCCCGTCGAAAGCCTCTCCGGCGGCCAGCGCCAGCGCTGCTGGATCGCAATGGCCCTGGCCCAGCAAACGCCCTATATCCTGCTGGATGAACCGACAACCTTTCTCGATCTCCGCTATCAGGTGGAGATCCTCGAGCTGCTGCATACCCTGACCCGCCAGCATGGCCGTACGGTGGTGGTGGTGCTCCACGATCTCAACTTCGCCGTCAACTATGGCGATTCCCTGGTCTTTTTACGCCAGGGCAAAGTCGAGGGGGTATTGCATGAAGGCGACGTCTGCATGCCGGAACTCATCAAAGCGGTGTTTGATGTCGATGTCCATATGTCGGTTAATCCGCTGACCGGTAAGCCGTTCTTTATGCCATTCCGCCAGGCGGCGGAAAAATCATGATGCGAACGTCACTGGCTTTCCTGCTGTTTGCCTTGCTGCTGGTGATGGGCGCGATTGCCCATCTGGGTATCGGTGCGCGTGTCATTGCTCCCCAGACGGTGGTGCAGGCCTTGCTTCATTTCGACCCGCGCAATTTCGATCACAACGTGATTGTCAGATTACGCCTGATACGGCTGGCTGCCGCCATGGTCACCGGGGCGGCGCTGGGCGTGGCGGGCGTGTTGTTACAGTCGGTGATCCGTAACCCGCTGGGCGAGCCGCATATTCTGGGGCTTAACGCGGGGGCGGCGCTGGCCGTGGTGCTGACCAGCGCGCTTGGGTTTACCTTGCCGTTTGGCCGCCCGCTGATTGCTGCTGTCGGTGCCGCCGCGCTGTTTATGCTGGTGCTGACGTTCTCCTCTTCAGGGCGAACCGGCCTCACGCCGATGAAAATTACCTTATGCGGCGTGGCGATGTCGGCGTTTGCGTCGTCGATTACCGCCACGGTGCTGATTCTGGATGAACAGACGCTGCTTGCCATGCGCACCTGGCTGGCGGGAGATCTTGCCGGGCTTAACGCGGAGATCGTTCGCAGCGCATCCTGGGTTGCCGCTGTGGGGTTCGCTCTGGCGCTCTGGCTGTCGCCATCGCTCAATATGCTGGCCCTGGGCGACCGGATGGCGCAGGGGCTGGGCGTGTCGCTGCTCAAAACTCGCCTTTTGGCTCTGCTGGCGATTGCGCTGCTTTGCGGCGCAGCCGTCTCCATTGCCGGGCCGATTGGTTTTATTGGCCTGGTCGTGCCACAGCTTATCCGCCGTCTGGTGTCGGTGGACTTACGCGTGATGGTGCCGTTTTCTGCCCTGTGCGGGGCACTGGTGTTACTGCTGGCGGATATCGCGGCCCGTACGCTGTTTACGCCGTATGAGCTGGCCACCGGGATCATGACCGCGCTGGTGGGTGCTCCTCTCTTTATCCTGATGGCATCAAGGATGTTCAAATGAGCCGGGCCGGACTGCGTGCATGGCGTGTCGGGCCGTTTTCCGGGCAGGTACGCCCGGCGGCAGTGGCGCGCGTTACGCTTATCGCTCTAATGGGCATTCTCCTGCTGGGGTTTGGCCTGACGCACGGTTCGCTTCCCATTCCCACTTCCGCCATCGGGCGCGCGCTGTTCTCCGGAGAACCCCTGGAGGCCGATGCGCGCTATATCGTGATGGATATCCGCCTGCCACGGCTGCTGATGGCCATTTTAAGCGGCGCGATGCTGGGCATGGCGGGAGCGGCGATGCAGTCCATCACCCGCAATGGCCTGGCCGATCCGGGGCTTATTGGTGTGAAAGAGGGCTGCAGCGCGGCGGTGCTGCTGCTGATTTTTCAGTTCCCTGCGCTGGGGCTGGCCTGGCGTCCGCTGGTCGGGATGGCCGGTGGTCTCATTACCGCGCTGCTGGTGGTGGCGCTGGCCCGCGATATCTCGCGTCCGCGTTTTATTCTGATTGGGATTGGCGTGTCATGGGCTTTCTCTGCGGCAATGGGGATCTTTATGACCACCGCCGACGTGCGCGATGTGCAGACGGCGATGCTGTGGCTGGCGGGGAGCCTGCACGCGGCAAACTGGACGCTGGTCGGTATCGCCGCAGCCTGGGCGGCCCCGGCGTTTGCGCTGCTGCTCTTTACTGCCCGCGCGGCTGACGTGGCATTGCTGGGTAACCACGCCGCAACGGGGCTCGGGGTTCGCACCGCACGATTAGCGCTACTGCGCGTTCTCGCGCCGGTGGTGTTAACGGCGGCCTGTGTCTCCTGCGTGGGGAGTATTGGTTTTGTGGGGCTGATTGCGCCGCATATGGCGCGTCTGGTGATGCGCGGTGGGCAAACCGCGTTGTTGATGGGCAGTGCCGTGCTGGGGGCGCTGCTGGTGCTGCTGGCGGATACCGTCGGGCGGCTGGCATTCCTGCCGTTGCAGTTACCGGCGGGGATTGTGATTTCACTGATTGGCGGACCGTTTTTCCTGCTGCTGCTCTGGCAGCGTCGGGACAGATTTTAGAGGACTATGATGCGCGTACTTGTTTCGATGCTGTTGCTGATAGGGTTTGCGGTGGGTGCGGCAGAGCCGACGCAGACGTTCACTGACGATCTCGGGCGTAAGGTGGAGGTGCCGCTTCACCCGAAGCGGATCGTCTCGCTGCACGACCTGGATATCACCATTCCACTGATTGAGCTTGGCGTACCGCCCGTCGCCAGCCATGGCCGCACGCGCCCGGACGGCAGCCATTTTCTGCGCGCCAGCGGCATGCTGACGGGGGTGGATTTCGATAATTCCGAAATCAAATTCATCGGCACGGCGGATATCGACATTGAAGCCATTGCCGCCGCCAAACCCGATCTGATCATCACCGAGCCGACCCGCAACACGCCGGTGGAACAGCTGGAGAAGATTGCCCCGACGGTGAGTATCGACCATCTCGACGGCGGTGCACCGGAGATCTACCGCAAGCTGGCGCAGCTCACCGGTACGCAGGCGCGGCTGAAAATCCTGGAGCGCCGCTATCAGGAACAAATCAAGGCGCTGAAGGCGACCATCGATACGCGCAAAATCACCGTGTCGGTGATTCAGGCTAACCAGGGAAAAATCAATGCCATGCACAGCTACCACTCTTTAGGCCGCGTGCTGCGTGACGCCGGATTTACCTTCCCGCCGCTGATTGAGAGTATCCCGGAAGGGGGACGGATTGACGTCAGCGCCGAACGTCTGCCGGAGCTGGACGCCGATTTTGTCTTTGCCACCTGGCGCGGCGACACCGGGGGTAAACCGCAGGACGAGCTGGCGGCGATGGAGGCGGTGATGCCGGGCTGGTGCCAGTTCCTGAACGCCTGTCGGACCGGCCACTACGTGCTGATTTCACGCGAAGAGGCCATTTCGAACTCCTTCGCCTCTTTAGGGCTGATGGCCGCGCAGGTACAGTCGCAGATTGCCGGGCGGCCATTGCCGGAGGTATCACCGTGATCCGTAAAGAGAAAGGGCGTGTGGATGTTTACGGGGAGCGCTTTCGCGCACGTGCACATCATCTGACGCCGCGTCTGCTGCAGGTGGCGCGCTACATCAACGAGAACCGGGAAGCGGTGATGGAGCAGACGGCAATGGAAATCGCCACGCTGCTAAAAACCTCGGACGCCACCGTGGTCCGCGCGATCCAGGCGCTGGGTTTTGCCGGGCTGCGCGATCTGAAGCAGACGCTGGAGCAGTGGTTTGGTCCGGTGGTGACATCCAGCGAAAAGATCTCCTCAACGGTCAACACGCTCACCAGCGACGTTAACGCGAGCATCGATTTTGTGCTGGAAGGGCATCAGCACACCTGTGAGGTCTTGTCGCAACCGCACAACCGCTATGCGATGGCGCAGGCGGTGTCGCTGCTGGCACAGGCCAGGCAGGTGGCGATCTTCGGCATTGGTGCCTCCGGTATTCTGGCCGAGTACACCGCCAGATTATTCAGCCGGATGGGGCTCCCCGCCATGCCGCTCAACCGCACCGGGATAGGCCTTGCCGAACAGCTGATTGCGCTCCAGCGCGGCGATGTGCTGGTGATGATGGCGCAAAAATCTGCACACCGAGAAGGACAAACCACGTTGCGGGAAGCCAAACGTCTGGGGATCCCGACGATTTTGCTGACCAACGCCCTGGACTCACGTTTCAGCAAAGAGGCCAGCGTGGTGATCCATGTGCCGCGCGGCGGAGAAAAGGGCAAAATCCCGCTGCACGGTACGGTGCTGCTGTGCCTGGAGATGATTATTTTGTCCGTCGCCTCCACCGAGCCGCAGCGCACCATCAAATCCATGAAGCGCATCAACGAGTTTCATCGTGGGTTAAAGCCGGGGAAGAAGAGCGGTTAAAGCATGCCGGGCGCTCACGCCGTTCATCGGTCAGCATGGTTCTTCCGGTACTGCAACGGCGTCTCGCCAATTCCCTTCTTAAACGCGCTGATAAACCACGTCACGTCGGAAAATCCCACCTGGGTGGCAATCTCGCGTACGCTCGCCTCGCTGTGCAGCAGGCGTTCGCAGGCCTTGCGCAGCCTTAGCGTATTCAGATATTCATGGATCTTCTCGCCCGTTTCCGCATGGAATTTTCGCGATACGTAGCTGCGGGATTTCCCCAGCGTTTCTGCCAGTGCGTCCAGGCGAAATTTCTCCTGGTAATGTTCGTCCAGCCAGAACATCACCTGGCTGGCGAGCCCAAGGCTACTGCCCGGCGCACGGGCATTATCGTCCGGGAGCATGGCGAATAAACCAATCAACAGCGCGGCTATTCCCTCGCGGGTTAAAGGCGACGGGTAACAGCCGAGCAGATGATCGACATGGTGATGGCAGTGCGCCAGATCGGCAACCCACGCTCCGGCGCCGCGGGCAGAAAGTTTCTGCAGCCGCTGCTGCGTGTGGGGAAAATCGCGCAGGGCTGTGAGCACCGCGTGAGGGTCGAGATGAATAATGGTACGTCGGTAAATCGCTTCTGCCTGCTCATCCACCCTCACTTTATGCAGGGTAAACGGCGGAAAGAAAAACAGCCGCCCGGGGCGCATGGTGTAGTGACGGTTATCGACAATGGCGACGCCAAATCCTTCTTCCACATACAGAATCTCCAGACACTGATGCCAGTGATGGTAACGCACGGTATTGGCAAACAGACGGCTGAATGACACGACGGTGTCATTTAAGGTGATCAGTTCCAGCCGGTCGGAGGTGGGCGTGTCGCGCATAGTGCAATAAAACTCAATTTTCTGCCGTTATCTTCACGTTATAAACCACCTTTTTAAATTTTCTCAACTGGAGGTTTATTTAGCCTTCACGGCTGTGACGTGGCTAACATTTATCCCCCTTGCGGATTCACTATCCTTCGTCGCAGTTGATGACGAGGGCGAGCGTATGTCTAAAAAATCAAATCCATTGTCTTCGCGCCAGGAGGTGGTGGCGTCGTTACATGACCTGCTGGGCGCGCTGGATAAGTCCTTTCCGCAGGATTGTTCCCGGTTCTCGCTGGGAGAAACCTGTGCGCATTACCCCACGGAGATTGCGCAGATGGAAGGGCTATCCCGTGCGCTGTGGGGGCTGTTTCCGCTGATGGCGGGCGGCGGGGACGAGCCGTTTAGTGAGAAGTACCTGACCGCCATTAAGCTCGGCACCGATCCGCAGAGCCCGGGCTATTGGGGGGAAACCGGCCCGTACGACCAGCGTCTGGTGGAGATGGCGGCTTACGGCCTGGGGCTGGCGCTGCTGGGGGATAAGCTCACCCGCCGCTTCAGTCAACGTGAGGTAATGAACCTGCACGCGTGGCTCAACCAGATCACAGATGCGCAGATGCCGGACAGCAACTGGAACTACTTTGCGATTATGGTGCAGCTTGGTTTCAAATGTGCCGGGCTGCCGTATGATCCGCGCGCCATCGACCGTCGGTTTGCGATGATGGAGGCGTATTATCTGGGTGATGGCTGGTATTCTGACGGTCCGGGCCGCCCGAAGGATTACTACATCTCAATGGCGTTCCACTTCTACGGCCTGATTTATGCCACCCTCAGCGGTGATGAAAAAAGGGCGGAGGTGTTACGTGAGCGTGCCCGTCAGTTTGCCGAAGATTTTATTTACTGGTCTGCCGCCGACGGCGCGTCGGTACCGTTTGGCCGGAGCCTTACCTATCGCTTCGCGATGGTCGCTTTCTGGAGCGCCGTGGCCTTTTCCGGGCTGAATGTCTTCTCGCCGGGCATCGTGAAGGGCATTGTGCTGCGCCATCTTCGCTGGTGGCAGCGGCAGCCGATGACCGATCGCGACGGTATTTTGACCCTCGGTTTTACTTATCCCAACCTGGTGATGTGCGAGGATTATAACGCCCCCGGCTCACCGTACTGGGCGCTGAAAACGTACCTGATTCTGGCCTTGCCGGAGTCACACCCGTTCTGGCAGGCAGAAGAGCAGCCGCTCCCCTCGCTGGCGGAAAAACGTGTGATCCACCCAGCGCAGCACATCCTGATGCATGCGGATAACTCACAGCACGTCACGATGCTCACTGCCGGTCAGCTTGAGCTGAATAACTACGTCAACACCGAAGCCAAATACACCAAATTTGCGTACTCAAGCCGCTTTGGCTTCACCCTCGAACGGGGGCGCTTTGGCCTGAAACATGCCGCCTGCGACTCGATGTTACTGCTGGCGGAGGGGGATAACTACTTCCGCGGGCGTCGTGAATGCGCGGAGGTGCGGGTGGATGAGAACTACCTCTATTCACGCTGGTCACCCTGGCATGATGTCCATGTCGAAACCTGGCAAATTCCCTTTGGCGAGTGGCACGTGCGTCTGCACCGCATTAACAGCGCTCGCACCCTTCAGGCAGTGGAGGGCGGTTTTGCGGTGATGAAAACCGAACACCACATTCATGAGCGTGGCTGTTACCTGACGGCCAGCAACGGCAGCAGCGTGATTGTCGATCTCTCCCCGGCCATTGCCCGGGAGCCAGACAGCATCGTCACGCCGCCGAACAGCAACATTATGTTCCCGGAATGCGCATCCATTCCGCTGTTAAAAACCGATCTCCCTCAGGGAGAGAGCTGGCTCTGTTGCGCCGTCGTGGCCAGCGAGAAACCCCCCGCGGCATTGGCACCTGAACTGAAGATGACCCCTGACCAGGTCGCGATCCGCGAACCCGGAGGCGAACGTAAGCTGTCGTTCACATTATAAAAAATCTGACCCTACACGTCGGCGAGGATGATATGAAAAGTGCATCTACAACGAACAGAACCGAATATTACAAAATCAGCAGCTTTATATTTCTCTATTTCTTTACCTGGTCCGCCAGTATTGGGCTATTAGCCATCTGGCTCGGCCAAAAGGCGAATCTCAGCGGCTCGGTAATTGGCACTGTCTTTGCGGTCAACGGTGTCTTCTCAGTCATTCTTAAACCGATCTACGGCTATATTCTCGATAAGATCGGCATGAGTAAATACCTGCTCTATTTTGTGGTTGCCATGTCCGCACTGATGGCGCCGTTCTTTATTTATGTTTATCAGCCGCTGCTGATGTCCAATACTCTGGTGGGGATTATCATTGGCGCGCTCTATTTAAGCTTTGCCTGGTACGCGGGCGTGGCGGCGTGTGAATCCTATTCTGACCGCTTTAGCCGTTTAAACGGTATGGAGTTCGGGCAAATTCGCATGTGGGGATCGCTTGGCTGGGCCGTGGCGTCCTCGTTCTCCGGTCTGCTGTTTAATCTCTCACCGGCGTATAACTTTATTCTGGGCAGCGTCGCATCCATCATCATGCTGATCGTTCTTGTGAGCCTGAAAGTGAACACTAACTCCGCTCACGCCAGCGAGGTGCTGACCAAAGAGAAAATCGCCCCTGCGGATGTCTATGCCCTGCTGCGTAACCGCAAGTTCTGGGCGTTCTGCCTGTATGTGGCGGGCGTGGCGTGGATGATGTTTATTGCCGAGCAGCAGTTCTCACGCTATTTCGTCACGTTCTTTGATGATATTCACCAGGGTAACGCGGTGTTCGGTTATCTGGGAACCGTACAGTCGGGTATGGAATTTGTGATGTATATGGTGATCCCGCTGTTGGTGAATAGTATTGGTGCCAAGCGTGGACTGTTAATTGTCGGGCTGGTGGTCGGTGCACGACTGATTATTTCCGGCCTGTGCGATTCCCATCTGTTAATTTCCGTACTGAAACCGCTATATGGCCTGGAAATATGTCTGCTGCTGGTATCGGTCTTTAAATATATTGCTGAGCATTTCGATAAACGCGTTAACGCCACCATGTATCTGCTGGGCTATCAGGCCATGCTCTACGTGGGCAACGTGGTTGTCTCTTCGCCTGCCGGCTATCTGTATGACCGCATCGGCTTTGAGCACACCTATATCATTATGGGAGCCACGGCGCTGACCTTTACGTTTATCTCTGCCTTTACGTTATCCGCCTGCCAGAGCAAATGGCGCGGTACCCGCTCGCTGAACGCAGCAGAACCCTCATCCCGGTAATTTAAAGGACCCGAAACATGTTAAGTCGTATCAAAGAGGAACACCTGCAGGCTATTCCTGTCCCCGTTGAATCGCGGACATTACGTGATGAACTCAGCTCTGCCCGCAGCCACGTGCTTGAGCTGATTAGCCGTCATTTGGTGGCGTTTGGTGACCGATTCCCGGCAGAAACCTGCCAGAACGGGGTTTATCCGCTGACGGAGAATGTGGAGTGGACCACCAGCTTCTGGACCGGTCAGCTATGGCTGGCGTGGGAGATGAGCGGTGAGACAACGTTCCGCGAGATGGCTGAAAAACACGTGCGCTCGTTTGGCCTGCGCATCGCCGGGCGTAATGATACCAACACTCATGATTTGGGGTTCCTGTATACGCTCTCCTGCGTGGCGGCCTGGCGACTGACCGGCAACCGCGAGGCGCCCGGGTTCGCCCTGCTGGCGGCTGAAGCCCTGCTGGAGCGCTTTCACCCGAAGGCGAAGATTATTCAGGCCTGGGGCGATCTGTCAGACCCGGAGCAGGCCGGGCGGATGATTATCGACTGCAACATGAATCTGCCGCTGCTCTACTGGGCGACGGAACAAACCGGCGACGCGCGCTTTGCTGACGCCGCAAAAGCCCACGTGATGCAGGCCGCCAGGTACCTGATTCGTGAAGATGCCTCGACGTTCCACACCTACTACATGGATGTGGTTACCGGCGCGCCTCGTTACGGCAACACGCAGCAAGGATACGCGGACGACTCCTGCTGGTCCCGCGGGCAGGCGTGGGGGATCTACGGTTTTATGCTGAGCTATCTCTATACCGGCGATAAGACGATGATTGCGCTGTCAAAACGCCTGGCAAACTACTTTCTTAATCGTCTGCCGGAGGATAATGTCTGCCACTGGGATCTGGCGCTGCTGGGGACAGATGCACTGCGGGATTCCTCCTCGGCGGCCATTGCCGTCTGCGGGCTGCTGGAACTGGTAAAACAGTTGCCGGTCACGGATCCGGATCGTGAACGTTATCTGGACTGGGCTAAAGGGATTATGTCGTCACTGACAAAGCACTATCTGATGGGCAAAGACGAGAAGGGGAACGGGCTGCTTAAGCACGCTGTCTATCACCTGGCGAGCAACAAAGGCGTGGATGAGTGTGCGAGCTGGGGCGATTACTTCTACGTTGAGGCGCTGGTGCGGTTCACCCAGAGCTGGAAGCCGTACTGGTAAAAGGTCGGGGGCACGCCCCCGACGTGTGGGTTACGCCTTAGGAATACGCAGCGTCTGGCCGGGATAAATCTTGTCCGGGCTGGAGAGCATCGGGCGGTTCGCTTCAAAAATCTTGTTGTACTGGTTGGCATCCCCGTACACGGTTTTGGAGATGGCGCTGAGGGTGTCGCCTGATTTCACCGTATAGTAGGTGGCTTCATCTTTGGCATCAGTGGCGGTGATGTTGTTTTCCACCTCGCTGACGCCCGCAATATTGCCGACGGCGACCTGGATTTTTTCTTTCTGCTCTTGGGTCAGCCCGTCGCCCGTTACGCTGGCTTTACCGTCGGTAACGTTGACCTGCACTTTATCCGCGCCGGGAATGTTGAGTTTCTTGAGGTGCTCGGTGATTTTGTCGCTCTGGCCTTTATGATCGGTCAGGTTGTCCCACAGCTTTTCGCCTGCTTCTTTTACGAAGTTAAAAAGTCCCATTCCTTCCTCCTGTTAATCATGAAGTCAGAATAAGCATAGCAGGTCAGAGAGATTTCCCTCTCCGAAAGGAGAGGGAAGGCAGGTTTTATACCCCTTGCTCCAGAATACGGATGTGGGTTTCCAGCACGTCACCTTTTACCGCATCGCTCCACGCTTTCATGTGTGCGGTCTGCAGGTGCGCTTCGAGATGCGCCACGGTTTCCCACTGCTCAACCATGATGATGGAGTCCGGCGCGGTGGCCTGGAAGCTGGCGCTGGTTGCGGCGTCAACCATCGGCGCATAGCCGTGGCAGCCTTCTTCTTGCAGGACGGTTGGGATAATTTTCGCGAACTGATCCAGCACCGCCTGGCGGTGATGTTGGCCAGGACGGGTACGGATTTCAGCAATAACGGTAAGCATAATTAACTCCTTCTAATTCCAGGTTACCAGTTAAGCAAAAATTTCAGCCAGATGCTTGCGATATTCTGCGATATAGCGCGGGACGTCAGGCATTTTAATCACGTCGTTGACGATAAAGGTCGGCAGCGGGTCCATGCCGAGGAACTGGTTAGCCTTGTGGAACGGCAGGTATGCGCCGTCTACCCCTACGCCTTCAAAGAACTGATCTTTATCGGTGAACGCGTCCAGCGGGGCGTTCCAGGTCAGGGAGAGCATATATTTCTTACCCTGAATCAGGCCGCCTGAACCATATTTTTTAGACGCGTCGGAACGGGTACGGCCGTCGCTGGCATACAGTGAACCGTGGCCCTCAGTGAACACGTCATCCATGTATTTTTTCACGGTCCACGGTGCGCCCATCCACCAGCCCGGCATTTGCCAGATAACCACGTCAGCCCACAGGAAGTTCTGCACTTCGGCTTTCACGTCGTAATGGCTGTCTGCGCGCACAACCTTAACATCATGCCCGGCGTCGCGCAGGAAGCCGTCCGCGACCTCGGTCAGGGTGTCATTCAATTGGCCTTTAGAGTGGGCGAATTCTTTCGCACCGTTGATAATCAGAATGTTGCTCATTATTTGTCCTCGTCGATGAGAGTATGGCGAGTATTCTACGCGCGAGGGCGATACGGTAAAATGAGCAAAATGTGCAAAGTCTTTTGCGTTAAATGCAATAATCCCTTACCAGCACACCTTTACGTCAACGCCGCCTTCCGCAGCATTATCCAGTGAAACATGCATACCGTGCAGGGCAGCAATGCGTTTTACAATCGATAATCCCAGCCCGCTGCCCGTGGCATCCTGGCCGGGTGGACGATAAAAACGCTCGCCAATACGGGCCAACGCCTCGGGGGCGATCCCTGGCCCGTTGTCGCGTATGGAGAAGCAACGGGCGTCCAGCGTAACCTCAACCACGCTGCCGCGCGGGCTGTAACGAACGGCGTTATCCAGCAGGTTACGCACCAGCAGGCTCAACAGCAGCGGTTGACCCGTGCGTTCAGCCTGCGGGGCGTTGATGTTCAGGCGAAGGTCGATACCCGCCTGCTGCGCCGGATGCCAGATGTCCAGAACCGCTGATTGCAGTAAATCGGCCATCTTTATCGGTTCGACATCGTCGAGATTTTCCAGAGAATCCAGACGCGAGAGAGTGAGGAGTTGATCCACCAGCCGGGATGCCCGGTCGATCCCCGCGTGGAGCTGCGAGAGCGCTTTTTCCTGCGCCTGCGGGTCGTCCAGAGAGAGTTGCGCCACGTCGGTTTGCACCTTCAGGGCCGCCAGCGGGCTACGTAATTCGTGGGCGGCATCGGAGGTAAAGCGGCGCTCGCGGCTCATCATCTCCTGGGTTCGGGTAAAGAGGTGGTTCAGGGAGTCCAGAAGGGGGCGTACTTCTGATGGCACGCCCTGTGTCGGCAGGGTGTCGGTGGCATCCGGCGAGCGCAGGCGCAACGTCTGCGCCAGTTTTTTCAATGGCTTAAGCTCCCGGCTCAGCAGGACAATCAGCAACAGCAGCATCACCGGTAGCGCCACCAGCCACGGCGTCAGCTGCGAGCTGACCACATCCAGCGCCATCTCCTGCCGGTATTCCCACTCCTGACCGACCACCACGCGGTACTTCCCGTCCGGCGAGGACAGCCATAAGAAACGCCAGTCATCGTTGTCGTCTTTGAGCCTGCCGTCATCAAACCCATCGCGGCGATAGTGATACGGGATGTCGCGGCCGTTTTCCCCGTCATTGAGGATCATCGTGCCGTCGGTAGCGTAAATGGCGAAGGCCAGAGCATCGTCGTCCAGGCGACCGTGCTTCACTTTTTTGGGGATCTCGCGCATCCGCTCCGGAGCGCGTATTTCATCCAGATCCATCGTCAGCAGCCGTTTAGCAAACAGCATCTGTTGGGTATCAAACAGCTTATCGAGCTTGTGGGTCGTCTGCTGCCAGGCGACAAGGCTTGCGGCAAACCAGGCCGTCAGCGACAGCAGCAGAAAAAGAAGCGTCAGACGGAGTTTCAGGCTCAGTTTCATGCGTCACCCAGGGTATAGCCGATGCCATGAACCGTGCGGATAAACTCGCTGCCCAGCTTACGCCGCAGATGATGGACGTGAACTTCCACGGCGTTACTGGAGACGTCATCGTCCCACGTATAGAGCTTCTCTTCGATCGCTTTACGCGGCAGGACGCGGCCCGCATTGCGCATCAGTAACTCCAGCAGGGCGAACTCTTTGGGCTTGAGGGCCAGCGTTTCCCCCTCCAGCGTGGCGACCAGGCTTGTCGGGTCGAGCGTCACTTTGCCGTGACGCAGTTCGCTGCGCGTCTGACCGTGGCTGCGACGCACCAGCGCCTCAAGGCGGGCGGCCACTTCGATCAGTGCGAAGGGTTTGCAGAGGTAATCATCGGCCCCCAGGCGTAACCCCTCGACGCGCTGATTCAGCGCATCCCGCGCGGTCAGGATAAGCACCGGCTCGCTGCGCCCGCTTTCGCGCCAGGCGCGCAGGATCGCCAGACCGTCGATCTCCGGTAGCGTCAGGTCAAGCACCACCGCATCGTAAGGGGCAGAACAGAGCGCCGCCTGGCCGGTTTTTCCGTCGGTGAACCAGTCCACGATGAAGCCCATTTTGCTTAAGCCCGCTTTGATGCCATCACCAATCAGCTTGTCGTCTTCTACCAGTAATATGCGCATATCCCCTCCTTGATGGCGTCAGTAAACCCTCTGGATCCGCCTGCTGTACAGTAAAAAAATATAAATTTTCCCCTTAAGAAGTTGTTAAGGATTACCCTGTTTAATGGATTGCGACACCACATTAAAGGGAGAGATGAATATGAAAAAATTCGCTGCAATGGCTGCTATCATGATGATGACCACCGCACCGGTCTTCGCTGCTCAGGGCGGTTTTACGGGCCCATCAGCTACCCAACCCCAGACTCAGACGCAGGCAGGCGGTTTTGTTGATAACAACGCCAACCTGACAACGGCCGCGAAAGTCAAAGACCTGAAGGACGACGCCTGGGTGAAGCTGCGCGGGAACATCACCGAACGCCTGTCCGATGACCGCTACACCTTCCGCGACGAGACCGGCACGGTGGTGGTTGAGATTGATCATAAGCGCTGGAACGGTGTGACCGTGTCCCCGCAAGATAAAGTCGAGCTGCAGGGTAAGGTCGATAAAGACTGGAACGAATTTGAAATCGACGTGAAGCAGGTTATCAAGCTGACGAAATAACCCAGAAAGGGCCGCTTATCCGGCCCTTTTTCTTTGTGACTCAACTCGCCAGATAGGGTAGTATCTGCGGCAATATTGCCTGAAACCCATCGGTTTCTGAGTTGAGGAATCACACGTAATGAGCGATATGGCAGAGCGCCTCGCGCTACATGAATTCACGGAAAACGCCTACCTGAACTACTCCATGTACGTCATCATGGACAGGGCATTGCCGTTTATCGGGGATGGCCTGAAGCCCGTTCAGCGTCGCATCGTCTATGCGATGTCCGAGCTGGGGCTGAACGCCACCGCCAAGTTCAAGAAATCCGCCCGTACCGTCGGTGACGTACTGGGTAAATACCATCCGCACGGCGACAGCGCCTGCTATGAAGCGATGGTGCTGATGGCCCAGCCGTTCTCTTATCGTTACCCGCTGGTGGACGGTCAGGGGAACTGGGGGGCACCGGACGATCCGAAATCCTTCGCGGCGATGCGTTATACCGAATCCCGCCTGTCTAAATATGCCGAAGTGCTGCTGGGCGAACTCGGCCAGGGGACGGTGGACTGGGTGCCAAACTTCGACGGCACGCTGCAGGAGCCGAAAATGCTGCCTGCGCGTCTGCCGAATATCCTGCTGAACGGCACCACCGGTATCGCGGTCGGTATGGCGACGGACATCCCGCCACACAACCTGCGTGAAGTGGCGAAAGCCGCCATCACCCTGATTGAACAGCCGAAAACCTCGCTGGACGAGCTGCTGGATATCGTTCAGGGGCCGGACTTCCCGACCGAGGCTGAGATCATCACCTCGCGTGCCGAAATCCGCAAAATCTACCAGAACGGCCGTGGCTCCGTACGCATGCGCGCGGTGTGGACCAAAGAGGACGGCGCCGTGGTGATCACCGCGCTGCCGCATCAGGTCTCTGGCGCCAAGGTGCTGGAGCAGATCGCCTCCCAGATGCGCAATAAAAAGCTGCCAATGGTGGACGACCTGCGCGATGAATCCGACCACGAGAACCCAACCCGACTGGTGATCGTGCCGCGCTCTAACCGCGTGGACATGGAGCAGGTGATGAACCACCTGTTCGCCACCACCGACCTGGAAAAAAGCTACCGCATCAACCTGAACATGATCGGTCTGGACGGACGCCCGGCGGTGAAAAACCTGCTGGAGATCCTCTCCGAATGGCTGACCTTCCGTCGCGATACGGTGCGCCGTCGTCTGAACCACCGTCTGGAGAAAGTGCTTAAGCGCCTGCATATCCTCGAAGGTTTGCTGGTCGCGTTCCTCAATATCGATGAAGTCATTGAGATCATCCGTACCGAGGACGAGCCGAAGCCCGCGTTAATGTCGCGCTTTGGTATCAGTGAAACCCAGGCCGAAGCGATCCTCGAACTGAAGCTGCGCCATCTCGCTAAGCTGGAAGAGATGAAGATCCGCGGTGAGCAGAACGAGCTGGAAAAAGAGCGCGATCAGCTGCAGGCGATCCTCGCGTCCGAACGCAAAATGAACACCCTGCTGAAGAAAGAGTTGCAGGCCGATGCCGATGCCTTCGGCGACGACCGCCGTTCTCCGCTGCATGAGCGCGAAGAAGCGAAGGCGATGAACGAGCATGACATGCAGCCTTCAGAGCCGGTCACCATCGTCCTGTCCCAGAGCGGCTGGGTGCGTAGCGCCAAAGGCCATGATATCGATGCGCCGGGGCTGAGCTACAAAGCGGGCGACAGCTTCAAGGCGGCCGTGAAAGGCAAGAGCAACCAGCCGGTGGCGTTTATTGACTCCACGGGCCGCAGTTACGCCATCGATCCGATCACGCTGCCTTCCGCGCGCGGTCAGGGCGAACCGCTGACCGGCAAGCTGACGCTGCCGCCGGGGGCGACGGTTGACCACATGCTGATGGAAGCCGACGACCAGAAACTGCTGTTGGCCTCTGATGCGGGTTACGGCTTTATCTGTACCTTTAACGATCTCGTGTCACGTAACCGTGCCGGTAAAGCCATGATCAGCCTGCCGGATAACGCACACGTTATGCCGCCGCTGGTGGTTGAGAACGAGAGCGACATGCTGCTGGCCATCACGTCTGCCGGGCGCATGCTGATGTTCCCGGTCAGCGACCTGCCGGAGTTGTCAAAAGGGAAGGGCAATAAGATCATCAACATCCCGTCGGCGGAAGCCGCGAAAGGTGAAGATGGCCTGGCGCATCTCTTCATTCTGCCGCCGCAGAGCACGCTGACCATTCATGTCGGCAAGCGTAAAATCAAGCTGCGTCCGGAAGAGTTGCAGAAGGTGGTGGGCGAGCGCGGACGCCGCGGTTCGCTGATGCGCGGTCTGCAGCGTATCGACCGCGTGGAGATCGATTCTCCTGCACGCAGCAACGCGGGCGACAGCGAAGAGTAACGCGTTTCGATCCCCCTCTGTTCCGGAGGGGGATATCCAATAAAATTTCCCGTAAAACCGTTGTTAATTCGTGCGTTGCGATTAACAATACGCGCTCGTAATAAAGTCCTTACCTGGCCACAGGTGAAGTATAATTGTCAGCTGTCAGGGCTTCAGAGGTCGCTATGCTATACATTGTTCGTCTTATTCTTACCGTTATCTACTGCATTCTGGTCTGTGTTTTCGGCTGCATCTATTGCCTGTTCAGCCCGCGTAACCCGAAGCATGTCGCCACCTTCGGCCACATGTTTGGTCGTCTTGCACCGCTGTTTGGCCTGAAGGTTGAAAAGCGTCTGCCGGAAGGGGCGGAGAATTTCGGTAACGCCATCTATATCGCAAACCATCAAAATAATTACGATATGGTGACCGCCTCTAACATCGTGCTGCCGCCGACCGTGACGGTGGGTAAGAAGAGCCTGCTGTGGATCCCCTTTTTCGGCCAGCTCTACTGGCTGACGGGTAACTTGCTGATTGACCGTAATAACCGCGCAAAAGCGCACGGTACCATTGCGGAAGTGGTGAACCACTTCAAAAAGCGCCGCATTTCTATCTGGATGTTCCCGGAAGGCACGCGCAGCCGCGGTCGCGGTCTGCTGCCGTTTAAAACCGGGGCGTTTCATGCCGCAATTGCGGCGGGCGTTCCAATTATTCCCGTGTGTGTTTCCAATACATCGAATAAGATTAATCTTAACCGCCTGAATAACGGGCTGGTGATTGTCGAGATGCTGCCGCCGGTCGATACCAGCAAATACGGTAAAGATCAGGTCCGCGAGCTGGCAGCGCACTGCCGTGAACTGATGGTTCAGCATATTGCTCAGCTCGACAAAGAAGTCGCAGAGAGAGAAGCCGCCGGGAAGATCTAATCCGGCGTTAAAAGGGAAAACGAATTCCCGCGTTGTTAGTCGTTTCAGATGGAGCTTATATGTCACTCAGTCGGCGTCAGTTTATTCAGGCTTCAGGGATCGCCCTTTGTGCGGGTGCGATGCCGCTGACAGCCAGCGCCGCCGGGCAGCAACAGCCGCTGCCCATTCCGCCGTTGATTGAATCCCGTCGCGGGCAGCCGCTATTCCTGACGCTACAGCGAAGCCACTGGTCGTTTACCCAGGGAACCCGCGCGCCGGTCTGGGGCATTAACGGGCGCTACCTTGGGCCGACCATCCGCGTGTGGAATGGCGATGACGTAAAGCTCATCTACAGCAACCGCACGCCTGAAAATGTGGCGATGACCATCAGCGGGTTGCAGGTTCCCGGCCCGTTGATTGGCGGGGCCGCGCGCATGATGTCGCCTAACGCCGACTGGGCTCCCGTACTGCCAATCCGTCAGAGCGCGGCGACGCTGTGGTATCACGCTAATACCCCTAACCGCACTGCCCAGCAGGTTTATAACGGCCTGGCCGGGATGTGGCTGATAGAAGACGAGGTCAGTAAATCTCTGCCCATTCCAAACCACTACGGCGTGGATGATTTCCCGGTCATTATCCAGGACAAGCGTCTGGATAACTTTGGCACACCGGAATACAGCGAGCCGGGCAGCGGTGGCTTTGTTGGCGACACGCTGCTGGTCAACGGCGCGCAAAGTCCGTATGTCGAAGTCTCGCGCGGCTGGGTTCGCCTGCGTCTGCTGAACGCCTCTAACTCGCGCCGCTATCTGTTGCAGATGAGCGATGGCCGCCCGCTGCATGTGATCTCTGGCGACCAGGGCTTTTTACCGGCGCCGGTGTCCGTTAAACAGCTGGCGCTTGCCCCGGGTGAACGCCGTGAAATCCTCGTGGATATGACCAACGGCGATGAAGTCTCGGTGACCTGCGGCGAAGCGGCGAGCATTGTGGATCGCATTCGTGGCTTCTTTGAGCCGTCGAGCATTCTGGTCTCCACGCTGGTGCTGACCCTGCGCCCAACCGGTCTCCTGCCGCTGGTGACCGACAGCCTGCCCATGCGCCTGCTGCCGCAGGAGATCATGAGCGGTTCGCCGGTGCGCAGCCGTGATATCAGCCTCGGCGACGACCCGGGCATCAACGGCGCGCTGTGGGACGTTAACCGTATCGACATTACTGCCCAGCAGGGCACCTGGGAGCGCTGGACCGTTCGCTCCGACATGCCGCAGTCGTTCCATATTGAAGGTGTGTCATTCCTGATCCGCAACGTGAACGGCGCGATGCCATTCCCGGAAGACAGGGGCTGGAAAGACACCGTCTGGGTGGATGGTCAGGTTGAACTGCTTGTCTACTACGGCCAGCCTTCCTGGCCGCACTTCCCGTTCCTGTTCCACAGCCAGACGCTGGAGATGATGGACAGGGGCTCCGTAGGGCAAATGCTGGTTAACCCGGCGCCGTAAGCACAGCATTCCCGGTGCGCCGGGAATGCGTTATGCCCGCCAGAAAAAGCGCGAGCACAGGATCAACACCGGATAAATTTCCAGACGTCCTAAGATCATCGCCGCGCACATCAACAGCTTGGCCTCTTCCTTTAACGTCCCGAAGGTTGATGCCGTTTCGCCAAAGCCCAGCCCCATATTGTTGATACAGGCAGCCACCGTCGCAAATGATGTAAACAGGTCATAGCCCATCAGATTGAGCGCCCAGACGAAAAAGCCTGTGATCATCACGTAGAGAAAGAAGAAGCTCCATACTGAACGCAGGACGCGCTCATTCACCACGCTGTTGCCAACCTTGATGGTCAGCAGCGCCCGCGGATGCGCCAGCTGATTCATCTCCTGAATACTCTGCTTGAACATCATCAGAAAACGCAGGGCCTTAATCCCACCGCAGGTCGAACCCACGCAGCCACCAAAGAAGCTGGCGCTCAGCAGCAGGAATATGGTGTGGGCAGGCCAGTGGGCGTAATCGGCCGTTGAAAGGCCGTTATCGGTCATCATTGAGCTTGCCAGGAAGAAGGCGTGCACCAGGCTGTCGAGAGGGTTATACATTCCCGCGTGCCAGACCTGCCAGGCGGTAATGGCGATAAGCACCGCGGCAGCGGCCAGAAAGAATCTCACCTCCGGGCTGCGGCGAATCGGCTTCAGCGTGCGTCTGACAAGGGCGACATACCAGAGGGTAAAGTTAAACGCCGAAAGCAGCGAAAAGGTGCCGGCGACAAGCTCAATCGCGTGGCTGTCATAAAAACCGATGCTCTCGCTGCGGGTTGAAAAGCCGCCCAGGGATACGGTGGAGAGCCCGTGACAAACGGCATCAAAAAAGGGCATCCCCGCCAGCCAGTACGCCAGCGTGCAGGTTATCCCCAGCGCCAGATAGGTGACCCACAGGGTGCGTGCGGTATCGGCGAGCCGGGGCGTCAGACGCTCCTCTTTAAACGGGCCGGGCATTTCTGACTGGTACAGCTTCATACCACCGATGCCCAGCAGCGGCAGGACCGCGACGGCCAGCACGATGACGCCCAGCCCGCCAATGAAATTGAGCTGCGCGCGATAATAGAGGTACGATTTGGGCAGGGCGCTGACGTCGCCGATCACCGTTGCGCCCGTGGTGGTGATCCCGGAAACGCCTTCAAAAAGTGCGTCAGCAAAGGAGAGTTGCAGGCCATCGTCCATCCAGAGCGGCATGGCGCTGATTAATGAGAACAGCAGCCAGAACAGGACGATAATCACGAATCCGTCGCGGGTGCGTAGCTGTATACCGGCGTGACGGGTTGCCCGCCAGGCCAGGCCGCCGAGGCTGAAAAAGGTCAAAAAGGTGGTCAAAAAAGCAAAATAGGTTCGCTCTTTATTCAGCAGAGCGATAACCATCGGCGGCAGCATAGACAGGCTGTACAGAAGAACCAGAAACCCGCAGAGATGAAGCACAACCCGCAGCTGGGAGACATGTAACGAATCGTTGAACTTCACAACAGAACTCCGCGCAAGAACCTGTTCCGGGGGAAAATCACCGGAAGTTAGAGTGAATATTATGAGCCAAAATAATCAGGGCGCTGTATTTTAACGACTTCTATGAATATCTGTCTGCCTCTTGCATCCTTTTCTTCAAATCCGGCGGATGAACAGCGTATAATCCGGCTCCTTTTGTCTATTTTTTCTTCGGAAGCATTATGAGCGCAATTTCCCTGATCCAGCCGGATCGTGACCTTTTCTCGTGGCCCCAGTACTGGGCGGCCTGCTTTGGACCGGCGCCGTTCCTGCCGATGTCCCGGGAAGAGATGGACCAACTGGGCTGGGATAGCTGCGATATCATTCTGGTCACGGGCGATGCCTACGTTGACCACCCGAGCTTCGGTATGGCCATCTGCGGCCGCATGCTTGAAGCGCAGGGCTTCCGCGTGGGGATCATCTCCCAGCCAGACTGGAACAGCAAAGACGACTTTATGCGTCTGGGTAAACCGAACCTGTTCTTCGGCGTGACCGCCGGTAACATGGACTCGATGATCAACCGCTATACCGCCGACCGTAAGCTGCGCCATGACGATGCGTACACACCGGATAACGTGGCGGGCAAACGCCCTGACCGCGCCACGCTGGTCTACACCCAGCGCTGTAAAGAAGCCTGGAAAGATGTGCCGGTGATCCTGGGCGGCATCGAGGCGAGCCTGCGTCGTACCGCGCACTATGATTACTGGTCTGATACCGTGCGCCGCTCGGTGCTGGTGGACTCCAAAGCCGACATGCTGATTTACGGTAACGGCGAGCGTCCACTGGTAGAAGTGGCGCACCGTCTGTCGCAGGGCGAGCCGGTGAGCAGCATCCGCGACGTGCGCAACACCGCCATCATGGTGAAAGAAGCGCTGCCGGGCTGGCGCGGGGTGGATTCCCGCATCATCGATATGCCGGGCAAAATCGATCCTATCCCGCACCCGTATGGCGAAGATCTGCCGTGCGCCGATAACAAACCGGTTGAGCCAAAGAAAGCGGAAGCGAAGGCAATCGTCGTGCAGCCGCCGCGTCCGAAACCGTGGGAAAAGACCTATGTGCTGCTGCCGTCCTACGAGAAGGTGAAAGCCGATAAGGTGCTCTACGCCCATGCGTCCCGTATTCTGCACCATGAAACCAACCCCGGCTGTGCGCGTGCGTTGATGCAGAAGCACGGCGAGCGTTTTATCTGGATCAACCCACCGGCGATCCCGCTCTCCACCGAAGAGATGGACAGCGTCTTTGCGCTGCCGTACAAACGCGTGCCGCACCCGGCGTACGGCAACGCCCGTATCCCGGCGTATGAGATGATCCGCTTCTCGATCAACATCATGCGCGGCTGCTTCGGCGGCTGCTCCTTCTGCTCCATTACCGAGCACGAGGGGCGCATTATTCAGAGCCGTTCTGAAGATTCGATCATCAACGAGATCGAAGCCATTCGCGATACCGTGCCTGGCTTTACCGGGGTGATCTCCGACCTCGGCGGCCCAACGGCCAATATGTACATGCTGCGCTGTAAATCGCCGCGCGCGGAGCAAACCTGCCGCCGTCTCTCCTGTGTCTATCCAAGCATTTGCGAACATATGGACACCAACCACGAGCCGACGATCAACCTCTATCGCCGCGCGCGTGATCTGAAGGGTATCAAGAAAATCCTGATTGCCTCCGGGGTACGTTACGACATCGCTGTGGAAGATCCGCGTTACATCAAAGAGCTGGCGACGCACCACGTCGGTGGCTATCTGAAGATTGCGCCGGAGCACACCGAAGAAGGCCCGCTGTCGAAAATGATGAAGCCGGGGATGGGCAGCTACGATCGCTTTAAACAGCTGTTCGATACCTACTCAAAGCAGGCAGGGAAAGAGCAGTACCTGATCCCGTACTTCATCTCCGCCCACCCGGGTACGCGCGATGAAGACATGGTGAACCTGGCGCTGTGGCTGAAACAGCGTCGCTTCCGTCTGGATCAGGTGCAGAACTTCTATCCGTCACCGCTCGCCAACTCCACAACCATGTACTACACCGGCAAAAACCCGCTGAGTAAAATTGGTTACAAGAGTGAAGACGTGGTGGTGCCGAAAGGGGATAAACAGCGTCGTCTGCACAAAGCGCTGCTGCGCTACCACGATCCGGCTAACTGGCCGCTGATCCGCCAGGCGCTGGAAGAGATGGGGAAAAAGCATCTGATTGGCTCGCGTCGCGACTGTCTGGTGCCGGCACCAACGCTGGATGAGATGCGCGAAGCGCGTCGCCAGAACCGCCATACGCGCCCGGCGCTGACCAAGCATACGCCAATTGTGCATCAGCGTTCGAACGGTAGCGCGGGAACGAAAAAGAATGTGAAACGTAAGAGCGGCTAGTCTCATTGCCCGGTGGCGCTTCGCTTACCGGGCCTACAACTCAGATCGTAGGCCGGGTAAGGCGCAGCCGCCACCCGGCTTTTTACTACCCGCCAAACTGATCCGGATCGGGCCCTAAACGCTTGCCCTGATCCAGTTTCGCAATCTCGCCCAGCTCATCTTTATCCAGGCGGAAATCCCAGACGTCGAAGTTCTCGGCGATGCGCGATGGCGTGACCGATTTCGGGATCACTACCAGGCCGTTGTCCAGGTGCCAGCGAATGACAATCTGCGCCGGGGTTTTGCCATATTTATCCGCCAGATCGCGGATAATTTTCTGGTCGAACACCCCTTCACCGCCCTGAGCCAGCGGGCTCCAGGATTCGGTCTGGATTTTGTGTGTGGCGTTCCAGGCGTGAAGCTGGCGCTGCTGCATCAGCGGGTGCAGTTCAATCTGATTAATCACCGGCACAACGCCCGTTTCGTCAATCAGACGCTGCAGGTGATGAACCTGGAAGTTACAGACGCCGATGCTTTTCACCAGCCCCTCTTTTTGCAGTTCAATCATCCCTTTCCAGGCATCAACATAATGGTCGATAGCCGGAACCGGCCAGTGCATCAGATACAGATCGACGAAATCGAGCTGGAGTTTCTCCAGGCTCTCCTGCAGCGCTTCGCGCGGGCGCTTTTGGTCGTCGTTCCACAGTTTGGTGGTGATAAAAAGGTCGTCGCGGGGCATACCGGCGCTGGCCAGTGCTTTCCCCACGCCGTCCTCGTTTTTGTAGGCGGCGGCGGTATCAATGGACCGATAGCCGACTTCCAGTGCTTTATGAATGGCGGAGACGACCTCGTCGTTACCGGCTTTCCATACACCTAGCCCCAACTGGGGCATCACGTTGCCGTCCTGCAGCTTGATTACGGTTTGGTTTGCCATTTTTCCTCCTTCAGGTGCGCATCGCCGGAGGGGGACTCCGGCGATGGGGTGTGCATTAAGTCTGGACGAAATGTCAAAAAACGAAAGGCAGGATGCCAAAAACGCTTAGCGCGCCGCCTCGTAGATACGACGGCTAACGTCCAGCGTAATGTCGCCGTGTTCGCCCAGCTGAGTCATGCCGTGTTCTTCAAGTTTAGCCAGCAGGGCAGGGATAGAACTGCCATCCAGACCATAGCCGGACAGACGCGTCGGCACGCCCAGGCCTTCAAAGAAGTTGCGGGTCGCTTCGATTGCCGCATCGATACGCGCGTCGTCAGAACCTTCGGTGATGTTCCAGACGCGTTCCGCGTACTGCAGCAGTTTGGCGCGTTTGGTATCACGTTTTTCGTTCCACAGGGCCGGCAGAACCACCGCCAGCGTCTGGGCGTGATCCAGACCGTGCATCGCCGTCAGTTCATGGCCCAGCATGTGGGTTGCCCAGTCCTGCGGCACGCCTGCGCCAATCAGGCCGTTCAGCGCCTGCGTTGCAGCCCACATCACGTTGGCACGCACGTCGTAGTTTTCTGGCTCTTTCAGCGCCTTCGGACCCTCTTCGACCAGCGTCAGCAGAATGCCTTCCGCAAAACGATCCTGAATTTTGGCATCCACCGGATAAGTCACGTACTGCTCAACGGTGTGAACAAAGGCGTCGACCACGCCGTTCGCGACCTGACGCGCGGGCAGGGTGTAGGTGTACACCGGATCGAGGATCGCGAATACGGGCTGAACGTGCTCGTTCATAAAGGCCTGTTTGTCTCCGGTGGTTTTACGGGAGATCACCGCGCCTTTGTTGGATTCAGAACCGGTGGCTGGCAGGGTCAGCACGGAGCCCATCGGGATCGCGCTTTTAATGTCGCTGCCGCGGGTTTCCAGGATATGCCATGGGTCGATACCGTCGGCGTAGTGTGCTGCCGCGGCGATGAACTTCGTGCCGTCCAGCACGGAACCCCCGCCGACAGCCAGCAGGAAGGTGATGTTTTCTTCGCGGGCGATTTTCACCGCGTTCATCAGCGTTTCATAAGAAGGGTTTGGCTCGATACCGCCAAACTCGCGCACGTCCAGACCTTCCAGTGCGCTGTAAACCTGATCCAGCACGCCGGTTTTTTTCACGCTGCCGCCACCGTAGGTGATCAGCACGCGGGCGTCAGCGGGGATCTGTGCACGCAGATCGGCGATAGCGCCTTTACCAAACAGGATGCGGGTTGGGGTGTGGAGATTAAAATTATTCATGGCTCGTTCCCTATCGTGGGTGAAAAATCGTGGTGGCGCGGATGGCTACCTGATGCTGCACATTGTGGCTGCCCGGGGATATCCTCTCAATGCACATTCCTGCCGATGTCTTGCCCATTTCTACAGAGCACTGGAGAAACGTCAGGAAAATGCGCAGACTGTGAGGGTCGCAAACCGTACCCGGAGTAACCCTAAATGAACCGTGAAGCCATCTGTCTTCAGCTCACTTCGCAGATTAAGAGGCTGATTGATAAGCAAAATAACCCAGGCGAACTGCTGCCGGATATTCGCCTGCTCTACGGGACGCAGCCGGGAACGCGGACGCCGGTGATGTATCAGCCGGGCATCGTTTTTCTCTTTTCCGGCCATAAAATTGGTTATATCAATGAACGCGTGTTCCGTTATGACACCAATGAATATCTGCTGCTGACAGTACCTTTACCCTTCGAATGTGAAACCTTCGCGACAGAGGAGGTACCGCTGGCGGGGATCCGCGTGAATGTCGATATTCTTCAGCTACAGGAGCTGCTGATGGACATTGGCGAAGACGAGCTTTTCCAGCCGTCGATGGCGGCGAGCGGCATTAACTCAGCCACGCTGTCAGAGGAGATCCTCTGTGCCATTGAGCGTCTGCTGGACGTGATGGAGAGGCCGCTGGATGCGCGTATTCTGGGTAAGCAAATCATCCGCGAAATTCTCTATCATGTGCTGCTGGGGCCGGGGGGTGGGGCACTACTGGCGCTGGTCAGTCGGCAGACCCACTTCAGCCTGATAAGCCGCGTGCTCAAGCGCATCGAAAGCCAGTACACGGAAAACCTCAGCGTTGACCAGCTGGCGGCGGAAGCGAACATGAGCGTCTCGGCGTTTCACCACAACTTTAAGTCGGTGACCAGCACCTCGCCGCTGCAGTACCTCAAAACCTACCGGCTGCATAAGGCGCGGATGCTGATGATCCACGACGGCATGAAGGCCAGCGCGGCGGCGATGCGGGTCGGGTATGAGAGTGCGTCGCAGTTTAGTCGGGAGTTTAAGCGCTACTTCGGCGTCACGCCGGGGGAAGATGCGTCACGCATCCGAACCATGCAGGGAGTCTGACGGCAAACGTAGGCCGGGTAAGCGATAGCGCCACCCGGCTTTTATTTATGCACTGCAGTACTTCTTCTTAATCACCACCGCAATCGTTCCCACCAGTCCAGCCACCAGCAGGAACATCGGCAGCACCATCAGGAAGGTCATTACCTGGTCTTCATGGTGCTTCACAAACGGGATCATGTTCAGCGCATAGCCGAGAGTGGTAACGACACCCACCCATAACAACGCGCTCAGCCAGTTGAAGAACTGGAAGCGGCGGTTCGACAGGCCGGAAATGCCTGCCATGGTGGGCAGCAGGGTGCGAACAAAGGCCAGAAAACGCCCGGCCAGCAAGGCCAGCAGGCCATGCCTGTCAAACATGCAGGTCGCACGCTGATGGTATTTATGCGGTAGCTGCGCCAGCCAGCCCTTCACGACGCGCGTGTTGCCGAGCCAGCGGCCCTGCAGATAGCTCAGCCAGCAGCCCAGGCTTGCCGCGGAGGTGAGGATCACCATGGTCGGCGCGAAGTCCATGACACCTTTACCGATTAACGCCCCCGCAAGCAAAAGGAGGCTATCACCGGGTAAAAATGAGGCTGGCAGTAATCCATTTTCCAGAAACAGGGTCGCGAACATCACGAAATAGACGATACCTACAACGTGAGGATCGGTCAGTGCGGCGAAGTCGTGTTGCCAGAGCGCCGCGATAATATCTTGAATAACAGCCATGGACTTTCCTGTGGAACAACAGATATAGCACTATTGTACTCCCTTATTTGCCCGATGGGGTTGATCGCGGGCGCAACTAATGCAGACTTTTCTGGTGGCGGTGTCCACAAAAGCATCCATGGAGTACATGTTTGCCAGCACTCTACACGATACGCGCAAACCCTGCTGCTAAATCGGCAATTAAATCGTCCGCGTTTTCTAAACCGATATGCAGGCGAATCAGGGTGCCGCTGAAGTCCACTTCACCGCCAGGGCGCAGGGCCGCAATCTGCTCCGGCTGATTAGGCAGGATCAGGGATTCAAACCCGCCCCAGGAGTAGGCCATGCTGAAGAGGGTAAAATTATCCAGATAGCTTGCCAGCTCGTCATTATTCAGCCGTTTTTTTAGAACGAATGAGAACAAACCGCTGCTGCCCGTAAAGTCTCGTTGCCAGAATTCATGCCCTTTACTGCCCGGCAGTGCCGGATGGTTGACGCGCTCAACCTGCGGGTGCTGCGCCAGCCACTCAGCTATCTTCAGGCTGCTTTCGTGATGCTGACGCAGGCGCACCCCCAGCGTGCGGATGCCTCGGCTGGTCATGTAGGCGGTATCGGCATCGACCATCTGCCCCATCAGGTAGGCATTTTCCCGCAGTTGATCCCAGCAGCGGGCGTTAGAAACGGCCGTGCCGATCATCCCGTCTGAGTGGCCAATCAGATATTTGGTCGCCGCCTGAATGGAGATATCAATGTCGAATTCCAGCGCTTTAAACAGCACGCCCGCCGCCCAGGTGTTGTCGATCATGATAATCGCCTCTGGCGCTTTGCTGCGCACGGCTTTCACAATGGCCGGCACGTCGTGTACTTCCATGGTGATCGAACCCGGAGATTCCAGGAACACAATGCGCGTGTTGGGCTGAATAAGCTCTGCGATGCCTTCGCCAATCAGCGGATCGAACCAGCCCGTGGTTACGCCGAGTCGGGAGAGGATTTTGGTGCAGAAATCCTGACTCGGTTCATAGGCGGTGTTGGTCATCAGAATATGGTCGCCTTGTTCCACGAACGCCAGAATGGTGTTGGCGACTGCCGCCGCACCGCACGGAAACAGCGCGCAGCCTGCGCCGCCTTCCAGCTCGCACATGGCTTCCTGCAGTGAGAAGTGGGTTAGCGTGCCGCGACGTCCGTAAAACAGCCCGCCTTTGGCGCGGTTACGCGTGGCGATTTTTTTGTCCTCTACGGTATCAAACACCAGCGAGGAGGCCCGTTGGATCACGCTGTTCACCGAACCCTGAGTATATTTCTTGCTGCGCCCGGCCTGTACCAGCGTGGTATCAAGATGCTTCTTGGTCATGTTCGCTAACCCTGTTTTTATACGTCTGGACGTCCAGACTACCACGAATGTGAAAATCTGCACCCGGATGCTTATCGAATAAGCAGAAAATATTAGCAAAAAACCGCATAAGAAATTTTTACTGCGTAAGCGCAAGGAATATGAGCGAAAATTGCGGCACTATGTAAATAGTAATGAGAACGACTATCAATTCGACGATGTTTTGATATTATTACGTTCAGATTTTGTGATTTGCGTCCTGGAGATACAGAGTGGGTAATAATTTGATGCAGACGGATCTCTCCGTTTGGGGCATGTATCATCATGCTGACATCGTGGTTAAGATTGTGATGATCGGCCTGATTCTGGCGTCCGTGATCACGTGGGCTATCTTCTTTGGCAAGAGCGCCGAGCTGATTTCTCAGAAGCGCCGCCTCAAGCGTGAGCAACAGCAGCTGGCTGAAGCCCGCTCTCTGGATCAGGCGTCTGACATGACCTCATCCTTCCACGCGAAAAGCCTGACCACCCTGTTAGTTAACGAAGCGCAAAACGAGCTGGAACTCTCCGCAGGCAGTGAAGATAACGAAGGTATTAAAGAACGTACCGGCTTCCGTCTGGAGCGTCGCGTCGCCGCCGTGGGTCGCCATATGGGCCGGGGCAATGGATATCTGGCGACCATCGGGGCCATCTCGCCGTTCGTGGGGCTGTTCGGTACGGTCTGGGGCATCATGAACAGCTTTATCGGGATTGCGCAAACCCAAACGACGAACCTGGCGGTAGTTGCACCGGGTATCGCCGAAGCGCTGCTGGCGACCGCTATCGGTCTGGTTGCGGCGATCCCTGCGGTGGTTATCTATAACGTCTTCGCGCGCATGATTGGCAGCTATAAAGCCACCCTCGGTGACGTCGCCGCGCAGGTTCTGCTGCTGCAAAGCCGCGATCTTGATCTGAATGCCAGTGCCGCTAAACCGGTGCACGCGGCGTCCAAACTGCGCGTAGGTTAATGAATTATGGCAATGCGTCTTAATGAAAATCTGGACGATAACGGCGAAATGCATGAAATCAACGTGACGCCGTTTATCGACGTTATGCTGGTTCTGCTGATTATCTTCATGGTTGCTGCGCCGCTGGCGACGGTCGACGTGAAGGTAAACCTGCCGGCCTCGTCCAGCCAGCCGCAGCCGCGCCCGGAAAAGCCCATCTATCTGTCGGTGAAAGCAGATAAATCGATGTTCCTCGGCAACGACCCGGTGACGGCTGACTCTGTCATCCCGGCGCTGGATCAGCTCACTGGCGGTAAGAAAGACACGACGGTCTTCTTCCGTGCGGATAAAACCGTTGATTACGAGACCATGATGAAGGTCATGGATACGCTGCATCAGGCGGGTTATCTGAAGATTGGACTGGTCGGCGAAGAGAAAGCGGCCGCGAAATAACGAAGAAGCTGGCGAAAGCCGGCTTTTTTTATGCCTGTCGGGTTATTCGTGTTTGTTATCCGTCGACGCGGGAGAGAGGGCTGCCAGCACGTCCTCGTCAAGCGCGACGCTGGTGACGTTTGAGGTACGATACTCGCCGTCGGACAGTTTGCGCGTCAGGCGCAGGGTTGCGGTTTCTCTGGCCAGCAGATACTGATAATTGGCCTCCAGACGCCCCAGAAGCTTCTCTTTCAGCTCGGGCCGTTGTTCGATGATGGCATTCATCACGGCGCCGTAAATCTCTTCCTTGACCTGTAAGGGATAAATCTCGCGGCGGTTCTGCCATTTCAGGCGCACCAGCGTCGCCGGAATGGAAACCAGATCCTGGGTAATACGCGTCATCTCGGCGTTTTTGGTGTTACGCAAAGCCTCGAGATTTTGCTTTAAGATAAATTCGTCACTTTTTTTCTCATCTAAAGTCAAATAGACATCGTTATCTTTAACGTCTTTCACATTAATCTTCCCCCAGGTTATAAAAAATAGGGTTGTTTTTTTCTCGCGTAATTAGATTAAGCCAAATTTCATTGCCCGCTTCATTTATTTCTTTGGTCTTTTCGGCCATTATTTGACTTAGTTTCTGGGCATCTATTTCGCCTTCTGCCTGCAGGTCATTCAACAGGTGGACAAAGGCTTCAATTTTGATGGCGCGAAATAAGCGATCCTTTATATGACGATCGTGCTCTTCCAGCAACATATTACGGGATTTGCCGCTACGGGAGACACCAATTAATATGTCAGGCTCAAAATCAGCGAGCTTTCTTTTTCCCTGAGTGAAATTAGCCTCTTTTTCTGCTTCCGTCGGTTGCTGTTCCACAGGCGTGATGTGGTACTTAGCCGGGACGAGATAGTCGGGCAACATTTTTTAATTTCCTTTAATTTCAACAAGGTGGGGAAGATAAAGGCGTGAGATTCGTTGACAATATCATGAGGCAATTTTAAAATCAAAAAAAATGGAGCCAACCCATGAACAGCATCTTTTTTACGGTCATTACATTACTATTACTGACCGCTGGTGTTCTTTTATTGATGCAGGAGTTCAATAAAACGAAAGAGTCGAAAGACACCAGTGAAACCCCACAGCCTGAACTGATGACTAAAGAGGAAGGTGAAGACCATTTCTCTGTTTTGATGAACTCGGTGACGCCGGTTTGGTACTGGCGGGTGAACCATGAATATATCGACTTTTTGCACGCGACAATAAAGCGGATGAAAATGTCGGAAATTAATGACACGCCGGGCCTGTTTGAAGCGCAGCGTCGCTGCAGTGACCTGAATTCAGCGGTCTATAAATATTACGACAATATCAAAAAGCGCTGTCTGAATGGTGAGAAGGTCTCGTATTCCGATTTAGACGTATTAAACCTGCGTCAGTGCTTTCGCGAGTTCAGCCTGGAAGCCTATCCGGAGCTGGTGGTGCTGGTCTGGCCGGAGTATGCGCGCCCTGAGGTGGATCCTGACAACGTGTAATGGTTAGTTGTTGCAAACAGTCAGCGCCGTTGCGATATACTGAGTGCTGGTTTCGTTTGCAGACAGGACTTTATGGAACGCTTCTTTGAAAACGCTATGTACGCCTCGCGCTGGATACTGGCACCCGTCTATTTTGGCCTTTCGCTGGCGCTGATTGCGCTCACGATTAAGTTCTTCCAGGAAATCTTGCATGTTCTGCCGAACATCTTTTCCATTGCCGAAGCAGATTTGATTCTGGTTCTGCTGTCACTGGTGGATATGACGCTGGTGGGGGGCTTACTGGTGATGGTGATGTTCTCTGGCTATGAGAATTTTGTCTCCCAGCTTGATATCGACGCGCGTAAAGAAAAGCTGAGCTGGCTGGGCAAAATGGATGCCACGTCGCTGAAGAATAAAGTGGCCGCCTCGATTGTGGCGATCTCCTCCATCCACCTGTTACGCGTGTTCATGGACGCAAAGAATGTCCCGGACAACAAACTGATGTGGTATGTCATTATCCATCTGACGTTTGTGCTTTCGGCGTTTGTGATGGGGTATCTGGATAAGATCAGCAAGAAGTAATTTCCTTCTTAACCGCCCTCTCCCTGTGGGCTGAGGGATCCCCATAAATAATGCCTGCACAGACGGCCCCCTCTCCCTTTGGGAGAGGGCTGGGGTGAGGGGGAACATACGGCTGTGGAGGTCATTCCGTTCACTTTATGTTCCTTGCTACTCTGTTACGACATAACCTGTGAACGTGCCAGGGCGGCTCAATCGCCGCCGCCCTGGCGACCCGGCCTGCAGGAAACGCCTCAGCGATTTACAGCCGGACCAGGGCGTCGCTGTAAGTCTTTCATTTTCCTGAAGCAACATTCATCGCTTATGGTTAAAAAAATTACTGGGGAACCCTCTCCCTGTGGGAGAGGGCAACAGACCGCACTATTTATCCGACGACGCCTGCCACAGATTCAACTCTCCATCCGCAACATGCTTATCAATGCGTATCAGCTCCTCTTCGCTAAAGCGCAGGTTTTTCAGCGCCTGAACGTTCTCTTCCAGCTGTTCCGGGCGGCTCGCGCCAATCAGCACGGACGTTACGCGCTCATCTTTCAGCAGCCAGCTTAGCGCCATCTGCGCCATTGTCTGACCACGTGCCTGTGCCATCTCATTGAGCAAGCGCAGACTGTTCAGATTGGCTTCGGTCAGCATCTTCTGCGTCAGCCCGCGCACTTTATTCCCCTCGCGCTGCATCCGCGAACCTTCAGGAATACCGTTGAGGTATTTTCCGGTCAGCAACCCCTGCGCCAGTGGGGTAAACGCAATACAGCCAGTACCGTTTTGCTTTAGCGTCTCCAGCAGGCCGGTTTTATCCACCCAGCGGTTAAGCAGGTTGTACGACGGCTGATGTATGAGCAGTGGGATTTTCCATTCGCGAAGCAGGTCAGCCATTTTCTGCGTGCGCGCCGTTGAATAGGACGAAATTCCGACATACAGCGCTTTACCGCTCTGCACCGCATGGGCCAGCGCGGCAGCGGTCTCTTCCATCGGCGTGTTCTCGTCCACGCGATGGGAATAGAAAATATCGACATATTCCAGACCCATACGCTTCAGGCTCTGGTCGAGGCTGGCGAGCAGATATTTGCGCGAGCCGCCCGAGCCATACGGTCCCGGCCACATGTCGTAACCCGCTTTGGTGGAGATAATCAGCTCGTCGCGACAGGCGGCAAAATCCTCCCGCAGCAGGCGACCAAAGTTCTCTTCCGCGCTCCCCGCAGGCGGGCCGTAGTTATTGGCAAGATCGAAATGGGTGATACCAAGGTCGAAGGCTTTACGCAGTAGCGCACGCTGGGTGTCGAGCGGCTGAACGTGGCCGAAGCTACGCCACAGGCCAAGCGACAGCGCAGGCAGGCGCAGCCCGCTTTTGCCACAGTAGCGGTACTGCATATTTTCATAACGGCCGGGGTTAGGGTGCCAGGACATGATGTCTCCTTTCTTATCGATGAATTTTCGAAACAGCGTTTTCATTCTTTGATTATCAAACCATAAATCTGCTCGTGAAGCGATGTCGCGGCGGGAAAGGCCTCTAAGCGTTAATCGGTGCTGTGGTACCTGTGAAGCCACGCTAACGAAAAATAGTTACAAAAGGTTATAATTTCCGCGGTTCCTGCCGATAACGAGAGTAGTACTCGCCTCTGGGCGAACTCACCCTCACGGCAAGGAACACTTATGAACATGCTCCGTAATTTCACGATCCGTTTCGTCATGCTGACGATCCTGGGGATCTTTTGTTTAATGTGGGCAGGCGTTGGACTCTACAGCACCTGGTCCCTCTCTCGCGTTTCGGATGGCAATGAAGTCGATCGCCAGCTGGTGAAACAGATGACCATACTCAGCCAGGGCAACGATCAGTATTTCCGCTTTGTCACCCGACTGAGCCGCGCGATGGAAGTCAAAGCCGCTGGCGGTACGCCGGATCTGGCCTCCGCCCAGCAGGCGCTGGATAACATGGGCAAAAAACTGGCCGAGATGAAAGCGATCTCTCCGGGCCCGATGGATGAACAGGTCTCCTCCCGGGTGATCGGCACCTGGCAGGCGCTGCTCGAGCAGGGCGTTACGCCGCAAATGCAGCAGGCGAAGCTGGGCGCGCTGGATGGTTATCGCCAGCAGGCTAATAACGTCACGCCACAGTTGAGCCGTGCGTTTGGTGCGGCCGCTGAGGAGTTCAATAACGCCGCTGCGAAGGCCCTCGACAGTACCCGCGTAGTGGTGGATGGCCTGACCAGTATGACCCGCACGGTGATTATTGCCGCCACCGTGATTGGTCTGCTGATCCTGCTCTTTAGCGACCGTTACCTGGTGGCGATGCTGGTGAAACCGCTGGACCGAATTCGTCAGCAGTTCCGCCAGATTGCGCAGGGCGATCTCAGCCAGCCCATTGAACCGTTTGGTCGTAACTGTGTGGGACAGCTGGTGCCGTTGCTGAGTGCCATGCAGGACAGCCTGCGTGAGGCGGTCAGCACGATCCGCGCGGGCAGTGAAAATATCTGGCGCGGGGCGACCGAGATCTCCAGCGGTAACAACGATCTCTCCTCCCGTACCGAAGAGCAGGCTGCCGCGCTGGAAGAGACAGCAGCCAGCATGGAGCAACTCACTGCCACCGTGAAGCTGAACGCCGAAAGCGCACGTCAGGCAAGCCAGCTGGCGGATGTGGCATCGACCACGGCCAGCCGCGGTGGCTCGCTGGTGGAGGAGGTGGTGACCACCATGAGCGGTATTTCCGACAGCTCGAAGAAAATTGCTGAAATCACCACCGTGATTAACAGTATCGCCTTCCAGACCAATATCCTGGCGCTCAACGCAGCAGTGGAAGCGGCGCGAGCGGGTGAGCAAGGCCGTGGCTTTGCCGTGGTGGCAGGTGAGGTGCGTAATCTGGCCAGCCGCAGCGCCAACGCGGCGAAAGAGATTGAAGGGCTGATTGCCGATTCCGTCGCTCGCGTCGAGCAGGGGGCTCAACTGGTGAACGACACGGGGACCACCATGGAAGCGATTCTGCGCGATGTAACGGAAGTGACCACCATCATGAAGCAGATTGCGTCAGCCTCTGAGGAGCAAAGCAAAGGCATTTCCCAGGTCGGGGTTGCCATTACGCAGATGGACGGTGTGACCCAGCAAAACGCCTCGCTGGTGGAGCAGGTCTCCGCCGCGGCAGCGGCACTTGAGCGGCAGACCGAAGAGCTTCAGCGTTCGGTGCAGAAGTTCCGTCTCACGGCATAATGTTGCGGTTGGTTGCCTGACCAGAGAAAACAAGAAACCCAGCGTAAGCGCTGGGTTCAGGCTGCTGATATCGTGCGAGATGTGCCCCTCGCCCGGCGGCGCTACTCTTGCACGGGCCTACAACGAACAGTGCCAATTTATTGATATTGTTGTCGATTGTAGGCCGGGTCAGCGTATCGCCACCCGGCAAAACAAGCGGTTCAGTTGTTGATAGCGGGGGGTTGTCATTAAACTCAACCTACCGGCTCGAAAAGCAGAACCACGGCGGTTATCAGTGCGTCGCTTCACCAATCAGCGCGCCTGAACCCGCACCCACAGCGGCACCTTTCAGCACGCTGTTGCCCGTCACGGCAGCGGCACCTGCACCAACAACAGCGCCTACGGCACCGCCTTTACGCGCGGCTTTACCTTTGTCACCGTTTTTGAACATCGCACCCGTGCCTGCACCCACGACCGCGCCGCCTACGGTGGATTTCAGATCTTTACCTGTGGCCGCCCCAATCGCCGCGCCTGCTACCGCACCGGCGGCGGTTTTATCCATCGCCATACCTGAGGTAGAAAAAAGAAGGATGCTGATCACCAGCGCTGTATTGATTGATTTCATAACAAATCCTTTGTGACTGCTGTCGGTTGAAACGTCGCTTCTCGCCGTCTGGCTGGAGAAAAACGTCCGCATAGTGCCAGTAATACCGGCCCAACCCTTAAGCTAATCATGCCCTGGGCAAGGATTTGCCTGGCCGGGCGGTTACCCGCCCGGCAGCGCATCACGCCTGACGCTTATCTTCGGTTTTGGTTTCGAAGTCGCTCGCCGCGTGGCGTTCGTGGAGTTGCTCGTTAAGCTCACCGTTGGTGCGATTCACAATCCGTCCGCGCTTCACGGCAGGGCGGTTCGCTACGTCTTTTGCCCAGCGCTGGACGTTGGTGTACTTCTCTGCGTCCAGGAACTCGGCGGCGTTGTAGACGCTGCCCAGCGCCACGCAGCCAAACCACGGCCAGACCGCCATATCGGCGATGGTGTATTCTTCACCCGCCACGTAACGGCCGCGGGCGAGCTGTTTATCCAGTACGTCGAACAGGCGCTTGGCTTCCATCGTGAAGCGGTCAATCGCGTACTCGATCTTCACTGGCGCATAGTTGTAGAAATGGCCGAAACCGCCACCGAGGAACGGGGCCGCGCCCTGCAGCCAGAACAGCCAGTTCAGGGTTTCCGTGCGGCCAGCCGGATCTTTTGGCAGGAAATGCCCGAACTTCTCTGCCAGATAGAGCAGGATGTTTCCGGATTCAAATACGCGCGTTGGCGGGGTGGTGGAGTGGTCACGAAGCGCCGGTATTTTCGAGTTCGGGTTCACCTCAACAAAGCCACTGGAGAACTGATCGCCTTCACCGATGCGGATCAGCCACGCGTCGTACTCCGCGCCCGTTACACCCAGCGCCAGCAGCTCTTCGAGCATGATCGTCACTTTCTGGCCGTTCGGCGTGCCCAGGGAGTAAAGCTGCAGCGGGTGCGAACCGACGGGCAGATCTTTCTCATGTGTGGCACCAGAAACAGGACGGTTGATGTTGGCGAACGCCCCGCCGCCGTTCTTTTTCCATTCCCACACTTTGGGTGGCTGATAGGTATTTTCGTCTGACATGTTGGCCTGCCTTTTTTGTGATGTGTTGAGGCAGTGTAGCAGGAGATGAATAGACCGTTTAACGAACTGAGCGCAAAGGTCAGGGGAGGTGTATGATAACCCTACCTCTGTCAGGTTAATTACAACGTGCAGACGACGACAACCCTTCCAAAAATTGCCGCCTGCCTGTTTTAGGTTGGATACATGCGTAAAGGAAAGTTAAGCAGTGATGCGCCATTCGGGACGTTGTTAGGCTATGCGCCCGGTGGCGTGGCGATTTACTCTTCAAATTACGGCAGTCTGGACCCGCGTAAGTACCCGCAAGACGCGGATTTCCGCAGCTATATTGGCAACGAATACATGGGCCACAAGTGGCAGTGTGTGGAATTCGCCCGCCGTTTCCTGTTCCTCAACTATGGCTTTGTGTTTACCGATGTCGGGATGGCGTGGGAGATCTTCTCCCTGCGTTTTTTGCGCCAGGTGGTGAACGATAATATTCTGCCGTTACAGGCTTTTGCCAACGGCTCGAAACGCGCGCCGCAGGCCGGGGCGCTGCTCATCTGGCAAAAGGGCGGCGAGTTTCATGAAACCGGCCATGTCGCGGTAATCACCCAGCTTTTAGATGGCAAGGTCCGCATTGCCGAGCAGAATGTTATTCACTCCCCGCTTCCGCTCGGACAGCAGTGGACCCGCGAACTGCGCATGACCGTTGAGAACGGCTGTTACACGCTTCATGACACCTTCAGCGATACCGAAATCCTTGGCTGGATGATCCAGACGGACGACACGGAGCACAGCATTCCCCAGCCCGAACCTGACGGCGAACTGCTGAAAATCAGCGGTGCGCGGTTGAAGAATAAACGTCAATACGACGGAAAATGGCTCAACGAAAATGACGCCCTGCAGCAGGCCTACATCCGCGCCAACGGCCACGTTATTAATAACGATCCCTGCCACTATTTCACGATTACCGAAAGCGCCGAGCAGGAGCTGATTAAAGCGACCAATGAACTGCATCTGATGTACCTGCATGCCACCGACAAAGTGCTGAAAGATGATAACTTACTGGCGCTTTTCGATATCCCCAAAATCCTCTGGCCGCGCCTGCGTCTCTCCTGGCAGTGGCGTCGCCACCATATGATCACCGGTCGTATGGATTTCTGTATGGATGAGCGCGGCATTAAGGTTTACGAGTACAACGCTGATTCCGCCTCCTGCCACACCGAGGGCGGGTTAATTCTGGAAGAGTGGGTCAAAAACGGCTATCGCGGCAATGGGCACAACCCGGCAGAAGGTTTGCTGGAGGAGTTGACCGGGGCGTGGAAACACAGCCATGCGCGTCCGTTCGTGCACATCATGCAGGACAACGATGTCGAAGAGGATTATCACGCGCTCTTCATTCAGCGCTCGCTGCTGCAGGCCGGGTTTGACACCAAAATTCTGCACGGTCTGGGCGCGCTGAGCTGGGATGCTGCCGGGCAGTTAATCGACGACGAAGGTCGCCACGTCAACTGCGTGTGGAAAACCTGGGCGTGGGAGACGGCAATCGAGCAGATTCGGGAGGTCAGCGAAACCGAATACGCTGCCGTGCCAATCCGCACCGGTCACCCGGCAGGCGAGGTGCGGCTGATTGACGTCCTGCTGCGCCCGGAAGTGCTGGTGTTTGAACCGCTGTGGACGGTGATCCCTGGCAATAAGGCGATCCTGCCGGTGCTGTGGCAGCTGTTCCCGAACCACCGCTACCTGCTCGATACCGATTTTGAGGTTAACGCGCTGCTGAAGCAGACAGGTTATGCCGTCAAACCCATTGCCGGCCGTTGCGGCAGTAATATCGATCTGATCAGCGCCCAGGATGAACTGCTGGATAAATCCAGCGGCAAGTTTGTCGATCGCAAGAATATCTATCAGCAGCTGTGGTGTTTGCCGAAGGTGGACGGCAAATATATTCAGGTCTGTACCTTTACCGTGGGCGGGAATTACGGCGGAACCTGCCTGCGTGGGGATGAAACGCTGGTGGTGAAAAAAGAGAGCGATATTGAACCGCTGATTGTAGTGAAGGATAAGTAACCGGGTAGAATCAGCATCCGCAGGGAGAACCTGCGGATGCCTGAGGTTTATTCCTCGTCCTGCTGACTGATTTTCAAATCAATGATGCGACCGATCTGGTCATGATAGACCGTCAGTAAATTGTACTGGCTCATCTCAGAGATGATTTGCGGCGTCACGTTAAAGCTGCGGGCCAGCTCGTCGTGCTTAAGCGTTGCAGGGCGGCGATGTCGTCTTGCATGCGCGCGGCGGCGATTATATTGATACCACAGGATCAGCAGCCAGCCGTTTAGCGCGGCGATCAGCAAATAGATCAGCACCGTCTTAAAGGAGGCAATAATCACGCCCCAGCGGTAGTCGCTCTCGTTGGTTATCTGCATCCACAGGTTGGCATAGAGGAAAAAGAGAAATCCTCCCCAGGCCAGCAGGGTTAACGCTGCATCAAACAGCCGGGGCACCAGCCGATGTTCAGTCAGGATTAACGTGTTTTCGTTCATTGAATGCTCCCTTTACCTCTGTCCGGACTGATCCAGCGCGCGCGTGAGCGCTGGCGTTTAAGCATGACCTTTGGGAAGGCGACGAGGGTGGTGAACAGGCCGATCATCCAGTACACCATCGGAAACCAGATGATCCAGAAAAGCGAACTCGCCACGTTACGTTCATAGCGTCGCTCGATATACAAACTGACGAGGAACTGCAGCAGGCACATCACCCCCAGCAGGAGCCCGGTGAATTCCGGCGGGAACAGGCTCGTGACGGTCAGGTTTGCCGGGAGCGGCGTGAGGGAGCTGATGATAAATAACAGCACCGTCACCGCATACGCAAACGCCCACAGCGTTGACAGGGCGTACTCTAAAAACAGCGGCCACATGCGATGATGCTCCCAGCGCAGGATCTTGCGAAGATTGACCAGAAACACCTCCGCGCCGCCCTGAGCCCAGCGCAGGCGCTGTTTCCACAGCCCTTTTAGCGTCTCCGGCATCAGGATCCAGCACAGCGCGCGCGGCTCGAAAAAAATATCCCAGTGGCGAAGCTGAAGCTTCCAGCTGATGTCGATATCTTCGGTGATCATATCCGGGCTCCAGTATCCCACGTCCGCCAGCGCCTGACGGCGAAAGGCCGCGATGACGCCAGAGACGGTAAAGACCCGGCCATAGATCCGCTGCGTGCGTTTAATGAGCCCTATGATGGAGGAGAATTCGCCCACCTGAATGCGGCCAATCAACGTGGAGCGCGTGCGAATACGCGGGTTCCCGGTCACGGCGCCCACGTGGGGGTATTGGATCAGCGGGGCAACCAGATAAGCGGCGGTATCGCGATCGAGCAGGGCATCGCCATCAATACAGACCAGAAGGTCTCCCCGGGCCGCCGCTGCGCCCGCTTTCAGCGCCACGGCTTTCCCCTGATTCTCCGCCAGATGAATGACGCGCAGTCGCGGCTGCTCCTGCGCCAGCTGTTGCAGCACCTGCGCGGTGTTATCGGAAGAACCATCGTTGATGGCGATGACCTCAATATTCGGGTAACGCTGGGCCAGCGCGGCACCGATCGTCTCCCGGGCGTTGCGTTCCTCATTGAAACAGGGAATGAGGATCGAAATTAACGGATCGCCCTCTAACGTCGGGGCGGGCGTTTTTCTGTTCCATGACCAGTGTCGTTCAAGCTGAAACCAGAAATAGAGCCCCCCGGTGATCCAGAATACGGACATGAACAGGGGCCAGAAGAAGACAAAATCCAGAATCAGTTCGCCAGTAAAGAGGGCGGCCACGCCTAATGGCAACCCAAATACCAGGCATAAAATTGAGAAGGCGATAAGGCGATCAGTCATTGTCAGGATACCAGTACGAAGAGAATTCAGGCCTGATACGGGAAAGATCAGGTTGGTTATGGATGAAATCGTCGGGGTAGTAACCGTAATGTTTGCTGCCGTTAAGCTGGAGCACGCGCATCCACTCCGCCAGGCGACTATCGGGTACGGCGCGTTGCGGTGTCTGCGCCCAGTCACGGGCCTGCAGCTCAAAAATGGTTTTATTCAGCGCGCCGGGGCGAGTGGCGACGGTCTTAACCAGGCGCGTTAGCCAGGCGTTGCTCTCGTCTGCCGGGACGGACTCCATCAGCGGCATGGCCATCGGCACCGTCCAGTCATACTCCGCCAGAAAGTCATCAAGATTCTGCGCAAACCACGCCTCGCTCGCTGGATCTAGGATCGGCAGGGCGAACATATTGCGCGCGGTTTTTATCTGCGGACCGCGGATATGCTTCACCGCCAGGCTCAGGGCGTGGGTAAACCCGATTAGCGTCTGGCTTTTCTGGCGCGTTGTCTGCTGCCCGGCATCATCCTGATCCGTCAGCACCGCATCGTCATGGAACAAGATCCCATTGAAGCTGGCATAGCGGGCCAGATCTTCATAGATTTCGGTCACCTGCTGGCGAACCTGTGGATCCCACGGCGAAAGCCGGGTATAGGGCTCGGTGGCGACGCGTACCTGGCCCGTTTGCCGATCCCGACGCTGCACACGCGGCAGTGCAGGGGAGAGATCGAACGAGAGAACCGGCATCCACGCGTAGACTTTTACGCCCGCGCGGGTTTGCAGTTGCCAGGCGACAAAGTTAAAGAGATCGGCACGCACGGGCAGCCGACGGTTGGGGAAGTAGAGCGCGTTAATCGTGCCGTTGCCGAGGGGATCGGAAAATGCCTGCAGGAAAACATGGCTGATTTTCATGTCGTAGACCCGCTGGATCAGCGTATTGATGTTTTTGGTCTGCTGAGCCGGATCGGGGTCATAAACGTAATCCAGATCGACATGCATGACGCGCACAGGATCGGTCTCCTGAATCTGCGCGATGCTGCTGGCAAAGGCTTTAAGCGAAGGATTCCCGGAGATTAACAGGCGCGGGATGTTGTCGAGGTGACGCACATCTGCCAGCCCGTCCTCAAGGGTAAAGGCCAGCTGATAACCCTGCTTTCTGGCAATGGCGAGCGACGTGCCGTTGGCAGCACCGTAGGGCCACACCCAGGCACGCGGCGCTTTGCCCGTCACCTGGGCGATTTTTTCGGTGACTTTCCGCACGTCATCGCCGATGCGCTGGCTGAACTGCTGGTCAGTTTCGTAACGCCCTGTCGCGTTATCGTAAAAGCGGCTGGCAATAGCCGGTTCGCGGCTTCCCTGTGGATTGGCCGGTATACCGTAATGCGAAGCCCAGGTATGCGAGCCGATCTCAATCAGCGGGGACTGGCTTAACTCGCGCACCATGTCCCACGTCGCGAAACGGTCCCGGGGTGTCATCAAACCGCCAAAATTCACGTTTTGATGTGCTGGCGTATCCACCCAACTGCCTACCGGGGCCCACAGCGCCGGCACATTCCAGGCCTGGATCAACGGCCAGACGCGGGTATAAAAACTGCTGTAGCCGTCATCAAAACTGAGCAGAAAGGCCTTTGGCGGCAGCGTTTTTTTACCGTCGTGGGCATCCAGAATATCCTGCACGCTGATGGCGTTATACCCGTTATGCACAAGCCAGCTTATCTGCTCGTTTAAGGCGCTGGTCCGCACGGAGAGATAGCGCTGATCGGCGGCGTCATCTTCCACATCGTGATAGGCCAGCACGAGAAAGTGATTCTTCGGCCAGGGTTTACTGGCTTCCGGCTGAGGTCTCTCGTTGGGCGAAATAAACGAAATGGCCTGGGCGCAGACGCTCGCGCTGAAGCATAACCAGCCGATGATGAGCAGGCCCACAGGAAAACGAATGGTCAACATATTCATCCTTAAAACCGTAAAGTCGCATCGAAAGTGACGGCGAGATTGCTTTCTCGTTTGCCGTCGTAAGGGCGCTTATCCCAGTTCAACATCACGCCGGTATCCACGACGTTGTTCCATTGAACGCGTTGCCCGTAGCCGAGCAGGGTGATGGCGCCAGCAGACTGATTTTTCTGCCAGTATCCTCCGGCTCCGGCGACCAGTTGCTGGCTCCAGAGGGTGTCGTAATAGCGGTACAGCTGATGATCGACGGACAACGCAGCCGTCGCGGACAGATCCCGCTCGGGGTTGTAATAGAGCGTATCCCGCTGGCTATTCGCGCTGGCGGAGATGCCCGGTTCAAGATCCAGCGTCAGGGTCGGCGTTTGCCAGAGCCGCTCCTTGCCGGTGAGGGTGTACTCCTGTCGGCGGTTATGGTCGGAAAAATGGCTGATGGCGGCGCTGAGCTGGTACTCACGACGCTCGTTCTGATACCAGCGCACCCAGCCTTCTGCGCGGTCTGCACGGATCCCATTGCGTAACGCCCGCAACGGCGTGGTGCGTGACAGACGTTCAAGGCTGCCGCCAGATTGCCAGCGATCGTTCAGGCTGTACTGACCGGAGAGGCGAGCGCCAGGCGTGTGGGTGCCGTGATAACGGTTGCCGGAGAGCTCTGCTTCAAGCCAGATATCCCGTGACCGCCATTCGACGCCGCCGACCAGATGGCGGCTGGTGCCTTTGCCTTCGTCAAAATTGCCCTCGGCAAAGCGGGTGCCGCCAAACAGTCGCCAGTTATCAGCGACTGGTGGGCCATAGAGCGTGGCGTCCCAGTTCAGATCGTGTGTCCCGCTGACCGGGTTGTCGGAGTGCAATCCCTTGCCTGCATTCAGACGCAGTTCAGACATATGATGCACATTTCTGAGCCTGTCCAGGCGCTGGACGCTGCGGTCACGTGGCGCACGGGCGAGCACGTCGTCGGTCAGAAGTTCCATTTGTCGCCACTCCTGCAGATCCATCGCGACGTAAGCCTGCTGCTGCTCCAGCTCTGTATTTGACGGCTCCAGTACCTCCGCCATTTTGAGCTTTTGCTCTGCGGCCCGTGGCAGGCCGCGGGCCTGAAGCAGGGCGGCATAATCAATCTGTAGCCCCTGGTTGCCGGGTGCCGTGGCAGCCAGACGGTGCGCCACGGCTTCTGCTTGCGGCAGGGCATGGGTTGCCAGCAAATACTGAAACGTGAGCGACTGGCCGATAAGCCATTGATCGTAGGGCTGGGCGGTTGGCGAGCCGTAATCGTAGCGAGCCCAGGGAACGTTGCGGGTCATCTGCGCAAGATAGTGACGGGCGGCCTGATACTGTCCGGTGTCCAGATATGCATAGAAAAGCTGATGTTCTTCATCCTGTGGGTTACGCGCATAGTCAGGATACTTTTGCAGGAGTGCCAGGGCTGCATCGGCGTTTTGCTCCTGAAGATACGCAGAGATCACCCAGCCGATTGCCCAGCCCGGCACTGGATGGTGAGCTGACGTCAGCGCACGATATTCAGCGATCGCCTGCGGGTAATCACCATGCGCATATAGCGCGCCAAGACGGTCGACGCGGGCGCGAATGATATCTTCTGCCGCCTGCGGTTCGTGTTGCCAGCGGGCAAGCAGGGCGTCATAGCGATTCAGTGCGGCTTGCGCGAGACGCAGGCGCTCTTTTTCCGTCCGCCCAGGCGCATCGGCAAGGCGTACCTGTTCGGCGGCGGCGTTAAGTTCAAGCTGGCGCCGTTGTGCGGGCGGCAGAGAAATCCCCTGTGACAGCCGCAGGGCAGGCGTACTGACCCGGTTATCGTTCAGGGCGTCGACGAGCGCGCTGAGCAGTACGTGATTCTCGGGGGCGCTCTTCAGGGCGCGGGTGTCCGCTAATAGACGATCCCAGCTTTTTCCCTGGCGTAAGTACACATAGGCGAGCGTCTCAAGGTTTATCTGGCTGGGGTGGGCTGTTACCCGTTTTTGCGCTTCCTGCAGGGCCAGCCGATCCATGCGGGCATCGGCCAGGGTTTTGATATACCCGATACGGTAGTCGTCGTTCTCCGGTGCAAGGCTACAGGCCTGCTTCCAGAGCGCGAGCGCAGGTTGCCACTGCTTTTGATTTCTCCTGGATTGCGCGGCTGCGGCCACTCCCCGGGCGGGCAGGGGCATATAAACGTGATAACGCAACCACACCTCAATAACCTCATCATCGCGTCCCGCCCAGGAGGCAACCTGCAGCCAGTCTGCCACTTGTTCTGGCGTCAGAGCATGCTGTTGTTGATAACGCTGCAGGTAATGGAGAAACGAAGTGTAATTACCATTGCGCGCCTGCTGAATCTGTTGTTCATATACGGATTCGGCAGCCTGAACCAGAATGGGAAACAGTAATAGCAGACACAATAATTTTGGAACGCGGTAAAAGAATAAAGTATTGAAGCGAAGTGATCTTTCCATATCTATTTGCCATTTGTTTATCATAAATCCATTGCGCAACACGGCCGCCTTTATACGTAGCGTTAAAGGCCATAAATGAGAGCGTAAAATGTGAATGCAGTTACGTTATGAGGTACTTACTTAAAGGTAATTATGGATCCTTATCGTTATGGACCGGTGAAAGGTAATGTACACCTGATATGTTGACGGATAAATATGTTGAAAAGCCGGGTTGTTGTTTTGAGATAATTCTGTATCCGGGTGATTTTTATGATTATTTTTAACGGAGTCTATATTTGTAATGCGTTGATATATAATGTATTTATTTTTATTGTGACGTTTTTGTTTATATTTTTAATGCGGCTTTGGTGCATAAATTAAAGTACTTTCTGGTGCATGTTTGGGAAGTTTCGTGACAAAAATTCTTAATATCTTGAGAGGTGACTTTTCTGCGATTGTTTTTTACTTATAATTAATAGCAGACATTGAGTGATAGTCTATGGGAAGTCTTACAAATCAATGTGCGTGTCGAGGGATGATCAAAGCCAGAATACATTTATCGTTCATGTAAAAGCGCTATAAAACGAAGGCGTCTTCTTTCTGAAGGGTCGTTCTTGCTTTAATCTAAAAGGGATGGTTAGTGGCAACTTCAATAGTGTTAGTGACACAGGATCGCTACCTCGTCAGAGGAATGAGGATATTTTTTCCGGATATTATCCTGCTGGACTCGATTGACAGAAAGATATTTGATAACAGTGCAGATGAATATTCTGTGCTGATTGACAGCCGTTCACCGCTCCGTCTGTATGATTATCTGATACGCCATCCGGCCAGAACGAGAAAAACAATCGGCTGCGTCATGCTCGATATGCGGCACCGGGAGGAGAATCAGCTCAGCATGAGGATGTTTATGAATACTGCGCTTCCGGTGGCTGACATGGCGTCGTTGTTTAATCTGGTGCTGAATATGAAAGGCAGGCGCCTGACGACCAAATGGCTGCTTAACTTACGGTTGAGTACCCATGAAGCGATTATGCTGCGGTTGCTCAGGGCGGGCATGTCGATGGAAGAGGTGGCGGAGGAACTGAACACCTCGATTAAAAGCCTCTACCGGACGCGAACGGCGCTCTCTGAACGACTGGGGGCGGAGAATTTTAACGAGGCGTGTTTGTTTATCTTTAAAAACAAACTGCTGGATGGAGATGGGAACGATCCCTGATTGGGTCATAGGCCAAAAAAAACCGCCACGAAGGCCGGGTCGACGTAGCGCAACCCGGCACTTTAGCGTTGATATCAATCAGAACGACCAGCGCAGATTAGCGTTAACCGAGTTGACGCGGGTATCGGCACCATATTGCCCCTGATAGCCCACATCCAGCGTCGCTGCACGCGACAGTTGTACGCTCACGCCGATATCACCCACCATCACGTCCTCATCCACGGCCTGACCCTGGGTAATGAACGCGTCGCTGCCCGCAAATGCCATACGCGAAGAGGTATTCTTATCGCCATAGGCGTGCTGCCAGCCCAACGAACCGTAGAGGTTAACGTTCTTCGGCAATCCGGTCACACCACGCACCCCGAGCGTGGAATAGAAGGTGTTCATGGTTTCATTGTGAACGCTCAGCGCGGCGGCACCGCCGTCTTCCCTGAAACTGTCGGTATGCAGTCGAATCCAGGAGAGGTTAACAAAGGGCTCGACATTCATCTCTGGCTGGCCGAAACGGTAGCCCGCTTCGGTGAACGCCAGCAGCGAGTTGGCGTCGTAATCAGACTTCAGCCGATCCGAGAAGCCGCTGAAATCAACATTGCGCTCGCCTTCGATCTTGTGCCAGGTGTAACCCAGTGCGCCGCGAAGGGAGAACCCATCCTGTTGACCCGCTGCATACAGGCCGAGGTGATAGTTGTCGGTATCTGTTGAGGAACGACGGCTGTCGACGTCATAATCACCGCGGCTGTAGCCGAAGTAACCACCGACACGTACGTTATGATCCGCCAGCTTACGATCTGCCCCCAGCAGGAAACCGGTGGTGTTGCCGTCCAGCTTGCCCACGTTACCGTCGCCGCTGTTTCGGCTCCAGGAGCTGAAGGTCTGGCCCCAGACGCCATTGTTTTGCGGCTCCGGCTGCTGAACCAGCGACATCGCTAACGGTGGTATCGGCAGGCTGTCGTTATCAAACGCGCGCTGCATACGCTGGTTTAACACGTTAAACACCTGCGTGCTGCCGGCTATCAGGTTGGATTGCATTGACGGATAAACTTCTCCGGACAGCTGGTTAAACGCCTCGCGCGCTTCCGGTGCGCTCAGCACCAGTAGCGAGTTATACAGCGCCAGCGACGAGCCGCTTTGCGTGAGCGTGGAGAGCGCGCCGGCGGTATTCCACTGGTTGCTGCTCTTTGCCACGGTCTGGAAAATCCCTGGCTTGCCGCTGCCGGGGTTTTCTCCTCCCGGGTTCTCACCACCCGGGTTTTCACCGCCGGGGTTTTCTCCTCCCGGGTTCTCACCACCCGGGTTTTCACCGCCGGGGTTTTCTCCTCCCGGGTTCTCACCCCCCGGGTTTTCACCGCCCGGGTTTTCACCTCCAGGATTCTCGCCGCCGGTCTCTTTCTGCGCAATGGTCAGATCGACGGCGTCGGTGCTCTGCTTAAGCGCCACGTCCAGGAAGGCGGATTTGGAAATCGCTCCGGCGAACTGGCCGTCAATACCCCCGTTCGAGGTTAAAATGCGATAGCTTTGGCCCGTTTTGTAGCTGGTTTGCGGATCCAGCGCGGTGACCTGTACCTTAGCCTGATTGCTGATGGTGGTTTTGCCCGATACCAGCAGTTGGTCACTGCGGCCATCTCCCGCGATATCAACGTCATAGAAGGATTCACCGATAAAATTCAGATAACGTTTCAGCGTCAGCGTGCCGATATCGCCATCCCCTGGTGAGATATGCCCGCCGGACAGGATCTCAGTCTGGCCCAACGTGCCGTTCCCCCCCAGCGTGCCACCGGCCTTGATTGACGCGGCGCTACTGTAACCTTGTCCGTTGTTAACGTCGGATCCCGCCGTTGCGTTGAGGATCAGCGTACCGCCGTTCTCGGCGCTAAGGGTCTGAATCTCAAAAATATCGTCTTCTGGCTGGGTGTTGATGTTGCTGGCAATAATGACTTTGCCACCGCGCGCGGTCACGTTCGCCTGAAGCGCTGAAAGATCGCCGTTCAGCGTTGTCTGCCCGGAGGTATTTATCACCTCACCTTCGCCGCTCATCTTGTTGCTGAAGATGTAATTTTCGTCGGTATGGTTGAAATAGACATAACTGCCGAATAGCCCGCCACGCAGGCTGATTGCCGTCTTCGCATCGAGGGTACCCGCGCCTCCTGCCGTACCAAGCGTTGGCTCAGTTATACCCGTGCCGGTGTCCATGTTGCCGCGGCTGCCGATGATGAGCGCCCCCCGGTTCGAACCGGAGCCCGATGTCCCTACAATCAGCGCATTGCTGCCTGCGGAAAATGAACCGCCGTCAATAACCGACAGCACGCCATTGCCATAATCGCCCACGCTAACGCTGCTGTCGCTGGTAAAGCGCGAGTCTTTGCCTGCAATGACCAGCTCGGCGGTTTTTCCGGCCCCGGAGACGCCCGCCACCTGCACGCCGCCAACGTTAACCGCTCCGCCGTTCAGCACGTCCAGGTCGCCATTAAGCGTCAGCGTACGGCCAACATTCCACTGTGAGCCGCTCCCCGTGACGGTGGCTTTCGGGCTCAGTGTGTCGGTTTCATCTGGCCCGGTACCATTGCCGATGCGCGCATCGTAGGTGGTATTGAGCGCGGCGCCGTCCTCAATCGCCAGCGTGGAGCGTGCGCCCAGATCGGTACCTACGCTAAGGAAATTACTGGTTACGCGAGATCCGGCGCCCGTGGCGATAAGGTGGCTGTCGTAGCCGCGGGTGGTGCCGACAACTATCTCTTTCGCGCTCGCCAGCGCGCCCTGTTCGACTCGCAGGGTGCCGAGGCCAAGATTCAGGTCGCCGCGCAGGACGTACTGATCGTTCACCGCGTTAAGCTCAGCGTTTGGCCCACGGACTGTGACCACGCTTTCATAAATTTGGCCGTCGAACAGCCGACCGATATTGATGTTATAGGCGGTGATTTTGCCATTATCGATTAGCAGGTTTCCGCGTTGATTGCGTCCAACGTAAACGTCTCCGGTGTAACCCAGCGTTTCGGTAATACGTGAGTCGCCATCAAAAATGGCATCGGCTGCACGCGCGAAATCGGCAGGTGAAAGCAGTAACAGCGGCGCGGAAAATAGAGCGAGGTAAAGCCTGGAAAGCGGCGTCTTTACCGCTAAAGAATGCGATGTAGAGTTATTCACAGGGTATCTCCGTACTCATTAGCGTGATGTCTGGAAAATCGGTTTTATATGAAAAATGCGATACGACAGAAAAAGTAAAAGGCGTAATATGTGTACGCCTTTTGATGTGAAGTTAATTATTTATGGGTGACCACAGGTGTACAGGTTGGCGCGCTCAGCGTCGGGGCGGATCCTAAAATCCCTGGCATCATCATCGATGAGCAATCGAAAATACGCCCTTTTTCCGTCGTAGCGCGATAAGACAGCTTTTGCCCTCCCAGTGCATCCGGTTGGGCGCCATTAACATTGGTTACGGTTATTTCATCCGATGAGCCCAGCCCCAGCATTTTAGCGGTTTCCGCCTGCAGAAGTGGAATGGCCTGATCGGTTTTTAGCGTGGAACAACCGGCTAGCATCAACGTAACGGTTAAAAAGAGTAGTGGTTTTTTCATAAATTATCCTTTATATCCAATCAGTTAATTTCGCTGATTGTATTTATGTTTTCTATTACTCAAATCTGCGAATAATATATTTCCCTTTCCTAATCGAAAAAACCCTCCTAAAGTAGGGTGGGTAGATAATAATTCATCCGTACTCTCTAATATGCGAAGGTAAAAGGAGGATCCTTTGGGGCAGAATTATGCGTTGGTCGTTGATGACCATCCATTGGTAGCAAGCGGTATCGCCAATTTTCTGATTACACATTGCCGATTTAAGCAGGCGAGTGTGGTGACGAACGAGGATGATTGCTACCGTCAAATTAGGGATAATGGCCCGCCACGTTTGCTGGTAATCGATTTTTGGCTCTCGTCCGGTACCGCGTTGAAATTACTCAAAGAAGTAAAACAACTTTACCCACAGGTAAGGCTCCTGGTGGTTAGTGGGGATGACAATAACGATATCTGGCAGAAAGTTCACGCCGCCGGGGGGCACGGTTTCGTATTGAAAAGCGAGCCACCTGAAATGTTTTCACGGGCCGTTTTTGCCCTCACTGATAATCTCACCTGGTTTCCTGAGGGAAACGAATTTTCCGTTGAGTCGAATAATGAGAAGTTAAGTAAATTTAACTTAACGCCGCGACAAATAGACGTGTTAAATATGATTATGCGTGGCCTGCCAAATAAAAGAATTGCCGCGCAACTTTCTATTTCTGAGCCTACAGTCAAAGAGCACATCAGCAATATATTGAAAAAGATAGGCGTTAACAGTCGGGTCGAAGCCATCACGCTTCTGCATGGCAAACGGGAACCGTCGGAATGAGATTTTTACAGAGCTTACAGAACGCTGGCATCTCTCCTCCCGCGCAGATCCGTTTGCTAAATAATACCTTTTTGCGGCTGGTGTTCAGTTTCAGCGCTGTCCCTTTCGTCGGTATTCCTTTCGCCATCTGGATTAATTTGCTGGGCGATGAACTCGGCCCAACCATTACCTGGATAATTATTTACCTGCTATGTGCCGTGGCGATCCGAATATTGCACCGACGCTACCAGCGCGAAGCGAAAGAGCATGATGAAGCGGACGTCCTGCGCCGCTGGCTGCCGCGTATAAATAAGATCGCTTTTATTCACGGGCTGGGGATTTCATCTCTCTATTTAATTACGCCGCAGACGCAGAACTTTGACTTTTTCCTGCTCCTCAATATCAGTATTGCCGCCATCGTTGCCGCCAATGCGACGCATCTGACGCCGGTCATCAGCACCTTTACATGCTTTTTCTTCGCCTCCTGGGGTGTACTGAATCTTGGCATTATCTGGCGGCTGGACGATCTGATGTTCATTGTGCTGATGTTGAACCTGCTGTACGGCTTCGCCATTTACCGCCATGCATTAACATCGCACGCGTTCTTTATTCAGCAGGCGCTGCTTGAGGAAAAAAGCTCACGCCTGGCAGAACAGTTTCGCCAGGCCAAAGAGGAAGCTGAGCAGGCGCTGCTGGATAAAAATCAGTTCCTGACGACCGCCAGCCACGACCTGCGCCAACCGGTACACGCCATGGGGTTTCTGATCGAAGCGATTATCCACCGAAACCGGGACGACAGCCTCACGCCCCAGCTGCTTGATCTGCAGCAGAGCGTCCGCTCGGTGCATTTGATGTTCAATTCCCTCCTTGACCTCAGCAAGATTGAATCCGGGAATGTGCTTACAGCCCCTGCCAGAGTGGACATCGGCGCGCTGCTCGACTCGGTGATCACGCTGTTTCGCGAAGAGGCCAACAGCCGTGCACTCAGGCTGCGCACCTGGCGGACTAAACGCCGCATCTACGTGATGGGCGATCCGCTGCTGGTGCGACAATCGCTCATTAACCTTATTCAAAATGCCCTCCGCTACACGCTACAGGGCGGCGTGCTGGTCGCCATCCGACCACGTGGTGACAGGTGTATGGTGGAGGTGTGGGACACAGGTGTCGGTATTGCCGATGACGAGAAAGGTAAAATCTTCTCACCTTACTATCGCCCCGAACTGGCCTGGAAGATCGACAGTGCAGGACACGGGCTGGGTCTGGCCGTCGTTGCCCGCTGTGCCAAGCTGATGAAGGTGAAGTACGGGATGCAATCCATTGAAGGTAAAGGTTCACGCTTCTGGATGTGCTTTACCCAATATGCTGGCGAAGAGATCGCGCCGGAGATGCCACCCGCCTATGACAACATCGCCACGCCGGTACGCTATGCGCCGCTGCACGGTTCCTGTCTGGTGGTTGATGACGACCCGCTGGTGACGTCTGCCTGGGAGAGCCTGATGAGCATCTGGGGAATCAACGTGCGCTGTGCGGCCTCCGCTGAAGAAGCGTTCGCTATCATCGACGATGGCTTCACGCCGTTCGCCGTGCTGTGCGACCAGCGTCTGCGATCCGGTGAAAGCGGCTTCGACATCCTGAAAGCGCTATTTGAACGTCTGCCGGACATGAGTGGCGCGATGGTCAGCGGCGAATTTAATTCGCCGGTTCTGCTGGAGGCGGAGCAGGAAGGGTACATGGTGCTACGTAAGCCTCTGGAGCCGGCTAAACTGCATGCGTTGCTGGCACAGTGGTCGGGGAGTCGTGGATAGGGGAATAGACAGCAGCGTTGAGCTTCACTGCCTGCTCCCGGTCGCCAGGCTGTAAGGCCAGCTAGCTCGCGGTGTCCTGCACGTTTCTTGTACCAGGTAGATGTCAGTTTTCGAGCGTATACTCTAAGATATGTTCAACTAGTTGATATAAATATAAATTTGACGAATATCGTCAGGTAGCGATTTATCCGTCAAATTAAGTTAAACTTCGTCCCAGGTTCAGTGAGTTATGGGACTGATAACAGAATGACCAGCGAAGAAGCACTTTTAAAATCAGGTTTTAGCAAACGAGATCTTCAAAAGCTAAAAAACAATATTGAGAATTACGGTGGTTCGTTTGATAGCGTAACTCATGATCTGGCCAATCGTTTTAAGGCAATGAAGTGGATAACTATTATTGCCTTCATCATACTGGCTTTAACTCTTTTACTTGCATCTAAGGATACAAGTCTGACACTTGCGCTCACGTTATTGATTGTACTACCTTTTATCTGGTATATAACGCCAGCAAAACTTGGCTACAAATCCTGGCGTTATCGTAAAATGCAGACTAATTCTGGGACGGATCGCTGACGGACAACAGATCAAAAACAATCTTAGCTTTCACGCCATAACCCGCTATTTTCATTGTTAGCTGCGGGCGGCTCAGTGTGCTTACCTTTCGGTAATAGTCAGCAGGCAGATATCGAAACAGTCGCCAGGTACCAGGTCGCCGTAACAAGCCAAAAATGGTGTACGCATTAGCGGCCAGTGAGATTGATTTGTAGACGCCTAACCCATTCTCACGACTAAAGCCCATAAACTCAGCTGTAGACATCGCGGCATTCGCGACCAGCCCTTCACTGGTAGTGTTGTGAGTTGCGTAGCGAGCCACTTCTTTACTGATGCTGTTTGCCCCGTCAGTAACCAGTATCGCACCAGCAAGAACCCCGAGAGGGGTCATAGTGCCAATGAGGGTAAGCCCCGCAGCTATTTCAGCACCGGCCAGCACAACACTAACTGCCGAGATCACATATCCAACAATTTTGTTATTCTCTCGGATGAACTCGACTTTAGCGTAAAGTTTGGCTGCCCTCGTTCGTAATAAACGAGCTTGTTCCAGGAGGTTACAGTTTTCTTCTCTCAGAACTTTAACGCATTCCATGCATTCTTCATCTGATTTAGCCCGACGAGCTAATGTAAACTGTTGTTCTATGAGGTCACGAATTTCCTGAATAAACTTCATTCGAGTCAGACTATCGCTGAGATGAAAAGCCGACAGAGTGTTGGCTGTATTTACCAGCTTCCTGGCTTCCATATTCACCATAGTTTCCGCCCAGGCTTTATTTCTTCCACCTGAGTGCATCATGTTAAGTAATGCTGCATCCATTGTAATTTCTCTCCATTGCTTTACCGGCCACTGCTTAGACTGATAAACGACTCCCCATGACAGCCATGCGTACCAACGCACCATATAGTAGCAATGTGGTTACGTGGTCTGAAGCAGAAGTCACTTCACGCATACGTGACGCCACTCTGTCGGGCTTTGTGGGGTTGATATGTGCTTTACAATACTTGAACAGATCGGTGAAGGTCAGGTTTTTCTGTTTCTATGTGACGGTAAACACGCCAATTGCGTACCACAGGGAAGCGGGGGATGGAGGAAAGAAAAGGGGGGTAGCTACTTTGCTGACTCAGAAAGCAAAAACCCCCGCCTAAGCGAGGGTTTAAAATG
>NZ_JAYJLI010000015.1:0-99177 GCF_051948675.1 Enterobacter sp. Lyrl_3
AACGATTAAGAGAGCCGGGGTGAGGGGAAAAACTTACTTCTGCGCCTCAAGCGCTTCCTTCACCCAGCCATCAAACTGCTGCTGGTGGGCTTTAATCCAGCCGTCAACGTGGCCCTTCACATCCGCCTCAGACGATTTGCCCGCGTGCATCATCGCATTCTGGGCGTTGATGTCCGCCAGCGGCAGCTTCATTACCGAGAACAGTTTGGCGGCGGCCGGGTTTTTCTCCGCCCAGGCTTTGTTGGCGACGATATGCATCGTATTCACCGGGAAGCCATAGTTCATGCCGTTCGGCAGTTTGGTGTCGATATCTTTCTGCTCACCCGGCAGGGAGGAGAACGGCACCTGCAGCCACACCACATCTTTACCCGGCTTCAGCACGTCGCTCACCCAGTACGGGGTCCAGGTGTAATAAATCACCGGTTTGCCCTCTTTAAAGCGGGCGATGGTGTCGGCCATCATCGCTGAGTAGTTGCCGTGGCTCACGTCGACGGTTTTCGCCAGACCGTACGCTTTGTTCTGGTGGTTAATCACCGCTTCACAACCCCAGCCCGGCGAGCAGCCCATCATATCGGCTTTGCCGTCGCCGTTAGTGTCGAACAGTTTGGCGATCTTCGGATCTTTCAGCTGCTCAATATTGGTGATGTGGTACTGGTCGGCGGTTTTCTTGTCGATCAGATAACCCTGCGCCGCACCGGTCACGAAGGTGCCTTCACGGTAGAACTTCTTATCACCGCCAGCCGCGGCGTACATATCGTCGTGCAGCGGCTGCCAGTTGACGGCAGTGAAGGTCGCATCACCGGAGGCAATCGAGGTGTAGCCGACGTTGTAATCCACTTCGCTCGGCGTATTGACCGTATAACCCAGCTTCTCCAGCGCGCGGCTGACGATAAGCGTCTGGAAGCTCTCTTCCGAAATGGTGCTCTGCACCGGCTGCACGGTAATGCCTTTACCCGGCAGGTCCGCGGCGAATGCGCTGGTGGAGACAAGGGTGGCAAACGCTGTGGCAAAAAGTACCTTATGTCGCATCGTTGTTCCTTATTTTCTGAATGGGCGGGTGAGTAACCCGACAGGGCCGGTGGTATACCAGCGACGGTTGCCGCGACTGCGTGAATCACGACCGACAGCCTGGGTCAGGCGGTCAAGAATAATGGCGAGGATCACAATGCCCACGCCGCCGACGGTCGCCAGCCCCATATCGAGGCGGCCAATACCGCGCAGTACCATCTGACCCAGCCCGCCAACGGCAATCATCGAGGCGATCACCACCATCGAGAGCGCCAGCATCAGCGTCTGGTTAACCCCCGCCATGATGGTAGGCATTGCCAGCGGGAGCTGAACCTTAAACAGCATCTGCCGCGGGCTGGCACCGAACGAACGGGAGGCCTCAATCAGATCCGCAGGCACCTGGTTAATCCCGAGTATTGTCAGACGAATAATCGGCGGCAGGGCGAAGATAATGGTCACCACCACGCCCGGCACGTTGCCGATACCGAACAGCATCACGATGGGCACCAGATAAACGAACGCTGGCGTGGTTTGCATCGCATCCAGCAGCGGACGAACAATCTTCGCCGCCCGTGGGCTGCGCGCCAGCCAGATCCCCGTAGGCAATCCAATGACAATGCAGAAGAGCAGGGCGGTCAGCACCAGCGCCAGGGTGATCATCGCCTGCGACCACGCGCCAATGGCACCAATCGCAATCAACGAGATCAGCGTGGCGATCCCCATACCTGCACTACCAAACTGCCAGGCGATCAGCGAGAACAGCACAATCGCCACCGGCGCGGGCATGCCCAGCATCAGTTGCTGGAAGCCGTTGAGGATGTAATCCACCGGAACGCGGATCCCCTGGAAGACGGGACGGAAATGGGTAACCACCCAGTCGATCCCCTCCGTTACCCAGCTGTCCAGGGGGATCAGCGTTTTGTGGAACGGATCCATAATATTGAAATGTTCTGGTGCCGGTGCTGGCGCATTATTGAGCCAGTCTGCCGCGCCACCGCCATCGGCCGGTGCTGGCGTGGAACCCCACGCATCGGCAGATTGCGCAGCGCTGTCTGCTGCCTCTGTGGTGCCCCACGGGTTAGATTGATCAGCCATGGTTTGCCCCCTCGCGATCTAAAGCCTGCAGCAACATCCGTTTTGAGATGATGCCGACGTACTGTTGTTCTTCACCAATAACCGGCACGGCACAGGGTGCCTGGCCGACGTGAGAGAGCAACTCGCTGAGCGGCGTTTCGGCATCCACGGCAAGCGGAGCGTCAATTAACGCCGCATCAATTCCCTGGTTTTCGCTGAGCGCGGTTTTGAGAGAATCGATGGAGACAACGCCGACAAATTTATTGCCGCGTTCAACCAGATAACCGTATTCACGGTCTTCGTCCTGCAGAAGCTTAAGGGCAGAGCGCGGACCGAAACCCGGTGTTTTACGAATAATGCCGTTCGGGGTACGACGGGCAATATCTTTGGCGCTAAACACCTGGCTAATATCCACGCCGCGGAAGAAGGTCCGCACATAATCATTTGCCGGATTATTCAGAATTTCATCCGGTGTACCGACCTGCACCACTTCGCCATTTTGCATAATGGCAATGCGGTCGCCAATACGCATGGCTTCATCGAGATCGTGAGAAATAAAGACAATGGTGCGCTGGTGTCTCGCCTGTAATTTTACCAGCTCATCCTGCATCTCGGTGCGAATTAAGGGATCAAGCGCCGAGAAGGCTTCATCCATTAATAAAATATCGGGATTGATGGCTAATGCGCGGGCTAAACCTACACGCTGACGCATGCCGCCGGAAAGCTCATCCGGATACGCATGGGCATAATTTTCCAGCCCCACCTGGCGCAATGCATCAAGCGCTTTTTCCTGACGTTCGCTGGCGGCAACGCCCGCTAATTCCATACCAAAGGCGGTATTATCCAGTACCGTCATATGCGGCATCAGGGCGAACGACTGGAAGACCATCGCAATCTTTTTTCTGCGCACCTCGCGGAGTTCGGCATCTGATATTTGGGCAATGTCTACACCATCAATCAGGACCTGCCCACGGGTGGGTTCAATCAGGCGATTGAGAAGGCGAACCATAGTGGATTTACCCGAACCGGATAACCCCATGATGACAAAAATCTCGCCTTCTTCAATGGCCAGACTGGCGTCTTTAACGCCAAGCGATAGCCCGGTTTTTTCCAGAATTTGCTCTTTCGAATGGCCTTTTTCAATATATTTGAATGCGCGCTGCGGATGCTCGCCAAATATTTTATAAAGATTCTTCACTTCTAATTTAATTGCCATGCAATAGAGAGTGTCCTGTTATTTGTTTATGTCGATATGATTACCATGGTAAATTGTTAACGGGCATAACCCTAACATACTCAGATTCTGAGGCAACCCTGGGTTTGCTTATGGGTTGAATTTTGCAGTAAGCGAAACGGCTGAATTTCCCATGAGTAAAGGGCTGAGCGCGATCTGAATTTTTGTGAATTTTTTGCTGCGCCATCGGGAGAATTCGCCTGGATCGGAGTGATTCAGGCGAATATGTCGTGGAGATGACAGTGTAGCTGAAGGAGAAATATCCGGAAGGAAATTGGAATATTTATATTTAATTAATGAACGTTAAGGCGATCATTAAAAATCCCAGTCCTCATCTTCTGTTTCCACCGCTTTACCCATCACATACGATGAGCCGGACCCGGAAAAGAAGTCGTGGTTTTCGTCAGCGTTGGGGGAGAGCGCCGCCAGAATTGCCGGGTTCACGTCGGCCATTTCGGGCGGGAACAAAGCCTCGTAGCCGAGGTTCATCAGCGCCTTATTGGCGTTGTAACAGAGGAAGGCTTTTACCTCCTCTTCCCAGCCGGTTCCGGCGTAGAGCTCTTCGGTATAGCTCAGTTCGTTATCATAGAGATCCATCAGCAAATCAAGGGCAAATCCTTTTAGCTCCTCGCGTCTGACATCACTGACTTTCTCCAGCCCTTTCTGGTACTTATAGCCGATGTAATACCCGTGCACCGCTTCATCCCGGATAATGAGGCGAATGAGATCGGCGGTGTTGGTGAGTTTGCCGCGGCTCGACCAGTACATCGGCAGCCAGAAGCCGGAGTAGAAGAGGAATGATTCCAGAAACACGCTGGCGATTTTCTTCTTCAGCGGCTCATCGGCCTGATAATAATCCAGCACCAGGTTGGCCTTGCGCTGCAGTGACTCGCTCTCTTCACTCCAGCTGTAGGCCGCATCCACATCTTTGGTCTGGCACAGCGTCGAGAAGATCGAACTGTAGGAGCGGGCGTGCACCGCTTCCATAAAGCTGATGTTCGACATCACCGCCTCTTCGTGCGGCGTCAGCGCATCGGCCATCAGCGCGGGGGCGCCAACGGTATTCTGGATGGTGTCCAGCAGCGTCAGACCGGTAAAGACGCGGATTGTCAGCTGCTGCTCGGCATGACTCAGGGTTTGCCAGGCCGGAATATCGTTAGAAAGCGGCACTTTTTCCGGCAGCCAGAAGTTGCTGGTCAGGCGGTTCCACACCTCCAGGTCCTTATCATCCTGAATGTGGTTCCAGTTAATCGCACTCACGCGTGACAGTTTCATCCTTTCTCCTTACAGCGCGCAGGACACGCAGCCTTCGATTTCGGTGCCTTCCAGCGCAAGCTGGCGCAGGCGAATGTAATAGAGCGTTTTAATGCCTTTCTTCCAGGCATAAATCTGTGCTTTGTTGATATCCCGCGTGGTGGCCGTGTCCGGGAAGAAGAGCGTCAGCGACAGGCCCTGATCCACGTGCCGGGTTGCTTCGGCGTAGGTATCGATGATTTTTTCCGGGCCAATTTCATACGCGTCCTGATACAGCGCCAGGTTCTCATTGGTCATAAACGGGGCGGGGTAGTAGACGCGCCCGGTTTTGCCCTCCTTGCGGATCTCAATTTTCGACACAATCGGGTGAATGCTCGACGTGGCGTGATTAATATAGGAGATAGAGCCGGTGGGCGGCACCGCCTGCAGGTTCTGGTTATAGATGCCGTGGCGCATCACATCGTCACGCAGCTGCTGCCACATTTCGCGCGTGGGCAGAACGATCCCGGCGCGGGCAAACAACGCGCGCACTTTCTCCGTTTTCGGCTGCCAGTCGCCCTCCAGGTACTGACTGAAATATTCCCCGCTGGCATAGCGCGACTGCTCAAAGCCCGCGAAGCGCTGGTTGCGCTCGCGCGCCAGCATCATTGAGGTGTGCAGCGCATGCCAGGTGATGGTGTAAAAATAGAGGTTGGTGAAATCCAGCCCTTCCGGGCTGCCGTAGGCGATGCCTTCCCGCGCCAGATAGCCGTGCAGGTTCATCTGGCCCAGGCCGATGGCGTGTGACGCGGCGTTGCCTGCCTCAATGGACGGCACGCTGCGGATATGACTCATGTCTGATACTGCCGTCAGGCCGCGAACTGCCGTGTCGACCGTACGGCCAAAATCAGGTGAATCCATGGTGTGGGCAATATTCAGCGACCCGAGGTTGCAGGAGATATCTTTGCCGATGTCGGCGTAGTCCAGATTCTCGTCATAAGTGGACGCGCTGTTGACCTGCAAAATCTCCGAACAGAGGTTGCTCATGTTGATGCGCCCGGCAATCGGGTTCGCACGGTTTACCGTGTCTTCATACATGATATACGGGTAGCCGGACTCAAACTGAATTTCGGCAAGCCGCTGGAAGAAATCGCGGGCGTTGATGTATTTTTTGCGAATGCGATCGTCGGCAACCAGCTCGTCGTAAAGCTCGCTTATCGCCACGTCGCCAAACGCTTTGCCGTAAATTCGCTCAACGTCATACGGCGAGAACAGCGCCATGTCGGCATTCTCTTTGGCGAGCTTAAAGGTGATATCCGGGATCACCACGCCGAGCGACAGGGTTTTGATACGGATTTTTTCGTCGGCGTTTTCGCGTTTGGTATCCAGAAAACGCAGAATGTCCGGGTGGTGGGCGTGCAGGTAGACCGCCCCGGCCCCCTGACGCGCGCCAAGCTGGTTGGCGTAGGAGAAGGCATCTTCCAGCATCTTCATCACCGGGATCACGCCGGATGACTGGTTCTCAATGCGCTTAATTGGCGCACCCGCTTCACGCAGGTTAGACAGTAAAAACGCCACGCCGCCGCCGCGTTTGGACAACTGCAGCGCCGAATTCACCGCGCGGCCAATCGACTCCATATTGTCTTCTATACGCAGAAGGAAACAGGAGACCAGCTCGCCGCGCTGGGCCTTGCCGCAGTTAAGGAAGGTCGGGGTGGCTGGCTGGAAGCGCCCGGAGAGGATCTCTTCCGTCAGCTGTTCAGCCAGGGCTTCATCGCCCTGGGCCAGTGTCAGCGCCACCATCACCACGCGATCCTCAAAGCTTTCAAGATAGCGTTTGCCGTCAAAGGTTTTCAGGGTGTAGCTGGTGTAATACTTCCAGGCGCCCAGAAACGTCTGGAACCGAAAACCGCTGGCGTGGGCCCGCTCAAATAACCTGACCACAAAGGCGTGGTCGTAACGGGAGAGCACGCGTTCTTCGTAATACCCTTCGTTGACCAGGTAGTCGAGACGCTCATCCTGGCTGGCGAACGTCACGCTGTTTGGACGGACATGGGCGGCAAAAAAGGCGTCCACGGCGTCATGATCTTTACCAAACTGGATGCGCCCCTCGCGATCGTAGAGGTTAAGCATCGCGTTTAAGGCGTGGTAGTCCGGTGTCGCCTGCATTACGCGTTCTGCGGTTGTCGTTGCCAAAATTCGTTCACTCCTTTACGCACGTTCTCTACGTCCTGCTGAGTCCCCATCAGTTCAAAGCGATAGAGATACGGCACGCCGCATTTTTGAGAGATGACATCCCCGGCGCGACCAAAGGCGTCGCCGAAATTACGATTGCCCGCCGCAATCACGCCGCGAATAAGCGCGCGGTTATGGGGATCGTTGAGAAAGCGGATCACCTGACGCGGTACCGCACCTGCCGTACCGCCGCCGCCATAGCTGGGAACCACCAGAATGTAAGGGTCGTCTACCTGAATACGCTCCCGCTCGTTGAGCGGAATGCGCACCGCAGGCAGCCCGACGCGCTCAATAAAGCGGAGCGTGTTTTCCGAGCTGCTGGAGAAGTAGACCAGCCCACTCATGCCCTTGCGGCCTGCGCGGCGAGGCGGTTAATCATGTCCGGGCGAAAGCCAGACCAGCTGGTTTCCCCGGCCACCACCACTGGCAGCTGGCGAAATCCCTGGGCACGCAGAGTATCGGCAGCCTCGGGCACCAGATCGATATTCACCATCTCAAAGTCCACCCCGCGGCTTTCCATAGCGCGTTTGGTCGCGTGGCACTGAACACAATTGTTACGAGTGTAAATAATAATGCTCATGATTCGTATTTCCATTTAAAATGAGAGAACGGCGCGAAGCATCGCGTCAGGTTGTGTGTGTCTTGCTAAAGGGAATACTAGATGTAGTTGTACTAAGTTTCAACCATACAAGATATGGGAAATTCAGATTGATGGTGCCCCAATGATGAGCACAGCGGGGCAGGGCAGGCTGCACGGGTTTTTCAGGCTTTCAGGCAAAGAAAAGCCCCGGCGCCAGAGGCAACCGGGGCTGATAACGCGCGCTTACTTACGCAGGCTAAGCAAGGCACCAACAAAAATACCTACCGCCGCGACCGTACCCAGGGTACACAGCGGTTTTTCACGAACAAAGGTGGTGGCGCAACTTGCCATGTCGCAGGCAGCCTGGGTGGCACGAGAGCGGCCATGCATCCGGGCGCGTGTTTCACGCAGCAGAGACTGAGCCTTACGTTTTGCGGCCTCCGCATCGTCCTTCGCATCGGAGCCCCAGGATTTCAGCACCTCCTCCAGCGTGTCCGCTAATCTGCTGACATCATTACGAATATCCTGAGCGTCGTCGTTAATATCGTTTTGGTTCGGTCTGTTAAACATACGATCCTCCATAATTTTGTCTTCCGGTTTAGTTTAGTTCAGAAATTTAATATCTGAAGCGAGTCACGACTCATCAGGTCGTTTATGGAATATTCTGAAAGCCCTGCTAATGCTGAATACTGTAAGGTTGCCGGGCAGGAAAAGATAACGAGGAAAAGATATGTATTTACGACCGGATGAGGTGGCGCGCGTTCTTGAAAAAGCGGGATTCACCATGGATGAAGTGACGCCAAAAGCGTATGGCTATCGCCGTGGCGAGAATTATGTTTACGTGAATCGTGAAGCCAGAATGGGGCGTACCGCTCTTATTATTCACCCGACGCTGAAAGACAGAAGTCTGTCATTTGCTGAGCCTGCCTCGGATATTAAAACCTGCGATCACTACCAGCAGTTTCCGCTCTATTTAGGCGGCGAGACGCACGAGCATTATGGTATTCCGCATGGTTTTAGCTCGCGTATGGCGCTGGAGCGGTTTCTGAAGGGACTGTTTGGCGACGCACAATAATACTGCGACTGGCATACGCCAGTCGCTTCATATCAGGCTTTTGCCTGGCTGTACTGGCTGACCCTGAACAGGCGGCGACAGTAGTCGAGGAAATAGCCATACACCGCGCCCATCAACATCGAAATCACGATATTTGAGCTCACCGCTGCGGCAATCTGATGCCAGTCTGCCCCCACCGTCAACAGGATCGCCACATACACAGGCGACTGAAACGTCACATAGGCCAGCACATCTGCCAGGTTTTTCATCCAGCCAGACGGGCTGATGCGGCGGGCGAAGCGCATCACGGCATCACGGTATAAGCCGTAAGGCCAGGCGATAATAATGTTCACCGGGATCGCTACCAGACGCGAAGAAAGTGACTGCTCGAAGGTCATTCCGGAGAGGAATATTTCAATCAGCATGTTCACGACGGAACAGTAGACAACCATCGCGAAAGTATCCGCTACCGCGTGGCGCAGGCGAGATTGCGGTGAGAACATGGCTGAGCTCCTTGAGACGCACAAAAGTAATGATCTTAGTGATTTGGGTTGGTTTGGTTGACGTGTATAGCGTATCCTTCTGGCTTTAAACTAACAACTAGTGTTAAATTTTTATTTATTCGCGTTTTTTCCACAAAATCCTCTAAAGATGATGGTTTTTTGCTCGCTTCGTTATTTTCTTTCTCGTCCTGTTTTTTGATGGGCAAAATCAACAAGTTGCTTGCAATGCGTGGGCGGCGACCGTGCGACACGCAGCGCGCAGCGTACCCTCCTGTGATTTGCCTTAAAACCGACCGTTTATGTTGTTATGAATGTTTATTAAAAGCAGCGCGACAACGCGATATCCGGATAATATAAGCGGCGTCTTTAAAAATATTTACAATAATGACAAAAAGCGTCGATGGGTGGATATTATGTTTGAAATGAATTATTCTTCGCTTTGATTTTACGACTCACCACAAAAAAGGTTTTCAAATAATATGTCTTTGACGTTACAGAATCTTAATAATATCCGAACTCTGCGCGCCATGGCGCGTGAATTATCCCTGGACGTTCTTGAGGAAATGCTGGAAAAAGTCAGGGTCGTTGCTGAAGAGAAACGTAGTGAGCAGGCGGAATTAGAGCAACAGCGCGCTGAGCAGCAGGAAAAAATTAATGCTCTGCTGGAACGGATGAAAGCCGATGGTATTTCACCGTCCGATCTGCTGGGTGTAGAGCTGGCGCATGCGGGTAAATCGGCGAAAAAACGTAAGCCGCGTGAAGCAAAATATCGCTTTATTGACCAGAACGGTGAAGAGAAAACGTGGACCGGTCAGGGCCGCACGCCGAAGCCTATTGCCAATGCGCTGGAAAACGGCAAATCACTGGATGATTTTCTGATCTAATGCGTGAGCCGGGCGGAAGACTCCGCCCGGTTGTCTGTTTAGCAGACGCCAAAATCACCGTCTTCGGTGTACAGCGCAACTTCCGCTGCCTTCAGGGTATATTTCTCGCCCTGCTCATTGCTGGCCTGAACGGCCACAATGCTATCCCCATTCACTTCTAGCACTTTCAGTTTCGGGCCGCCCTGACGCGGTTGCACATAATCACCGACAGAAAACATAGAACCTCCTCATCGTTTTAGCGATCTTCACTGTAGCCCACGTCACACGCCGGGTACAGCAGGGTTCATCGATTACTGCTTATGAGGTATGTCTGTTCCACGGCATCACCTTGAGCAGTCTTGCCATGCCGCAAAATCCGGTCAGGCCAGCAAACAGAAGCCCGGCCCCGACAAAACCGCTCAGCAGGAAGAAGCCGCTGGAGAGCGTATAGCCCAGCACCACGCCGCACAGAATCAGCAGCCCGGCAGCAATTTGCACCTGACGCATCAGCGGCAGCGGCTGGGATTTATCTTCTACGGTCGGCAGTCCGGCCTGTTTCCAGCCCTGAATACCGCCCTCGACCACCAAGGCCTGAGCAGGCGACGCCGCCTGGGCAAGACGTGCGGCATTGTTTGATGTTCTGGCCCCGGACTGGCAGTGAAAAATCACCGTTTCACCCGCCCCGGCGTTCAGTGCGCCGGGTAAGGTGTCCAGCGGCACGGACTGTGCGGCGGGAATATGCTCGCGGGCATATTCGTCAGGATCGCGAATATCAATCAGCTTTGCGCCGTCATCAATAAGCGCGTTTGCCTGCTGTGGCGTAATCAGAGGAAGAGACATGGTGTTTCCTTACAGTCGTGTTTTATGTAGTAGAGCATTTAAAGAAGGATTTAAGCCAGTGTAAAGAGGGTAAAGGCAGGTAAAAGCGCGCCAGCCGAATGGCAGTTACCCGTAAACTGGCTACGCTTAGAGATGTCTCTTTTATAATTTTCAATTGGTTAGCTTGCACGGAGTCTTTATGGGTTTTTGGCGTGTTGTTTTTACGATTATTCTCCCGCCGCTGGGCGTACTGCTTGGCAAGGGACTGGGCTGGGCGTTTATCCTGAATATCCTTCTGACCATACTGGGCTACTTCCCTGGACTTATCCACGCGTTTTGGGTTCAGACAAGAAACTAGGTGCGCCACAGTAAGTCGCTGTAGATCCCGGTCAGTACGCCCTGCGGGCCGAACTGCTGTTTGATCCAGCGCGTGACCTGGCCGGTCGCCGCATGCTGCGTGGCAAGCAGCATGCGCGAATCCTGACGCGGGTTATTGATGCGTCGTGTCACCAGCAGCCCGTCCGCTACGGCCTCCCGGGCCATGTATTCCGGTAAAAAACCGATCCCTTCCCCCAGAATCTGACACTGGCATTTGGTGTTAAAATCCGGCACCAGAATCGCCTCCTGCCCGTGCAGCAGCCAGCCGACCTTCTTATTAATGGTGTGCGCGGTGTCCTCCACCATGATGTTCGGGTAGAGGCGCAGCTGGCTTTCCGCGATCGGTTCCGGGACAAACGCCAGCGGGTGTTCCGGCGCGATGGCGAATACCCAGCGAATAGCGCCAATCTCCGTATAATCAATGCCGCCGCCGTCAAGAAGCGTATCCGGCGCGCCAATCGCGATATTGGCCTGGTTATTGATGATTGAGTCCCAGACGCCGTTATAGACCTCCGTGGTGACGGTGATCTGGCAGGTGGGAAACTGCTTTTTCAGCACCTGCAGCAGCCGCGCGGTATGGCGTGGGGTATACAAAAGCTGATTGATGCAGATGCGTACCCGCGCCTCGATGCCCTGAGAGATGGTGTCTATCCCGCGCCTGATGGCATAGAAATCGTTCAGCAGATCGGTAGCCTTGCGGTAAAAGTAAAAGCCGGACTCGGTCAACTCAATGCTGCGGGTGTTACGCACAAACAGCACCACGTCCAGCCCGGTCTCCATTCGTTTGATGGTGTAACTGATGGCCGACGTGGTCACACCCAGCTCGGCGGCGGCTTTGCTGAAACTGCCAAAACGCGCCGCCGTGGTGAAGGCCAGCAGATTCTCTTCAGTAAAGATGGAATTCATATTACGGCTCCGGGTTACCATCAGTTTTGAACATATTTTAACAGCGGCGCAACAACGCATTTGACGGCGGTCACAGTTCTGATGTTTAGCTACAAGCCTTGTTATGCAAGGCTTCTTTGGTCATAAGGAAAATGCCGTGAATGGCCTGAAAAAACGCTTACCCATAAGAAAAAGGTTGCACAGACGCACGTTTTGGCTGAACCGTTGAATTTAACTCAACAATGAATTGACTGTCGATGAATGATTTTTAAGCGGATTCTTTTCTGAAAGGGCTGTTGCTATTCTCAGGTCATCAGCAACACACCATCGGGAGTCTGTATGTCTGCGAACGAACTTGTGACGGAATTTTTACTGGCGGCAGAGCAGGGTAATGTCGACGCGCTAAAAGCCTGCCTGGAGAAAGGTGTCGATATTAACGCCACCAACCGTCAGAAAAGAACCGCCATTGTTATTGCCAGCCTGAAAAAACATTACCCCTGTGTCGCATTATTAATTGACGCCGGTGCGGATATAGATAAACAGGACCAGACCTGTTTTAACCCCTTCCTGATCAGCTGCCTGACCAATGATTTAACCCTGCTGCGGCTTGTTCTGCCCGCCAACCCGGATCTGGACCGTCTGACGCGCTTCGGCGGAGTGGGGATTACGCCCGCCAGTGAGAAAGGACATGTGGAAATTGTCCGCGAGTTGCTGGAAAAGACCGATATCAACGTTAATCACACCAACTTCGTCGGCTGGACGCCGCTGCTGGAAGCCATTGTCCTGAATGACGGCGGCCCGAAACAGCAGGCGATCGTGAAGCTGCTGCTGGACCACGGTGCGAATCCGCACATGACCGATAAATACGGTAAAACCCCGCTCGAACTGGCGCGGGAAAAAGGCTACCACGCGATAGCTGACCTGCTGCTGGCGGCGGGCGCGTAATTTATTCGGCCAGCCTGTTTCCGGCTGGCCCCCATTTCAAACGTATTTTTCCGACGTGCATTTTGCACGACGGCGGCCCCCTTTTATCCGCATTCAGGAGAAAATAATGCCCACAAAAATCGTGATTAAAAAGAACACGTATTTTGACTCCGTCTCATTAATGTCCGTTTCCACCAAAGCCAATAAATTGCCAGGCGTTGAACAGGCGTTTGTGGCGATGGCGACGGAAATGAACAAAGGCGTATTAAAAAATCTCGGGCTGTTAACGCCGGAATTAGAGGATGCGAAAAACGGCGATCTGATGATCGTCATTAAAGGCGACGCGGCCAATGATGAAACCCTGGCGGCGATTGAAGCGTTATTCACCCGAAAAGAGAGCGTGGGCACCCATGAAGCACGCTACGCGACTCTGGCCAGCGCGAAAGCCCACCGTCCCGACAGTAACCTGGCGGTGATTTCAGTAAACGGCATGTTTGCGGCACGCGAAGCGCGCAAGGCGCTTGAAAACGATCTCAACGTGATGCTCTTTTCCGATAACGTATCCCTCGACGATGAGCTGGCGCTCAAGCAACTGGCGCATCAGAAAGGGCTGCTGATGATGGGGCCAGACTGCGGCACCGCTATTATCAACGGCGCAGGACTGTGCTTCGCCAACGCCGTACGCCGCGGGTCGATAGGCATTGTCGGGGCGTCCGGCACCGGTAGCCAGGAGCTGAGCGTGCGCATTCATGAATTTGGCGGCGGGGTATCGCAGCTGATTGGCACCGGCGGGCGCGATCTCAGTGAAAAAATCGGCGGTCTGATGATGCTCGACGCCATCGACATGCTGGAGGCCGACGATGCCACCCAGGTCATCGCGCTGATCTCCAAACCGCCAGCGCCAGCGGTGGCAGAAAAGGTGCTGGCGCGTGCCCGGGCCTGTCGCAAACCCGTCATCGCCTGTTTCCTTGGTCGCAACGAACCGCCCGCAGATGAAGACGGTCTGCAGTTCGCCCGTGGCACCAAAGAGGCGGCCCTGAAGGCCGTGCTGCTCACCGGTATCAACAAAGCGTCCCTTAACCTGCATCCGCTCAACTGGCCCCTGATTGAAGAGGTGCGCGCCCGTCTCACTCCGCAGCAGAAATACATTCGCGGTCTGTTCTGTGGCGGCACCCTGTGTGATGAAGCGATGTTCGCCGCGCTTGAGAAGTACGACGACGTCTACAGCAACATTCAGCCCGATCCGGCGAAACGCCTGCGCGACATTAACGTCAGCCAGGCTCACACCTTCCTCGATTTTGGGGATGACGATTTCACCAACGGCAAACCGCACCCGATGATCGACCCGACCAACCGCATCAGCCGCCTGCTGCAGGAGGCGCGCGATCCGGAAGTGGGCGTGATTGTGATGGACTTCGTGCTGGGCTTTGGCGCGCATGAGGATCCGGTCGGCGTGATGCTCGATGCCATTAAAGAGGCGCAGGCGATTGCGAAAGCCGATAACCGTCCGCTGGAGATCCTCGGCTACGTGTTGGGCACCGACCAGGATCCCCAGTCGCTGGCGCAGCAGTGTCAGCTTTTGACCGATGCCGGCGTGATCTGGGCCAGCAGCAGTACTAACACCGGATTACTGGCACGCGAATTTGTCTGCAAAGGGGAGAACGCCTGATGACCACCTTATTCAACCAACCGCTGAACGTCATTAACGTCGGTATTGCGCTGTTCAGTGACGATCTTAAAAAACAGCACGTCCCCGTCACCCAGCTCGACTGGGCACCGCCGGGGCAGGGCAATATGCAGATCGTCGAAGCGCTCGACCAGCTGGCCGCGGAGCCGCTGGCAGAGAAGATCGCTGCCGCCAACAAGATTGCGCTGGAGCGCATCATTCAGTCCCACCCGGTGCTGGTGGGGTACGACCAGGCGATTAACGTTGTGCCGGGGATGACCCGTACCACCATTCTGCATGCCGGTCCTCCGGTGAGCTGGGAAAATATGTGTGGCGCGATGAAAGGCGCTGTCACCGGCGCGCTGGTGTTTGAAGGGCTGGCGAACGATCTGGAGGAGGCGGCAAGGCTGGCGGCTTCAGGCGACATCACCTTCTCGCCGTGCCACGAGCACGACTGCGTGGGCTCGATGGCGGGCGTTACCTCCGCGTCGATGTTTATGCATATCGTTGAGAACAAAACCTACGGCAACCGCGCCTACACCAACCTTAGCGAGCAGATGGCGAAGATCCTGCGCATGGGCGCCAACGACCAGAGCGTCATTGACCGTCTGAACTGGATGCGCGATGTGCTTGGCCCGATGCTGCGCGACGCCATGAAGATTATCGGCGAAATCGATCTGCGCCTGATGCTGGCCCAGGCGCTGCACATGGGTGACGAATGCCACAACCGCAACAACGCGGGCACCACACTGCTGATCCAGGCGCTGACGCCGGGGCTGATCCAGGCGGGCTATCCGGTGGCGCAGCAGCGCGAGGTATTTGAGTTTGTCGCCAGCAGCGACTACTTCTCCGGCCCGACGTGGATGGCGATGTGTAAGGCCGCGCTGGACGCCGCCCACGGCATTGAGTACAGCACCGTGGTCACCACCATGGCGCGTAACGGTTACGAGTTTGGTCTGCGCGTCTCTGGCCTGCCAGGGCAGTGGTTCACCGGCCCGGCGCAGCAGGTAATTGGCCCGATGTTCGCGGGTTACAAGCCGGAAGACTCCGGGCTGGATATCGGCGACAGCGCCATCACGGAAACCTACGGTATCGGCGGCTTTGCGATGGCGACGGCCCCGGCGATTGTCGCGCTGGTGGGCGGTACGGTGGAAGAAGCCATCGACTTCTCCCGCCAGATGCGCGAAATCACCCTCGGTGAAAACCCGAACGTCACCATTCCGCTGCTGTCGTTTATGGGCATTCCAACCGCCATCGACATCACCCGAGTCGCAGGCAGCGGCATTCTGCCGGTTATCAATACCGCCATTGCCCACAAAGACGCCGGTATTGGCATGATTGGCGCGGGCATTGTGCACCCGCCGTTTAGCTGTTTTGAAAAGGCGCTGTTGACCTTCCGCGATCGCTACTTTTTATAAGGCAAGCATCCATGAAAAACATGAAACTGGAGTGGAAAAGAGGTGACTGGGCGGCATATTTCGGGTTGATGACCAACAACCTGACCAATTTGCTGACCATGATGGGGTTGCTCATTTTTGTCGTCGGCATCCCGAAGGAGATTGTTTATGGACGCATCGCGCCGGCCTTCGGGCTGGCGGTGCTGGTGGCGAGCGTCTGCTACGCGTGGTTTGGCCTGCAGATGGCGCGCGCCACCGGACGAACGGACGTCACCGCGCTGCCGTCTGGCCCGAGCGCGCCGTCGATTTTTACCGTTACTTTTCTGGTCCTGATGCCGGTCTACCAGCAAACCGGTGACGCGGATTTTGCCATTCAGATCGGTCTGGTGTGGTGCTTTGTCGAGGCGATGATTCTGGCGGGCGGCTCTTTCCTGGGGGAGACCATCCGCAAGATGATCCCGCGTACCGTGCTGCTCTCGTGTCTGTCGGGCCTGGGCCTGCTGTTGCTGGCGATGAACCCGATGCTGCAGGCGTTTGAAGCGCCCACCGTGTCGTTCATTGTGCTGCTGCTGATCTTCATTAACTGGTTCGGCAAAAAACCAATCTTCGCCAGGATCCCGACCGGTCTGCTGTTGTTGATTGCTGGCACGGTGTTAGCGTGGATCTCCGGCCTGCAAAGCCCGGAGGCAATCAAAGCCTCGATGTCCTCTTTCGGCTTTAACCCGCCCGAAGTGCATGTAGAAGGTTTCCTGCAGGGCTTGCCGCACGCGCTGCCGTACCTGGCGTCTGCCGTGCCGCTGGGGCTGGCGAACTACATCTTCGACCTGGAAAACATTGAAAGCGCCCACGCGGCGGGAGACGAGTACCCGACCCGCAAGGTAATGCTGGCGAACGGCCTGGCCTCCATGCTCGGCTGCCTGATGGGCAATCCGTTCCCGGTGACGGTCTATGTGGGTCATGCGGGCTGGAAAGCGATGGGCGCCAGCATCGGCTACACGCTGGCCTCCGGCGTGACCATGTTTATCGTGCCGCTGTTCGGGCTGGGGGCGTTTATGCTCGCCATCATTCCGATGACCGCCATCGTGCCGATCCTGGTGTTTATCGGCGTTGTCACCGCCAACCAGGTCGTGAGGGAAACGCCCAAAGTGGAGGTGCCCGTGATTTTCATCTGCCTGTTCCCGTGGATCGCCAACTGGGCGTTGACCATGATGAACAGCGTGATGGGCGCGGCGGGCACCAGCGCGGCGAAAATCGGCACCGACGTGCTGCACAGTAAAGGAATCTACTACGAGGGGCTGGTGCATCTGGGCAGCGGCGCACCGCTCGCCAGCATGCTGTGGGGCTGCATCGCCATCTTCGCCATTATCAACAAACCGCTGCGCGGGGCCATTGCCGCCGCCGGTGGCGCGCTGCTGGCGCTGTTTGGCGTGATCCACGCCCCGGTGGTGGGCTTTGCCGAAGGCAGTTCGCTGATGTTTGTGACGGCGTATCTGATGATGGGCGGCATGTTTGTGGTGAAGCATGTGCTGGATATCTCTGTTAATCCCCCTCTCCCTGTGGGAGAGGGCCGGGGTGAGGGCACCAGAACGCACCTTCTAAAGGAAACAAAATGAAAGAGCTTATGGTCGTCGCCATTGGCGGCAACAGCATTATCAAAGATAACGCCAGCCAGTCGGTTGAACATCAGGCGCAGGCGGTAAAGGCGGTGGCAGAGTCGGTGCTGGAGATGCTGGCCTCGGACTATGACATCGTGCTTACCCACGGCAACGGCCCCCAGGTGGGGCTGGATCTCCGCCGCGCTGAAATTGCCCACGAGCGGGAGGGACTGCCGCTCACGCCGCTGGCCAACTGCGTGGCGGATACGCAGGGCGGTATCGGCTACCTGATCCAGCAGGCGCTTAACAACCGCCTGTCTGCGCGCGGTGAGCAAAAAGCGGTCACCGTTGTCACTCAGGTGGAGGTGGATAAAAACGATCCGGGCTTTAGCCACCCGACCAAGCCCATCGGCGCGTTCTTCAGCGAAGCGCAGCGCGATGAACTGCAGCAGGCGCATCCGGACTGGCACTTTGTTGAGGATTCTGGCCGGGGCTATCGTCGCGTGGTGGCGTCGCCGCAGCCGTTACGCATTGTTGAAGCCGATGCCATCAAAACCCTGACGCAAAAAGGCTTTGTGGTGATTGGCGCGGGCGGCGGCGGTATTCCGGTGGTGCGCACTGAGCAGGGCGATTACCAGAGCGTTGACGCGGTAATTGATAAAGATCTCTCCACCGCGCTGCTGGCGCGCGAGATCCGCGCCGACGTACTGGTGATCACCACCGGGGTCGAAAAAGTGTGCATCCACTTTGGCAAGCCGAACCAGCAGGCGCTGGACACGGTGAGCGTGGCGCAGATGACGCGTTACAAAGACGAGGGCCATTTCCCGGCGGGCAGCATGCTGCCCAAAATCGTCGCCTCGCTGGAATTTTTACGCCATGGCGGCAAGCGCGTGATCATCACCTCGCCAGACTGCCTGCCCGCCGCGCTGCGCGGGGAAACCGGTACCCATATTGTTAATGAAGGAAGATAAGATGAGTGAAAATAAAAGCCGCCGTGAATTCATCAGCCAGAGCGGCAAAATGGTCACCGCCTGCGCGCTGTTTGGCGCGACCGGCTCCGTCGCGTATGCTGCCGATTCCGCAAAACCAACCTGCGAGACGGGCAAACCGATGAACATCACCGCTAAACACTACTACCTGGACAACGTGCTGCTGGAGGCCGGATTTAACGTCGATGGCGGCGTGGCGACCAGCACCCGCACCGAGCTGAAAACGCTGGAGATCAAAGACGGGAAAATTGTCGCCCTGCGGGATAACAAAAGTCACGCGGACGCCACCCTGCCGCACTATGACGCAGGCGGCAAGCTGATGCTCCCGGCGATGCGCGATATGCACATTCACCTGGATAAAACCTTCTACGGCGGCCCGTGGCGTTCGCTCAACCGCCCGGCGGGTACAACCATTCAGGATATGATCCGCCTTGAGCAGAAGTTGCTCCCCGAACTCCAGCCTTATACCCAGGAGCGCGCCGAAAAGCTGATCGATCTGATCCAGTCGAAAGGCTCCACCCTCGCCCGCAGCCACTGCAATATTGAGCCAGTCTCGGGCCTGAAGAATCTCGAGAACCTGCAGGCGGTGCTGGCGCGCCGCAAGCCCGGATTTGACTGCGAGATCGTGGCGTTTCCACAGCACGGCCTGCTGCTGTCGAATTCCGAAAAGCTGATGCGCGAGGCGATGCAGGCCGGGGCGCACTACGTGGGCGGGCTGGACCCAACCAATGTTGACGGGGCGATGGAGAAATCTCTCGACACCATGTTCCAGATTGCGCTGGATTATGACAAAGGGGTGGATATTCACCTGCACGAAACCAGCCCGGCGGGCGTGGCGGCGGTGAACTACATGGTCGAAACCGTGGAGAAAACCCCGCAACTGAAGGGCAAACTGACCATCAGCCACGCCTTTGCGCTGGCCACGCTCAACGAGCAGCAGGTGGATGAGATTGCCACCCGCATGGCGGCGCAGCAGGTGACTATCGCCTCCACCGTACCCATCGGCACCCTGCACATGCCGCTGAAGCAGCTGCGCGATAAAGGCGTGTTTGTGATGACCGGCACCGACAGCGTAATCGACCACTGGTCACCGTACGGTTTAGGGGACATGCTGGAAAAAGCGAATCTCTACGCCCAGCTCTATATCCGTCCTAATGAGCAGACGCTGTCCCGCGCTTTAGGTATTGCGACCGGTGACGTGCTGCCGCTGAACGACAAAGGTGAACGCGTCTGGCCGAAAGCGCAGGACGACGCCAGCTTTGTGCTGGTGGACGCCTCCTGTTCCGCCGAGGCGGTGGCGCGCATTTCACCGCGCACCGCGACCTTCCATAAGGGGAACCTTGTCTGGGGCACGGTGGGTTAATGTGCATTTTTCCCTCTCCCGGTGGGAGAGGGTTGGGGGGAGGGCAACAGGCCGCAGATTTTGTAGGTCGGGTAAGGCGAAACCGCCACCCGACGTTACAGATGATACCCCGACAGCCGCAGCTCCCGGTCAATCCACTCAACGAACTGCTGGATCTTCCACGCGCGTTCATGCATATGCGGCATTACCAGATGATGTGCGTTAATGGCGATCCCCATCTCATCTGGCAGTACCTGCACCAGTGAGCCATCTTTCAGGTGGTCTGTCGCCATCATTTTGCTCTCAAGGATAAATCCCAGCCCCATGCGCGCCGCTTCAAAGCTCATATAGGAGCGGTCAAAGCTGAGGCTGAAGTTGAGCCAGGGCCTGTCGATATTGTGCCAGGCGAACCATTTTTCCCAGTTCACCAGAGTGCTGGTGGACGAGATGAGTGACTGTTGCAGCAGATCGGTGGGTGTGCTGATGGGGTGTTTTTGCGCATACTCCGGCGAGGCCAGCACCACCAGCGTGTCGTTTTTTATGGTCATCACCCGGTAAGCATCCCAGTCCGGGATACCGTGGCGGATATCAATATCAATATTATCTCTGGCGAACTGCAGATTCTCATAGGAGCAGGTGAGATTGATGGTGATATCGGGATATTCGGCGCGAAACTTACCCAGGCGGCGCAACAGCCATGACAACCCGAAGGTGGGCGAGGAGTGCACCCGAAGCACGGCGTTATCTTTCTCTTTGACGATCTGATCGGTGGCGCGTCCGATGGCGCTCATCGCCGCCGAGACCTCCCGCAGATATTTTTCGCCCGTTGGGGTGAGCTGAACCCCTTTGCCGCTGCGGATGAATAATTTCTTGCCCATCCACGACTCCAGCGACGCGATCTGATGGCTGACCGCGGAGGGGGTGACGTTGAGCTGTTCGGCCGCCTGATGGATGCTCAATGCGTTAGCGACGGCGATGAATGCCTGCAAATTTCTGAGCGAGGGCAGTGATAACGTCTGGCGATCCTGCGCGGACATAGCCTACTCCTGTCATGTTTATTGATAAAAAACATAACATTGAGACGACATGCGGGCAATTTTATCCTGAGGTTATTTTTTTGAGCTGTATCGCGAATCAAATTTATCTCAGCAATAAATGAGGTTTATTGAATGGTGTTTCATTCATGAGCCGATATATTGACCTTGAACGTAAAAATAAAACGACTCACGTTGTTCGAATAATGAGGTAAGTTATGTCTCGTATAGAACATGCTGTCCCCTACATAAACACTAAAAAAACCAATTACCGTTTCGTTGTGCTGGCATTAATTTTTATTGTGTATGCCATTAACTATGCTGACCGAACAAATATTGGTGCAGTACTGCCCTTTATCATTGATGAGTTTCATATTAATAATTTCGAAGCCGGTGCCATCGCCAGTATGTTCTTTTTGGGATACGCATTGAGCCAAATTCCAGCGGGCTTTTTTATCGCCAAAAAGGGTATTCGCGGCATGGTGGCGCTGTCGATATTCGGCTTCTCGGCGTTTACCTGGCTGATGGGCACGGCGACCTCGGTTCTTGGGCTGAAGTTTATTCGTCTGGGGCTGGGGTTAACGGAGGGGCCGTGTCCTGTCGGGCTGGCCTCCACCATCAATAACTGGTTTCCACCCAGGGAGAAGGCCACCGCCACCGGCGTCTACATCGCGGCCACCATGTTCGCGCCGATCCTCGTGCCGCCGCTGGCGGTGTGGATCGCCATGACGTGGGGCTGGCGTTGGGTCTTCTTCTCCTTCGCGATCCCCGGTCTGGTCATTGCCGTTCTGTGGTATCTGCTGGTGCGCACCAGACCATCAGAGAGCGCATTCGTCTCTAAAGCCGAACTGGAGACCATTACTGTGGGTCAGGAGACGCCGGATGCCAGACGGGAAAACATCGTGATTTCACCGGACTTTGCGCGCCTTGACCGCCTGATTCGCGTGCGGGACTTAGCCCCGGTGAGCACGGTAAAAGGGCTGTTTACCTCGAAGAATATCCTCGGCGACTGTCTGGCCTATTTCATGATGGTCAGCGTGCTGTATGGCCTGTTGACGTGGATCCCGCTCTATCTGGTGAAAGAGAAAGGCTTTACGTTTATGAGCATGGGGCTGGTCGCCAGTATGCCGTGCATCGGCGGATTTATCGGGGCGATTTTTGGCGGTTACGTATCCGACAAACTGCTCGGCCGTCGGCGTAAACCGACCATGATGTTTACCGCCATCAGCACCGTGTTAATGATGGTCATCATGCTGAATATTCCGCAAAGCACCGTTGCGGTTTGCGTGGGGCTGTTTTTTGTCGGCCTCTGTCTGAATATCGGCTGGCCTGCTTTTACGGCTTACGGTATGGCCGTTGCGGACAGTAAAACCTATCCGATAGCTGCGTCAATTATCAATAGCGGCGGAAATCTCGGCGGATTTGTTTCCCCGATGCTGGCAGGTTTTCTGCTGGATAAAACAGGAAGTTTTAATTCTGTCTTTATTTATTTCGGTGTTTGTGCAGCGATTGGCCTGTTTGTGATTATGTTGCTGGATGAACCGAAATAAAAAATAAATTCCTTTTACCATAGTGGAGTAAATATATGCTACTGAAAGATAAAGTTGCCGTTATTACCGGCGCGGCTTCTGTACGCGGTTTGGGTTTTGCCACGGCTAAATTATATGCCGGGCAGGGTGCGAAGGTAGTGATTATCGATTTAGATGCTGAGGCCAGTCGGGCAGCGGCGGCGAATCTGGGTGAAGAGCATCTGGGCCTTGCGGCGAACGTCAGCAATGAATTACAGGTCAACGCCGCCATTGAGCAGGTGCTGGGAAAATACGGGCGCATCGATATTCTGGTGAATAACGCCGGTATTACTCAGCCGATTAAGCTGATGGATATTAAACGCGAGAATTACGACGCGGTGCTGGACGTCAGCCTGCGCGGCACGCTGCTGATGTCCCAGGCGGTGATCCCCACCATGCGCGCGCAGAAGTCAGGCAGCATTGTCTGCATTTCATCGGTATCAGCACAGCGCGGCGGCGGTATTTTTGGCGGCCCCCACTACAGCGCAGCTAAAGCAGGTGTGCTGGGCCTGGCGAAAGCGATGGCCCGCGAGCTGGGTCCGGATAACGTACGCGTAAACTGCATTACACCCGGCCTTATCCAGACGGACATCACCGCAGGCAAGCTGAGCGATGAGATGAAAACCGCCATCCTGGCGGGCATTCCGCTTAACCGCCTCGGCGACGCGCAGGATATTGCCCGCGCCGCGCTGTTCCTTGGCAGCGACCTTTCGTCTTACTCCACCGGTATCACGCTCGACGTGAACGGCGGCATGCTGATCCATTAAGGAGACTCGACGATGACGGATACCACAGTTCAACAGGTTGCCGCGGCGGCATGGCGTATTCGCCGCTATGCGCTGCGCATGGGCGAAGTGCAGGGGCAGGGCTACATCGGGCAGGCGCTGGGCTATGCCGACGTACTGGCCACCGCGTTTACCCACGGTATGAACCTCAAGCCGGACGAGCCGGAGTGGGAAGGTCGTGACCGTTTTCTGCTTTCCCACGGTCATTACGCCATTGCCTGTTATGCCGCCCTGATTGAAGCCGGGATCATTCCTGAAGAGGAGCTGGAGACCTACGGCTCGGACGACAGCCGCCTGCCAATGTCCGGTATGGCAACTTACACGCCGGGCATGGAGATCTCCGGTGGTTCGCTGGGGCAGGGGTTAAGTATTGGGGTCGGCATGGCGCTGGGGCTGAAGCACAAGCAGAGCGCGGCATGGGTCGTTAACTCCATGTCGGACGGTGAGCTTGACGAAGGATCAACCTGGGAAGCGGCTATGTCTGCAGCGCACCATGGCCTGTCGAACCTGATCGTGCTGGTGGACATTAACCGCCAGCAGGCAGACGGCAATTCGCACAAGATCCTTGGCTTTGAGCCGCTGGAGGATAAATGGACCTCGTTCGGCTGGTATGTGCAGCGCGTAAATGGCAACGATGTCCCTGCGCTGGTGGCGGCGTTTGATAACGCCAGACGCTATCCGGAAAACCAGCCACGCGTCATTTTGTGCGACACGCTGATGGGCAAAGGTGTGCCTTTCCTCGAACAACGTGACAAGAACCATTTTATTCGCGTGGATGCTGACGAGTGGCAAAAGGCACTCGCCGTGCTGGATGCCAACAAACCTGAAGGAGTGCTGTAATGAGCCAGATAACGGAGAAAAAACCGCGTTTAACCACGTCGGCCATGATTGCCTCTATTGCGGAAGACGGCCAGGAGACGCGCTCTGCACCGTTCGGCCATGCGCTGGTGAAGCTCGCGGAACAGCGCCCGGAAGTTGTCGGTATGACGGCGGATTTGTCGAAATATACCGATCTGCATATCTTTGCCCAGGCGTATCCGGAACGTTTCTTCCAGATGGGGATGGCGGAGCAACTCTTGATGGGCGCGGCCGGGGGAATGGCAAAAGAGGGGTTTATTCCCTTCGCCACGACATATGCGGTCTTTGCCACCCGTCGTGCCTACGATTTTATTCATCAGGTTATCGCCGAAGAGCATCTCAATGTGAAGATATGCGCTGCACTACCGGGGTTAACCACGGGCTACGGTCCGAGCCACCAGGCGACGGAAGATATTGCGATTATGCGAGGTATTCCGGGGATGACCATCATCGATCCCTGCGACGCGATAGACACCGAACAGGCTGTACCGGCGATCGCGGCGCACAATGGGCCGGTGTATATGCGACTGCTGCGCGGCAAGGTGCCGGTGGTGCTGGACCAGTACAATTACCAGTTTACGCTGGGCAAAGCCGCGCTGCTGGAAGAGGGGAGCGACGTTCTGATCATCGCCTCAGGGCTAATGACCATGCGCGCGCTGGAGGCAGCAAAGCAACTGCGTAAGGATAACGTCAGCGTGGCGGTACTGCACTCGCCCACCATTAAACCGCTGGATGAGGAGACCATTCTGGCGCAGGCCGCGAAACCGGGACGGCTGGTTATTGTGGCGGAAAACCACAGCAGCGTTGGCGGGCTGTGTGAGGCCGTCGCGTCGCTGTTAATGCGCAACCGCGTGAACGTGGATTTCGATACCGTCGCATTGCCGGACGCGTTCCTTGATGCGGGGGCGCTGCCAACCCTGCACGACCGCTACGGGATCTCAACCACCGCTATGGTGGAGAAAATCCGAAGCAGGCTCTGATCGTGACGGGGCGAGCGTTCCTCGCCCCTTTCCTGCTTCAGTAACCCACCTTATACACCCGCCCGGTCTGCACCCCTTCCACGCTACGGCGATAGGCTTGCGCCACGGCGGCGGCCGGCACGCTTTCAAAGCCCGGGAAGAAGCCGTCGTACGTTTCGACCGATTCGGTGAGGACCGTCGGGCTTATCAGGTTGATGCGGATCCCGCGCGGCAGCTCGCAGGCGGCAGCGCGAACAAACCCTTCCAGCGCGGCATTCACCGTGGTGGCATTGACGCCCTGCGCGATGGGCTCGTGCGCCACAATCCCGCTAATCAGGGTAATGGAGCCGCCATCGTTCAGGTAGTGCTGGCCGGTCAGCGCCAGACGCACCTGTCCGAGCAGTTTATCCTGTAACCCCTGATTGAAATCGCTGTCTTTCATGGTGGCGAGGGGGCCAAAGTACAACCCGCCGCTGGCGGAGACAATCGCATCCACACGACCGACCTTCTCAAACAGCGCCTGCACGCTCGCCTGTGACGTAATATCCACCTGCTCATCGCCCTGCGTGCGGCCCACGCGGATCACTTCGTGGCGGCGACTGAGCGCCTCCGTTACTGCACGACCGACCGTACCGCTGGCACCAATAATGATGATTTTCATAGCCGACTCCTCATGTTGTGAGCCTGCATTCTTTAATAAATTAAAAGTCGGATAAACTGGGCTAAAGTTAGAAGATTGCTAACCAGAGGTTTGTAATATGGATAAGCTTCGCAGCATGGAAACCTTTATCGCCGTAGTGGAAAGCGGCAGTTTTACCGGGGCGGCCTCCCGGCTGGATATGTCGTCGGTGATGGTGGGGAAGTACATTGCGCTGCTGGAATCCGAGCTTGGCACCCGTCTGCTGGAGCGCAATACGCGACGTCAAAGCCTGACCGACGCCGGGCGGGTCTATTATGACGAGGCGAAGCGGGTGCTGGAGCAGGTGGCCATTGCCGAAAGCGCGGTGGAACGTCTGCGCGCCGCACCGGCGGGCACCCTGCGCGTGACGGCACCTACGTCGTTTGGCGGCTGCGTTATCGCGCCGCTGACCGCCACCTTTCTGCAGCGCTATCCGGCAGTGCGTATCGAACTGGATCTCACTAACCGGATGGTGGATCTGGTGGAAGAGGGGGTCGATCTGGCCATTCGCATTGGTGATATTCGCAATGACGATCTGGTGGCGAAATACCTGTGCCCTTACAACATGGTGATCTGCGCGTCGCCGGATTATCTGGCGCGCCACGGTACGCCGCAAACGCCTGCCGATCTGGTGGACCATCTCTGCCTTTCCCACACGGTATGGACCGCGCGTAACGAATGGCGGTTGCCGGGTGTGGAGGGCGAGGTGCGCTGGAAGCGCGATGCCATTTTACGATGCAACGACGGCTACGGCTTACGCATGGCGGCGCGCGCCGGGGCGGGGCTGCTTCTGCAGCCGGAGGTGCTGGTGGCGGAAGAGCTGGCAAGCGGCAGGCTGGTTCGGGTTCTGGAGCCGTTTACACCCGCGCCGAGGCCGGTGCATTTACTGTGGCGTCAGGATTTACGTCCCCTCCCGAAGCTAACGGAATTTATTGCTCATATTCTGCTAAGATTGGGCACAATATAAAAAAGAAGGTAATCAAAGAATGTCTGCAAACAAACTCGCCAGCAGCGCGCAGGGCCTGCAATCTTCCGCCATCCGTGAATTATTAAAACATAGCAAAATGGCAGGCGTCATTTCGCTGGGTGGGGGTATTCCTAACCCGGCCTTGTTCGATCACGAAGGCCTGAAAATCGCCGCTGATGCCGTACTGTCGCAGCATTTTGGTGAAGCCTTCCAGTATGGTCTGACCGAGGGTGTGCCGGGACTGCGGGAAGAGATTCAGCGCATCTGCGAAGGGCGCGGGATCCGCTGCAAAGCGGATGATGTGGTCGTGACCTCCGGTTCACAACAATCCCTCGACGTGCTGGCGCGCGCGTTAATTAATCCGGGCGATACCGTCGTCGTCGAACGCCCAACCTATCTTGCCGCGCTGCAGGTCTTTGGTCTGGCGCAGGCGAATTTCGAATCCGTTGGCACCGATGGCGACGGCATGAAAGTGGATGAACTCGAAGCCCTGGTGGCAAATAAACCCATCAAAGCGGTTTATATTGTGCCGACATTTGGTAACCCGGGTGGCGTTACGCTGTCTGAGGCGCGCCGTAAACAGCTGGTGGAACTCTCGAAGCGCTATGACTTTGTGATTATCGAAGACGATCCGTACAGTGAAATCAATTACACCGACGAAGTTTTCCGCCCGTTAATTGCCCATGCCAAAGATATCGGCAACGAAGAGAACGTGGTGTATACCTCAACCTTCTCTAAAATTCTCGCGCCGGGCACCCGTGTGGGCTGGGTGCTGGTACCGGAGTGGCTGAAGCGTGCGGTGGTGAACCTGAAGCAAACCACCGATCTGCACACCAGTACGCTGTCGCAGCTGATGACTTACGAATACCTGAAAACCGGGCGTCTGGCCGGACAGATCAAAATGATCCGCGAAGCCTATCGTCAGAAGTATCAGACGTTCGCCAACGAACTGGAAGCCGAGCTGGGCGATGTGATGTCGTTCCACAAGCCGAAGGGCGGCATGTTCCTGTGGGCGAATATGAAAAATGGTAGTAATACCACGCGCTGGCTGGAAAAGACGTTAAGTAACGGCGTAGTATTTGTGCCGGGCGAATTTTTCTACTGCAATGAGCCAGACCATTCGACGCTGCGTATGTCGTTTGTCACGCCAACGGATGAAGAGCTGAAAGAGGCGGTTCGTCGCCTGAAAAAATCGCTGTAAAAGACCTGCGCATAATGGCGCTCCTGCCGTTATGCGCAATACGCGTTCAGGGCGGCAGGAGCCGCGATCGTCCATGGTGATCTCCATGTTTGAATTTCTGCTCGGTGTCGTTACGCACACACCCGCCTGGGTGTGGGTGCTGTTTATCTTCCTTATCTCCCGCGGCATTAAAGCCCGCAAGCCGGCCACCGTGACGCTGGAGCGGCTTGCTATCATTCCGGGCATTTTTCTTATCTGGGATATTTACGATCTGGTGGTCTATCGCACGCTGACTCCTGCGACTGTTGCATTGTGGACGGCGGGGATCCTTGCCGGTGCGGCACTGGGGTACTTCCTGATTAAGCAGGCGGCTATCACCCGAGCTGAGGCACCGCGCAGCCTCCACCGTCAGGCAGACTACACCGCGCTGCCGTTTATGATGCTGGCGTTCGCGGTGAAGTATGTGCTGGGCGTGATGAGCGCCATCTCTCCCCATGCAATGCAGCAACCCGCCATGAGCGCGCTGGCAATTATCTCAGGCGGGGTATTTGCGGGCGTGTTTATCGGAAAATTTGCGCGTTATGTTGAGGTATATAACCGTAGCGTACCTCGCCCGGCGGAGTGACGTTACTCTGTCGCATGGGCCAGCGTGCGATCTGAAGCATCGCCGCTGAGGGCCCGCGTGACTTCATGGATCCGCCAGATTTTCCCTTCACGCAGCGCGGCAAACAGGTAAACCTCGATCTCTGCCTGACGACCGCCAGGATACGTGACCGTCACGATATGCCGGTCAGCCAGAAGTTCGTCATGACAGGCTATCTCCGCCACGGTAAAGGCGATCGTGCGAGTCTGCGAGCTGACGTGGCTCAGGTGCTGGATAAATCCCCGGTAATCAAGCGTGTGACCGTCCGTAACCTGTTGGTAATCGGGCGTAAAGACCTCTGCCGGATCGATATCGCCGTTGAATAAGCGGGTTAACAGGCACGCCATCTTTTCGCGCTGCGCGGCATTGTCGGTGTCGGCTATCAGGGATGTGATTATGCTCATTAAGGGCTCCTTATGTGGTTTAGTCGCCATTATCCTTGACAGCCGAAGACGCAGTTTCTGTAATACGCCGATGAATAACGATTTTCGGTCAAAATGATATGGTCAGTACTGAGACGCTCCTTCATCCTGGCGGGTACCGAACCCCCTGGCACAGCCATCGCGCTGGCCAGCTGTGGCGCATTGCAACGGGTCTGCTGGTGATTGAGTCGCAGCGGGGGCGCTCGGTCGTACCGGCAAAACACATCGGCTGGATCCCGCCTGGCAATCAGCACACCGCCTTTTCTGAAAGCGCGATAGAAGGCAGCGCCATCTATCTTGACCCCGCCTGCTGCGCAAGGCTTCCCGATGTGCCCGCCCTGTTCGAACCCGACGATCTTACCCATGCACTGTTTTCCCGCTTAAGCGTTGCTGAAAGCGAGTACGATCCGCGAAAGCTCACCCTGCTGCTGGATGAGCTTGCCGTGGCACCTCAGGTGCACTTTTCTCTGCCCGTGCCGACGGATCCGCGTCTGAAGGACGTGGTCAGGCATTTGCTGCAGTTTGTCGATGATAATCAGACGGTTGAGAGCCATGCCCGCCAGGCGGGGATGAGCGTGCGTACGTTCAACCGTCGGTTTCGTGCCCAGACCGGAATGAACTTCGTTAACTGGCGGCAACTGGCGCGGGTAATGCAGGCAATGGAGTGGCTGGCCGCGGGGAAGCCGGTGGGATGGATTGCGCTGTCCTGCGGTTATAGCAGCGTCAGCGCATTCATTGAGGTCTTCAGCGCGTGGACCGGTAAAACGCCGGGGCAGTGGGCGCTTAAAGAAGCCCCTTTTGGGCGAAGGTAATGCGCGTGGCGTCGTTGAGATGCGTAATTTTTCCTGGTTATTCATAATTAACGTCCTGTTTATAAATATAAAATAGGTGCGGTATGATGCCCTCACCCCGGCCCTCTCCCACAGGGAGAGGGAGAAAACCACCTCAACCCAGCAACGCGATTCCAGCCTCCGTCCCTGTAAGTGCTCAGGGATAGGCTCCAGCAGCATTGGGCGGAGCAGGGCAAAAGTCGAAGCAAGACGACCGCAGAGGGCTATTTTTCTCGCGGGATTGGTCTCTTCCACCAGCGCTTCGCAATAGCGTTGGCAATTGTCGGCAAGATCGATGAAGTCGGTGTTGCAGTCGAAAGGGGTCGTGAAAAGTGCGTTACTGGTGGTCATATGACAGTTTCCATTAAGTGATTAAGACACTGCCAGAGAAATGCCAATTTCCCGGGTGGCAGGACTGAACGGAGTTGGCATTACCGGCCTTAATGGACACCGGCGCGTCTTGCGACGCCCCCGCCCAGCCCACCATTGGAATGTAGCCAGACGCACGGCGCAACAAGAGCTTACGCCGCCATTAAGTTTAACCGGGATGCCAATCCCGACGCCAGATTTTGCTGGCGTGGGAGGAACATACGCCCGAAAAGCCGTTAGAAAAAGTGGGGATGAAGGGATAAGTTACATTCTGCGAGGCTGCTTCAGAAAAAATGGAAAATGAGGAATGCGTTCAAGCCAAAAATGTTTCACCTGATGAGCAAATATTTTCCGCCGCACATAATACTGCCGGTTTATAAAATTAGGAATTTATAAAGGTCTATTTTATCAACATTGCGGTCAAAGTGGCGTATGGTATTTATTCTTAATAAGAATGGCTATGAAGGTGTGTATGGATACCGTCGAGGCGCTTAATGGAACCTACTTCTATAAAGGAATTTGCAACATATCGGCTGGTGAACTGTTTTTCTGGATTTTGTTAGATAAAATTGAAGAGCAGTTTGGCGGCATAGAGGATGCACTAACAATGAGTTGTATCATTTTAGGATTGCCGATATTAAAGACCAGAAATAAGCCCTACGGAACAACAGCAGGAACATCTATAGCATCAAAATATTTACGTCAATATCTCAATGTAGAGTTACCTGTAAGATTACCGACGTTAACTGAAGCGAGCATTGCCACTTTAAAACCTAAGTATGTGACAAATTTGGGGGCCTTTATCGGGAGAGGCCTACCAGTGATTGGCTGGACATTGGTAGCCAGCGATTTGGCTCAAATATGCTATAAGACACTTAAAATGTATAACACGATTGCTCATAAGAAAGACCGGATATGGTAACTGAACAAGAGGTTTTGGCTTTTTTTCAGAATGAATTGCCCGTTATGGGTACATTTACCGGCAAGCTCATACCTTTGCAGTTAGATGATATTTTACAAGACTATGCAGAGGATGATGATTTAGCCATCTGTATGGATAAATTCAGCGAACGATTCAATATTGATATAACGCTGATGAATTACAATGCTTATTACCCATGGTTTCACACATGGTTTTTTCGAAAATGGTTTACGGATAAACCCGTAAAGCAAATTTCTAAGCCTTTAACGGTGAGGATGTTCGCCGAATCTGCGAAAGCGGGAAGATGGTTATATGATTAATAAGGAGGAAAATGATGGCTGTACCGGTCCATTTATGGCTAAAAGATGATGCAGGGAATCTGATTAAGGGGTCATCTGACGTAGAACATAGAGAAGGGAGTATTGAATTACGTGGTTTGACACATAATTTAAGTATCCCGGTTGATGGGACAACAGGAAGACTCACCGGAACACGTCAGCACGCTCCTTTCCTGTTTGAAAAAGAAATTGACAGCGCATCCCCCTATCTTTATCGGGCTGTTGCAACAGGGCAAACTCTCAAATCTGCAGAGGTAAAGTGGTACCACATTAATGATGCAGGGCAGGAAGTTGAATACTTCAATATTTTACTGGAAAGTGTAAAAGTTGTTTCTATTACGCCAATTATGCACGATACACGTAACTGTCCGGGAACAGGGCACATGGAAAGCATTCAACTGCGCTACGAGAAAATCACATGGCGTTATGTTGATGGAAATATTCAATACTCCGATGCCTGGAATGAGCGAGCTACGGTTTGAAGTGCAGCAAACTGCCTCCGCTCTATAAATAGAGTGGAGGCATGTCCTGTTCATCCTGCAAAGATCACCGCTCCCTCAGCGCTTCTTTCGCCCGGTTAAACGGCTTAATCATATAATCCAGCACCGTTTTCTCCCCGGTTTTAATATCCACCGTCGCAATCATCCCCGGCACAATTGAGAAGTGCCTGCCTGCTTTATTCACCAGGTAATCCTGGCTGGTGCGGATAAACACCCGGTAATAGAACACTTCCGGCTTGGCTTCGTCCTGGATGGTGTCCGGGGAAATCGTCTCTACCACCCCGTGCAGCCCGCCGTAAATGGCGTAGTCGTAGGCGGTGATTTTGACCAGCGCTTCCTGGTTCGGGTGGATAAAGGCGATATCGCGCGGCGAGAGGCGGGTTTCGATCAGCAGGTGATCGTCCACCGGCACGATCTCCATCAGCTCGCCGTTGGGCGGGATCACGCCGCCGATGGTGGTGACCTTGATGTTTTTCACGATCCCGCGCACTGGCGATTTCACCGTCAGGCGCGTGACGGAATCCTGACGGCCTTTCAGGATCGCCGAGACCATATCCACCTCCGCGTTGGCTTTGGAGAGCGCCTCGCGCGCCTGAACGTAATATTGCGAGCGCACGTCGGTGAGCTTCAGCTCCAGGTCACTTTTCTGCCGCTGCAGGCGCAGCACCTCTACGTGGCTGGCGGCCCCGGTTTTAACCAGCCGCTGGGTGATCGCCAGCTCCTTATTGGCGAGATCTAACGCGGCACGTAGCTCCCGCTGGGTATCCTCAAGCTGCGCGCGGCGGGAGTTATAGAGCCGCGTTTCGTCGGCAATTAAATCCGGCCATTCCTTCAGCGAAGGGGGGAATTTTAGCGGCAGATCGTTCACCTCGGCATACAGGCGCGCGCTGGAGGCCAGCGAGGCGCGATAGCGTGCGGCGCTTTCGCCGACGTTTGATTCTGAACGCGTGGGATCAAGGCGCGCCAGCACTTGTCCGGCCTGTACCTGATCGCCCTCGTGGACGTTCAGCTCGGTGAGGATCCCCCCGTCCAGCGACTGTAAAACCTGCTCGCGTGAGCTGGGGATCACTTTGCCGGTACCGGTTGAGACCTCATCCAGCACGCCAAACCAGGCCCAGATCCCGAGGACGATAAACAGCAGCAGAGAGAGGATCACGATTCGTCGCGCGCCGGTGTAGCCGCTTTCAGAACCGAGCGCATTATCCAGATCGTCCATTGCCGCGGCATCACGCTGACTGATTTTCATTTTTCCACTCCCTTGCGGCGGCTGCCTGCTGTTGTTGCATGCGGCTGTTGTTCAGCGCCTGCGCTTTCGGGGCATCCATCACCAGCATGCCCTCCTTGAGCACCACCACCCGCTCGACCAGTTCCAGCACCGGCACGCGATGGGTGGCGACGATCAGCGTACGGTGGCCGAGCCAGGCGCTCAGACGCTGGATAAACTCCCGTTCGGTATGCTCATCCAGCGAGGCGGTGGGTTCGTCCATCAGGACGATATTCGGGTCGCGCAGCAGCATGCGCGCCAGCAGGATCGACTGCCGCTGGCCGCCGGAGAGCCCCACGCCGTTCTCCATGATCGGATAGTCCAGCCCCTTCGGTAGCTTCTGCACAAAGCTCGCCGCGCCGGTTAACTCCAGTGCGGCGAAAATCTCCTCGTCGGTGGCGCGCGGCATGCCGAGGGTGATGTTTTCCCGCAGGGTGCCGTAAAACAGCCGTGCGTTCTGGGTCATAAAGCCGACGTTGCGCCGGACATCGGCGACGTCGAGGTGCGGCAGGCTGAGGTTGTCGAGCCGCAGCTCGCCGCCGGCCAGATCCATCCCGCCCGCCATCGCCTGCAGCAGGGTGGATTTGCCCGCGCCGTTACGCCCGAGGATCGCCACTTTCTCACCGGGCTTGATCTCCAGACGGTTGATGCGCAGCGCCATGCGCGGATCCTCCGGGTGATAGCGAAACTGCGCCTGCTCGAACAGGTAGTGACCGCGTAGCACGTCCTGGCGGATCGGCGTCTCCTCGCGCTGGTTCTCGGTAGGTAACTGCATAATGCTGTCCAGCCCCTCTTTTGCCGCTTTCACCTGCTGCCAGCGGGCCAGCACGCCGCACAGCGTCGCCATGGGGGCGATCATGCGCGAGGCCAGCATCGAGGCGGCGACCACCGAACCGGTGGTCAGCGTGCCGTCGATCACCATCGGCGCGCCGACCACGATCACGGCGGCGTAAACCAGGCTCTGGATGGTCATCCCCCAGCTGATCAGGTTCTGCGTCAGCTCGCGGGTACGCAGGCCGGATTCCGCAGTGATCTGGATATAGCTGTTCCACTGCTGCAAAAAGCGGTTTTCTGCCTGCATCAGCTTGATGTCCTCCAGCCCCTGCACGCTTTCTACCAGCACCGCGTTGCGCAGGGTCGATTCATGGGCGGATTGTTTCGCCAGCTCCGCCAGCTTCTTCTGCAGCAGCAGGCCGGGCAGAACCATGATCACCGCTGCCACCGGGGCGATCCACGCCAGCTGCGGGGCGATAATCGCCAGCACCACCACAAACAGCAAGAAGAAGGGCAGATCGACAATCGTCGAGATGGTGGAAGAGGTGACCATCTCGCGGATCTGCTCCAGCTCGCGCAGCTGGGAGATAAAGCTGCCGGTAGAGCGTGGGATCGCGCTGTTGCGCAGCCGCAGGGCGTGACCGAACACGCGATCCGAAACGCGCAGATCCGAGCGTTTACCCAGCAGATCCATAATGTGCCCGCGCGCCACGCGCAGCACGAAGCCGAACAGGGTGGCGATCAGCACCCCGATGGTCAGTACGTACAGCGTCGGATAGGACTGGGCGGGGATCACCCGGTCGTACACCTGCATGGAAAAGACAATCCCGGAGAGCGACAGCACGTTGATAAACAGCGCGGCGAGCATCACCCAGCTGTAGGGGCGCAGGTCGCGCATCACCAGCCGGTAGAGCCAGTCCGGGCGGTATTTTGAGATATAGGCGTCCACGCGGCTGTCCTTCAGCGCTGCCAGCGGACGCAGGGCGATGACGTGGCGGATGGCGGGCAGCATCGCCGTCATCGACAAACGGTTGGTGTAGGTCTGGTCGTCAAAGAAGCTGACCTCCAGCGTATCGTCGCCGTCGAAATGTTCGATCACGCCAACCCTGCCGTCGTTTAGCGCCACCACCACCGGCAGACGCCAGCTGTTGATCGACTGCTGGCTGGCGGTAAGCAGCTGAAACGACAGCCCCGCCTCGCGGGCGAGCTGGGTGAGGGCGGGCACCATCGGTTTGCCTTTCAGCCACGGTGCGCCTGCCAGCAGCGCGCCGGGAGAGCAGGCGACGCGGTAGCGCGTGGCAATAAAGCCAAAGGCCTGCGCCCACTGGGCCAGGGCATCATCCGTCATGGGCTCAGCTTGCGGCATATCACGCTCTTTCATGGCTGGATCTCCACGGTCTGGATGGTGCGGTTGTCAAGATCGAACGCATGGCGCAGCTGCCCGGTGTTGTAGAGGCAGTTGAGCTGCAGCTGATGCAGCTGGCCAAGGGTCTGTTGCTGGGTGAAACGCGCCTGGTAGACCTCCTGCTCGGCGTTGAGCACATCGAGCAGCGGGCGTGAGCCAAGGTCAAGATACTGCTGCTGATACAGCTCGCGGGTGCGGGCGCTGAGCGCCTCCTGACGACCCTGGATCTGCAGGGTGCTGAGCAGGCTCATCACCTGACTGCGCGCCTCAAGCAGCTTCTGGCGAACCTCAAGGCGGGTGCGCTGAATGGTGGATTGCGCCGCTTCCACGGCGTGTCCGGCAGCGTTACGCCGGGCGGTGAGGCCGCCGCCCTGATAGAGCGGCATTTGCACTTTCACCCACGCGGAGTATTGCGTGCGATCCCGCGTTTCGTTACCCGCATAGCGGTCGTTGAGGTAGTGACGCACTTCCGGCTCCAGCGAGACGGTCGGGGTCATCTGGGCGTTGGCGTAGTCAAGGTTGGCCTGCGCGACGTTCGCCTGCGCCCAGGCCGCTAACACCGCTGGCACCAGACGATCGTCCGGTTCGGCGATATCACAGCTGCGGGCCAGCTTTTGCGGAAAATCGTTGCCCACCTCGTTGAGGGTGTTCCAGCCGAGAAAACTCATCAGCGTGGCGCGGGCGCTGTCGAGGCTGGCCTGGTACTGCATGAGCTGGGCGCGGGCCCCTTCGATACGGGCATCGGTCTGCACCACGTCAGAGAGCGAGGTGGCCCCTTCGTCGTTACGCTGGCGGGTCAGCTTGCCAATGGAGGAGAGAGCGTCGAGCTGTTCTTTGGCGGTATCGACCATCTGCTGCCAGGTTTGCACTTCCACCATGGCGATGGCGGTATCGTGGGCGATGGTGTCGATGCTCACCAGCACGTTGGCCTGCTGCTGGGCAACCCCGGCGTTTTCGGCACGCACCTGGCTTGCCACCTTGCCAAAGTCGTACAGCATCTGGGAAAGAGAGAGCACCAGCGATGGCGTAAAGCCATTATCGTCGCCGTCATGGGTATAGCCATTGTCCATACCGGCGTTAATTTGCGGGTAGTATTTCGATTTGGCGACGTCCACCTCTTCACTCTGTTGGTAGAGTTTTCCTACCGCTTCACTGATGGCCGGGTGCCAGGTGACGGCGCGGTTGACGGCGTCGCCAAGCTGCAGCGTGCCGGGGGCGGCGTTGCCCGCCACAGGCGCCACGCGGCCATTCAGGGAGGGGAGTTCCTGCGTTTCGCGAAGTTGTCCGGTATTAATCATCGCCGCCGGATTAGCGGAGAGTGCGGGCACAGATATCAGGCAGCACGAGAGCCACCAGTAAGGCATCATCTTTCCCATGTCATGTCCCTAATAAAAAATAAGTACAGCTTTATTGTTTATGCCCGGGCGCAGTGCGCCCGGGTCAGGTACTACAGGTGCTATCAGGTCACGATGTGTTGCTGGTTAACTAACTCGTCGTAGGTGGTCTGGACGTTATCAAGCGTCACGAGCGTGGTATTGGTATAGGTGCTTCCTGTACCGTCACGGTCGATGGCGATCACGGTACTGCCATTGCTGTTCGTCACATGCAGGTAATTACCGAGCGTTGACGCACTGCCGTTCCAGCCCACCAGCAGATCGCCGATGTCAATTTTGTCTCCCTGGGCCAGCGAGAAGTTGGTCCAGTGATCGCCGGCGGTACTGCTGACGTTACCCGCGGTGGCGTTGCCTGCGGTGCTGTTCAGCACCTGATAAATCAGCGTATCGCCGTACGCGGTGCCGGTAATGACATCGTTATGCTCAGAACTGACGAACTGCGGCGCCATATTGATGGTCAGCGTGGCAGTGTCCGTATTGCCGTTGGCATCGGTGAGGGTGTAGTTGAAGACCTCCTTCGACGTGATGGTTGAGAGCGACACCCCGCTGTTGAGGGTGTAGGTGTAGTGGCCGTCTGCGCCAATCGACAGCGTGCCGTAATGACCCGTGACGTTGACCAGCGTACTGCCGGTGTAAGGATCCAGCGTGGTGGTGGTGCCGTCGAAGCCGGTAATGGTCACGCGGGTATCGACCGACTGCAGCTGATCCATCGCCCCGGCGGAATCCGTACCGTCGAAGATATTGCCGTCAACGGTGTGGCCGCTGGTGGAGTCGAACTGGGTCAGCGAGTAGGTGGTACCGTTCACGCTCGGGGTGATGGTGATATTGCCCACGCTCAGCCCCGGTACGCTGCCGGTATAGCTCAGCGTATAGGTCCCGGCGTTCAGATCCAGCCCGGTCAGGGGCACGTCGATACTGCCGCCCAGCAGCGAGCCGCCGCTGAAGGAGCCGGTGCGAATAACACCGTTGGCATCACTGATCGTCCAGTTCACCGTCAGCCCGCCCAGCGCCAGCAGCGACGCGACGTCAAAGTGCAGCGACGCGCTATGCAGGGCGGTGTTCGGATCCACCACAAAGGTCCCGCTTCCGCTGCCCGTGGTGGTACCTAGCAACGAGGTGGTCCAGCTGGCGCTGCCGACGGTGGTGTCAGAGTAAGCCGAGGTATGGTGTACCGACGTGACACTCATCTCGGTGCTGACATCGTTCACCGCATCCATTGCCCGCGCGGTTGGGGTAATGTTGAGCGAGCCCGTATCTTTCGCGCCGTTTGGTGCCGTAATGGTATAGACGAAGGTGTCCGGCGTGCTGATATGGTCCGCACCCACGCCGCTATTCAGGGTGTAGGTGTATTGGCCGGACGAATCAATGGTCAGCGTGCCGTATTCTCCCTGAATGTCGGTTGTTCCACTGCTGTTAACCGCCACACCGTTCACTTCCGTCACCACCGTGCCATCCGGCACCGGATCGTTTGCCAGCACATCCCCCGTGGTGCTCTCCCCGATGCTGGAGACGCTGTAGACATGATCCTGCAGCACGCTCAGGGTGTAGGCCGTCAGCGCGGTGATCCCTGCCGCCGTATTGAGCAGGAACAGATACTCCCCGGCAGGCAGGTTCAGCGTCAGCTGCGAGGAGGTGCCGCCCAGCAGCGGCGCACGCAGCCAGCCCGGCTCAACGCGCATCTGCTCGAAGGTCTGGGTCGCGTTGTTGAACTTATAGACGTACAGGTCGAACACCGATGCCAGGGCAACGCCCCCCACGGAGGCCTGAATCGTCATGGTGCGGGTTGTACCTTCCTCCACGGTGTAGATGATCGGGTTGGTCATATCGTCCAGCAGGTTCAGCCCCAGCGTGTTGCCGAGATTGATCCCCACCAGGGTAAAGCCGCTTTGCGACGATGTGCCGTTATCGATGGCCTGGACGGTGGTGTCGAAGGTCAGGGAAGCCGCGTCGTCTACGGCGACAATGCCATTCGCCACGCTGCCCGAACCGAGCGACAGCACAAGGTTCGCCGACGCGCTGACACCGTTATGGGTAATGGTGTAGGTGAAGCTCTCCGTGCGGCCAATCACCGCGGCACTGGTGTCGGTGAGGTTGTAGGTGTAGCTACCGTCGCGGTTAATGGTCAACGTACCGTACTGCCCCTGAATCACCGTGCCGTCGGCGTTAACGCTGGTGGTGACCCCCAGCGCGTTGGTCACGGCGGAGACGGTCGTACCTGCCGGGGCGTTATCGCTGCCTGCGGTAGGATCGGTATCCAGGATCACGTTACCGTCCAGGCTGGTGTCGCCCGTTACAGTCCCGGCGCTGGTCTCTTTCACCGCCACATCCAGGCTGGTGTACGAGCCGGTTGCCAGCAGGTTGGTGTTGTAGCTCAGCACGCGATACTGGCCATCAGCGAGCCCGGTCAGGTTCAGCGACACGCCGGTGGCCCCAAGGGTCAGCAGGTCGGCGAACTGCGGTTGTCCGGTATCCACGACGGTGGTCCAGGTGTTGTTGACGGTATCGAAACGCTGCACCACCAGCTCCAGGGTGTTGAGCAGCGAAAGCACCGCCCCCGTGGCGTTGGCATTGACCACAATATCCGCACTGCCGCCGCTGCCCACGTTGAACTCAACCTGGGCTGTATCGTTGCCCAGCAGGGTCAGCACGTTGCCTACGGCACCCACCAGCAGGAAGCCATAGTCGCTGTACTGGCTGTTGGTGACGGTGGCGGTGGTACTGAGATCCAGCTCTTCAACGTTATTGCTGGCAGAGAGCGGCACCACCGGCGCAAGGACCGAGCCCGGCTGCGAGGTGTTACCCGCCGCATCGGTGGCTGTGATCTGCAGCGTCTGGCCTTCGGTCTGCTTGTTGAGGAAGGTGTAGCTGTAGGCGCCATTGCTGTCTGCGGTGGTGGTCACCGTTGACCCGTCCGCGAGGCGGATGGTGACGGTGCTGCCCGCTTCCGCCGTACCGGTCAATACGCTGCCGTCAGCGTTAAAGGTCCCGGCAGGCGCGTTTGGCGCCGTCACGTCGACGATAACGGTTGTCGAGAGCGAGATCGGGCTGGTACCGGCTGAGTTGGTCGCCGTGGCGGTAAAGGCGTGTGATCCCTCGCTTAATGCCGGGGTCGTAAAACTCCAGTTACCGCTGGCATCCGCCACTACCGTACCCATCGACACGCCGTTGTTATACAGCGTGACGGTGGCGTTCGGCTGTGCGGTGCCGCTCAGGGTTGGCGTGGTGTCATCGGTGGTTTTACCGTTGGTCAGCCCTCCGGTAACGCTACCGACGTTATCGTCAATGTTGGCGATAACCGGTGCGTTTGGAATGTTGGTTGATGGCGCAACTACCGAGGCGCTGACGCCAGCGTTACCGGCCTTATCGGTCGCGTAGACCAGCAGGGCTTCACCGTTGGTCTGCGCCGTGGTGAGGGTAGCGCTAAAGTTGCCGTTACCGTCTGCCGTCGCGGTACCGAGCACCGTACCGTTACCGCTGGTGATGGTGACGGTGCTGCCCGCTTCCGCGGTACCGGTGACCTGGGTTCCGTTAGCGATCACCTGCAGGCTGGTCGGTGCGCCCGGTGCCGTCAGGTCCACCAGGATTGTGGTCACGGTTGATGGCGCGCTGGTATTGCCCGCGGCATCGGTGGCGGTGGCGGTGAAGCTGTGCGAACCTTCCGTCAGCGTGGTGGTGGTCTGCGCCAGCGTCCAGTTGCCGTTGGCATCGGCGGTGACCGTGCCAACCAGCGTGCTACCGTCGTAGATACGCACCGTCGCATTGGCTTCGGCGGTACCGCTCAACGCTGGTCGGGTGTCGTTGGTCGGGTTATTGCCCGTCACCGGCCCGGTAACGCTGCCCACGTCGTCTACAATCGCGCTGATGACCGGCGCGGCTGGCGCGGTGGCATCCACGTTGATCACATACCCGGTGGTGGGTGCGCTGGCGTTGCCCGCCGCATCGGTGGCGGTAAACGTCAGGCTGTGTTGACCATCGCTGAGCGCCGGGGATGGCGTAAAGCTCCAGTTACCGCCGGTGGCGACAACGCTGCCAATCTGCACGCCGTTATCGAAGATTTTCACCGTCGCGCCCGCTTCCGCCGTACCGGTGAGGGTTGGCTGCGCGTCGTTGGTCAATCCGCCATTGGCGACAGGCGTGGCGGCATTCCCGACGTCATCCACAATGCTGCTCAGCACCGGCTGCGCAGGCGGCGTGGTGTCGATGGTCAGGTTGAAGGTTGCTGACGGCGCGCTGGTGTTACCTGCCGCATCCGTCGCCTGAGCCGTAAAGCTATGTGGACCGGTTGCCAGCGTGGTGGTCAGCAGAATGCTCCAGTTTCCGCTGGCATCCGCGGTGCCGGTGCCCACCAGCGTCGTTCCTTCATAAATGTTCACCGTGGCAAACGGCTCGCTGGTACCGACGAGACGCGGAATGGTGTCGTCGGTGCTTTGTCCGGAGCTGACAGGGCCGGTGATCGTGCCCACGTCATCAACCGCCTGGCTGATAACCGGCGCGTTAGGCGCGGTGGTATCCACCACCAGCGTAAAGTCAGGCGATGCGGGGCTGACGTTGCCCGCCGCATCGGTGGCCGTGACGGACCAGGTGTGGCTACCATTCGCCAGCGCTGTGGACGGGGTAAAGCTCCACGCGCCGCTGCCGTCAGCCTGGGCGGTGCCGACCTGCTGGCCGTCCTGATAGACAGTGATGGTCGCGTTGGCCGCGGCTGTGCCGCTAAGGGTTGGGGTGGTGTCGTCCGTGCTCTGCCCGGAGGAGAGCGGTGTCTGAACGCTGCCCACGTTATCGCTCGCGGTCAAAATGGACGGCGCTGTCGGTGCGGAGGTATCCACCGTCAGGTTAATCGGTGCCGACGTGCTGCCGGTATTGCCTGCCGCATCGGTGGCGTTGAAGGTGATGGCATGTGGCCCTTCGGTGAGCGCGGTACCCGGGGTGAAGGTCCAGTTCCCCTGAGCATTGACGACCGCGGTGCCAATCTCGCTGCCATCAACAATGATGTGCACCGTGGAACCGACTTCGCCCGTGCCGTTGAAGGTGGGTTTTGTGTCGTTGGTGCTGTTGCCGCTGGTGAGCGTCCCGGTGACCGGACCGACATCGTCAATCACGCTGGTGACCACCGGCGCGGAAGGACCTGCGGTATCAACCGTGAAGACGAAGACCGGCGAGTTGGCTGAGACGTTACCGGCGGCATCGCTGGCGTTGATGCGAATGTTATAGCTGCCATCTCCCAGCGCCGGAATAGGGGTAAAGCTCCAGTTGCCGTTGCTGTCTACCGGTGCGGTACCGATCTCCACGCCATTGTTCAGGATGTGGATGGTACTGCCGACGGCGCCTGTCCCGCTGAGCGTTGGCGTGGTGTCATTGGTGACCTGGCCGGTGGTGAGATTACCGACAATCCCGCCCGCCACGTTGTCGCTGACGGTCTCAAGCACAGGGACCGCTGGCGCCGTCAGGTCAACCACCACGCTCCAGGCGTTTGACGCCAGGCTGATGTTACCCTGCGGATCGGTGGCTTTGACGGTGAAGCTGTGTGACCCTTCGACGAGGGCGGTCTCAGGCGTAAAGCTCCACGCGCCGGTACCGTCCGCCGTGACGATGCCAATCTGCGTATTGCCATCAAAGATCGTCACCACGCTGTTCGCTTCCGCCGTACCGGAGAGGGTAGGCGTTGCGTCGTTGGTGGTATTGCCGCTGACCACGGTCGTGGCGGTGTTACCGACATCATCAGTGACGTTAACAATCACCGGGGTGGTGGAGCTGGTGTCAACCACGATGGTGAAGCCTGCCGATGGCGCACTCTGGTTGCCCGCCGGATCGGTCTCACGGATGGTCAGGACGTTATTGCCCTCCGCCAGCGCGGATGGCGTGAAGCTCCAGTTACCCGTCTGGCCGACCACGGTGGTGCCCAGCAGGGTGCCGTTGCTGTAAATGGATATGGTATCGCCCGCCGTGCCGCTACCGGTCAGGGTTGGGCGGTTGTCATTGGTGGTCTGCCCGTCCGTGAGTGGACCGGTGCCCGGGCCGACATCATCAATAACTGCGCCAATGGCAGGCGCGTCAGGGGCGGTGAGATCAACAGTGACGGTCGCCACCGGCGAACGTCCGCTGGTTTCGCCATTCAGCGTGGCGGTGACCTCAAAGGTGTGCGCTCCTTCACCCAGCGGCAGAGCTGGCGTATAGCTCCAGTCGCCGTTTGCATCGGCGGTTACGGTTGGCAGCAGAACCTGCACGCCATCCTGATAGACAGTGATTATGCTGCCTGGCTCTGCTGTCCCGACAAGGGTCGGCGTCGTGTCGTTAGTGGTTTTGTCTTTCACATCGCCCGTAACCGGGGCCGTATCGTCGTTGATGACCGTAATGACGGGCACGTCCGGGAGGTTCGGCTGCGTACCGGTGACGGTATAGGAGGCTTCAGGGCTAAGATTCCCTGCAGCATCCGTGGCGGTGATGGTCAGCGCCGCGCCGTCCTGCTGGGCCGGGCTGAGCGCCACGGAGAAGTTGCCGCCGGAGACCACCCCGGTACCGATCACGTTACCGCTGGCGTCTGTAACGATAATGGTGGCACCCTCTTCGCCGGTACCGGTCAGCGGCGTCCCCTGTGCGGCCACGCTGATATTGTCCGGCGCTGCCGGAAGCACGGTATCCACCGTGACGGCAAGCGGCGCAGAGCTTCCTGAAGCGTTACCTGCCGGGTCGACCGACGAGACGGTGAAGCTGTGTGGGCCTTCCGCCAGTGTGGTGTCGGCGGTCCAGCTCCAGGTCCCATCCGGCTGGACGGTGACCTGGACTGTGGATGGCGTACCGTCCACGCTGACAATCACGGTGGAGCCCGGCTCGCCGGTGCCGTTGAGGGTTGGCGTACCGTCGCGGGTATAGAGCGTCCCGTTGGTGAGCTGGCTGTCTTCAACGCTGTTGATTAGCGGGATCTCAGGTGCAGTGGTATCGACGGTGACAGTAAAGACCGGGCTGAGTGCGCTGACGTTACCCGCAGCGTCGACTGCCGCAACGGTGATGTTCAGCGGGCCATCCGTCTGCGTGGGCAGGGTGAATGACCATTCGCCGTTAGCCACAACCACGCGTCCAAGCTCGACGCCATTGTTATAGACGATTACCGTTTCACCCGTCACACCGGTTCCGCCGACGGTTGGCGTGGTATCGGTAGTAACACCGCCATTCGGCTCACCGGCGATGGCGCCAATCACCGGGGTATCCGGTGCGAGGGTATCGACGGTGATGGTGATCCCCGTAGAAGGGGCAGAGACGTTACCCGCCTCGTCGGTGGCGGTAGCGGTAAATTCGTGGCTGCCCTCGTCAATAGCGCTTTCAGGACGCCAGCTCCAGTTGCCGCTGCCGTCTACCGTGACGGTACCCACGGCGGTTGGCGTGCCGCCATCAACGCTGTCGTAAATGGTAATCACATCATTTGGCGTGCCGGTGCCACTCAGTACCGGACGCGGATCGTTGATGGTTTCGCCATCGGCAACCGGGCCGGTTATCTGGCTGACGCTGTCGGTAATGACCGGGACCGCGGGCGCGGCAGGCGCGTCGGTGTCGATGGTGATAGTCACCGGCTGGGACGGGGCGCTTTCGTTGCCCGCGCCGTCCTTGTTGGTGACGGTCAGGGTAATGTCATAGGTGCCGTTGGGCAGGTCGGTGGATGGCGTCCAGCTCCAGTTGCCGTCGCCGTCCACCACGGCGTCACCGATTTTGTCGGTGCCGTTGTAAATCGTCACCGTATCGCCCGGATTACCGGTACCGCTCAGCGTCGGCGTGGTATCACGGGTGGTTTCCCCCGGGTTCAGCGACGTGGGTGCTGATCCATCCGGGTTAACGGTGATGGCTGGCGTGTCCGGTGTGGCCGGTGCGACGGTATCAATCACCAGCTCGAACGGATCAGAAATCGAGGTATTCCCGGCGGCATCTGTGGCATGGATTGTCAGCGAATGCGGGCCGTCGGTAAGCGGTGTTGTGGGGGTAAAGCTCCAGCCGCCGCTGCCGTCGGGCGTTGCGGTGCCGAGCAGCGTGGTGCCGTCATACACGGTGATGACCGTGCCATCCGGGGCGCTCCCCTGAAGTAACGGCTGGGTGTCATCCGTGGTATCGCCGCTGTTGAGCGGGCCTTTAACGTCTCCGGCGTCGTCGGTGACGGTTGCCAGCGTCGCGACCGGCGGTGGGGTGGTATCAACGGTAAAGGTAAATCCACCGGATACCGGGCTGGTGTTACCGGCGACGTCGGTGGCGATCGCGGTCAGGGTATGCATGCCGTCGCCGACCGGCGTGGCGGGCGTAAAGGTCCACGCGCCGCTGCTACCGACCACCGCGGTGCCAATATCGACGCCATCCAGACGGATGGTGATCGTTGAGCCGGGTTCACCGGTACCGTTGAGCGTCGGCGTTGCGTCATTGGTGGTGTCGTTGGCACCCACCGGGCCGGTGCCCCCAGGGACATTATCGACAAGCTGGGTGATGGCGGGCGCATCAGGCGCCGTTCCGTCAATGGTAATGGTCCAGGCGTTTGAAACGTTACCGTTGCTTGATGTCGCCGTCAGTACATGGGCACCTTCGGCCAGCGGGGTGGATGGCGTAAAGGTCCACTGGCCAGATGATGGAACAACGACCGTGCCGAGGACGTCGCCGCCGCTATGGATGGTGATGGTCGAGCCTGGCTCCGCCGTGCCGTTCAGGGTAGGGGTGCGGTCATTGGTGATCCCATTCTGGCTGATGGGGCCTGTGACGCCGGGTTGATCATCCACCACAGAGAGGATATCGGGTGTCGTGTCCGGTGCGGTGAGGGACGCCGCCGGACTCTGGTTGCCCGCCGCGTCAGTGGCTACCACCGAAAGCTGCTCGCCGTTTGTTTGTGCAGGAGAAAGGGTCGCAACAAAGTTACCGCTGCCGTCAGTGGTGGCGCGGCCAATCACGTCGCCGTTGCTGTTGGTGATGACGATTTTGCTGCCTGGCTCGGCGGTGCCGGTAACCTGGGTTCCCACCGGGTTAATGGCAATAACGGGCAGCGCCGGTGGCGTGGTATCGACGGTAAAGTTCACCGGCTGGGATTCTGCGCTCTGGTTGCCCGCCGCATCGGTTTGTTTGATGGTGATCGAGTGCGGACCTTCCGCGAGCGGGTTGTCTGGCCTGAGACTCCAGGTGCCGTTTGGCAGCACGGTGGTTTGCCCAATCAGCACACCGTTGTCATAGACCTGGATTGTGCCGCCAGGCTCTCCCCGTCCCGCCAGCAGTGGTTCAGAGGAGTCGGTGAACTGGCCAGCGGTAATTGCGCCTTTAATGGCCCCGGTCTCATCGCTCAGTACAATCGCCGTTGGCGTTGCCGGAGGGGTGAGATCCACGGTGAGGGTGAATACCGGAGAGGCGGGTCCGGTGTTGCCTGCGGCATCGGTTGCCCGAACGGTGAACTGGTGGGTGCTTTCACCCAGATTGACCGATGGCGTGAAGGTCCACGTGCCGTTGCTGCCGGTGACCGCCGTGCCAATAGCGACAGAGCCGTCATAGATGGTTACGGTGGAGCCTGGTTCGGCGGTCCCCGAGAGTTGAGGACGCGGATCGTTAGTGCTGCCTCCGCTGCTTACCGTTCCTTTGCCGGGATCAATATCGTCCGTTGCGCTGCTAATGGTGGGTGCACCGGGCGCAACCGTATCGACAACAAAACTGACGGCAGCGGATGCCGGGCTGGTATTGCCTGCCGCATCGGTCGCGGTTGTGGTAATGGTGTGGCTGCCGTTGGCGAGATCGGTAGTGGGGGTAAAGCTCCAGCTACCTTTAGCATCCACCGTGGTGGTGCCAATCTGCTTGCCGTTATCGTAGAGAGTGATGGTGCTGCCTGGCTCGCCGATACCGCTGAAGGTCGGGCGGGCATCATCGGTGCGCTGGCCGTTTTCCAGCGGGCCCGCTTTGTCGCCGGCATCGTCATTTACCAGCAGGATGTCCGGGGCATCCGGCGCGGTGGTGTCCGGAGCGGTTACGGTCGTGCCCGGGCTGGTATTCCCGGAGGAATCCGTCGCGGTGGCGGTAATTTGTTCGCCGTTAGTCAGCGGCGTCCCCAGGTCGATGGTGAATTTACCGTCGCTGCCGGTTTTACCGGTGCCGATGACGTTGCCGTCGGCGTCTTTCAGCGTGATGGTACTGCCCGGTTCGGCGGTACCGGAGACGGTTTTACCATCCGGCGAGAACTGCAGGCCGGACGGTGCATTCGGCGGAGTGGTATCCGGATCGGAAGGGTTTGTCGGCGTGCCGGGGTTGCTGCCGTTGTCATCATCGTCATCCCCACCGCCGCCACCGCCGGTGCTTGCCGCCGCCGCGATGCCACCCGCGGCGACAATGCCACCCAGTACCCAGGGCCAGATGGCCGCGCCGCCTGCATCACTTCCGGATGCAGCAAGCAGGACGTCAGTGGAGGCAATAGATTCATAGGTGGCCGCCCCGGCGGGGTCCTGAATCCACCACAGCGCCCCCTCACTGTCCTGCAGTACCAGCTGGCTCGCCCCTTGCGCATCGGTGACGAAGAAATTTTTAACGGTAATCACCTCGCCGGAGTGTAGCGTGATCACCAGATCGTTACCGTTGCGGGCGAAGTCAGCGACATTGGCTCGCTCTACCTTAAGCTCAACGATAGAGGAATGGCTCAGCGTAACCTGAGTGCCTTCCGTGGTGGTTTCCACACCCGTAAGTTTCGATATAACAGAGATTTGGCTCATTTAGTGAGTACTCCAGCAGAGTTATCGTTAACGGCGAGCAAGATGAGCCATCTCTGTTAAGGGTAAAGCGCGCCCCCGGCGGAGTAACTGTTATTTAAAACAGCGCTCACCGTATTTATTTTCAGCGCGAACGATGCCCGCCAGAATGCAGAGTGGCAACATCAGAGCGAATCTATTTATTTGAGAAAAACTATCAACAATGTGATTTTGTCTTTTATATAACCTTGTATTTAATAGAGGAATTAATCCGGGACGGTATGAAAATGATATAGTCAGAAAAGTCTGGATATGCAAATTAAGCTTTAGTAAACATGGCGCAAGGATGTGAAGAGGGCATTGCTTTATAGATTTTGTTTATAATTTAAAATTTGTAAGCCATTGATTATGTGCGATTAGTTAATTTTTGATGAGTCGGTTTTTTATGCGTTTTCGCCGCGGGAAAATAATTGGTAGGTGATAACTTTAATCGTATTCTGGCATTGATTGTTTATGGTTGCTTAATTGCGGTTTAAGATAGGGTAATGTTTTTGATGTAAGATATATTATATTTATTCGCATTTTAAAAATATTCTTTTACAGGGTTAAATTTTCTGCTAGCAGGCGATATTTAATGAAATGGTGAGGGGTAAAATACGCCTGACTTTATTTGAAGCAATAAAAAAGGCCGCGCAGGCGGCCTTTTTTATCTGTGTGACGGTTACTCAGTGACTTTCTTTTCCAGCTCGCTGGCACCTTCTTTGGTTTTGTTCCAGCCTTTCTCAGCACCCTCTTTGGTGGCGTCCCAACCCTTCTCGGTGCCTTCTTTGGTTTTGTGCCAGACTTTCTGTGAGTCTTCGCTGACCTTGCTGCCAAAGCTTTCGCTTTTACCTTCTGCAGCATGTTTCTGTTTCAGCTTCAGCTCTTCACCTTTGTTCTGCTCTTCGTGCAGTTTTTGCTTCGCTTCGTTGGCGTTAGCGTTCGCCGCGGCGACGGTATCATCAGTTGCATGTGTGGTCGCAGCAAATACTGGAGAAGCCAGCAGAATGGCAGACAATGCGATAATTGTTTTTTTCATAATATCCTCATTTACGTTATCGGTTATGAGCGTGATTCAGCATGTCACAGACAAAGCGAAGCGGCTTTAGGAAAAAACTGTAAAAGGGTGGAGGCCATGACGGCGCTATTTCATGCGAAAGGCTAACCGAACGTGAGATATCCAATCTCAGCCAGTGCTGCCAGCGTCAGTAGAATAAAAAATACTATGGTGAAGGGTCTGTACATCGCTCTCTCCTTGTTTGCGCAAATTTCATCCGTGTTTTCCTGGTATGCTCCCGCCCGATGTTATTAGGGGCAACGTTATTATCTACAGGGCAGCGAAAATAATCATGGATGCCGCTCACAAGTTGTGAGACGGCATTTTGTTAGTCACCGTGATTAAATATTTTCCAGGTCGATACCGCGCGTGTTGGGACCAAAAATACCAATGGTGAGCATAACAATCAGCATACTGATCACAATAAAGGCAATGACCGCCGTTGAGCCGCTATATTGCAGTATCAGACCGATAATTATACTGCTGAAGACGGTGGATAAACGGCTAAAGGAGTAACAAAAGCCGACCGCTCGCGCCCGGATACGGGTGGGGAAAATCTCTGACTGATAGGAGTGGTAGCTGTAAGTCAGCCAGGCATTGGACCAGGTAATAAAAAAGCCGCAGGCAATGAGCAGCAGTGGGTTGCTCTGAAACGCGAACAGCGAACCAAAGATGACCGTGGTCAGACAGGACAACACGATTTGCCATTTATTTTCCATTCGATCGGCATAGCGGCTGCAGATAAGCGCGCCGAGAGGATAGGCCAGCGTGATGAAAAAGGCGTATAACAAACTGTGCGTGACGGATGTCCCGCTGCCGGACAGCAGGGCGGGCAGCCAGTTCCCGAAGCCAAAAAAGCCAATCGCCTGAAAGATATTCATCACCACCAGCATCGCAACCCGGCCACGGTAGCGCGGAGACCAGATATCCTTAAACCTGCCCTTGAGTGAACCCTGTTCGTTGTGCTGCCCGGCGCGGAGAGGGAAATCAGCCTGTTCGCCGCTGCCGCAGCGCTTCTCCATCTCCTGCATGACGGTTCTCACCTCATGAAAGCGCTTTTGCTGCAGCAGCCAGCGCGGAGATTCCGGCAGCCCCTTGCGTACCAGCCAGATAATGATGGACGCCAGCGCGCCAGCGATCACCACGAACCGCCATCCGCTCAGGCCAAACCACATCTGCGGCACCAGCCACCATGACATCAGCGCGACGGCAGGAACCGAGAGAAACTGAATGAAAAAGGCGAAAGCAAAGGCGCGGGTGCGAAGGTGAGCAGGTACCCACTCTGTCAGATAGGTATCAATGGTGACCAGTTCAACGCCGAGGCCGATGCCTACCATAAAACGAAAAAAGATCACCCATTCTGCCTGATGCTGAAACGCCATGACGAGGGAGAACAGCCCGTACCAGAGCAGGGCATACATAAAGGTCGCGCGTCGGCCAATGCGATCAGCATAGGGGCTGAGCAGGCTGGCACCGATAAAAAGCCCCAGAAAGGTTGCGGACGCAAACGCGGCCTGGTCGGCCATACCGAACACGCCCTGCTGGCCGGTGTGGAAGATGCCATCAGCAATGAGACCGGCGCTGATGTAGCCTGTCTGAAACAGATCGTAAAGCTCAAAAAAACCGCCAAGGGACAGCAAGGCGATGAATCGCCAAAGTCCGGCGGAAGCCGGTAAGGCATCGATCCTTGCCGCAAGATCGTCCTCGCGGATGGGGTTTTGTGCCCCCCACTGTGTTCCTGAAACTATGCATTCACTCACGGTTAACCCTCTCGTAACATTCACCCTGAGTCGTTATGCTAGAGGGAAATCAGCGGATTTAAATTTTTAATTCGTATTCAGAAGCAATAAATAAAGCATAAAAAACCAGATATTTTTCTTTTAGTGCGTGGATATTCACCCTCTGAGTTAACCCATTTTTCGAAGAAAATATATTCTTGTTAGGCGGTGAAAAATAGCCGTGCGGCGCTGCGGAGTTATTATCGAACCGGGGCAGAACGACAATGCTGGAAAATTTTCACTTGACGATAGCAAGGACTTTTGCCACTAATTATCGGGTGATGTTTGCTGACCTGGTGCAGATTGTAGAATGGAAAAAATCGAGAATTTAATTCCGATGGTGGTTTTCGCGCGTGTCGTCGAAACCCTGAGCTTCACCGAGGCCGCACTCTCTTTGGGAATGTCGAAGTCATCAGTTAGCCGGGATATTTCAACGCTGGAAAAACGTATTGGTGCAATGCTGCTTAAGCGCACCACCCGGAAAATAGAGATTACGGAGCTGGGGCTGAGTTACTATCAGCACTGCTTCAAAATATTGAATGAACTGCGCGCCGCAGAACGCTTTATACGGGATTATTATGAGGAACCAGCGGGGACAATAAAAATACTTGCCCCGGTGACGTTCGGAAAAGAGTATGTTGTGCCAGCATTAAATGCGTACTTAGAACGAAATATTATGGCCAATGTCGATCTCGATTTATCGGATAAAGCGGTGGATATCAAAGAGAGCCAGTACGATCTCTCTATCATTGTGGCGCAGGACACGCCAACCCATGAGCACACCAAATTTTTATGCTCCATCCAGTGGGGGCTTTATGCCACCCCTGACTGTATCGCCCGGATGCGTCCTGTCCTGACGCCGGGCGATCTCCCGGCCCACAACTACATTCTGTTTCGCGGTGTGGCGCGTACGGTTTCGCTGCCGTTCAGAAAAGAGAAACAGAAGGTCAATATCGACGTTCATAGCCGCTTCAGAAGCAACAACAGCGTGGCGCTGATCAGCATGGCGCTTTCCGGCCTCGGCATTGCTTACTTGCCCAATTACATTGCGCGAGAAAGTCTCGCCACCGGGAAACTGGTCCGGCTTTTACCCGGCTGGCAGATGGATGAATATAAAGTGTGGCTACTGTCCAAAAATAAAAACACGATGACCTCAGGCATTAAACGCTTTAGCGACGAACTTCAGCAGCTGATCGCCGGGGCCGAGGTCAAAGCAGGCTACTGATATCCAGCTCGCCATGACGCAGGATCGAGACTTTGTCATCCAGCAAAGAGATATGCGTGGTGGCGGTACGGCTGGGGTTTTTGCAGTTGGACGGGACAACCAGATCGACACAGTCTCCCATGTCTTCCCGTGCGAGCGTAAAACTGACAAGATCGCCCTCATCCTGGGGATACCCTGCCGGGATCACCACCAGCGGCCTGCCTAAGCGGCTGATGATGGTTCGCATCTGACTGTTTTTCACGCAGACGACCGGGAGAATATCGCCTGCGCCGGGAAGAAAATCGGCGCGCTGTTTCTTTCGCAGGCTGATTTTAAGGGTGCCGGGCCAGCAGGCCCGGCTGAGCATTTCAATTTTGCTTCTTTGCCACGGGCTGACATCCACCCATTCCCATATGTCCGCCAGTTCGCAGAAGCAAAACGTCATCTCTCTGGTACAGGGCGATCTTTTTAACAGCGTCAGTTTTTCCACGGCATCCGGGCTGTAAGGATCGGCTGCCAGGGCAAAGTGGGTATCGGTAGGGATCAGGATGATCCCGCTATTACGCAATACGGTAATGGCCTTGTCTATAAATGACATGATTATCGATATCCCTGTGACGCGGTTAAACCCAAAAATTAATAGTAATCGCCGTGGCGATAGTCCCAGGTATTAAACTGGGCGGACATGAAATTAATAATTTTATTCACGTCGAGACCTTTGCGAATTAATACCGGGCAAGGGGTCACTTTTCTGGCACTACCCTGTTCAGGGACCAGTTTCCCTTCGCTGTCCACCATGGACACCATCACGCCTTGTTCATAGCGACTCTCCTGGGTCTCATCAGGCTGAATAGACTTAACGTACTCGTTGGCACAAATAATTAAGTCTGCACGCGATTCGATGCGTTCCCCAATGAATTCCACCATGCCGCGGTTGCCTTTTCCTGACGGATTCGCCGAGCTGGCAAAAGAGAATTTCTGTTGATTTTCCCACAGCTCTTTAGCAATCATTTCGCCGGGTTTGCCAAATTTAATCACGAAGCAGCTGGTTTTTCTGCCGTCCATCATCAGCTCTTTGAGGCCGTTATCGGGTAATCTGGCGATGGCATCTTCTCGCCACGGTAAAATACAGCCCAGTAATACGTCTGCATCCCAGTGGGCCTGATAAAATGCCTCGATTTCCGGGTTCATCTCCGCCAGCGATTTCAGCTGTTCCATACTGCCGCACAATACCACGCCGGGTTTATTACGGTTTCGCTGTTTGGCTTCGAATTTTCTCTCCAGCCCCTCTTTATCTGAGGTCATAATGATATAACCCACTTTCGTAGGGCAAACAATCATTCCGCCTTCAGCCGATAATACGTTAATCGCTTCCGGCTGAACCTGACCATTCCACGCGACTTTCTTATTCATCATTCAATTCTCCCTGCACCGCACTGGTGTCATAAATTTAGGGAAAGGATGTCGTGTAATAAGAGGCTTCGCAATCAGCAGAGAAATTTTCACCGCATTGTTTCAGTGTTGGAACAATATCGCGTTATTCCTGGGCAATATGCCGGGTTGGTTAATTCTGTTACCGGTTTTGCTTTCAATCGGTTACCAATAGAACAACCCACCGGTAAATACCGATTTTCAAACAGAGGTTAACGCTATGAAAGTATCTATTGCAGGTTTAAGTGACTACGCTTTTCTCTCCAAAGCGAACGAATATCATAATTTTGGGGGGAATGGCGATAATGTCTCGCCCGCCTTGTCCTGGGAAAATGTCCCGCAGGGAACCAAAAGTTTTGCCGTAACCGCGTACGATCCTGATGCGCCAACGGGCAGCGGTTTCTGGCACTGGGTGGCGTATAACATTCCTGCCAGCCTGACCGGGCTTGCGGCAGGAGCGGGAAATCCAGCGAACACACCCGACATCAAACACGCCAGCTCCGATTTTGGTGCGCCTGGCTACGGCGGTTGCTGCCCGCCAGAGGGCGACATTCCGCACCGCTATATCTTCACCCTGCACGCCCTGAGCTGCGATGACCTGGGCGTGACGCCGGATCTGCCAAACGCGGTGATACGTTTCCTCATCAACATGCATACCCTTGAGAAAGCCAGCGTCGTCACGCTGTATAAGCGTTAATGAGGCGTGCGTGATTAACCGAATCAGAGCGGTTTTCGCCCGGCATAGCCTGCTCAAATGGGGCGTGGCGGGTGGCGTGCTGGTGGCCATTGTTCTGCTGTTTTTTGCGGGAATGGGGGTCTCCAGCAAGGAGGCCTTTATCAATGGCCGAATATCCACGGTGCTCTCCCCGCTGCCGGGACAGCTGGTGCTGGCGAAGAACATCGCGCCGGGACAGGCGGTCCGGGCCCGGCAATCGCTGGGAAATGTGGTCACCACGCAGGCGAACGACCAGATCCCCGGCCTGGTGGCCCAGCGCAGCGCGCTGGAGATCCAGCTTGCTGAACTCGACAAGCAAATTTCGGGGATCGATCAACGACTGCAGGTTTATCAGCAGCAGCGGCAGCAGTACCTCGCCGAGAGCAGGATGCAGCAGCGGTTAGGTGAGAAACAATCGGCTGCCACGTTTGTGCAACTGAAGGAGGAGCTGAGCGCAATTACGGCGCAAACCGCCTTCTCCCGACAGCAGCTTCAGCGCTATGAAAATCTCTACCAGCAGCGTTTCATCAGCCGCATGGAGTATGAAGAGCGCAAGAACAACACGCGGGTGTTGCAGGCCAGCCAGGAGGCGAAAGCAGCCGAGCTCCGTCAGCGTTTACTGGACGTGAATGCCGCCAAATCCGGCCTTCAGCTGACAGGGCCAAGAACGCTGGATGCGCCACAGCAGAATCAGCGCGATATGTCGCTCACAATCGAGAATATGCAGCAGGAGAAGCTACAGCTGATTGCCCGCAAGCAGGCGACGACGCAAAGCATTCAGGAAGTCGCTGCACTCCTTCACTCCCGTCAGCAGGCGGCGCTCAACAGCAGCACGGACGGCGTGATCTGGGACGTGACGGAGGAGAGTGGTGCGAGCGTTCAGAACGGCACCCCGATTGTGCGCATTCTGGATTGCCGCACTCGCTGGGTTGAGGCGTTTTTTGATGAGGCTGACGCCGGCAGTCTGCGCCCGGGGATGGCGGTAACGGTGCGTCTGACCACCGCATCCGCCACACGCTGGAAAGGAACGATAAGAACCCTCCGCGCTGGGAGTGGACGCGTGGCGGTCGGGGAAAGGGACGTACAGCCCCCGCCTGAAATCGCGCGCCGGCAGTTGCCCGTGAAAGTGCTGACTGCACATATCGATATCGACTGGAAAGACGTGCCGGATCCCGCCAGTTTCTGCCTCGCGGGCCGTAGCGTAACCGTCAACATTTAAACAGGAAAAGAGATGCAGCATATACACAATACGGTCGCCGCCCTGAAGCGCGGCGAGGTGGTTCTGGTCCCCACGGACACGAATTACGCCCTGGCGGCAGACCCGTGGAACATTGACGCCTGCCAGAAAATTTACGATCTCAAAAAACGCGAACGACAGAAACCGCTGACGCTTTTCGTCGCGGAACCGGCGCAGGCATGGGATTACATCGCCGTCGATAAGGTCCAGCACCGCGCTGCGCTCGACAAACTGATTGGTGCCATGCCCGGCGCGCTGAATGTGGTGGTTCCGGCATCGGACAATGTGCCGCAGAACCCCTATCTGAAGCCGGAATCCATCTCTCTGGTGTGCAATCATCAGAGCGTGTTGCGAGAGGTGATTGCGCTGTTTGGCCGCCCGCTGGGGATGAGTTCTGCCAATCTTTCCGGCGTGGAGTCTGACTGCCTGATCGACATTGATGCCGCCCGCCAGACGTTTGGCGACCGTGTGGGCTATATTCTGCCCGCAGTCCAGCGTCCGGTGACAACGGTCTCCAGCACCATCGTCTCGTTACTGGAGAAGGAGATTAAAATCCTTCGTGCGGGAGATATGGATATTATGGCGATGCTGGCGTCATGACGACGCGCCGGTTACATCCCGGGTCTGGCAACCATGGCCTGTTCCTGGCCTACCGTATTATTTCCCGTTGCTATTTCCATCTTCCCGTCTTGCTGCTCTATTTCTGGACAATAGACATGGGGATGTACCGGATTATTTTCCTGCTGGCGCTGTATGGATTGACCAGCACCTTCAGCAGCGGCATACCCGGCTGGCTGCTGCGCTTCTTGTCACCCAGACAGACGGTGATTGCAGGCGAACTGATGAAGGCGCTGGGAATGGCGCTGATGCTCTGGAGCACCCGGCAAAGTGAGGTCAGCCTCCCTCTGCTGGTGGTGTCGCAGCTGCTTGGCGGCGCGGGATTTACCATTGCGCTTACCACGGATGCGGCCCTGCTGCGCCAGCTCACCGCAGGCGATCAGCACCGGTTTATGCAGATCCAGACCACGTCGCAAAGCGGGATGTTTATTGCCACCCTGATCGCCGGGTCGCTGGGGAGTATTCTGTTTGACTATAACCCCCAGTGGCCGTTTATCGCCGCCATTGTGGTGAGCGTTATCTCCGCCGGATGCGTGGCGTTGATTCGCGTGCAGGAGGCAGAGCCCGAACCTGCCCGGCCTGTTGAGAGGGTCTCTTTTTCGCCCAGAGGGGACCAGCTCTTCTGGATGCTGTTCTATTCCATTTCACGCGCTTTTACGTTGGCGCCGTTCATCGGCTTTATCCCGTTCTACTTTATTATGGTGAATGTCGACCCGCTGCTTTTCGGTGCCGTGCTGAGCTGCTTTACGCTCTCGTCCTGGGGGGCGATCAAAATAGCCGGGCCGTTTATCGCACGGTTTGGGGTAACGGCGTTACTGGCGACGACAAGCCTTTTTATGACGGCGGCGCTGGGGCTTTTTGCCAGCAATGAATGGCTTGCAGCGAGAGGCATGGACTATTTTGTCTCCGGGCTGCTGGCGCTGGTGCTGCTGGGGTTTGGCTCCGGGACGATCCGGCCCGTCACGCTTGCTAACCTCGATCTCTCTGCCAATACCCCGGATGAACGTATGCGCGTGTTCGGGCGCATGGAGCGTGATTTCGGGCTGGCCAATGCCTTTTTACTGGCCGTTGGGGCGTGGCTGCTGGTGAGCCGGGACTTTTCCACGCTGATGCTGATCTTCTGCCTGATCTATATTCTGGTGGTATGCATATCTGCACTGCTTTACTTAAAGAATTTGCGCAGCAGGGAGCACAGTTCCACCTGAGGAACAATTCATACGCAAAATGAAACTAATCTGACGAATAACGGATTCCCGTTGAAAGCCCCTCCTCTGTACGGTGTAATTTCCCCATCAGATAAAGAGGAGAGAAAAATGAATATTCACGAAACTGATGATTGTGCGTCGGTAAATATAAAGCCTGGGATGACGTTAACCGAAAAAATAATCGCCAGAGCCAGCAAGAGATCGCATGTTTCACCGGGTGAAGTTCTTTTCGTGAATGTTGATGTATTAATGTCCCACGATCCTTGCACGCCTGGCGTCGCCAGCGTATTTAAAAAAGAATTTGGTGAAGAGGCAAAAGTCTGGAACCCGGATCGCTTTATTATGATCCCTGACCACTTTGTTTATTCCGCCGACCCACAGGCGAATCAAAATATTCGGGTAATGCGGGAATTCGCAAAAGCGCAAAATATTACCCATTTTTATGATGTGGGCACCCCGGACTATAAAGGCGTGTGTCATATCGGCCTGGCGGAAGGGGGACACACCCGGCCGGGAGAGGTGTTGTTGGGGACCGATTCACACACTGTGACCGCCGGGGCCTTTGGTACCTTCGCCATTGGCGTGGGGATCACCGACGGGGCGTATGCCCTGGGTACGGGAGAGATCCCGTTGATGGTTCCCGCCACCATAAAAGTGAATTACTACGGTAAAAAAGCGAAAAGCGTTCAGGCGAAAGATTTAATTCTGGTGTTAATGAAAGAGCTGGGCGTGGAAGGGGCGACCTATAATGCCATCGAATTTACCGGCAATGTCATCGATGAATTATCGGTCGAAGAGCGAATGACGATGTGCAATATGGTTGTGGAGTGCGGGGCTAAAAACGGCATTATGGTGCCAAACCAGGCCACGCTGGATTACCTGGCGACCAGAACCACCGTCCCGTATTCCGTGGTGACGCCTGATGAAAATGCGCATTACGTCCGCACGATTGATATTGACGTCTCGGCATTAACCAGCGTGATTGCGCGGCCACACTCCCCGGATAATGTGGTGGCAGTGGCACAGCTGGAAAATATTGCCATTTCGCAAGCCTATATTGGCTCCTGCACGGGCGGTAAAACGGATGATTTTATCGCTGCTGCGGAAATACTGTGGCAGCGCAAGGTGGCCATCCCAACCTACGCCGTTCCCGCGACCAAAGAGGTTTTTCATAATCTGATCACCACCCAGGTGAAGGGCCGATCCGTGTATGAAATCCTGACCCGGGCTGGCGTTAAATTATCTTCTGAACCCGGCTGCGCGGCTTGCTGTGGCGGGCCAGCGGACACCTTTGGGAGAGTCAGGGATCCGATAAGCGTGATCTCCACCACCAACCGTAACTTTGTGGGGCGGATGGGAAACAAAGGCGCGATGATTTATCTGGCCTCACCTTATGCAGTGGCTGCTGCGGCAGTGGCCGGTTTTATTACTAATCCAGAACGGTACTTAACTAATGACTATTAATAACGTAATGCGCGGTACAGTTTATGTGTTAGGCGACAATATCGATACCGACCAGATATTAACGGCTGAATATTTGAAAATTAACCCGGCCTCTGCCGAGGGGCGTGAAGAGCTGGCAACGCTCGCCATGTGCGGACTGCCGGAAGGGGCGCTGCCGTTTATTAACCCGCAGACGCAGCGAGCCGGTTATGACTTTATTGTGGCCGGGAAAAATTTCGGCTGTGGCTCATCGCGCGAGCATGCGGTGGTGGCCCTGGGAGCATCCGGCGTGAAGGCCGTCGTCGCCCAGTCGTTCGCCCGCATATTTTTCCGTAACTGTGTATCCACGGGGCAAATCATGCCCGTCACGCTGAATGAAGGCTGTGATATCCGTGCGCTGAAAACGGGGGATACCATTGAAATCGATTTAGACGCTCATCAGATTGGTACTGCTGATGGGATTCTGAAAACCGCTCCGGTAGGGGAACTTGCGAACATTGTCGCCGCCGGTGGCTTGTTCGCTTACGCAAGGCAAACAGGAAAGATTTAATCCAATACAACCATAAGACTCAAAACAAGACGCCTTACTTTCTCAGGGTGCAGCGTCTGTTTTGAGCGTACATAAGGCAATCAAACTATGATCACCCAGCTAGAGTTTAACGATCTTCAAAAAGATGAGCTATCAAAACTTATCAGCCGTGTCACCATCAGCCCTTATACAGACTACAAACTCTTCAAGCAGTCCATCACCGAACTCATTGAAAATGGTCTGGTGCCCACTTTTTTTGTTCAGGCCTGCGAGCGCGTCAGGCAAGAGCGCAAGGATCAAGGCATTAACGCGCATTTATTAAAAAACGTACCACTCGACACCATCATTCCTGAATTTGATCAGTCCAATCCCGTTAACGATAAGTACGCCAAAAAGCTCACCTTTGTAGGAGAGGCGCTGCTGGAGCTGTTCGCACAGCTCACCGACTCCCCGTTACTGGCCTACCGTACGCGCAACAACGGTGATTTTTTCCATGATGTTTATGCCGACAAAAAATACAGCAACACACAAACGCAAAAAACGGACGGCGAACTTTATTACCACAACGATCGCACCGCTCACCCGGTACGCGCTGATTTTCTCAGTTTATTAGGCATGCGTTGCAGCGAAGAAAACCTGATTTTTACCGGCTACCTGGACGGTAAAGCGATTCTGGATAATTTGAAGGCTGAATCCCAGGAGTGGTTACGCAAGCCACTTTTTATTACCCCTTTTGATGAATACTCTCGCGACTCGAACGCCAGCCAGATTGATTCTGAGCTGCATCCGATCCTGGAGAATATTCATACTTTCCGTTACTACGACACACGCACAACGTATTCTCCGGATGCGCCAGCAGAGGCGATCAAAGCATTAATTGACCTTAAGGTGGCCATCACCAAAGCGGCAAAAGGCCGCGTTGCTATTAACAAAGGCGACCTGTTCTCCTTCGCCAATCAGGACTCTTTACACAACCGGGAAATCATCCAGGTGAGAGATCCATACTCTGCGGAAAAACGCTGGCTGCTGAAAACCTACAGCTTCCGTAATCCCGAAGTGATGAATATGTATCACAACTACTTCGATGCCGATCTGCCGGGGTTTGTGGTCGCCGAGTAAGGGTGACCTTACTGGTATAAAAAAGCCCGCATGCCTGAGGTGTGCGGGTTTTTTGTGTGTGCGAGAAGACCTGTGCTATTAACGTTCTTTGGTTATCATCTCGCTTTATAACTTATTACATGCCTTTATCAAGCTCAGCGGATAGCCTGTTAAGTTCCTTGCTGATGTGTTTGCGCCGTTGTTTTAACAGTACCCGGGCCGGAATGATGCGTTCGATAATTGTCGGCTTTCTGTTCAAATACGCTGTCACAAGCCGTTTGATGTCTTCTTCTGACCAACCGTCCATCACCGGCGTTGGGTTGTAAAGCAGGTTATCCTGTAGAGCAGGGGCGACTTCCTCATCCACAATTCTGAAGATCTCTTCCCGGTTTAATCCGGATTTTTTCAGCACCTCTGCCATCCATTGATAGTCATACTCCTGGAGTTCGCGCCCGGTAAAAAGTTCTGATAAGGCGTGCCAGACGGGGACGCGGGCGATCAGCTGGGTTTCAGTCAAATGCATTTTAATTTCTCCCTTGCGGTGAAACATACAGGGTTCCGAACAGGAGGTCTGTTCCAATCGACGCAAGAATTCCGCCCACTAATGCCGCAACACCAATACAAACGGGTGCAGTTGCTGCGCACACACCCGTGGCTACCACTGCTTGCACAAACTCAGCAGACATTTTCAGAATATCGCGCAAATACTGCTGTCTGACACGCGAGTCCTGTATACAATGTGCTGCAAAATTTGACGCCTTTCCTTGCAGCGAAGCAAGAGCAGTAGAAAAGGCTCTCTGATCATTCTGCATTGCTCCAGCAACGGCGGGGTATGTGAATCCTATTCAGCACCTCATCATGACGAACAACGCGGTAGAGATAATATCTCTGGCTAATTTTCTCCTTATATAAACACTATACAATTTTTTGAATGCAACATTCATTAGTCATCCCTGTAATTACAGAAATGTTTTTATGTTTTTTATATTGAACGCATGAAAATAGTTTTAATGTAACGCCTCATCGTATTTGATGACAGGGCCGACATAGGCTATTAAAGGTGAAAAAATTAGCCCATAAACTTTATAAAATGGGAAAACCTATAATACCGATGAACAAGAGTTTGCTCGCCAGGCAGAAAGGAGAGTTAATCTTCGTTGCGTAAAAATTTCACCGCCTTCCATGAAACAGACGGCGGGGCCATTCCCAATATAAAAAGAGATAAAACGATAATTATTGCGAAATAAATCCAACCATTACCATAATCATTAGTGATAGTTGCATAGGTAGCAAAAAACAGTAAACCAATGACAATGATCCAGGACGTGTAGAAGCGTCGTTTTAGCTCAACTAAAAGTGAATGCAGAGTCCGATCTTTACGTTTCGGATCTTCAAGTACGGCACGCAAAGCCGTAATGTTTTTATCAGTAAACCCGTATGAACGAAGTTTCGTTTCCTGTTGCGCGTCTATCACCCTTCACTCCTGAACGTTGAATGCTCCTGCTTAATATATAAAACAATAACAGGTATGGCTGATTAAAAACAGATTCAACAATCGCTGAAGTGATGAATTACGACATCGTGCCTGGCAGTCAGAACATAACTATGCCCTTCATATCTAAGAGATTGCTTTATGGCTAAGCGAGTACACTCCTCAGGGACAAGACGGTTCCTGCAAAAAATATCTGGCCCTTATATAAAGAGCTCGATATTCTGTAATGCTTTGTCTTTTTTGTGAACAGGAAAAAGTATGCTAAGTACATTACCCGATTTACACAGAAGTTTTGCAGAGCAACTCAAGCTTAAATTTCAGGCTGATTCGCGAATTCACTCTCTTCTCGCTGGCGGCTCGCTTATTCATGGCGGGTTCGATATTTACTCCGATCTCGATTTTGTCGTTGTGGTAGACCCTCTCTGCTATGACGAGATCATGGCGCAGCGTATTGAGTTCGCCGGAACACTGGGGCATTTGCTGCATGCCTTCACCGGGGAACATGTCGGAGAGCCTCGTCTGCTTATATGCCTGTATGGTCCTGAACTCCTCCATGTCGATCTGAAATTTGTCACACTGGACATGCTCACTCAACGCGTAGAGGAGCCTGCAGTGTTATTTACCCGCGATCACCTGGCTCTGGAACAACAACTGGCAAAATATAGTGCTCAATGGCCTGACATGACGCCAGAGTGGTTTGAGTCCCGAGCCTGGATCTGGCTTCATTATGCGGTGGTGAAACTGGGAAGGGGCGAACTCTTTGAAGCGATTGGTATGCTGTCATTCTTTCGCGAGCAAGTGCTGGGACCTATGCTGTGCCGTCGGGCAAATCTACCGCAACGTGGGGTTCGCCGCATTGAATTCCATGGCCTTGATCCTGATGGCCTGCTTGCATCCACGCTGGCAACGCACGATCGTGACTCCGTCAGCATTGCGATCAGAAAGGCTATTGACGCTTATATCACTCTGCGGGCTGATGCGCTGCCGAAAAATATCGCAGACGATGCGGCACGATGGGCGGTTCTTGCCATGCTGAAAGCCTGAACCCGACCTTGAAAGGTTTCGGTCTGGTTCACTCCGGGTTCAGACGACGTTTGCTAAAAAAATGGTCGTCTGAATTTCGGTTGTGACGTTCTTGCTGACTGCTTAGATTCATTTTCAATCTATCGAGAGGATATGGATATGAACTTTGCAGAACTCCACAACCAGCATGAGCCACTTCTTATCGCTAATGTCTGGGATGCCGCCAGTGCTGTAGCAGCGCAAGAAGCAGGTTATCAGGCATTGGGAACGTCCAGCGCAGCAATCGCGTCCACACTGGGATATGAAGACGGACAGGGAATGCCATTTGATGCGGTATTTTATATGGTCACCCGTATCCAGGCTGTCAGCAAGCTGCCATTGAGCGTTGACATGGAAGCAGGGTATGGTGATTCAGCCGAAGAGATAACAGCCAATCTCAGGCGCCTTGCTCAGACAGGCGTCGCAGGCGTTAACCTTGAAGACAGCAGAGTCATAAACGGGGTGCGTCAGCTTGACGATGCCTCTGATTTTACCTGTACCCTGAGAACAGTATGCGATGCGCTGAGAAGCGAAAATCATAGCCTGTTTCTGAACATCCGGACAGACACTTACCTGCTCGGGCATGTAGATGCGTTGCAGGAGACGATATTACGGGGTCAAAGTTATAAAGCTGCAGGTGCTGACGGCCTTTTTGTTCCCTGTCTGACGTCAGAGAAAGACATCAGCCTAATTGCAGAGGCGACGGCTCTGCCTCTTAATGTCATGTGTATGCCCGACCTTCCGTCGTTCGACAGGCTGAAGCTGGCCGGAGTAAGCCGCATTTCCATAGGCAATTTTGTGCATTCAGCCATGCAGTCAACGCTGACTGATGTCATGCATGCGATCCGATCTCGTCAGACGTTTGAAGGACTTTTTGGTGATGAAAATAACCGATAAGAATTTATGTGATATCTGGTATCAGGCATTACTTGAACGTGCTTCAGAATATACTGGCGTGTTTTTTGTCGGCGTTAAAACCACTGGCGTGTTCTGCATTTCGGTATGTCGGGCGCGAAAGCCCAAACGTGAAAATGTCGAATTTTATAAAGATGCCAAATCTGCCCTTGCAGCCGGCTTTCGGCCCTGTAAGGTCTGCAGACCCGCTGAGAATGCGCACAGCGCGCCATTATTTGTTGAACAGGCGCTTGCGCTTGTCAGGCGCGATATTAAATCCCGTGTTGCAGACGCGGAGCTTCGCCAGCATGGAATCAGTCCGGAGCGGGTAAGGCGCTGGTTTCTGCAACATCACGGCATCACTTTTCAGGCTTTCCAGCGAATGCAGCGGGTGAACGTTGCCCTGCAGGAGCTCAAAAGCGGACGAACGGCGACTGACGTTGCGCTGGACAACGGCTATGAATCCCTGAGCGGGTTTGGTTATACCTACAAGCGACTTACTGGTGCAGCACCGACTCAGGCAACTCAGGTGATTGTCATTCACCGTTTTACCACGACGCTTGGGCCGATGTTTGTCTGTGCGACAGAGCGGGGAGTTTGTCTACTGGAGTTTACCGATCGCCGGATGTTAGAAACAGAATTTCGCGATATTCAGCGTTTATTTAACGCCAGAATCGTCACCGGAGAAAACAGCCATACCCGGCAGACAGTAAAAGAGATCAGCGAGTATTTTGCCGGAACGCGCCGACAGTTTGATCTCTCTGTAGATGCCCCGGGGAGTGATTTTCAACAATCCGTCTGGAACGAGCTACGGGCAGTTCCCTATGGACAGACCTCACACTATCAGGCCATCTCACTACGGATGAATAAGCCAAATGCTGTGCGCGCCGTCGCTGCTGCTAATGGTGCAAACAGGATTGCGATTGTGATCCCTTGCCACAGGATAATTGGTAAAGATGGAGCGATGACGGGTTATGGAGGGGGGATTTCTCGAAAAGAATGGCTCATTGAGCATGAGAGAAATAACGTTTAATGGCGTGATGCTCACTTGTAGCCGGAAAATTTTACGGGCTCTGCGGGATAAATTACAAGCTCAGAAAAGCCTGCAGGGCTTTAAGGACTTCATCAGTCGACTCTGGTGATCGGAAATGGGTTGAAGTCTTTGTAATTGATGGGGGAGATGATTGATTTTGTTTGAGATTTTTGCTTTTTTCGAAGGGAAGGGAAGGCGCAAAGAGCGCGGAGATTGTCTGGAGTCACCGATATCCGTCAATGCAAATGAACCAAGGTCAGAACCCGATTTCCCAGAAAAGTATACCAGCCGTTAAAGCGAAACCCCGCCTCATATTCATGATTAAGCGTAAGTGTCAGGCTAAAAGTAAACTGCTGCAAGTGGGGATCAATCTCGCGCAATTCAATACTGTGAAAGTCCAGATGCTGTTGAAGATCACGTGGGAAAGCCTTATAGGCACTCTCTTTAGCAGAAAAAAGCAATGGCAGGACGTGGTCCGAAAGCAAATCGCGGGAGTTGGCCAATGTGTCAATTTCCCTGGCAGAGGCTATGCGCTGGCTTATCGTATCGAGAGCTATTTTCGGTGAGAGCGATTCAATATCTATTCCGACCCGGCCATGGTGCATTTTGATAACGGCGGCAGAAGCAAAATCGCGATCGTGAGAAATTGCCCCACAAAAGGAAGAAGGCCATGAGGGTGCGCGATCATCTGCCATCAGCGGCGCACATAGCGAGGAATCGAAATGTTGTAGTAACTTTTGAGCGCCAATCCGTCCAGCAAGATATTCAGCCCGGCGTTGATCTGATGCGTTCGCCAACCGGCGCGGGAGCGGTATATCATAAACTCGGAAAGCATCCTCCAGCACACCATCCAGGGAGAAACGCAATACGGTGAAATGGATGTAATCGGGTAAGACTTTCATTAGTCGTTGTGTTTGATACCAGCAAATTTTCATGGTTATCCTTAGGTTTTCGCATCAAACAGCGACGGAATGGTAAACCATAGAAGCAGCGAAACTCGCCATCGCCAGCGACAGACCGCGATAAAAAAACATTGGCCATAATCGTGATTGCAGCTTGCCTTGCCTGGCTATCCCCTTCCCACAGGCAACCCATATAAAAGAAAGAGGCAATAGCGCGACAAAAACACTCAGCATGGCGGCAGTGAAAGACTGAAGCTCTCTGAAAGCAATTGAAGGAATTATATATGTCGCAAATACGAATGATTTAGGGTTAAACAAAGTGGTAATAAATATGGTTTTCATTCCAATTTTTGTCGGTCGAGACTGTAATGAAAACCCCCAGACTTTAACAGCCAGCCAGGCGACATAGAATGCTGATAATAATTTAATAATACCGAGTAAAAACGTGCCATGTTGAGCTAAGACACTCACAATAACTCCCCAAAAGGTGATTGCACAAAAGTATCCCCCCCATTCGGCAATAATCATTTTTATACTTGGCCTGATACCACTGGCGTACCCTGAGAAAAGGAGAAGAGTATTGGTTGGGCCAGGCATTACAAGCAACAACATGCCAGAACCCATAATTTTAATGCAGTCATTCAGTAACATTTCAACCTCTGATACATTAACAAATGAGAAAAATCAGACTGATAGCCCGCGTTTGAATTCATGTGTCACTTTTGAAGATATTTTCTTCCTAAAATGTTAATATGCTACAAATTTTATCCTGACAGTGAAGATTAAAAGATGAGTAATGCACAACAGAGCGATCGCTTAAAAAGAACGTACACCAACATTGGTAATAACGTAAAAAAGTTACGAATAGCTCGAAATCTTTCACTTAATGAACTGGCAAAACTTTCCGGCGTCTCCAAAGCTACGCTGTCCACGCTCGAATCGGGCGGTTCTAATCCTCGCGTTGATACACTGGATTCCATCGCCAGCGCACTAAGACTTACATTAGGCGATTTGCTCGGTAATAATAATGAACGCTATCCTTATATCGAAAAAAATTCTGACTACAAAGGTGATTATTCCCAGGTAATGAAGTTCCGCATCGGCCAGGGCAATATCACAGAAATATGGCATTTACAAATGAAACCAGGTGTGGTAATAAACAGTCCAGCTCATGTTTCAGGGACGCATGAACATATCATCGTTCACCTTGGCACATTACTTCTGAAAATATCTGACAGTGAAAGTATTATTCTTCAACCTGGAGATTTTTATGCCTTCTCAGGTGATGTTAAACATGCCTATATTTGTGCAGATGATGCGGTAAGTGCGACGGTTATAATGTCTTACAGTACACAAGGTTAATTCAGCAGGTTTGCGGCATTACTGTGTTACCCCTCACCTGCCCGCGCTATTTATATATTAAAGACCTTGTTGTTCCGTATAAAATCCATTGTTAGTTCACTAATCTCACGAGCTTGTGTATCTGAAATAAAATGCCCCCCTGAGATCCCCTCCAGCCTGAATGGCTGGAGGGTACATTCTTGCCATCGTTCCGGGGGAAAAAGAAATAAGGGGTCCTCTTTTCCGTAAAATGCTAATACTGGAATATCGTCAAGCGCAGCGCTATCTTCTTCACTGATAGAATTAGCAACCTGCAAATCAGCAGATAGCACCTGCAAAAATTGCTTCAGCAAAACGGGTTCTTTCTGCAGCCAGTCAGGTAATTGCCTGAAATGATTCGCAAAATTAAGTAATGAATGTTTTGCAATTTCACTGGATTCAGTTAAATCAAAAAACTGACGGCAATGGATTGGTTCATTACCAATCACCACGAGCATACTTTTTTGTCGAGCATCATTGAAACGGTATTTTTTTGCCATTACATATGCGACATAGGCGCCGAGACTATGCCCCATAAAAATTATCGGACAATGGCGTGGCAATTGTGGAAAAAAATCCTTAATCACCTTATTGATATCTGTTAGTAACGCTTCCTGACGGCGGCGTCCGCGGCCAGGCATTTCAAACTTACTCACATTGAAGTTTGAAAAGTGCTTTACCAGTACATCAAGAGCGGCAGCGTTCCCTCCGGCATGATGAAACATAGCAATATGTGGCTGCTCATTCATAACGCTTCCCTTCAGCAATACGCCCCAACAGGGCTGCACATATAATGATCCCGCCCCCTATTGCTTGCAGCACACCAAGGGTTTCGCCCATAATGGTGATGGCAAACATAGCTGCAAAGGCCGGTTCGAGAGACAAGATCAACCCGACGCGCGTCGGACTGGTTATTTTAGCGGCATATAATTGCATCAGGAATGCAAATGCCGTTGCCAGCAGACTCAGAAAGAGAATCAAGCCCCATGTCGAAATAGATATTTCAGGTATATATTGCAACGCAGTGGGTTCGGTCAGCACAATAGTAACCAAGCCGAGGGCCGCGACAACCAGTAATTCAATCAATGTGATATTGATTAGCGAGTAATCCTTACCAGCAGTCTGCCGACCAAACATAAATATCTGAAAACCGCGAATCAATGCAGCCGATAAGATAAGAATATCGCCTTGATTGAACTCAATATTTCCATTGGCCGTAAAGCTCAACATGCCGCCACCTGCAAGGGACATAAAACAGGTGAAATAAATGAATTTGCTTTGTTTTCTCTTGCCGATAAAACGTTCAAAAAAGGGAACTAATACCACCGATAATGCAATCAAGAAACCTGCATTTGCAGCTGAGGTGTGTTTAACACCAAACGTTTCGAATGTTAGGATCGCATAAAGAAGCACACCAAATACGATCCCATTAATCACTTCACCACGAGTGAAGCTGTTTAATCTGACACGAGTGCCAACAAACATGAAGGGAACAGCCAGTGCGAATCTCAGCATTAAAAACAGGGGAACAGTGACCCCTGCCTGGATAATAAGCTGCATCAAGGAATAACTTGCCCCCCATGAGAGGGCAACGGTCAATAATCCCAGATCAATTATCCAAAGTCGGCTGCGTGGAGCCAGAATAGAATAATTAGACATGACATTCCTTTAGCGGGACATGCCCGGCATCATAGCTGATCCGTAGAGTGCCCTTTTTAAACTTTATCGCCTTAATGTTAAATGAGCTAATTTTTGCCAAATCATCAGTGTGTGTCCCGGCACAAGGCATAGCCTCTGATTGGTTAATCTGGCATAGCCGGGTGGTGCCCTCGAACCAACTGCGGATTTCCGCTCCCTTCTGCAGACGCTGGCAAATAATTCGTTCAATTTCAGCCGCCTCCAGGCGATCAGCTGGAATAGCTGAAGCATCAATGGCGCTAAATTCCACACGCGACTCACCGGGGAAATGATGCCCCCGGACAGCCATCCACCCGAACTGGCGCATTTCCCAGTTCAGTAAATGCCCGGCAGTATGCAGTGCTGCATGGTAAGCGCGGGCATCTGCTGATACAACTGATGATACTTTTGTTTCAACTGGCGGCGAAAAAGGAGACTGCGGATAAAGAACCACTAATCCTGATTCCTGTTTTTTTACCACCACCGGTATGTCATTTACCCACCCGAGATCTGCAGGTTGCCCGCCTCCCTGCGGATGAAAAATATTATCCTGCAGGGCAATCCATTGCCCTCCTTCATCAGCACCGGTAGCAATGACATCGCTTAATATATTAAAGCGATAAGTATCCTCCAGATAACACTGATTTTGTTGCATAGCGATAATCCTTATTTTATATAGAAAGGGGAGTAAATGGATTTCCGAGCAAATTATGGGTTGCTATACGATTATTAGTATTACGACTTTGGCCAGCAACAATCACGCAGCCAAATTTATCCAATGGGATATTGCCACCATACTCATGCACATGATCGGTATTGGGATAAATATCAACAAAGCTGGGGGCGTAGCGGGTAGCAAAGCCCATGCGATATATCTTATCAGATATATTAGGATAGGAAGCATGCATTAACGTTGACCAAAAGATGACACATTGACCGGCTTTCATCTCCAACGGGACGGCCTGTTTTTCATCCGGATGCCAGTCAGGATCTATTTGCAGGTCGCGGTAATCATATCCAAAGAATCCACGACTCTTACCCTCCTTTTCAATGTTATTAATAATGTCGCTTTGATATTGCATTGATTTCTTTTCATCATAATTCATTTTATGATGGGTGCCAGGCATAATTTCCAGACAACCATTCTCAATGGTTGAATCAGTAAAAGCTGTCCAGACCGTTAAAGTCCCTTTTCCAAACTGATCTTCAGTTTCTCCAGGCCAAAGAATTTGCGGTTTTCCACTGGCGTTAGCAAATGTATCAGCCTGATGCCAGTCAGTACCTTCATCACCGGGGTATTTAGGAAAGAACTCCGTACGCCAGCATAAAACATCATCGCCAAGGATATCAGATACCGGTGCCACAATTTTGGGATTAGTGACATGTTGGCTAAGTTTATTGATATCAAGATGGCGATCGTAATTCGATATATTCGTTGCCGCACCGTACGAGTCTGAAGGGTAAGCAGCATTCGAACGATCTGGTAATTGCCGACGAACGGTACTCCAAATTTCCGCCATTTCTTCCGGAGAATAAATGGTAATTGGGCCGATATAACCATTTTTATGGAAGTTGGCAAGTTCTTCTTCAGACAAATGAATATTATTTGACATGGTAATCTCCAGTGAATGATTGGTTTTATTTAATACTGTAAAATGTTTCGCTAAGCGTGCTGTTATATAGACGTTCCATAGATAGCGTTAGATTGAATTCATTTCGTACTCGTTCATTCAGTGCAATGGCAATCATTGAATGCCCACCAATATCAAGGAAGTTATCTTCCGCGCTGACTGATTTTTCTAAAACATCTTGCAGCCAAACTATATACTGTTGTAATGCAAGTACTTTTACCTGTTCTTTATTGACATCATCTAAATCAACTGCGTTCATAATTTACTCCACAGAAAGTTTCAGGTGTTGTTTATCGATTTTTCCATTAATGGTTTTTGGTATAGCATCAAAACCACGATAGCGAATAGGGCGCATATAAAATGGCAATAACTCCTTTGCCAATTTATGTAACTGTTCAATAACATCTGCTTTATTGTCATTTGATGCAAAACAACAAACCAGATGATGACCAAGTGTTTCTGAATGAGACGTTATGACGGAAATGTCGATAATAGATTCAAGCCTTGCAAGCACAGATTCAATCTCGCCAATTTCGATTCGATAACCATTTATTTTTACCTGTTGATCGCAACGCCCCATATAAACCAACTTCCCTGCGGAATTATATTGAACAAGATCTCCTGTGCAATAATACCGCTTGGTAATATTGTTTTTTTCAGCCAAAATAAATTTACCATTGGTCTCATTATTCTGGTTCAGATAACCCGGCGTGACTTGCGAACCACAGAGAAGCAATTCGCCATAGCCTGAACGCAGATCACTTTCATCAAGGGGCCGAATGATGTAATCGAATCCAGGCAATAATTCACCTATTATAGACTCTGTGTGCTCCAGATCATCATTACTGATAATATGCCAACTTGAATGAACAGTCGTTTCGGTAATGCCGTACATATTAACCAGTAAAGGAGACATCAGCCCAAAATGCTGCTGCCATTGTTTGAGCATCTGAAAATTAAGCCTTTCGCCACCAAAAATAATAAACCGTAAAGCCAATGATCCCTTCGGGAATTGACAGAGCCAAGAGGCATTAACGGAAAAAGCACCAGGAGTTTGATTAAGTAAAGTAATTTTTTGATCGTGAACGAGTTGTGCAAGTTTACTAGGGGTTAAACGTGTTTCATTATCTGGAATAACAAGCTTCCCACCATAAGCTAAAACTGACCACATTTCCCATACTGAAAAATCAAAAGCATAGGAATGAAAAAGCACAGTGGAATCATCTTCGTTAAACTTAAACACAGGTTCCGTTGCACGAAAGAGAGCACGCAAATTAGCATGGGTGATCGGAACACCTTTTGGGTTACCTGTCGTGCCCGAAGTATAAATAATATATGCCAATCCTTCCGGAACGGCCATATTCAGTAATGAATCCGCCATAACAGAGACAGACAACATCTGGTATATGCTTTTTGCCTGAAAGCCGGCAAAGTTTGAATGACCGCTCTCATTGATAATCATGCGAGGCTGAGAATCATTCAATATCAGAATATTACGCGCTACTGGCGCATTACGGTCTATTGGTACATAAGCAGCACCAATGAACTGAATCGCCAGAATAGAGGCGATTAACTCAGCACCTGGTGGCAGCTCTATTGCAACCTTGTCACCTGCGTGAACACCTTCATCCTTCAGTGTCTGAATAATCCTGAGCATCCAGTCTCTGAGCTCGCCATAGCTGATCTCATGATCGAGATCTTTAACCGCAACCCTTTGTGGGAATTTCCAGGATACTGCCCAAAAAAGCTCAATCTGAGTTAGCGCATCATGTGCCTGTGAATCAATGATTCTCATACAATACCCTCCTGTTCGGAATAAAAGTACATTAAGCTAAAGAAGTGAACAAATGTTTTTTTATTGTTAATTTCAATTTTTTAGATAACTCATTGTAAAATATGAATAAATAAATATTAATCCTGTAGCCATCTCGCGATTATGCAAAGGTGGTGTTCGTTTTAATTTCTTGCCTCAGGCGATTGAACCATTGTTCGCTCGCTTGTAGGTACCTGCATATGAATCATGGCTAAACAAACGTCATGGCGAGATTAAGGCGGGTGGGTGTACTTTGTTCGAGAGGAAAAGGGCTGGTACTAACGAGCCCAGACATGATCTTAATAGTTGAAGACGGTGTGATTGCTGGATGAATTGGTTGAGTTTGTTGGGAATTTTAATTTTTTAGCGTTCTGGCAACGCGGTGCAAAACAAGATACAGAATGCTCAAGATCCATACAGATATCATGACCATACACGCAACAAAAAAAATCCTGCAACTCGTTAAAGTTGCAGGATTTTTTAAAGTTCATGATACATCATGAATGAATGTTTGGTGGAGCTGGCGGGAGTTGAACCCGCGTCCGAAATTTCTACATCCTCGGTACTACATGCTTAGTTTGTCTTTACATTCGCACGCCAGCTGCGGACAGACACGCCACTAACGAACTAGCCTGATTAGTTTTAACGCTTCAACCCCAGGCAGGGCTTCCACGCGATCTCTTTTGGGTTTGACCTCTCTTTGATCCCCGTCTTAAGAGCGGAAGCTAGGGAGAGAGGGCTCAGAGCAGGTTATTAAGCTGCTAAAGCGTAGTTTTCGTCGTTTGCGACTATTTTTTTGCGGCTTTTAACGAGGCAAACCGCCCCTCGGCATGCACCTTGGGTTTCGCAAATCCCGTCGAATCCAGAATCAGCCCCAATAGTGTTGAACTCAGTATACCAGATTTCACTTCCTGGATACCAGCCCGGAACGCTAACTTATTGAATAGTACAATAAGTGTGCAGAATCAACGTCCTGCGTTTTTCATAATGCGCGCTTTGTCGAGCTGCCATTCGCGCTCTTTCAGGTCAGTACGTTTGTCGTGCTGTTTTTTACCTTTGGCAACGCCAACTTTTACTTTGCACCAGGCGTTTTTCCAGTACAGCGACAGCGCGACCACGGTAAAGCCCTCTCGGTTAATGCGCCCGTAGAGGGATTCCAGTTCACGCTTGTTCAGCAGCAGCTTACGGGTACGCGTTGGGTCACACACGTAGTGCGAAGAGGCGACGGTCAGCGGCGTAAAGTTGGCACCGAACAGGAAGGCTTCGCCATCTTTCAGGATCACATAGCTATCGCCGATGTTGGCTTTCCCGGCGCGCAGCGATTTTACTTCCCAGCCCTGCAGGGCAAGGCCAGCTTCAAATTCTTCTTCAATGAAATACTCATGGCGAGCACGCTTGTTGAGCGCAATGGTCGCCGAGCCTGGTTTATGTGCTTTTTTCTTCGTCATAAGTGTCGTAAAGCCGTCGGTAATCTGATTTCAAAAAGTCACCTCATTGCGTCCTGTGAGGTCTAACGCGCTATCTTAGCACGAGATGAGGCTTAGCGTTTTTTTAACAGGTGATAAATGTTATTATTTGTCCGTTGTGTGACCATGGGAAATGCTATGCCTCAGATTAGCCGTACTGCGCTTGTACCTTACAGCGCGGAACAAATGTATCAGTTAGTGAACGATGTTCAGTCTTATCCAGAATTTATCCCTGGGTGTACCGGGAGCCGCGTTCTGGAGTCTGGCCCGACGCAGATGACGGCGGCGGTGGATGTCTCCAAAGCGGGGATCAGCAAGACGTTCACCACCCGCAATACGCTGACGAACAATCAGAGTATTTTGATGCATCTGGTGGATGGTCCATTCAAGACCCTGATGGGAGGCTGGAAGTTTACGCCGCTGAGCGCTGATGCCTGTCGCATCGAGTTCCATTTGGACTTTGAGTTTACCAATAAGCTGATTGAGCTGGCGTTTGGCCGCATCTTCAAAGAGCTGGCGTCCAATATGGTTCAGGCGTTCACGACCCGCGCCAAAGAGGTCTACAGTGTCGCATAAGATAGCTGTGGAAGTGGTCTACGCGTTGCCGGAGAAGCAGTATCTGCAGCGCGTGACGCTGGAAGAGGGCGCAACCGTTGAGGCGGCTATCCGAGCTTCTGGCATTCTGGAGCTTCGTCGCGATATCGATCTGGCAAAAAATAAAGTCGGCATTTACAGCCGCCCGGTGAAACTGGGTGATGTGTTGAAAGAGGGCGACCGGGTGGAGATTTATCGCCCGCTGATTGCCGACCCGAAAGAGCTGCGTCGCCAGCGTGCGGAGAAATCTGGTAAGTAGTGCTTTTCTCCCCCAGTGGCGCTGCGCTTACCGGGGGCTACGATCCAGTGCGAAATGTCGATACAAAAAAGGTGCTCATTGAGCACCTTTTTGCATTTCTGACGCCGGATTATTTGGTCAGGGCAGGCTTGTTGTCGATGTTGGTCAACACACCAGCGCTGCTGAAGGTCAGCGTCAGGGTCTGCTGGGTCACATCTTCGTGGCCTGGCTGCTGACGGAATACATAGAACCAGGTGTTGGTGCCGAACGGATCGGACATCATCGGGGTTCCCAGTGCATAAGCGACCTGCTGTTGTGTCATCCCTACACGGATTTTAGACACATCGTTAGGGGTAAGGTAGTTCCCCTGGTTGATGTCAGGACGGTAAACCACTTTCTCCAGAGTGGAACAGCCTGCGGTCAACATCAGAAGAACCGCAGCGGCAGCGGTCAGCGTTTTACAGCGCATAGTGATTTGATTCCTTTTCGGGCCCGAGCAGTACGCGGCTCATATGTAATATGCCGATGATAATAGACCTTGCCCCACTTTGAAACCGGTCTGGCGGCGTTTTTGTTGTTCTGTATGACCCTGAGATCCCGAAAAAGTTTATGCCGCCAGCAGTTCTTTCGCATTCGCGAGCGTATTGCGGGTGACTTCGCTGCCTCCCAGCAGACGAGCCAGCTCCTGCAGGCGCGAGCGTTTATCCAGCGGTTTCATGTGCGTTTCGGTCATTTCACCGTCCGTTTCTTTGCTGACGATAAAGTGATGATGACCACAGCCTGCCACCTGCGGCAGGTGGGTGACGCACATCACCTGAGTCGATTCACCGAGCTGGCGCAGCAGTTTACCCACTACCGCCGCCGTCGGGCCGCTGATCCCCACATCCACTTCATCGAAAATCAGGGCCGGGGTTTCCATTTTACGGGCGGTGATAACCTGGATCGCCAGAGCAATACGGGAGAGCTCACCACCGGATGCCACTTTGGAAATAGGCTGTAACGGCTGGCCTGGGTTGGTGGTGACACGGAATTCGATGCGATCCGCGCCTTCCGCCGTCAGGGAGTTCTCTTCGAAGCGGACATCAATCGTGAATATGCCGTGTGGCATCGCCAGCGTATGCATGCTGTCGGTGATGTGCTGGCTGAGTTCCTGAGCATAATGCTGACGAACTTCATGCAGCTTTTTCGCCGTGGTCAGCGCCTGCTGATGGTGCTGGTTTACCGCCAGAGTCAGCGTTTCCAGTGAATCAGCCTGATCGTCAAGTTGCTGCTGTTCATCAAGGAGAGACTGATAAAAAGCAGGCAACTCTTCTGGCGTGACGTGGTGCTTGCGCGCCAAAGAAATCTGACGGGAAATGCGCTGTTCCAGCTCAAACAGGCGATTGGGATCGAGATCCAGACGTTCACAGTAGTGGCGCAGTTCATCACCGGCTTCAGAGATTTGAATCGCCGCCTCTTCCAGCATATCCAGCACGCCGGACAGTTTGCTGTCCATGCCCGCCAGCTCGGTAACAAGCTGACGCACGTTATACAGCTGGCTTTGCAGATTAACGTCTTCGCCATCTGCCAGTAAGGTGAGGGCGTTCTGGCTGGTAGAGAGCAGATGGCCACTGTTGGCCAGACGCTTATACTCTTCGTCAATGAGTTCGAACTCACCCGCCTGCGGGTTAAACTCGTTCAGCTCTTTGAGCTGATACTCCAGCAGCTCGGCGCGTGCGGCACGCTCCTGGCTTTGCTGCTGGTGCTGAGCCAGCTCGCGACAGCTCTGGTGCCACTGGCGATAGTGTTCTGCCATCAACTGAGTAAGTGCATACTCACCTGCATAGCCATCGAGCAGCGATTTTTGCTGCTCCGGCTTAACCAGCTGCTGATGCGCGTGCTGACCATGTATCTGAATAAGCAACTGACCCAGCTCGCGAAGCTGAGAAAGCGGTACCGCCGTGCCGTTGATAAAACCGCGTGAACGACCGTCGCTGCTGATAACGCGACGAAGTAAACACTCACGTCCATCTTCAAGCTGGTTTTCTTCGAGCCAGCGCAGGGCTGCAGGGGTGTCTTTCAGGGAGAAGCGAGCGCAAAGGTCAGCACGGTTGGCGCCCATGCGCACCATGTCACCCTCAGCACGCCCGCCAAGGCACAAGCCGAGGGCATCAATGGCAATGGATTTACCCGCACCGGTTTCCCCGGTGATCGCCGTCATGCCGCTGTGGAAATCAATCTCAAGCTCACGAACAATGGCAAAGTTGCTGATGGTCAGTTGTGCCAGCATAATTGTTTTCCTGTATGAAAAACCATAACTGTGTTTTCATACAGTATAAACTGGTTTTTTATACAGTAAAGTACTGGATGCAAAATCAGAACAATTTTTTTGACCAGCCAAGCTTCGAGCTTAATGTGTTGAAATAGCTGTAATCTTTCGGGTGAATAAGATTCAGGTGATAATCACACCGACGAATAAGAACGTCTTCACCTTCCTGAATAGGCAGTGCGATCTGGCTGTCGCAGCTAATCTCCAGGTCATTACGGCGGTGCGAGAAACGCAGCCGGATGGTGCTGCTGCCGTTAATCACCAGCGGGCGGGCAGAGAGGGTGTGCGGGAACATCGGCACCAGCGTAATGGCATCCAGCGAAGGCGTCAGGATTGGTCCTCCCGCAGAAAGCGAATAGGCGGTCGAGCCCGTCGGCGTGGAGATAATCAGCCCGTCAGAGCGCTGGGAGAACGCGAAGATTTCATCGATATACACTTCGAACTCAATCATATGCGCCACTTTGCCGGGGTGAAGTACCACCTCGTTAATGGCGGTACTGATGCGTTTCTGGCAGTCCTGCTGACACACCTGCGCTTCCAGTAAAAAACGTTTTTCGCTGATGTAATGTCCTTCCAGCACATCGGCCAGCTGCTGCTGCGCGTTGTCCGGGTCGAGGTCGGTCAGAAAACCGAGATTGCCACGGTTAATGCCGATGACTTTTATGTCGTAGCGCGCCAGCGTGCGAGCCGCGCCGAGCATGTTGCCGTCGCCGCCGACCACCACGGCAAGATCCGCCTGCTGTCCAATCTCTGCCAGCGTGCCGGTTTTGACGCTCTTTAGCTGCAGCTCCTGAGCGATCTGCTGCTCAACCATCACTTCATAGCCTTTGCTACACAGCCAGCGATACAACATTTCATGTGTCGTCAATGCCGTAGGGTGACGCGGGTGCCCGACGATCCCAATACACCTGAAATGATTATTCATTTTCTGGAGGTCCTTGTGCCTGATGAATGATGACAATCTCTCTTGTTCCCTTGAATCCAGGAAACTGATCCCCATAATAAGCGAAGTTAGCGAGATGAATGCAGAAAAACGCGGAGAAATTCATGAGTAGTAAAGAACAGAAAACGCCTGAGGGGCAAGCCCCTGAAGAAATTATCACGGAACAGCACGATGAAGTTGAGGCTGTAGAGCCAGACGCATCTGCTGAGCAGGTGGACCCGCGCGATGAAAAAATTGCGAATCTGGAAGCCCAACTGGTAGAAGCACAGAATCGCGAACGCGACAGTGTTCTGCGCATCAAGGCGGAAATGGAAAACCTGCGTCGTCGTACCGAACAGGACGTTGAAAAGGCGCATAAGTTTGCGCTGGAGAAATTCGTCAACGAACTGCTGCCGGTAATCGACAGCCTCGATCGCGCGCTGGAAGTGGCTGATAAAGCGAATCCGGACAACGCGGCAATGATCGAAGGTATCGAACTGACGCTGAAATCCATGCTGGACGTGGTGCGTAAGTTTGGTGTGGAAGTGATTGCCGATACCGACGTCCCGCTGGATCCTAACGTGCACCAGGCAATTGCGATGGTGGAATCAGAAGACGTTGAAGCCGGTAAAGTGCTGGGCGTGATGCAGAAAGGGTATACCCTGAACGGCCGTACCATCCGTGCTGCGATGGTAACCGTGGCGAAAGCGAAAGCGTAATTTGCCGCTCCGTAGTGCCGGGCGGCGGCTTCGCCTTGCCCGGCCTACAACTTTATTCCGCGATACTTTCGCGCAGTGGTTTAACAGGCATGACCTTCACCTGCTTAATCATATTGTCCTGCACGTCCAGGATATCAATATCATACTGTTCAATGCGCACCCGCGTGCCCGCCGCCGGGATCTCTTCCAGTGCTTCCAGAATCATCCCGTTCATGGTGCGAGCCTCATCTTCCGGCAGATGCCAGTTAAAGGCTTTATTGAGTTCGCGGATGTTCGCGCTGCCGTCAATCAGCACCGAACCGTCGTTTTGCGGTGTGACCTCTTCCGCAAGAGAAGGGGACATGGAGGTGGTAAAGTCTCCAACAATCTCTTCCAGAATATCTTCGACCGTCACCAGCCCCTGAATATCGCCATACTCATCGACCACCAGACCGACTTTCTTTTTGTTACGCTGGAATTTTACCAGCTGCGTGCTGAGCGGCGTTCCTTCCGGCACGTAGTAAATCTCGTCGGCGGCGCGCAGCATCACCTCTTTAGTGAACTCTTTTTTCTCGGTCATCAGGCGATAGGCTTCCCGTACGCGCAGCATACTGATGGCGTCGTCCAGGGAGTCGCGATAAAGCACAATGCGTCCGTGCGGGGAGTGGGTCAGCTGGCGGACGATGGCCTTCCAGTCGTCGTTAATATCAATCCCGACGATTTCGTTACGCGGCACCATAATGTCGTTAACGCTGACCTTTTCCAGATCCAGCACCGACAGGAGCATGTCCTGATTGCGGCGTGAAATCTGCGAGCGGGATTCGTTCACGATGGTGCGCAGCTCGTCTTTGCTGAGTGCACTGCTGATGGCGACGTCGGCTTTGATGCCGACCATGCGCATCAGGATACGGGTGACCATATTCAACAGCCAGACCAGCGGCATCATCAGGATCAGCAGCGGTGCCAGCAGGAAGCTGCTCGGGTAAGCCACTTTTTCCGGGTAAAGCGCAGCGATGGTTTTGGGCAGCACTTCCGCAAACACCAGCACCACAAACGTCAGTACGCCGGTAGCAATCGCGACCCCGGCGTTGCCGTACAGGCGCATCCCGACAATGGTGCCCAGCGCAGAGGCGAGGATATTGACGAGGTTGTTACCGATAAGCACCAGGCTTATCAGGCGATCCGGTTTACGGAGCAGCTTTTCAACGCGACGTGCGGCACGGTTACCCTGTTTAGCACGATGACGTAACCGGTAGCGGTTTAAGGTCATCATGCCGGTTTCCGAACCAGAGAAATAGGCGGAGATGACCACCATGACGATCAGCGTAACGATCAGCGTGGTGGTAGAGATGTGTTCCAGGGGGAACTCCTTTGTTACTTAGCCAGCAAATTGCTGTATGAAGCGACTTCCGAAATAGGCAAGGGTGAGTATGCCCGCACCCGCGACATTGAACCAGACCACGCGACGACCGCGCCAGCCCTCATGATAATGGCCCCATAACAGCACAATATAGACAAACCACGCGATGATGGAGAGCACCGCTTTGTCGATATTCTCCACGCTGAACAGGTTTTTCATATAAAACAGGCCAGTGCAGAGCGTTAAGGTCAATAATACTACGCCGACCTGGGTGATGTGGAACATCTTACGCTCAATGACCATCAGCGGCGGCATCTCATGGTTAAACGCCAGCTTTTTGTTTTTCAACTGGTAGTCAATCCAGGCGAGCTGCATGGCATAGAGCGCGGCAATGATCAGCGTTGCGTAAGAGAACAGCGACAGGCCGATGTGCACCAGCATGCCCGGCGTGGCTTCCAGATGCGTAATGAACTCATTGGGCATAAAGGTGGCTAAGGCCAGATTGATCAGCGCGAAGGCATAAACAATGGGCAGCAACAGCCAGCCACGATTCTTAGAGGCGACAATGGTCATCACCGTACAGATCATCAGGCTGACCAGCGAACCGACGTTCAGCACGCTCAGGTTTTGCACGCTGCCGTCACCGGGAATGATGCGCGATTCCAGCGCAAAAGCGTGACTAATCAGTGCGATCACCGCCGACAGAATAGCCATGCGCCGCCAGCCGCTGTTTTTTTGCAGCAGTCCGGGAATGATCAGCGCAAGGCTGACAGAGTAGGCAACAAGGGCGATCAGTGCGAAAACAGGCATATAGGCATCGACAGTTGTCTTAATAAGAAAGAGAAGCAGTATAACGTTACGTGACGCCTGCTCCAACCGTTGCATAACAACAAAGGCGCCTTCATGTTATACTCCGGCAAAATTCTGTGTATGTGTCGCTCAAGGCGGCCCAACGTTTCTACTCAGGCGAGAGACAATGTTTGATAATTTAACCGATCGTTTGTCGCGCACGCTGCGCAACATCAGCGGCCGCGGACGCCTTACCGAAGACAACATCAAGGAAACGCTGCGCGAAGTGCGCATGGCGCTGCTGGAAGCAGACGTCGCGTTGCCGGTTGTTCGTGATTTTATCAACCGCGTTAAAGAGAAGGCGGTTGGTCATGAAGTTAACAAGAGCCTGACCCCGGGTCAGGAGTTCGTCAAAATCGTTCGTAACGAACTGGTTTCGGCGATGGGCGAAGAGAACCAGGTTCTAAACCTGGCGGCTCAGCCTCCGGCCGTCGTGTTGATGGCGGGTCTGCAGGGTGCGGGTAAAACCACCAGCGTCGGTAAGCTGGGTAAATTCCTGCGCGAGAAGCACAAGAAAAAGGTGCTGGTGGTTTCTGCGGACGTTTATCGCCCGGCGGCGATCAAACAGCTGGAGACCCTGGCGCAGCAGGTTGGGGTCGATTTCTTCCCGTCTGACGTGGCCCAGAAGCCAGTCGACATCGTGAACGCGGCGCTGAAAGAGGCGAAGCTGAAGTTCTACGACGTGCTGCTGGTGGATACCGCCGGTCGTCTGCACGTTGATGAAGCGATGATGGACGAAATCAAACAGGTGCATGCTTCTATCAACCCGGTAGAGACCCTGTTTGTGGTTGACGCCATGACCGGTCAGGATGCGGCAAACACCGCGAAAGCGTTCAACGAAGCGCTGCCGTTAACCGGCGTGGTGCTGACCAAAGTGGACGGTGACGCCCGCGGTGGTGCGGCGCTTTCTATTCGTCATATCACCGGTAAGCCGATCAAATTCATCGGTGTGGGCGAAAAAACCGAAGCGCTGGAGCCGTTCCACCCGGACCGTATTGCATCCCGTATCCTCGGCATGGGCGACGTGCTGTCGCTGATTGAAGATATCGAGAGCAAAGTTGACCGTGCGCAGGCCGAGAAGCTGGCCAGCAAGCTGAAAAAAGGCGACGGTTTCGATCTGACCGACTTCCTTGAGCAGCTGCGTCAGATGAAAAACATGGGCGGCATGGCAAGCCTGATGGGCAAACTGCCGGGCATGGGCCAGATCCCAGACAACGTAAAAGCGCAGATGGATGACAAAGTGCTGGTGCGTATGGAGGCGATCATCAACTCAATGACCCTCAAAGAGCGTGCTAACCCGGATATCATCAAAGGTTCCCGTAAGCGCCGTATCGCAGCCGGTTGCGGCATGCAGGTGCAGGACGTTAACCGCCTTCTGAAACAGTTCGACGACATGCAGCGCATGATGAAGAAAATGAAGAAAGGCGGCATGGCGAAAATGATGCGTGGCATGAAAGGCATGATGCCACCCGGTTTTCCTGGGCGATAATCGCTTTTGAGATTGCTTTTTGCCCGAAAATGAGTAAAATTTTCGGGCTTTTAATATGACACCCGGGCTCCGTTCCTCGATGGGGCCCGGTTGTTTTATTCACACAAGAGGATGTTATGGTAACTATTCGTTTAGCACGTCACGGCGCTAAAAAGCGTCCGTTCTACCAGGTTGTTGTGACTGACAGCCGTAATGCACGCAACGGTCGCTTCATCGAGCGCGTTGGTTTCTTCAACCCACTGGCCGCTGGCGCAGAAGAAGAAACTCGTCTGGATCTGGATCGTATCGCTCACTGGGTTGGCCAGGGCGCGACTGTTTCCGATCGCGTTGCTACGCTGATCAAAGCAGCAAACAAAGCAGCTTAATCTGTCACGGTGGTCATGATGAGCAATAAAGCACCTGTTGAACCGATTGTATTGGGCAAAATGGGTTCTTGCTACGGTATCCGTGGTTGGCTCAGAGTGTTTTCCTCCACTGAAGACGCTGATAGCATTTTTAATTACCAGCCCTGGTTTATCCAGAAAGGCGGTAAGTGGGAAGAGGTCGAGCTGGAAAGCTGGCGTCACCACAATCAGGACATCATCATCAAGCTGAAAGGCGTTGACGATCGTGATGCCGCGAATGCACTGACTAATTGTGAAATTGTCGTGGATTCGTCGCAGTTGCCGGAGCTCGAAGAAGGCGACTATTACTGGAAAGACCTTATGGGTTGCCAGGTAGTCACTACTGAAGGCTACAGCCTGGGGAAAGTCATCGACATGATGGAAACCGGGTCCAATGACGTTCTCGTCATTAAGGCAAACCTGAAAGATGCATTTGGCATCAAGGAGCGGTTGGTTCCGTTCCTCGATGGACAGGTTATCAAGAAAGTCGATCTCGCTACTCAAACGATTGAAGTAGATTGGGATCCTGGTTTTTAAATTCTCCGGATAAACGGTAAAAGACGGCGCTATGTGGATTGGCATAATTAGCCTGTTTCCTGAAATGTTCCGCGCGATTACCGATTACGGGGTAACTGGCCGGGCAGTAAAGAATGGCCTGCTGAGCATCCAGAGCTGGAGTCCTCGTGACTTCACGCATGACCGGCACCGTACCGTGGACGATCGTCCTTACGGCGGCGGACCGGGGATGTTAATGATGGTGCAACCCTTACGGGACGCCATTCACACAGCAAAAGCCGCGGCAGGTGAAGGCGCAAAGGTGATTTATCTGTCACCTCAGGGACGCAAGCTTGATCAAGCGGGCGTCAGCGAACTGGCGACGAATCAAAAACTGATTCTGGTCTGTGGTCGCTACGAAGGGATAGATGAGCGCGTAATTCAAACCGAGATTGACGAAGAATGGTCTATCGGCGATTACGTTCTCAGCGGTGGTGAGTTACCCGCAATGACGCTGATTGACTCCGTCGCCCGGTTCATTCCGGGAGTACTGGGCCATGAAGCTTCGGCAACGGAAGATTCCTTTGCCGATGGGTTGCTGGACTGTCCACACTATACCCGTCCTGAAGTGTTAGAAGGGATGGAAGTCCCGGCAGTGTTACTGTCAGGAAACCATGCTGAGATACGTCGCTGGCGTTTGAAGCAGTCGCTGGGCCGAACCTGGCTTAGAAGACCTGAACTTCTGGAAAACCTGGCTCTGACTGAAGAGCAAGCAAAGTTGCTGGCCGAGTTCAAAACTGAACACGCGCAACAGCAGCATGAACATGATGGGAATGCGTAATACGCTCCCGAATATCAGTTTACCCAGGATAAGAGATTAAATTATGAGCAACATTATTAAGCAACTTGAACAAGAGCAGATGAAGCAGGACGTACCTTCCTTCCGTCCAGGTGACACCGTGGAAGTGAAAGTATGGGTTGTTGAAGGTTCCAAAAAACGTCTGCAGGCATTCGAGGGCGTGGTTATCGCTATTCGTAACCGCGGTCTGCACTCTGCATTCACTGTTCGTAAAATTTCCAACGGCGAAGGCGTTGAGCGTGTCTTCCAGACTCACTCTCCGGTAGTTGACAGCATTGCTGTTAAACGTCGTGGTGCTGTACGTAAAGCTAAACTGTACTACCTGCGTGAGCGTACTGGTAAGTCTGCTCGTATTAAAGAGCGTCTGAACTAAGATTCGCTTAAGCGACATCCTGTTAGAAAGGGCTGGCCGAAAGGCTGGCCCTTTTTTTATCCCATCGCATCTCTCGTGTTAACCCTTTCGTCATAAATCATTTACAATGCTGGCCTCTTCCGTGGAGGGTAAGTGATTAACGTACTGCATCAGCATAACTGGAAACGCGCAGCGGCATTGACCGCGCTGTTTGCGATCCTGCTGATCGTGATCGCACCGCTGATCTCCGTCTCGCTGCAAAAAGATCCCATGAGTACCATGCCGGGGATGCACCATGACATGAGCATGATGTCGATGGATGAGCACCACGGCGATAAGCAGCACAGCATGCCGGTTGACCATGCGGAAGCCTGTGGCTACTGCGTGCTATTAGCCCACGTGCCGGGCATGATACTCGCGCTGATTGTGCTGCTCAGTATCGTGCTGCAAAGGCTGCGTGTCAGGACGCCGCGTCAGGCTGTCAGCCACTGGCACTTTTTCCCCTGGCTTTATCCTGATACCCGCGCGCCGCCGCGGCAGTCTGCTTTTTCCCTTTAAAAAATATCGATAACTTTTTGCCTTAAAAAGGAAAAGTATGACTACCTGCACTCCGCGCGCGGCATGGGGAAACCTGCTGCGTCGACTCCATTTCTATGTCGGGTTGTTTGTCGGCCCGTTTATCTTCTTCGCCGCGCTGACCGGTACGCTGTACGTGGCGACACCGCAGCTGGAAAATATTCTGTACCGGCACGCGCTCCATACGGATTCCGTGGGGGAACTCCAACCGCTGGCGGAACAGATCGCCGTGGCGGAAAAAAACATCGGCACCGAGCTGCGTTTATACGCCGTTCGTCCTGGCCTGGCTGCGGGTGAAACCACCCGGGTGATGTTTGCCGACCCGTCGCTTGGCCCATCGGAGACCCGCGCTATTTTTATCGATCCCGTTACTCTTGCGGTGCGTGGCGATATGACCGTGTATGGCACCAGCGGGATTTTACCGCTACGCCAGACCATTGATTATCTGCATACGTCCCTGATGCTGGGTAACGTTGGTCGGCTCTACAGCGAGCTGGCCGCCTCGTGGATGTGGGTCGCCGCGCTGGGCGGGATTGCGCTGTGGTTTTATACCCGGCCAAAACGTCGGCTCAACAATCGTTTTCAGAACCGGCGTCGCCTGCATGTCACGCTGGGCTGGGTGTTGCTGGGGGGAATGTTGCTGTTTTCTGCGACCGGCCTGACGTGGTCCCAATGGGCGGGCGGCAACGTGGATAAACTGCGCGCGCAGATGAACTGGCTCACGCCGCAGGTGAGCACCACGCTTTCGGGTGCGCCCGTCACGATGGATGAGCACGCTGAACACCATGGGCATCATGCCGGCATGATGATGCCCGACATGACGATGGATCTGACCCAGTTCGATGGCGTATTGCACGCTGCCCGCCAGGCCGGGATTGATGCGAATAAACTCGAAATCCGCCCGGCGAAAAGCGCTGACCAGGCGTGGACCGTGACGGAAATTGACCGCCGCTGGCCGACCCAGGTGGATGCCGTTGCGGTGGATCCAAATTCCATGCAAATTCTGGACAGAACCCGCTTTGAGGATTTCCCGTTAATGGCAAAGCTGACCCGCTGGGGGGTGGATTTCCATATGGGGATCTTATTCGGGCTGGTTAACCAGTTACTGCTCGTCGCATTTGGCCTGGCGCTGTGTGTGCTGATTGTCTGGGGCTACCGGATGTGGTGGATGCGTCGTCCGGCGCAATCGACGGCCGATCCGCTTCAGACGCTTTGTCAGTGCTGGCTGGCGCTCCCGGGATGGGGAAAAGCCGTCACGGTGGTGGTCAGCGTATTGCTGGGGCTGGCATTGCCGGTGATGGGCGTGAGCCTGGCGCTGTTTATGCTGATTGACTGGCTACGCTGGCGAGCGGCAACTGGCGTGTCGCTCGCACAATCATCCGTTAAATAAGGCTATGGCGTGCTGATGACCACCGCGACCCGACGGTTTTCAGCACGCCCTTGCGCCGTACTGTTGCTGGAAACCGGATATTTTTTTCCTAATCCCTGCGTGGTGAGGTTGCTGCGCGGGATATTGGCGCCTTTGGCCCAGACGTCAGCCACCGCATTGGCACGTTTTAACGACAGCGCTTCATTGTAGCTTTCTTCACCGTAATTATCGGTGTGGCCATCCATACGGGCGTGTTTCAGGCCGGTAGCCGCCAGGCGAGAGGCCATGGTGCGGATCTGCGCTTCACTTTCCGGGCGCAGTCTGGCGTCATTTTTATCAAACAGGATCGTATCTGACAGGCCCAAAGACCAGTCGCCATTCAGTTCGTTAAAACCGTATGACTTCATCGCCGCAATTTGCTCAGGGGAGAACTTACCTTCAGGCGGTGACTGACAACCCGTCAGTACCATCGAAGCGAGAAATAACGGCGCGAAGTATCGCTTTAACATATCGTATCCTTTCTAAGTTATTGCTTTTGTACGCTGGTTTTTATCCTGGTACATGTTGCGGTCGGCTTGCTCCAGTAATGCTTCCACAGAGGCACTTTCCCACGCCAGAGCAAAGCCAATGCTAAGTGACATCGTTGCTGTCTGCCCGTTATGCAGATCGAACGGGCGCATAAACTGCTGCGACAGCGCAGCACAAATCTGTTGAACCTCTGCGGCAGACTGTACGCCGTACAGCACCATCGCAAACTCGTCACCGCCAAGGCGGTATGACTGATGACGCTTATCGCCAAACTCAACCATCCGGCGGGCGACTTCAATCAGGACGCAATCGCCCGCAGCATGTCCCCAGGTATCGTTAATAAACTTGAAATTATCACCGTCGAGGAAGAGCAGGGCAGTGTTGGTTTTTGCGGAGGCGTCGTGCATTAATGCCGCGATGCTGCTACGAAACGCCGCCCGATTGGCGAGGCCGGTGAGAGGATCGTGCATGGCGGTACGCAGTAGCTGAGCGTTTTTCGCCTGCAGCTTAAGCTGCCACTCTTCCATTTCATCCAGCAGACTGTTGAAGTCTTCGCCAAACTGGTGGAATTCTTCGATGCGACCATCCTTCACCCGCCGGGAAAAGTTGCGGTTGGTGCGTACGTCATGCACGACATCGGTGATGTTTTGCAGCGCCGTGACCATGCCATGATGCAGAGATTGTGTAATCGTAAGCGCGACGGCGGTGGCAAAAAGAATACAGCCGGTAAGAACGGCAAACGACAACCAGATGAAATGGCTGATGAGATTATCGCGTGCGGTCAGGCGAATTTCGCCGATCGCATTACCGTTATGCATGATGGGCTGTGCGACCGGGTCGGGGAACAGCCAGCGGCTAACCAATGCACCCAGCGTGTCGTTATTCTCTTCCGGGTTCCAGGACCAGTAAGCAAACCGCTTTTTATGCGCGTTAAGAACCTCAGCCACGGCAAACTGGCCCTGTTTACCCAGGGTGGTGAGCGTTTCGTTAGCCGCCAGCGCATCATTAAAGACCAGTGAGGCTTCAAGGCTGTGGCTCATTGTTGCGCCGGTTAATTCGAGATTTTTTTGGGCGTATTGCTTTAATGTCACCACGGAAGCAAAACAGAGCAGGAGCCAAATTAACGTCATGGTGATGATGACGCTTATCATGCTGATTCGTCTCAACGTGCTTTTAAACGTTGGACGTGGCGTTGAAGTGATTTCTTTATCCATGCTGCTTATTCCGTGCCAGCATTAATACATCCGGATTGACGCGTACGCCACTGCGCGTCAATGCATCCAGATTAACGGAAAATCTGACCTGGTTATGATCGATTATCAGGCAGAATGCACTGCCAATAACACATTCCGGATTCTGCTCTGAGATTAATAGCAATGCTCTGCCCTGATATTGACTTATTAATTCAAGTTGTTTTGCAGGCGATTCAGCCCCGAAATAAATAGCATCACACGTCGCGGACAGGGCTTCCTGATCGTTACGTACAATGACGGGAGTATAAGGTAACTCGCTTTGCCCCTCTTCGCTGCTCAGTGCTTGCGTGTAGTGAGATGAGGCATAAACGCAGAGTTTAGGTTGCCCGGAAAGTGACGGCCATCGGGTATAGCTCACAATACCCGATACAATCGAACGTACCGATTTATCGGTTTCCGTGAACGTGGCTGCCGGTGCTGGGCCCACCATAAAGAACAGCATTAGCACCAGAGTGAGTCGGAACAAAGAGATCAAGAATGAATTTCTCACCAGAATCCGCCATACCGCTCTGGAAAATAGATGTCCTTACGAGTTGTCGGCAGAATACCATTGTTTATCAAAGCCGTCATTATGTCAGAAATGTACTGAGTACGACCTAAGCTAAATCCTACAGTTGTATATATTCCGGCGTATAAAAAACGGCTTAATTAAGTCTGCTGGAACGCATACTTTCATCCATTCCTTGTTGCCATGATTCATGCAGTTTTGCTGCGTTTTCAACAGTATCACAACTGGCCGGGAAAGATTTACCTGCTACCCCCCAGGCGTGAATAAAACCTTCCTCACACACTTTTTTCTGTCCGTCGGCGTAGCCACGAAGATATTCACTACGATCAACCTGCGGGTCGTTAAAACTATCGGCCAGCGTCTGATTATCTTTAACCGGCAGACCATTCATGGCGTCTTCTTTACCCGCATCAAACCAGCTGGGACTAGTCCAGTCGGGCTGGAAGGTATAAGGGTTGATCTCACAGCCCGATAAAAACAGCGACAACAGCATCAGAGCGATTGAACGCATAGCCATTCTCCTTTTTTCTTCAGCATAGCCTGGCAAAAGAAAGTGGGGGTGTAATTTTATGTTTACGATTTTGTCGGCTGATTTTTGCAGTAAAATGGCTTTTGTAAAGTAAAGTGTACGTATTTTGGATTGAAATCTTTACTTGTTGTGGTATCGTTGTTTCACCTCTTCGAGGAAAACACCTATCGCAAACGAGCTTTACAGGATCGCCATCATGCAAAAAGACGCGCTGAACAACGTACATATCACTGACGAACAGGTTTTGATTACACCGGATCAACTGAAAGCGGAGTTCCCGCTGAGCGCCGCGCAGGAGGCTCAAATTGAGCACTCGCGCCAGACCATTTCTGACATTATCGCTGGCCGCGATCCGCGTCTGCTGGTGGTATGTGGTCCTTGTTCCATTCACGATCCTGAAACCGCCATTGAGTACGCTCGTCGATTTAAAGCATTAGCGGAGGAGGTCAGCGATAGCCTCTACCTGGTGATGCGCGTCTATTTTGAGAAGCCACGTACCACCGTTGGCTGGAAAGGGTTGATTAACGATCCGCACATGGATGGCTCGTTTGATGTGGAAGCCGGTCTGAAGATTGCGCGTCGCCTGCTGGTTGAGCTGGTCAGCATGGGGCTGCCACTGGCAACCGAAGCGCTGGATCCGAACAGCCCGCAGTACCTGGGCGATCTGTTTAGCTGGTCTGCGATTGGTGCGCGTACCACGGAATCACAAACCCACCGTGAAATGGCGTCTGGTCTGTCGATGCCGGTAGGTTTTAAAAACGGGACCGACGGTAGCCTTGCCACGGCGATCAACGCCATGCGCGCCGCGGCCATGCCGCATCGCTTTGTAGGTATTAACCAGGCGGGCCAGGTTTGTCTCCTGCAGACGCAGGGTAATCCGGACGGTCATGTGATCCTGCGTGGCGGTAAAGCGCCAAACTACAGCCCGGCAGATGTGGCACAGTGTGAAAAAGAGATGGAGCAGGCGGGACTGCGCCCGGCACTGATGGTAGATTGCAGTCATGGTAATTCGAACAAAGATTACCGTCGTCAGCCTGCGGTGGCGGAATCGGTGGTCGCGCAGATCAAAGACGGCAACCGTTCTATTATCGGTCTGATGATTGAGAGCAATATTCATGAAGGCAATCAATCATCTGAACAACCGCGCAGCGCAATGAAGTACGGTGTGTCCGTGACGGATGCCTGCATCAGCTGGGAAACCACCGATGCGCTGCTGCGTGAGATCCACAAAGATATAAACGGCCAGCTGGCGACGCGTCTGGCTTAAGAGGTTAGGTATGGTTGCTGAATTGACCGCATTACGCGATCAAATTGATGAAGTGGATAAGGCACTGCTGGATCTGTTAGCGCGCCGTATGGCGCTGGTTGCCGAGGTGGGTGAGGTCAAAAGCAAATATGGCCTGCCGATTTACGTTCCGGAGCGCGAGGCCTCCATGCTGGCTTCCCGTCGTAAAGAGGCCCAGGCGCTGGGCGTCTCGCCGGATTTGATTGAAGATGTCTTGCGTCGTGTGATGCGGGAGTCCTACTCCAGCGAAAACGATAAAGGCTTCAAAACCCTTTGTCCGTCCCTGCGCCCGGTCGTTATTGTGGGCGGGGCGGGTCAGATGGGGCGGCTGTTTGAAAAAATGCTGACCCTGTCTGGCTATCAGGTGCGTATCCTGGAAAAAGAGGACTGGGCAAACGCGCCGGAGCTGATGAAAGATGCCGGAATGGTCATCGTCAGCGTGCCGATTCACGTGACGGAGCAGATCATTGCGAAGCTTCCTCCGCTGCCGGCAGATTGCATCCTGGTGGACTTGGCATCCGTGAAAAATGGTCCGCTGCAGGCAATGCTGGCTGCGCATACGGGGCCGGTCCTGGGGCTACATCCTATGTTTGGCCCGGACAGTGGCAGCCTGGCGAAACAGGTGGTGGTCTACTGCGATGGTCGTCAGCCGGAAGCCTACCAGTGGTTCCTGGAACAGATTCAGGTTTGGGGCGCGCGGCTGCACCGCATTAGCGCGGTTGAACACGATCAGAACATGGCGTTCATCCAGGCCCTGCGTCACTTTGCGACCTTTGCCTATGGGCTGCATCTGGCGGAAGAGAATGTGCAGCTTGAGCAGTTATTGGCACTCTCTTCGCCTATCTATCGTCTGGAGCTGGCGATGGTGGGGCGTCTGTTTGCTCAGGATCCCCAGCTTTACGCCGACATTATTATGTCGTCTGAGAACAACCTGGCACTGATTAAGCGTTACTACCAGCGTTTTGGCGAAGCCATTACGCTGCTGGAGCACGGCGACAAGCAGGCGTTTATCGACAGCTTCCGTAAGGTCGAACACTGGTTTGGCGATTACGCGCAACGTTTCCAGAGCGAGAGCCGCACGCTGTTGCGTCAGGCAAATGACAGTCGCCAGTAATGCGATGATGTATATACTGAAAGCCAGCATTGCTGGCTTTTTTCATTTTGGGGAACTGTCATGGCCGAACCGCAGCTGCTGTTGAACTACACCGGGCATCTGCCCGAATGCCCGACGTGGAGTGCAGAGGAAAATGCGCTTTACTGGGCGGATATTCTTGAAGGTGAGATCCACCGTTATCATTTACCCACGGCGGAACACACCGTGCTCTCTTTCCACGAAGAGGTGGGGTGTTTCGCCCTGCGCGAACGCGGCGGCTTTATCGTCGCGATGCGAAGCGGCATCTGGCTTTCCGATAAACACGGCCTGCTGCAGCGCAAAGTCTGTGATAACCCGTCGAATCCGCAGCTTGCGCGTTTCAATGATGGGGGAACCGATCACCGGGGCCAGTTCTACGCCGGGACCTTCTGGGCACCGGGTGATTACAACGGGGCGCTGCTGATGCGCATTGATAACGATCTGACGCCAAAAGTTATCCAGTGCGACATTCATGGCCACAATGGTCTGGCATTCAGCCCCGACCAGCGGTGGATGTTTACTTCTGATACGCCAAACGGCGTTATCTACCGTACCTCGCTGGATGAGCAGGGGGAACCCGGTAAACGGGAGGTATTCCGCCGGTTCAACGACGGCGAAGGGATACCTGACGGTGCCGCGATGGACGTGGAAGGCTGTTACTGGAGTGCGCTGTTTGATGGCTGGCGCATCGCGCGCTTTTCACCTCAGGGAGAGCAACTGGAAGAGTACCGTATGCCGGTCCGTTGCCCAACGATGGTCTGCTTTGGCGGTGACGATATGAAAACGCTGTTTATCACGACCACGCGGGAAAATATGGATGCGCAAGAGGTGGCGCAATATCCCCTCTCCGGCGCTATCTTCACCCTGCCGGTCAGTGTGGCAGGGATGAAGAAAAGCCGGTTTATCGAACGTTAGCTTGGGTCAACCGGTACCACGTTTTCGCTCGGATAACAGCCCAGCACCTTCATTGAACGGGTGATTTCGCTCAGTTCGCGCAGGGCTTTCTGCATGGACGGCGATTCCAGGTTGGCCTGAATGTCGAGATAGAACATCTCTTCCCACGGATTGCCGTGAATCGGGCGCGATTCGAGCCGGGTCATGATCAGATTGTGGTTACGCAGTACCAGCAGCGCTTCAACCAGTGCGCCTGCCTGCTGCCCGGTTGCCATCAACAGGGTAGTTTTGGCGGGCACCTGATCAGAGACATTAATGGCTTTGCGTGCCAGCACGATGAAGCGGGTAATGTTTTGCGTCTGGTTTGCCAGGTTACGTTCCAGAACCTGGAGACCATACAGCGCACCGCCCGCCTCGCTGCCCAGCGCCGCGACGGTGGGGGAGTTTGCCTGGGCGACTTTTTCCATCGCCGCGGAGGTGCTTTCGGTGTACTCAATTTTCCAGTTCGGATAACGGTTGAGGAACTGACTGCACTGCTGGAACGGCTGCGGATGGCTATAGACCGTCTCGATGGTGCTCAAATCGGTTGAGCCAGAGACCAGCACGCAGTGATCGATAGGGATTGTCAGCTCCCCAACCAGCGACAGGCTGGTGTGTTGCAGCAGATCGTACACGTCGTTGATGGCACCGGAACTGGTGTTCTCAATCGGCACGACGGCGTAATCCGCCTGGCCGGTTTCCACCTGATTGAAAATATCGGCGAACTTTGCGCAGCCGCTCTCAATGAACTCTTCAAAATGACGTGCAGCGTACTGGCGGGCAGCCAGATGGGAGTAGGAGCCCTTAGGGCCAAGAAACGCGATGCGGGCAGAGTGCGGGTTGGTTTTATTCAGATGCTGCTGCAACAGCGCTTGCTGGGTCAGAACAGAGTCTTCGATGATGAGCTGGAACAAACGGGTGATGTAATGTGCGTCAAGGTGATGGGCTTTGCCGAGTTGAATCAGACGTTCCAGCAGGTCGCGTTCGCGGTCGATATCACGTACCGGACGGTGGGAGTCCAGTTTGGCTTTACCCACTTCGATGGCGAGCGCGCGGCGTTCAGCCAGAAGTGCCAGTAATTTTTCATCCAGCGCGCTGATTTTTACTCGCAGATCCAGTAACGGGTTTTCCGGTGTCATAGTGTTGTCTGTCTCGTTTTATCGTTATCAATAAAAAAGGCCTCCCGGTGTGGGAGGCCTTGTTGTTCGTCTTCGCATTCTTTATCACACGACGAAACGCCTCCCGTTCAGGGGAAGGTAAAAAAGAATGCGAAGAAAAACGGCGTCAGTTTCATGAAATCATCCTGTGGTTGATAACGTTAAAGTACCCGTACTGTTTTCACCCTGTCAATAAAAAACGCGCCCGAAGGCGCGTTGGCGGTAAACTCAATTTAAAGGATTACTCTTCTTCAACTTCTTCCGCGAAGCTGGCGTCTTTCACCGAGGTCGTGGCGCGACGGGCTTCACCTTTGTGCTGCACTTTATTGAGCTGCCGTTCCAGCTTGTTGATCAAATCGTTAATAGCGGTGTACATATCCTCGTGTTTTGCGCTGGCGACCAGATGGCCGTTTGGAGTATTGATAGTTGCGTCAGCGATGAAACCCTGCGGCTCCTTAGACAGGATGATATGTGGATTAATCAAGTGTGTTTGCCATTTATCCAGTTTGGCGAGACGGTCTGCGACGTGCTGGCGAATTGCCGGGGTAATTTCCATTTGTTTGCTGGTAATGTTCATTGTCATAAATTTTACCTCTTGTCTTTCCGTCTTGGTGATTCCAGCATACCTGTCCTAATGTCAAAATGTGTGATTTATATCACGTTATTTTGTCGGTTTTTGTCAGGGAATCTTTTTTGTGAGGCAGGGCAGGAAGAGGTGAGATTTACCTTGTCGAAGGCAAAAATTGCGGTCATAGTTGATAGGATGTGTTGAAGCTAAACCGCTTCAGCTTTGTCTGAATTGAATAAAAAAACGGCAGCCCGCGGGCTGCCGTTTTGCTTTGACGTCGCTATCAGGTGTTGCTGCTGTTCGCGGCGATGATTTTTGCTACCTTGTCTGCCTGTGCGGTCATCTGCATCTGGCGGTAAGCATTCTCCATCAGCTTCAGGCCGTCGCGGGTCGCCTGCGTATCCGGATAATCACGCAGCATTCCTTCTACACGGTTAACCACGGCAACCCATGCGCCACGGCGGGTGTAGTATTCAGCAACCGAGTATTCGTATTTCGCCAGTCGGTCTTTCAGGAACACCAGACGTTTGGTGGCGTCGGTCACGTACTGACTGTTCGGATAGCCGCGCACCAGTTTGGAAAAGTCGTTGAACGCATCACGCGCATGCTGCGGGTCACGGTCGGAGCGATCCACACCGAAGAAGCCCTGCAGGGCACTGTCATCCAGCGCCATGTTGGTCAGACCGCGCATGTACATTACATAGTCGATGTTAGGATGAGTCGGGTTCAGACGCATGAAACGATCGATGGTTGCCTGAGCCAGCGGCAGATCGGCATTTTTATAGTATGCGTAGATGAGATCTAACTGTACCTGCTGCGAATACGGACCAAATGGATAGCGATTATCCAACGCTTCCAGTTGCGTTATCGCCTGTTTCCAGTTACCGTCCTGCAACTTTTGTTGTGCAGTCGCATAGATTTCATTCGGCGGATTGTCAGGGACCTGTTCATTTGAACCGGAGCAGCCCACCAAAGCCAGGCTCAACGTGGCCGCTGCCACCAGATATTTCATGCGCGTCATGACGTTTTGACTTTCCTCAAATGTTTGTCCGGGAGAAACTCTGTTCCTGCTCCCGATTAAGACCAGCTACAATAGCACACTATATTAAACGGCAAAGCCGTAAAACCCAACGTTAAACGAAGAAGCAGTTTATGGCACAACGAGTAGAACTCACCGCAACAGTCTCCGAAAATCAGCTCGGTCAACGCTTAGATCAAGCTTTGGCCGAATTGTTCCCTGATTATTCGCGTTCACGCATAAAAGAATGGATTCTTGACCAGCGCGTGCTGGTAAACGGTAAAGTCTGGGACAAACCGAAAGAGAAAGTGTTAGGTGGGGAAGCTGTCGCCATCAATGCTGAAATCGAAGAGGAAATCCGCTTCGAGCCACAGGATATCCCACTGGATATCGTCTATGAAGATGATGACATTCTGGTGATTAACAAGCCGCGCGACCTGGTTGTTCATCCGGGAGCGGGGAATCCTGACGGTACGGTACTTAACGCACTTCTCCATTATTATCCGCCGATTGCTGATGTACCGCGTGCCGGTATCGTGCATCGTCTGGATAAAGACACCACCGGTCTGATGGTGGTGGCAAAGACCGTACCTGCCCAGACTCGCCTGGTGGAATCACTGCAGCTGCGTGAGATCACCCGCGAATATGAAGCCGTGGCTATTGGCCATATGACTGCTGGCGGTACGGTTGATGAGCCGATCAGCCGTCACCCTACCAAACGTACTCATATGTCGGTGCATCCGATGGGTAAACCGGCGGTAACGCACTATCGCATTATGGAACATTTCCGCATTCATACGCGTCTGCGTCTGCGTCTGGAGACCGGTCGTACCCACCAGATCCGCGTGCATATGGCGCACATCACCCATCCGCTGGTGGGGGATCAGGTTTACGGTGGTCGTCCGCGTCCGCCAAAAGGGGCATCGGACGAGTTCATCAGCGTACTGCGCAAGTTTGATCGTCAGGCGCTGCACGCCACCATGCTGCGCCTTTATCACCCTATTTCAGGGATTCAAATGGAATGGCATGCGCCGATCCCGCAGGATATGGTGGAGCTTATTGACGCCATGCGCGCGGATTTTGAAGAACACAAAGATCAAGTGGACTGGTTATGACCAAACTGATTGTTCCGGAGTGGCCACTGCCTGAAGGTGTGGCTGCCTGCAGTTCAACCCGCATTGGCGGGGTAAGCCAGGGGGCGTGGGCGTCTTTGAACCTTGGCGCACACTGCGGCGACAACCTGGAACACGTTGAAGAAAACCGCTCGCGGCTGTTTGCTGCGGGCAACTTACCGTCTAAACCGGTGTGGCTTGAGCAGGTTCACGGTAAAGCCGTGCTGAAGTTGACGGGAGAACCCTACGCGTCTAAACGTGCCGATGCCTCCTACAGCGATACGCCGGGAGCAGTATGCGCGGTGATGACAGCCGATTGTCTGCCGGTGCTGTTTTGTAACCGTGCGGGTACCGAGGTTGCGGCTGCTCATGCGGGCTGGCGTGGTCTGTGTGAAGGCGTGCTGGAAGAGACCGTCGCCTGCTTCAAAGACGATCCTGCAAATATCATTGCCTGGCTTGGCCCGGCAATTGGTCCTCAGGCATTCGAGGTGGGCCCAGAGGTTCGTGAAGCGTTTATGGCAAAAGCTCCGCAAGCCGTTAACGCTTTCGAACCCGTGGGGGAAAAATATCTGGCCGATATTTATCAGCTTGCACGTCAGCGTCTGAATAATGTCAAGGTGACGCAGATCTTCGGCGGTGACCGCTGTACGTTCACCGAAAAGGGTGATTTCTTCTCTTATCGCCGCGACAAGACGACGGGGCGTATGGCAAGTTTTATTTGGCTGATATAACCTAAAGAATCAAGACGATCCGGCACGTGCCGTTTTCTTTTCACATAATTCAGGTCATTAACCTTGAATAATTGAGGGATGACCTCATTTAATCTCCAGTAGCAAATTTGACCTGTTATGGGAGGAGTTATGCGTCTGGATCGTCTTACTAATAAATTCCAGCTTGCTCTCGCCGATGCCCAGTCCCTTGCACTGGGGCACGACAACCAATTCATCGAACCTCTTCATTTAATGAGCGCCTTGCTAAATCAGGAAGGGGGATCGGTACGTCCATTATTAACGTCTGCTGGCATTAATGCTGGCCAGTTACGCACTGCCATCGATCAGGCGCTGAGCCGTTTACCGCAGGTAGAAGGTACCGGCGGTGACGTTCAGCCGTCCCAGGATCTGGTGCGGGTGCTGAACCTTTGCGACAAGCTGGCGCAAAAACGTGGGGACAACTTTATTTCGTCGGAACTGTTTGTTCTGGCGGCGCTTGAATCACGCGGTACCTTGACCGACCTGCTGAAAACTGCCGGCGCAACCACGGCCAATGTGACTCAGGCGATTGAGAAAATGCGTGGGGGTGAAAGCGTGAACGATCAGGGAGCCGAAGACCAACGTCAGGCTTTGAAAAAATTTACGGTCGATCTGACCGAGCGTGCTGAGCAGGGTAAACTTGACCCGGTGATCGGCCGTGATGAAGAAATTCGCCGTACTATTCAGGTTCTGCAGCGCCGTACCAAAAACAACCCGGTGCTGATTGGTGAACCGGGTGTTGGTAAAACCGCCATCGTTGAAGGACTGGCGCAGCGTATTGTAAACGGTGAAGTACCGGAAGGGCTGAAAGGCCGCCGTGTACTGGCGCTGGATATGGGGGCGCTGGTGGCCGGGGCGAAGTATCGCGGTGAATTCGAAGAGCGCCTGAAAGGGGTGCTTAACGATCTGGCAAAACAAGAAGGCAATGTCATTCTGTTTATCGATGAGTTGCACACCATGGTCGGTGCCGGTAAAGCAGACGGCGCGATGGATGCCGGGAACATGCTGAAACCTGCACTGGCACGCGGTGAACTTCACTGTGTGGGTGCCACGACGCTGGACGAGTACCGTCAGTACATCGAAAAAGATGCTGCACTTGAACGTCGTTTCCAGAAGGTGTTTGTCGCGGAACCAAGCGTGGAAGATACCATCGCGATCCTGCGTGGTCTGAAAGAACGTTATGAGCTGCACCACCATGTGCAGATCACTGACCCGGCGATTGTTGCGGCAGCGACGCTTTCGCATCGTTATATCGCCGACCGTCAGTTACCGGATAAAGCGATCGACCTTATCGATGAGGCCGCATCCAGCATTCGTATGCAGATAGACTCGAAACCGGAAGAGTTGGACAGACTCGACCGTCGTATTATTCAGCTCAAACTGGAACAGCAGGCACTCAAGAAAGAGTCTGATGAAGCCAGTAAAAAACGCCTCGATATGCTCAATGAGGAACTGGACGATAAAGAGCGCCAGTATTCTGAGTTAGAAGAAGAGTGGAAGGCAGAGAAAGCGTCACTCTCTGGCACTCAGACCATTAAGGCTGAACTTGAACAGGCAAAAATTGCCATTGAGCAGGCGCGTCGAGTGGGTGACCTGGCGCGAATGTCTGAGCTGCAGTACGGCAAAATCCCTGAGCTGGAGAAACAGCTTGAGATTGCGACGCAGTCTGAAGGCAAAACGATGCGTCTGTTACGTAACAAAGTAACGGATGCGGAAATTGCAGAGGTGCTGGCGCGCTGGACCGGTATTCCGGTAGCACGCATGATGGAAAGCGAACGCGATAAACTGCTGCGCATGGAGCAGGATCTGCATCAGCGCGTGATTGGCCAGGACGAGGCGGTTGAAGCGGTTTCCAACGCCATCCGTCGTAGCCGCGCCGGATTGTCTGATCCTAATCGTCCGATTGGTTCGTTCCTGTTCCTGGGCCCTACCGGGGTGGGTAAAACCGAGCTGTGTAAGGCGCTGGCTAACTTTATGTTCGACAGCGACGATGCGATGGTGCGTATCGACATGTCCGAGTTTATGGAGAAACACTCCGTTTCACGTCTGGTGGGTGCGCCTCCGGGATATGTCGGTTATGAAGAGGGAGGTTACCTGACAGAAGCGGTACGCCGTCGCCCTTATTCCGTCATCCTGCTGGACGAAGTGGAAAAAGCGCACCCGGATGTGTTCAATATTCTTCTTCAGGTCCTGGATGATGGTCGTCTGACCGACGGGCAGGGGAGAACGGTGGATTTCCGTAATACGGTCGTGATCATGACATCGAACCTGGGTTCCGATTTGATTCAGGAACGTTTCGGTGAACTGGATTACAGCCATATGAAGGATCTGGTTCTGGGTGTGGTTAGCCATAACTTCCGTCCGGAGTTCATCAACCGTATCGATGAAGTGGTGGTATTCCATCCTCTGGGTGAGAAACACATTGCTTCGATTGCACAGATCCAGCTGCAGCGTCTGTACAAACGTCTGGAAGAGCGTGGATATGAAATTCACATCTCTGACGATGCGCTGAAACTGCTGAGCGAAAATGGTTACGATCCGGTTTACGGGGCGCGTCCGTTGAAACGTGCTATCCAGCAGCAGATCGAAAACCCGCTGGCGCAGCAGATACTGTCAGGCGAACTGGTTCCGGGCAAAGTTATCCGTCTGGAAGCCAACGACGACCGAATTGTGGCAGTGCAGTAAGTCACAAAACGCAAAAACGAGCCGCTTGCGGCTCGTTTTTGTTTAAAAACCAGTCCAGAATTGAGGTCTGGGATGTAATTTGCCTGGAAAGTGAGCAGTCAGTAAATAATTTTCACTTTATCCTTGCAGCTTCAGAATTACTCCCTATAATGCGCCTCCACTGACACGGAAT
>NZ_JAYJLI010000016.1:0-89300 GCF_051948675.1 Enterobacter sp. Lyrl_3
AGGGAAACTAGCGCACGCGGATCCCTTCAATAATCATTCGCTGCACGTTTTCGAGAGTGCTCTGGAAAAACGCTTCGTCCTGCAGCGTCTTTCCGGTTACCGCTTCAACCTGGGCCGCAAAGTCTGCATAGTGCTGGGTGGCGGCCCAAATCATAAAGATCAGATGCTGCGGATCGACAGGTGCCAGTTTGCCGCTGGCGACCCACCCGGCGATGATCGCGGATTTATCGTCCACCAGCTGTTTTAAATCCCCCGTCAGCTCTGCCTTCAGCAGCGGCGCGCCCTGCAGCATCTCCAGACAGAACAGCCGGGATGCCTGCGGATAATCACGGGAGACCTCCAGCTTCAGGCGAATGTACTCTTTGATCGCCACCAGCGGGGCGAACTCCTGACGAAAGGCCTTTAGCGGCGCCAGCCAGATATCCAGGATCTGCTGCATTACTGCCACATACAGCGCCTCTTTCGACGGGTAATAGTAGAGCAGATTGGTTTTGGACACCCCGGCCTGCTCCGCCACCTGTTCCAGGCGCGTGCCGTGAATGCCGAACTGTGAAAAGGTCTCCAGCGCCGCACTGAGGATGGCGTGCTTTTTGGCGCTCACCGCCTGCGAACGTTTACCTGCTGTTTTCACTGCGCCTTGTGTCATCCCGCTCTCCTTATTCTGCGTTGCCAACAGCATAGCAAAACCCCCGCCTCGCCACGACATCCTGCACTCCCATCGCGCATGAATGCCTGTTTTGTGTGCAATGTTTTTGACCAGTTAGTCCACTTTTGTCACACTCAATTCACCAACCATTGATTAACACATTAATAACAAAGCCATTTTGAAAACTGGCACTCCCTTTGCAAAACCCTGTTCACCTGCAACGTAGTGAAGAGAGGTTCGTGATGAAAATTGGCGTATTTGTACCCATCGGCAACAACGGCTGGCTTATCTCGACCACTGCTCCGCAATACATGCCGACCTTTGAGCTGAACAAAGCCATCGTGCAAAAAGCGGAGCACTACCATTTCGACTTTGCACTTTCGATGATCAAGCTGCGCGGCTTTGGCGGCAAAACCGAATTCTGGGATCACAATCTGGAGTCCTTCACCCTGATGGCGGGCCTGGCGGCGGTGACGTCACGGATTCAGATCTACGCCACCGCCGCCACGCTCACCCTGCCGCCAGCCATTGTCGCGCGGATGGCCTCCACCATCGACTCCATCTCCGGGGGACGCTTTGGCGTCAATCTGGTCACCGGCTGGCAAAAGCCGGAGTACGACCAGATGGGGCTCTGGCCGGGAGATGAGTACTTCTCGCGCCGCTATGAGTACCTTACCGAATACGTGCAGGTGCTGCGCGATCTGTGGGGTACCGGCAAGAGCGATTTCAAAGGTGACTACTTCACCATGAATGACTGTCGCGTCAGCCCGCAGCCTTCTGCGCCAATGAAGGTGATCTGCGCCGGGCAGAGCGACGCGGGAATGGCGTTCTCGGCAAAATACGCCGACTTCAATTTCTGTTTCGGTAAAGGCGTCAACACCCCCGCCGCCTTCGCTCCAACCGCCGCACGCATGAAAGAGGCCGCCGACAAAACCGGCCGTGATGTGGGCTCTTACGTGCTGTTTATGGTCATTGCCGACGAAACCGATGAGGCCGCGCGCGCCAAATGGGAGCGTTATAAGGACGGGGCCGACGACGAGGCCCTGAGTTGGCTCACCGAACAGAGCCAGAAAGATACCCGTTCCGGCGCGGACACCAACGTGCGCCAGATGGCCGACCCGACCTCTGCCGTCAATATCAACATGGGCACGCTCGTCGGCTCGTATGCCAGCGTTGCCAGAATGCTAGACGAAGTGGCCGCCGTTCCCGGCGCGGAAGGCGTTCTGCTGACCTTCGACGATTTCCTCACCGGCGTGGAGACCTTCGGCGAGCGCATTCAGCCGCTGATGCAGTGCCGCGCCCACATTCCTGCCATCACCAAGGAGGTGGCGTAATGACAACCCTTAATGCCCGTCCGGAAGCCATCACCTTTTCTGCACCGCAGAGCGCGCTGATTGTGGTGGATATGCAAAACGCCTACGCCAGCCCCGGCGGTTATCTGGATCTGGCGGGGTTTGACGTCTCCGCTACCCGGCCGGTGATTGAGAACATCAAAACCGCCGTCGCCGCCGCACGCGCCGCCGGGATGCTCATCATCTGGTTTCAGAACGGCTGGGACGATCAATACGTGGAAGCCGGTGGCCCCGGCTCGCCCAATTTTCACAAATCGAACGCCCTGAAAACCATGCGCAAACGGCCCGAACTGCAGGGCAAGCTGCTGGCTAAAGGTGGCTGGGATTATCAGCTGGTGGATGAACTGGTGCCGGAGGCAGGCGATATTGTGCTGCCCAAACCGCGCTACAGCGGCTTTTTCAACACGCCACTCGACAGCCTGCTGCGCAGCCGGGGCATTCGTCATCTGGTCTTTACCGGCATTGCCACCAATGTCTGCGTGGAGTCGACCCTGCGCGACGGCTTCTTCCTCGAGTATTTCGGCGTGGTACTGGAAGACGCCACTCATCAGGCGGGGCCGGAATTTGCCCAGAAAGCGGCGCTGTTCAATATCGAAACCTTTTTTGGCTGGGTCAGTAACGTCGCCGATTTTTGCGACGCCCTGAACCCGCCGCTCGCCCGTATCGCCTGAGGAGACATACGATGCCGAAATCCGTGATTATTCCACCGGGCACCAGCACGCCGATTGCGCCGTTTGTCCCCGGCACGCTCGCCGATGGCGTGGTGTACGTCTCCGGTACTCTGCCGTTTGATAAAGACAACAACGTGGTGTTTATCAACGACCCAAAGGCGCAAACGCGCCACGTGCTGGAGACGATCAAGACCGTGATCGAAACCGCGGGTGGCACGATGGAGGATGTGACGTTCAACAGCATCTTTATCACCGACTGGAAAAACTACGCCGCGATTAACGAGATCTATGCGGAGTTCTTCCCCGGCGATAAGCCGGCCCGCTTCTGCATTCAGTGCGGGCTGGTGAAGCCGGACGCGCTGGTTGAAATCGCCACCGTTGCGCACATTGGAAAGTGAGGCTGCCATGAAGCTCTCCGTCTCACCGCCCCCGTTTGACGGCGCGCCCGTCGTGGTGCTGATTGCCGGACTCGGCGGGGGCGGCAGCTACTGGTTACCCCAGCTAGCCGCGCTGGAACAGGAGTATCAGGTGGTCTGTTACGACCAGCGTGGCACCGGCAATAACCCTGACACCCTGCCGGAAGAGTACACCCTGGCGCAGATGGCCGGTGAGCTGGCACAGGCGCTGACCGCGGTCGGCATCACCCGCTACTGTGTGGTCGGCCATGCGCTGGGGGCGCTGATCGGCCTGCAACTGGCGCTCGACACCCCCGATGCACTCAAAGCGCTGGTGTGCGTCAACGGCTGGCTGACGCTGAATGCCCATACCCGACGCTGCTTTCAGATCCGCGAACGGCTGCTGCATGCCGGTGGCGCGCAGGCGTGGGTAGAGGCGCAGCCGCTGTTTCTCTATCCGGCAGACTGGATGGCCGCTCGCGCACCGCGTCTGGAGGCTGAAGAGGCACTGGCGCTGGCGCACTTTCAGGGCAAAAACAATCTGCTGCGCAGGCTGAACGCGCTGAAAAAGGCTGATTTTAGCCGCCATGCCGCCCGCATCGCCTGCCCGGTACACCTTATCTGTTCCGCCGATGACCTGCTGGTGCCCTCTGTCTGCTCGTCTGAGCTGCAGGCTGCGCTCCCGCACAGCCACAGCGTGGTGATGCGACAGGGCGGCCATGCCTGCAACGTCACCGAGCCGGAAACGTTTAATACCCTGCTGCTGAACGGGCTTGCCAGCCTGCTGCACAGCCATGAACCCGCTTTATAAGGAGTTTCGATGAGCGAAGCCATTACCTCTGCCGCGCTGGATTCACTGTTCACCGGCGCACGCACCCACAACGGCTGGCTGGACATACCGGTCAGCGACGAGACGCTGCGCGAGATCTACGACCTGATGAAATGGGGGCCTACCTCCGCTAACTGTTCCCCGGCCCGTATTGTGTTTGTGCGCAGCGCAGAGGGTAAAGAGAAGCTGCGCCCCGCACTCTCCAGCGGCAACCTGGAGAAAACCCTCACCGCACCGGTCACCGCGATTGTGGCGTGGGACACGGAATTCTATGAGCGTCTGCCTGAACTGTTCCCGCACGGGGATGCGAAGAGCTGGTTTACCACCAGCCCCGCGCACGCTGAAGAGACCGCCTTTCGCAACAGCTCCATGCAGGCCGCTTATCTCATCTTTGCCTGTCGCGCCCTGGGGCTGGACACCGGCCCGATGTCCGGTTTTGACCGGCAAAAAGTCGACGAAGCCTTTTTCACCGGCACGCTGCTGAAAAGCAATCTGCTGATCAATATCGGCTATGGCGATGTGGGCAAACTCTACGACCGTCTGCCGCGCCTGGCCTTTGAAGACGCCTGCGGGCTGGCGTAAGGAGCCATCATGACGACACCCGATAAACAAACCTTTCGCGATGCCATGGCCTGTGTGGGCGCGGCGGTCAATATCATCACCACCGACGGCCCTGCTGGCAGAGCGGGCTTCACCGCCAGCGCCGTATGCAGCGTCACCGACTCGCCCCCGACGCTATTGGTGTGTCTTAACCGCGGCGCGTCCGTCTGGCCGACGTTTAGCGAAAACCGCACCCTGTGCGTCAACACCCTGAGCGCCGGACAGGAGCCACTCTCCAACCTGTTTGGCGGCAAAACGCCGATGGAAGATCGCTTCGCCGCTGCCCGCTGGCAGACGGGCGAGACGGGCTGCCCGCGTCTGGAGGAGGCGCTGGCCTCGTTTGATTGCCGTATCAGCCAGGTGGTCAGCGTCGGCACCCACGACATTCTGTTTTGCGACATCGTGTCCATTATCCGCCACCCCGCCCCGCAGGGGCTGGTGTGGTTTGACCGCGGCTACCACGCGCTTATGCGACCCGCCTGTTAACCCTTCTTAAGGAAGCAGCTCATGGCAATGTTCGGATTTCCCCACTGGCAGTTGAAATCGACCTCTACAGAACCTGGCGTGGTCGCGCCGGATGAACGGCTCCCGCTCGGGCAAACCCTGGTGATGGGCGTCCAGCACGCGGTCGCCATGTTTGGCGCAACGGTGCTGATGCCGATGCTGATGGGCCTTGATCCCAATCTCTCCATTCTGATGTCGGGTATTGGCACCCTGCTGTTCTTTTTTGTCACCGGCGGGCGCGTACCCAGCTATCTGGGATCCAGCGCCGCCTTTGTCGGCGTGGTCATCGCCACCACCGGGTTTAACGGTCAGGGGATCAACCCCAACCTCAGCGTCGCCCTCGGCGGCATTATCGCCTGTGGTCTTGTCTATACCCTGATTGGCGTCGTGGTGATGAAGATCGGAACCCGGTGGATCGAGCGAATGATGCCGCCAGTGGTTACCGGCGCGGTGGTGATGGCGATTGGCCTGAACCTGGCGCCAATTGCCGTGAAGAGTGTCTCCGGCTCGCCGTTTGAGAGCTGGATGGCGGTGATCACCGTGCTGTGTATCGGTCTGGTGGCGGTATTCACCCGCGGCATGGTTCAGCGTCTGCTGATTCTGGTCGGGCTGATTGTGGCCTGTCTGATCTACGCCCTGCTGGCCAATGTCTTTGGTTTCGGCAAGCCTGTCGACTTTACCCTGCTCCATCAGGCTGCCTGGTTCGGTCTGCCGCAGATCACGTCGCCAACCTTTAACACGCAGGCGATGATGCTTATCGCCCCTGTCGCGGTGATCCTGGTGGCGGAGAACTTAGGGCACCTGAAGGCCGTGGCGGGCATGACCGGGCGCAGTATGGATCCGTATATGGGGCGCGCGTTTGTCGGGGATGGCCTGGCGACGATGCTCTCCGGGTCGGTGGGCGGCAGCGGTGTCACCACCTACGCCGAGAACATTGGCGTGATGGCGGTAACGAAAGTCTACTCCACGCTGGTGTTCGTGGCGGCGGCGGTCATGGCGATGCTGCTCGGCTTCTCACCAAAATTTGGTGCGCTGATCCACACCATTCCCTCGCCGGTCATCGGCGGCGCATCAATTGTGGTGTTCGGCTTGATTGCCGTGGCGGGAGCGCGCATCTGGGTACAGCATCGCGTCGATCTCAGCCAGAACAGTAACCTGATTATGGTGGCGGTCACGCTGGTGCTGGGTGCAGGTGATTTTGCCCTGACGCTGGGCGGGTTTACGGTTGGCGGGATTGGTACGGCGACCTTTGGGGCGATCCTGCTTAATGCCCTGCTGAGCCGCCGGAAAGGGGATGAAGCGCAAGGGGAAGCCATCACCCCCTCCACCTGATATAAAGGCCCCTTACTTGCCGGGTGACGCTGCGCTTACCCGGCAATCGCCTTACGTCGTTTTTTGAGCTTTAGCTCACTCACCAGCACCCCAACAACGATAAACGCCGCGCCGACCAGCGCCAGCAGCGGTAAGCGTTCTCCGGCAATGCGTCCAAAAATCCCCGCCCAGACCGGTTCACCGGTGTAGATCACCGTCGCCCGCGTCGGCGACACGCTGCGCTGTGCCCAGTTCATGGTCACCTGAATAATGGCGCTGAAAATACCCAGCCCCAGCGCCACCACCACCAGCCCGGTAGACATCGGCGGAACCGACTCCCCTGCCGGAACCAATGTCGCGAACGCCACCAGCGACGCTGTGGCAAGCTGTACCACCGTGACGCGCTTAACGTCGACCTTCCCGGCCCAGGCGCTAATGAGGATAATTTCCGCGGCAATCGCAATGGCTCCCACCAGGGTAATGATCTCGCCCGGCCCCAGTGCCAGCAGGTTATTTTCCGGCCCGGCCAGCAAAATCAGGCCGATAAACGCCAGCACAATACCAATGCAGGACATCACACCCGGCAGGCGTCCCAGACACAGCCATTGCAGTAACGGCACCAGCGGCACATACATGGCGGTGATAAAGGCCGATTTACTGCTGGAGATTGACTGTAACCCCCACGTCTGCAGGCTATACCCCATGGCGATCGCCACGCCAATCGCCACCCCGGCCTTGAGCTCCTGCAGGGTCAGCCCGCGCAGAGTTTTCAACGAGATCAACCCCACGGCAATCGCTGCCGTCGCAAAGCGCAGGCCGACAAAGAAGAACGGATCGCTCAGGGTGACCGCATACTGGACGGCGAGAAAGGTTCCGCCCCAGAACATGGTGATCAGAATGAGGATCGCTTCCTGAGGTTTGACGGAGAAGGTAAAACGAGAAACAGACATGAGGCACCAGAACGTAGAATGAAGGGACTAGTGTGCGATGCCTTTGATTGCAGTTCAATGTTACAGAAATAAAAAAACCGCCGGGAGAACCCGGCGGCAGAGGTCTTTCAACCCGGCGACTTACTTATTGCCGCCATGGCTGTTTTTACCCCCTTTTTTGCCAGCCTCAGATGCGCGCTGAGGGTCATTTTTGAAATTACCCCCGCTATGCTGGCCACCTTTACGGCCTGCTTCTGATGCTCTTTCACGATCTTCGGCGAAATTACCTGAACCACCACGATGGTTTGCCATCTCTAACCTCCAGTATGTGAAACATTAGACATCATATTGCATTCAGTAAAAGAGGATTCTTTCACCTCGCGGCTAAAGGACAGCGCCTTTATCTGTGCCGCGTGAAACTAAGCTTAGTGGACTGAGGGTATCCGGCAAGCTGTAGTTAATATTCTGCAACAAGATCTCAGTCTTTTGGGTGAGAAAACGCGGCGGTCATTCATAAGCCTTTCTTATCATTTCAAAAATCGTCGGCGGTAAAAATGTTTCATTTTGCTACAAGCCGCGATGGTCAGCATATTGTTATAAATCAAAGAAATGCCGTTCATTTTTGCAGTCTGGCTGTGATGTCATATCTTTAAATGAACGCAGCGATTCGCTGTCAGAAAAAACAAACGAGGAGTGATGCAAAATGGCTAAAGTTCTGGTGCTCTATTATTCCATGTATGGACACATTGAAACCATGGCTCACGCGGTAGCAGAAGGTGCAAACAAAGTGGACGGCGTGGAGGTTGTGGTAAAACGCGTACCGGAAACCATGCAGGCAGAAGCGTTCGCCAAAGCCGGAGGAAAAACCCAGAATGCGCCGGTCGCCACGCCTCAGGAACTGGCGGATTACGACGCCATTATCTTCGGCACCCCCACCCGTTTTGGCAATATGTCAGGCCAGATGCGCACCTTCCTCGATCAGACGGGCGGGCTGTGGGCCTCTGGCGCGCTGTACGGCAAACTCGCCAGCGTGTTCAGCTCCACCGGGACCGGCGGAGGCCAGGAACAGACGATTACCTCAACCTGGACTACCCTTGCTCATCATGGGATGGTGATTGTACCGATTGGCTATGGCGCGCAGGAACTGTTTGATGTCTCTCAGGTACGTGGCGGCACACCTTACGGTGCAACCACCATTGCCGGTGGCGATGGATCCCGACAGCCGAGCAATGAAGAGCTCGCTATCGCCCGCTATCAGGGTGAATACGTCGCGGGTCTGGCCAAAAAACTGAACGGCTAACTCAACAGGAGGACAAGCATGCCAACTCAAGAATCCAAAGCTCACCACGTGGGCGAATGGGCAAGTTTACGCAATACCTCTCCGGAGATCGCCGAAGCCATTTTTGAAGTCGCGAAATACGATGAAAAACTGGCAGAGCAGATTTGGGAAGAAGGCAATGATGAAGTGCTGGTACGCGCCTTCGAAAAAACGGACAAAGACTCGCTCTTCTGGGGTGAGCAAACCATCGAACGTAAAAACGTCTGAGCGTTTCCCCCCGCCTGCGCGGGGGGATTATCTTATTTCGCCGCGTCGTTCATCACCGTATTAAATTTATCGATCGGGCAAAAACCGTTCGCATCCACCGGACACCCCTTCAGTTCCAGCGTCACGCGCTGCGCCGGAGACTGCAGCGACAGCACGCTGGCGTTACGCAGCTGCTCTGAGCTCTGATACACATACTCAATTTTCATCAGCTCGCGGTTGCCGTTTTTGTCGTGCCAGCGCTGGAAGACAATTTTGCCGCCGATTGGGGTGCGCTCCTGCTGGTCATGCAGCTGGTACGGCTTGAAGTCCAGCGCCGTCAGCAGAGAGGCAATGTTGGAGTCATGCCCCACCAGCAGGGTGATTTTCGGCGCTTTTGCCTGATCGGTCACCAGGGCGTTATCGATATACTTCACCAGCGGTTTGGCGACGTTTTGCGCCACCTCGGTTGAGGTAAACAGCGAGTCCTGATATCCGTTTTTCAGCTTCGACAATACGCGCCACTGCTGGTCGGTTTTAATCTCTCCCCAGGCCACCTGGTCGGCCGGGAAGCCTTCGTAATACTGCAGCGTGAACGCATCCACCAGCGAGTTGCCCACTTTCAGCGGCCCGGAAACGCCCGGTTCTTTTTCGTAGTCGGCGCTGAAGGTATCTTTCGCGTCTGCCAGTGAACAGACTTTTTTCTCTTTGCACGACGGCGAATCGGCGTAGTTCGTCATCTGCTCCAGCAGCTTATAGCTTTCGCCAAGCTGCATTTTCTGCCGCTCGGACTCCATCGCCTTGAGCGCTTTTTCGCGGAATTCCGGCGAGTTATCGGTAATTACCGGATTAAAGGTTGGGTCCATGGTGCCCATTTTGTCCTGATGATGCACAGGAACATCGCACCCCGGGAACGCGCCGGTAATGAAGAACTGAGCGGTAGCGACGGTGCGCTGCAGGCTGTTGGCGTAAGCATAAACACTCTCCGCCGGTGGACATTCTCCCGTCTTCACCATCCCCTGCTGGGCCAGCCACTCGCGCATGTAGTGCCCCATGTAAACCTCCAGCACGCCACCTTTGGTGGTGAGCTGACCGCCCGGCACTTCCCATTCAGGCCATTGCTTTGGCGTGGACTGCTCCAGCACGCTGCCGTTATTGGCGAGCGGTGCGCGCAGGTTGTGACGGCTCATAATTAAAACTTGCTCCAGCTGATACCCTTCCGGCGTCTCTTGCGCCTGCACCCCGGAGGCTGCTGAAAAGAGACCGGCTACGGCCACCGCGAGTAGTGCTTTTCTCATCCCTAATTCCTCACTCGTTTTAAAATGTCGCGTTCAGTGTGACAGATCCGTGACAATTTTCCGGGAAGCATTTCTCAAACTGATGAATAACACGCTTACCCGGTGAGCAGATTAGTTTTATAATAAAACTACATACGCCCGGAGATTTGCCTGTGAAACGCACCCGTCTTGAAGAGAGTACCTGCCCTGTCGCCCGTTCGCTGGATATCATCGGCGACTGGTGGTCGCTGCTGATTGTTCGCGACGCATTGCGCGGGATTAAACGCTTCGGCGAGTTCCAGAAAAGCCTCGGTATCGCGAAAAACATGCTGACCGCGCGGCTAAAACTGCTGGTCGATGAAGGCATCCTCCGGCTCCAGCCCGCCTCCGACGGCAGCGCCTGGCAGGAATACGTTCTGACCGACAAGGGACGCGCACTCCAGACGGTGCTGGTTGCCCTGTCCCAGTGGGGCAATGAATTTTTGTTCGCGGAAAACGAATGCGGCACCGTTCTCGTTGATAGCGAACAGCGCAAACCGCTGCGTAAACTGCTGCTTATCGCCGATGATGGCCGCGAACTTACGCCTGAAGAGATCGTGGCTAAACTCCCCTCCTGATCGTTCCCGGCGGCAAAAGCACAAAATGACCACCAATATAGTTGCATTATAAAACCAAATAGCAGACAGTGAATTCAGTTTCATATTGAAACCAAATAACTCACTTTGCTTTGAGGTAACACACGATGACTACGCAAATCACTACCGCCCTGATTACGGGTGCCTCTTCCGGGATTGGTGCCGTCTATGCCGATCGCCTTGCCGCGCGCGGCGCTAACCTGGTCCTGGTCGCCCGCCGCGAGGATCGGCTGCAAACCCTCGCCGCCGACCTGCGCGCGCGCTATGGCGTGACCGTCGATATTCTGGTGGCCGATCTCACCGATGAAACCGGGATCCGCGCGGTAGAAGACGAACTGCGTAGCAATACCGCCATTGATGCGCTGGTTAACAACGCCGGCACCGCGCAGATGGCGCCGTTCCTCGCGGGCGATGTGGCCCAACATCAGGCCATTAACACCCTCAATACCACGGCGCTGATGCGCCTGACCTATGCGATCCTGCCGCGCCTGGCGCAGAATAACCACGGTACGCTTATCAATATCGCCTCGGTGTTGTCCCTGCACGTGCGTGCAGGCAGCGCGCTGTACAGCGCCACCAAAGCCTGGGTGCTCAGCTTTACCCGTGGGTTACAGGAGGAGTTTGCCGACAGCAATCTGCGTATTCAGGCCGTGTTACCCGCCGCAACGGCAACAGAAATCTGGCAGCATTCCGGCGTGACGGTGAACGATCTGCCCGAAGGCTCGGTGATGACCACTGACGATATGGTGGATGCTTCGCTGGCGGGTCTGGATCAGGGCGAGCTGATTACCATTCCGCCAATGCATGATGCCAGCCTGTGGGATCGCTACGAAACGGCACGTCTGGAACTGTTTAACAGCGCCCGCACCGGCATCCCGGCGCCGCGCTATGTAAAACAGTAGGCTAACGCTCAAGCTGGTCGCCGTACTCACTCATCCAGGCGGCCAGCGGCGAGAGCGCCCCTTGCAGGGTCAACCCCAGCCCCGTTATCTGGTACTCCACGCGCGGTGGGATCTCCGGGTAAACCGTGCGCGACACCAGCCCGCGCTGTTCGAACAGCCTGAGCTGCTTCGTGAGTTCTTTCTGCGTGATGGGGGCGGTAGCGCGCAGCAGATCGCCAAAGCGTACCGGCGCATTGAGGATAATCAGGCGATAAAGAACAGGGATCGCCCACTTCCCGGAAATCAGGTTCACAAACTGCGTCATCGGGCAGACATAAACCTCAGAATTTTTTTCACAACGTATATCGAGCAATTCCGCCATAGCACACCTCTTGCCGCATTAGTATCCAATTGGTACCTGGTTTCCTTTCGATACTAACGTTTCTATAGTGCTTTCTCCAGAGACATTTCAGGAGAAGAACATGGGTCGTTTAGCAGGTAAATATACGCTGATTACCGGCGGAACCAGCGGCATTGGCCTTGCCACTGCGCAGGTGTTTCTCGCCGAAGGGGCGCATGTCGCCGTCACCGGTCGTAACCCGGAAACGCTCGCCGAAGCAGAGCGCATTCTGGGCGATAAGGCCTGGGTGATCCCGACCGATGCGGGAGATATTGCTTCGCAAAAAGCGCTGGCGGAGACGCTTGCCGCCCGCTGGCCACGCCTTGACGCGGTGTTTCTCAATGCCGGCGACGTGACGCACGCGCCGCTGGAAGCGTGGCAGGAAGAGGCCTGGGATCGTCTGATGGGCATCAACCTGAAGGGACCGTTCTTTTTAATTCAGGCGCTGCTGCCGCTGCTGAATAATCCGTCCTCGGTGATCCTGTGCGGCTCCGTAAGCGCGCGCATCGGCCTGCCCACCAGCAGCGTGTATGCCGCGAGCAAGGCCGCCCTGCTGTCGCTGGCACGCACACTGTCAGCAGAGCTGTTACCGCGCGGCATTCGCGTTAACGGTCTGAGCCCCGGCCCGGTAGAAACCCCGGCCTTTACGAAAACGGGCTTAAGCGAAGAAACGCTTAACGCGATGATGGCGGAGATCATCAAGCTTGTGCCGCTGGGCAGAATGGGCTCGACGACGGAGCTGGCAAAAGCCGCGCTCTATCTGGCCTCCGACGAATCCAGTTACACGGTAGGAACGGAACTGCTGGTGGACGGCGGAATGGGAAGTTTGTAACTTAAAAGGCGCTGATGCCGGTGACAATGCCGACATACAGCGCCGCCCAGACGGCGGCAGAAAACAGGCTGACCGCGTAAACCTTCACCCGGTTGAGCCTGAGCATGCCCGCCGCCAGCGGCACGATATAGCGCAGTACCGCCAGAAAACGGGCGGTGAAGAGCACCAGCACGCCGTTTTTCTGTAGCTGATGCTGCACCCGCAAAAATGTATCGGCATGTTTTGAGGTAATGCGCGTCACCAGCCGCGTATGCCCCATCAACTGACCGATATGATAGTTCAGCAGCGAACCGAGCGTGGCCCCCATTACCACCGCCAGCCACGTCAACGCCGGATGCAGGCTCGCCTGGCTGACGGTGATCCCGGTCAGCAACATCACCGAGGCGGGCGGCAGCACGGAGGAGATCAGCACCGTGGATTTACTCAAAGCCAGCACGAAGAGTAGCGCAAAGAGATGCGTCGGATAATGCGCAAAATGATTGAGCAGATTGTCAAACCACGCCACCTTGTTCTCCTCGTGAATATTTACCTTCTTATTAAAGTCGAGCAAGTTTAAATAAAGACTCAACGCGTCATGAATAATGAATACATAAACATTCCCTAAACATTTTTTAAATTCCAGAGCGGGAAAATAAAATAAGCGTATTATCCCGCTGGTTTACAACGATCTCGTTATGGCGAGGCTCCTGTACAAATACACGTTATCGCTCTGGCAGGTTCGAGAGAACCCGCACAGGGTAAAACAGGCACTGTCGAATCAAGGCTTTGTCAGTATAACTTCCCTTACGGGATACGGTGTACAGTGCTGAACCCAGGACGTGGGGCTCTCCTCTTCGACATGCCCTGTCTTGCTCGCCCCTGAGAGATTTTTTATTCAAAGGGAATTCACTATGTCTTACGCTATTCACAACCAGAACCCGGTATTCAATGACAGCGCTATCGCGCAATATATGAATACCGATTTTATTGTCCTCGATATTTCGTTATGCGTGGCGCTGGCGCGCGAGCAGTTTTTCGAAAAATTAAAAGACGATGATATTCCGTCGCATATTTTCATTGAAGATCAGGGTCGCCTGGCAGGCATGATTGCGGTACGCAAATTACTGCAAACCACCGATACCGTACAGCCGGTAAAATCGCTGATGCTGTCGCAATTTCTGCAGGTCAAACCGGAAGATGAGCGGGCCGATGTCGCCGGACTGCTGGCCCACAGCGGTGCGGATGTGGTGCCCGTGGTCACCCACGGCAAGCTGGTTGGCTGCCTCACCGAGCGCGAAATGGCTCACCTGCTGGAAGACGATGTCACCGAAGATGCCCAGCGCCAGGGGGCCACGCTGCCGCTGGAAAAGCCCTATCTGGAGACCAGCGCCTTCAGCCTGTGGAAAAAACGCTCTGTCTGGCTGCTGCTGCTGTTTGTCGCGGAAGCCTACACCAGCTCGGTGATCCAGCACTTTGAAGAGGCGCTGGAGTCCGCCATTGCGCTGGCATTTTTTATCCCGCTGCTGATTGGCACCGGCGGGAACAGCGGAACGCAGATCACCTCCACGCTGGTGCGCGCCATGGCGCTGGGTGAAGTGCATCTGCGCGATGTTGGTCGCGTACTTTGCAAAGAGATGACCACCTCACTGATGATTGCCGTCACGCTCGGTATTGCCGGGTGCATCCGCGCATGGATGATGGGGATTGGGCTGGAAATTACCCTTATCGTCAGCCTGACGCTGGTGTGCATTACGCTGTGGAGTGCCATAGTCTCGTCCGTTATTCCCATGGTACTCAAGCGCTGCGGCATTGACCCGGCCGTCGTCTCCGCGCCGTTTATCGCGACGCTTATCGACGGTACCGGGCTGATTATCTACTTCAAAATCGCCCAGTATACGCTGGGGCTGGAGTAATCTTACGAGCACCTCTTTCCTGTGATTGAGGTGCTCACTCCGCTACACATCACCCAGTTGATGCGCAATCTCGCGCAGCTGCTGGGCCAGCGCCTGGAGGTTTTTTCCCTTCTCCCCTTTCGGCCCGGTGGACTGTCGCACCACCAGACGGGCAGGTAAAATCGAAGACATGCGCAGGGCACTCTCTTCGCCGCTGTCCAGAATGCGGCGCACCGCCTCTTTGCCCTGCAGATCTAAATCCAGTGAGACCGTCGTCAGCGCCGGGTAGAAGAACGAGCTTTCGTAGGTATCATCGTAGCCAATCACCGACTTCTCGCCCGGAATGGAAATCTGCTGCTGGTGGAAGGCGCTCAGTACGCCCAGCGCCATCTGGTCGTTGGCCACCAGTACGGCGGAAAACTGCGGCGTTTCGCGCAACATCTGCAGCGCACCGGCATACCCGCTCTGCGCATCCCAGTTGCCGCGGATCACCGAAGCGGGCTCCAGCCCGTAACCCTTCAGGGTTTCGATCCAGCTTTTTAGCCTCAACTGTGCCGACACAGAGGACTCCGGCCCCGCCAGCAGGGCGATGTCGCGATGGCCCAGCTCGTAAAGGTATTTAACGCTGGCGCGGGTCCCATCCGCCGGGTTAAACGAAACGTTAAACACAGAACTGTACGGGTCGACATCCAGGAAAAGACAGACGATATCGTCGTTGTCGGTGGCGATTTTCTGCGCCTCTTCGGCCTCCAGAGGCACGTTAATGATCACCTTGCTCACCAGCTGGGACTTCAGTTCGTTGATAGAGTCCTGAATACTTTGGTTGACGTTCTCATCTATCATTGAGATCAGTACCTGGTATCCCTCCACGTTCGCATAGCGTTTTACAGCTGCCGCCACCTGAGAAGGCGCGTGCAGAGCCAGCGAAATGGTCACCAGCCCGACGGTCTGGCTCTGCTTGCCTACCAGTTGCTGGGCCAGGCGATTCGGCACATACCGCAATAACTCTATGGATTTCTCAACCTTGTGGCGCGTGGCCTCGGATACATTGGCAGATTTATTCAGTACCCTGGACACGGTCTGATAGGAGACGCCTGCATGGCGTGCGACGTCCTCTAACGTTGCGCTTTTCGACTTCATGGTCCGGTTCCTTATGTTGTTATGCGATGATTGTAACAGGGGCGCTGTAAAAAAACGCTCACCGCCCTCACTTCGCAGACATAACACCATCAAAAAGTATTACGTTCACAATGCCATAATTTGTGGCACAGCTCATCACTCGTAACAAAATTGTCTATTTTATTTGCAGTTAATCACACATTTAGGATCGTTCAATTGCCAGCCAGAAGGTTTAGGCATTTTATGACAGCGGATTTGTGAACGTATTACAAAACAATAAGAGGGTAACAATGAACACGACGATCCGCTCTGTATCCGTTGCGCTGGCTGCCGCGTTAGCGTCTCCATCGCTGTTTGCTGCGTCTTCAGTACCGATTGATTTTCATGGCTATCTTCGCTCCGGCGTGGGCGTCTCACGGGATGGTGGGATGGAGGAGTGGCAGAAGAATAAAATAGGCCGTCTGGGTAACGAAGCCGATACCTACGGCGAGCTGGAACTGGGCTCTGAGGTCTACAAAAAGAACGACGTGAGCTTTTATCTCGACAGCATGGTGAGCATGGTGTCTGACGGCTCTAACGATAACGAAACCACCTTTGGCGACGACGCTCAGTTTGGCCTGCGTCAGCTTAACCTGCAGATCAAGGGGTTGATCCCGGGCGATCCGAATGCGGTTATCTGGGGTGGGAAGCGCTATTACCAGCGTCATGATCTGCACATCATTGACACCAAATACTGGAACATCTCGGGATCCGGTGCAGGTATTGAAAACTATACGCTCGGCCCTGGCGCGGTCTCCGTGGCCTGGATCCGCGGCGATGCCAACGACGTGGACTACCGCGTTGACGGTGATAACGACGTGAACATTAATTATATCGATCTCCGCTATGCGGGCTGGAAACCGTGGGCAGGCGCGTGGACGGAAGTGGGTATTGACTATGCCATGCCAAACCCGACCAACAAACAGAAAGAGTATGGCGGGCTGTACGAGGCCGACAACGGCGTGATGGTAACCGGAGAGATCAGCCAGGACATGCTGGGCGGCTATAACAAGCTGGTGCTGCAGTATGCCAACAAAGGTCTGGCGCAGAACATGGTTTCCCAGGGGGGCGGCTGGTACGACATGTGGAACTATGTGAACGATGCCAGCGGCTACCGCGTGATTAATACCGGCTTAATTCCCATTACCGATAAGCTCTCCTTTAACCACGTCCTGACCTGGGGCTCGGCGGATGACACCACGCAGTATACCGATAAATCGCGCCTGATTTCGCTGGTGGGCCGCGCGCAGTATCAGTTCACCGAATATGTGCGTCTGATTGGTGAAGTGGGCGGGTTCTACCAGAAAGATACCTATACCGACGGTTCAAACTACAAGCAGAGCGGTGAGAAGTACACGATCGCCTTAGGTCTGGCGGACGGACCTGATTTTATGTCACGTCCCGAGCTACGGGTGTTTGCCTCCTACCTGAATGATTCCGAACATGGGAAATCCTTCGAAGACGGCACCGCCAGTAATACCTGGAATTTCGGCGTGCAGGTTGAAGCCTGGTGGTAATATTTATTTCTAAAATGCGTTAATCGTTATTGTATCTCCAACAACTGGCAGTTTATTCGCCTGTTTCGGGATAGCCATTATTTTGGCTATCCCTTTTTTTATTTATTGATTAAAATGTTCATCTAATAACTGACGTAAGGCATCAGACTGCCTGCCAAATATGGCATGCACCTGCTGGCCAATAATAATTACCCCCAGCGCCCCTTCATTCTGTAATGCCTCTGAGTCAACTTTATTTAAATCTTTTACCGTCACGCGCAGGCGGGTAATACAGGCTTCGACGTGTTCGATATTATCGTCGCCGCCAAACGCGGGAATTAAACGCTGGGTAATTTGACTGTCCATAATACGCCTCATTATATGCAGATAAAAAAATGCCTGCTCGTGGAGCAGGCGTTCTGTGCCTTTTTGCCCGGACGGTGCGGTCTGATGCCCTCACCCCAGTCCTCTCCCACAGGGAGAGGGAGAAAATCAATTACGCTTTACGCCTGAGCACACGACAGTCCCAGGGCAGCAGAGCGGTATCGCCCGCAGCAGCGGCGTCTGTCATGCAGTCGGTATACCCCTGTGGCAGCGTGATGTACTGCTGCTGTGCCGTGTAGTTCTGCACAAACACCCAGGTGGTTTCGCCATCCGTGCGTGCCGTGGCAACCACGCCCGGCGGGAGCTCACACTCGATGGCGCGCGGTAGTGCCAGCTCGTTGATAATCCCGGCGAAGAAATCGCGCTGGAACGGCAGATCGTTACGTGAAGCGACATGCCACGCCTTGCCTTTACCGACGCGGTTGACCGTTACCGCAGGGCGACCTGCGTAGAAATCATCGCGGTAGGTCGCCAGCACCTGTGCGAACTCAGCGTGGATCAGCTCGCATAAATGTCGCACCTGATACGGCCCCTGCAAACCTGCCGCGTTGCCTGCCAGCCCCTGAATCAGGTTGCGTTCCCCCTCGCCCAGGCACTCGATCTCTTCCGCCCAGATGCCCAGAAGCTTGCGCAGCGGGCCAGGGAAACCGCCCAGATGACAGAGATCGGTCTCATCCACCACGCCGGTCCAGTAGGTCGTCACCAGATGCCCGCCATTAGCCACAAAGGCTTCTGCCCGCTCGGCAAACCCTTCGCGTACCATATAAAGCATGGGGGCCACCACCAGCGCGTAGTCGCTCAGATCGCCGTCAGCGTCAATGACATCCACCGCAATGCCTTTTTCCCAGAACGGACGATAGTGCTCGTTGACGGTTTTTTCGTACTCCATTCCCATATTGCGCGGACCTTCGGCATCATCCAGCGCCCAGCGGTTTTGCTGGTCGAAGACAATCGCCACCCGGGCCTCGGTACGGCAACCTGCGACCTCCGGCAGGCGTGCCAGCATCTCGCCCAGGCGCGTCACTTCACGCCCGACGCGGGTATCCAGATGACCCACGTGGTCGATAACCGCGCCGTGGAATTTCTCCACCGACCCGCGGCTTTTACGCCACTGGAAGTACTGCACCGAATCCGCTCCGTGCGCCACCGCCTGCATTGACGAGAGAATATGCATCCCCGGCTTTTTCAGCTTGCTGGTTGGCTGCCAGTTGGTGGTGCTCGGCGTCGACTCCATCAGCACGAAGGGCTTACCGCCCTTCAGGCTACGCATCATGTCGTGATACATGGCGGTGTAGCAGGCGAGCGCCGTTTCGTCTTTCTCCTTGTGCCACATCGGATAGCTGTCCCAGGAGATAAAGTCGATCGCCTTCGCAAGCTGCCAGTAGTCGGAGTCGTAGAAATACTCCATAAAATTGGTGGTTACCGGCAGTTCCGCATTCGCTACTTTTAGCGGGGCCACTTCATGGCGGCAGAAATCGGTCACCTGTGCGGTATTGAAGCGACGCCAGTCGAGGTTGAGGCCGTGAATCGATACTTCTCCCTGCGGCGCAGGGGACTCTATCTGCGACCAGTCGGTGTAGGTGTGGCTCCAGAAGGTGCTCCACCACGCGTGGTTCAGCACGTCCAGGGTTTTATAGCGCGCCTTCAGCCAGTCGCGAAAACGTGCCTGACACAGGTGACAGTGACATTCGCCGCCGTATTCATTAGAGATATGCCAGCCCAGCACCGCCGGATGGTGTGAATAACGCTCCGCCAGCAGGCGGTTAATGGTGAATGTCTTCTCACGGTACACTGGCGATGACATGCAGTGGTTATGCCGGCCTCCGTGCAGCGCGGGCACGCGGTTGCGCCCGACGCGCAGCACCTCAGGGTATTTTTGCGACATCCACGCCGGACGCGCGCCGCTTGGCGTAGCAAGGAAAATATGAATACCTGCCGCATACAGTTTTTCAATAATATTATCCAGCCACGCAAAATCATATTCCCCTTCACGCGGCTCCAGCTTTGCCCAGCTAAATATGCCCACCGACATCACATTACATTTTGCCTGCTGCATCATGGCAATATCTTTTTCAATAATACCGGGATAATTCTCCCATTGCTCCGGGTTATAGTCGGCGCCATGCAATAACGCCGCGACCTTTGGGCTTAAAGGCGCAAATTTATTCATATTAAAAACGTCCTGAATGAAGATAAAAATTATTTAAATACCGTTATTGATGGCAGCACTTTTCCCTGGCAATCAAATAACGCCTGATTCTCGCGGGCATTCCCCTCTTTCCATTCGTCATGGATATATTTCATGCCGGCTTTGGTCGCCCACGTGGTGCCCGGTACGGCAATCCAGGTCGGCTCCCAATAAAAGATGCCTTTGCCACGGTGGTCCGGAACATCAATAACGGACTGCATTAAATCGTGAATATAATCGTACTGGCCCTGAACGGTACCCGGATAGCCGCCGTCTTTTTCTTCTTTCGCCTGGAAGCTGTTCTCAGCGTTATCGCAGTTGTCCAGCGTATAGCCGTATGCCGCTTCCACCACAATCACGTCTTTGTTATAGCGCTTGCTGATGTCATCCATATTGGCCTTCAGCGCGCTAATCGGGCCGTTCCAGTAGGTGTACATTGACAGGCCGATGATATCGAATGGCACGTCGCGCTTCGCGATTTCGTCAAACCACCAGCGGAAGGTGTCATTTTTAGTGCCTTCGGCCAGGTGCAGCATGATTTTCACCTGCTCGCCGCCGGTCAGATTCTCTTTTAGCCCGCTAATGGCGGCGTTGAGCAGTCCGGCCAGACGGTCAAACTCGCCGCCGCCCTGCCCCCAGCTTTTGCCTTCCGGCCACAGCATGCCGCCGTTGATTTCGTTACCGATCTGCACCATGTCCGGCAGTACGCCCTCTTGCTTAAAGCGGGCGATGGTGTCGCGGGTGTAGTCATGGATCGCCGTTTTAAGCTGCGGGTAGTCCATCTTCTCCCAGGCTTTCGGCTTGAACTGTTTGCCCGGATCGGTCCAGAAATCGCTGTAGTGGAAATCGAGCAGCAGCTTCAGGCCCTGCGCCTTCACGCGCTTCGCCAGCGCAATCGTGTTTTCCAGGTTGTTACTGCCACCGCCATAGGTCTTGCCGCTCGCATCCTGTGGATCAACCCACAGGCGCAGGCGTACATAGTTCACGCCGTTGGCCTTCAGGATCGCAATCGCATCCTGCTGCTGGCCGTTCTGGTTATAGAATTTCGCGCCGTGTTGTTCGGCTTCCAGTAGGGTCGAAATATCCGCCCCCTTAATAAAATCTGCAGGCATGGCGTTAAACGGACGCGTTTTCACCGCGTCGGCAGCAAAAGCACTCGCGGCAAGGCCACATGAGAGGCAAACGGCGAGCAAAGCGGGTTTGAGTCTTTTCATGGTTATCCTTTGGTACTCCCGGAGGTCAGGCCGGAGACGAAGTATTTTTGTAACGCCAGGTAGAGGATCGCCACCGGCACCGCAATCAGGACCGCGCCTGCCGCGTAGGTGGTGTAGCTGGCACCCATTTTTTGCGCCACCAGGTTATAAAGCCCGATGGGTAAGGTGTATTTGTCCGGGGTGCGCAAAATGGTGCTGGAGAGGATGAAATCCCCCAACGGCCCGGTGAAGGAGAACAGCGCCACCACCGCCACAATCGGTTTCGAAAGCGGCATGATAATTTCGATGAAAATCCGGAAATTACTGGCCCCGTCCATGCGCGCGGATTCATCCAGATCTTTCGGGATGGCATCAAGGTAGCCTTTCATCAGGTAAGTGTTCATCGGGATCATGCCGCCCACATAGATCAGCACCAGCGCCAGATGACTATTGATAAGGCCCAGCAACTGCGACAGCACGAAGATGGCAATCAGCGCCGAGAACTGGGGGATCATCTGCAGCAGCAGGAACAGCATCAGACCGTTCTGGCGCCCCTTAAAGCGAAAGCGCGAAAACGCGTAGGCGGTAAAGCTGACGCTGATTAAGGTCAGTATCATGGTCAGGAAGCTGATTTTCATTGAATTCCAGTACCAGGTCATGTAGTTCACCTGGCCGTTGAACAGGTCGGCATAGTGCTGCACCGAGAAGTTCTCTGGAATAATCGACGAGCTCAGCAGGCTATTACCCGCGTTAAACGACGCACCGACCGTCCACACCAGCGGGTAAATGATGATTATCGAGACCAGCACGATAACCAGCCAGGAGAGCGAGAGGCGAACCCACTTCTCACGTTTAATACTTTGTGATTGAGCCATTGTTACGTTCCTTACGCCATGTCGTCATTTTTGAACGATTTCGTGGCGCGGAACTGCCACAGCGCCAGCCCGACGACAAAGATCGACAGCAGGATAGTGATGGTCGCCGCAATCGCATATTGCGAAGAGGACATCGTCAGTTTGTAGATCCACGACACCAGGATATCCGTCCCACCCGCATTCGACCCTACCACCGCCGGTCCGCCGTTATTAAACAGATAGATGATGTTGAAATTATTGAAGTTGAAGGTGTATTGAGTGATCAGAATCGGCGCAATCGAGTAAAGCACCAGCGGCAGCGTGATGGTACGCAACTTAGTCGCGCTACTGGCACCGTCCATGGTCGCCGCTTCGTACAGATCGTCCGGAATGGCCTGCAGCACGCCGGTGGTCATGGCGAAAACAAACGGGAAGCCGAGCCAGGTCTGCATCATAATCAGCGCCGTTTTGGTCCAGAACGGATCGGTCATCCACGCTTTTGGCGCGATGCCGAAGAAGGCCAGAATGGCGTTGTTGATCACCCCAAAGGAGTCATTAAACATTCCGGCAAACACCAGGATGGTGACAAAGCCCGGCACCGCCCAGGGCAGAATGAAGATGGTGCGGATCAGCGGCTTAAAGCGCAGATCTTTCTGGTTCACCAGAATGGCCAGCAGCACGCCTACTGAACATTGCAGCGTGGTAGCGAGCAGGGTCCAGACCACCGTCCACTGCAGCACGTCGAAGAAGGTCGAACGCCAGATGGAGAGCGTGAAGATATTGATGAAGTTCTTAAACCCAACCCAGTCCACCAGCTTAGCCGGCGGCGTGTGGTAGAGGTTGTAGTTGGTAAAGGCGATGGCAAAGCCGAACAGGATCGGGAAAACCACTACAAACACCAGCAGGATAAAGCCGGGCGTGATCATCAGATACGGGAAGCCGTCGCTCAGCAACATCTGGTACTGCTTGCGCACGCTGTTAAGCGTAAGTCCCGCATCGCGTTTTCTGCCATTCACCCACGCATCACGCATCGACAGGTACCAGACCATCACGCCAAACGCGGCGATCAGCACGCTGATGATCCCCTCAGCCAGCAGGAAGATGGAGTTGTCCCGCGGCACCTCCTCGCCCAGCGTCACCAGCCCCCATAGCCCTTCGCGCAGAAAATCGGCAAATACGCCGAGAAAACTGACCAGCAGTACCAGGAAGATGATCCCTTTCAGCCACTGACGATGGTAGAACTGGCCGAAGCCGGGGATGAACGCCAGCAGCAGGCCGGTCCAGGCATGGCGCCCGGCCCCGTGCGGTTTGGCAAAATTTTCCGGGATGATACTCACAGACAACTCCTTTCAAATAAACGGGAGAGAGTCCTCCCGTTTTGCGACGGCAGAAAATTACTGGTTGCTGGCCTGCATGGCTTCGATCTGCATCTGGACCTGTTTTTCTGCGCTATCCAACGCGGCTTTAGGATCCTGTTTGCCGGTCAGGCTCAACTCCAGCGCGGCGTTGGCTGGCCCCCAGACTTCACCCATTTCAGGGATGCCCGGCATGGCAGTTGCGCGCGCCGACTGTACCGCGACGGCACTCGCTTTTTCGTCGTTTTTGATAATCGGATCGTCGATCATCGCGGTAAGCGGCGGGATTTCACGCGTGGCGATGTAGCGCGTTTTCACATACTGCGGCTGGTTGATGAATTCGATAAATTTCTGCGCCAGGGCTTTGTCTTTGCTCCACGTGGAGACAACGTAGCCTTTCACGCCAAGGAAAGAACTCATAGGCTTGCCGTCGGGCAGCGTTGGCAGCGGCGCAACGCCGTAGTTGATCCCTGCTGCTTCATACGGCTGGAATGCCCACGGCCCATTGATCACGGCTGCCGCTTTCTTCTCGGTGAACAGGGAGTCAATGGCGTTCAGACCGTTGTCACCGACTATCCCGGCCGGGAAGACCCCGTCGGCGTAGAATTTTTTAAGGTACGTCACGGCCTCTACCGCGCCCGGCTTGTTCAGGCCAACGTCGCTGGCGTTATAGCCGCCCTTGTCGTTATGACCGAAGATGTAGCCGCCCATCGGGGAAATTGCCCCCCAGCTGTAGTAAATCTGGTCGAACTTGGCGAGCAGGCCGTACTGGTTTTTCGCGCGCTGCTGTTTCGAAAAGTCATACCAGTCCTGCAGCGAATTGAGGGGCTTGTCGATGAGGTCTTTGTTGTAGATCAGCACCAGCGTCTCGACCGCTTTCGGTACGCCGTAGAGGGCATTATCCATTTTGAAGGCATTAATTGAGGCCGGGGTGTACTGTTCGGTCTGCTTAGCCTCCAGATTCAGGGGGGTCAGCAACCCTTGCACTACGGCACCGCCCAGCTGATCGTTAGGGATCACCAGCACGTCCGGGCCAATGCCCGCCGGGCCGTCCAGACGCAGTTTTTCCAGCTGCTGGGCGAAAGGGGTTTCCTGGACGTTGACCTTAACGTCGTACTGTTTTTCAAAGTCAGCCACCGCCTCTTTTATACCGGATGACTTCTTGATGTCTTCCCAGACGTTAAGCTGCGTGGTGGCATGTACCTGCACCGAGAGCGTAGAGAGGATCAGAGCGGCAAGTAGGTTCTTTTTCATTACAAACCTCATGTGAAGGTATAACAATTTTATGGTTGTTATGACATTTAACGCCTTATCTGCCTCATCTAAAATTCAGCAAAATCAGATGCTGCACGTATGACATCAAATATCTTTGGTTTGGTATACGCTACCCTTCACATCATGATAACTCTACAAAAAACTGTAAGTTGTGTGATCGTCATAACATTAATGGAAAATCTGTATAGGGCGCATGAATACTGGAAGTTATAGTCAATACAGACAAATTGCACCGTCCAGCTATGTTGAACCTGATTGTTATACGTAAAACATAGATAGCGGTTTACTCGGGGAACACTGATGTCAAACATACAGTTAAGGAATGTCACCAAGCGCTTTGGCGACACCGTCACCTTGCACAACGTGAATCTTGAAATTGAAGACGGGGAATTCGCCGTCTTTGTTGGCCCTTCCGGCTGCGGTAAATCGACCATGCTGCGCATGATTGCCGGTCTGGAGGAGATTAGCGAAGGTGAAGTCTTAATCGGTAATGAGGTCATGAATGACGTCGCGCCTTCCCACCGCGGCGTGGCCATGGTGTTTCAGTCCTACGCGCTCTATCCGCACATGACGGTCGCCGAAAACATGGGCTACGGGCTGAAAGTGAATAAGGTCCCAAAAGAACAGATCCGTCACCAGGTGGAGATGGTGGCAAAAACGCTGCAGCTCTCCCACCTGCTGGACCGCAAACCTAAACAGCTTTCGGGCGGGCAGCGCCAGCGCGTGGCAATAGGCCGCGCCATCGTGCGTAACCCGCGCGTCTTTATGTTTGATGAACCGCTCTCTAACCTGGACGCCGAACTTCGCGTCGAGATGCGTCTGCACCTTGCCCGCCTGCATCAGGAGCTGAAAACCACCATGGTGTATGTCACGCACGACCAGATCGAAGCGATGACCCTGGCCGACAAGATCGTGGTCATGAACTATGGCAAGGTTGAGCAGATGGGCGCCCCGATGGATCTCTATTACAAACCGGCAAATAAGTTTGTCGCCGGGTTTATCGGTTCTCCGAAGATGAACTTTCTGCCGGCGACCGTTGAAGCCTGGCAGCCAGGTAAGCTTACCGTCAGGCTATCGCAACAGAAGTCGCTCACGCTCGCGATAACCACCACACCGCTGCAGCCGGGAAGTCAGGTCACGCTGGGCATCCGCCCGGAACATTTAACCACCGACCTTCACCGCGGCACGCGGCTGGAATTTAACTGTGAAGTGGTGGAGCGACTGGGAAACAATACTTACCTGTTTGGGCAATGCTATGGCCATGACAACGTAAAGATCTTGCTGCCGGGCGACGTGAAGTTCGCGCCCTGGCAGAAGATAGACGTGGCGTTTGACGACCATCACTGCATGGTTTTTGACGACCATGATGTACGGGTTAGCGCTGATATCGAAGATGCGGTGCGTTCGGTGGCTTAACGCGCGCCACCGTCAGCCAGCGCTCTCACCGCCCGCCCAAACGCCTCAATCGCCAGCGCAACATCCTCAGCCATCACCGACTCCGCCGGATGGTGGCTGATGCCCCCCTTGCAGCGCACAAACAACATCCCCACCGGCCAGCGTTCTGCCAGCGCAATGGTGTCGTGCCCGGCACCGCTCGGCAGCGATAGCGTACGGCCCTGAACCGATGTCACGGCCTCCCCTAACAGCGATTGCAGTCTGGCATCGCAGGGCGTGGCGGCGATCCGGTAAAACTCCTCGGCGTTGAAACGGAGCCCACGCCGGGCTGCGATCTCTTCCGCCTGAATGAGCAGTGCAGTGAGCAATGCGTCCAGCGGGGCATCCTGCGGGCCGCGAATATCCAGCGATAGCGCCACCTCGCCGGGAATCACATTGACCGCGCCGGGCAGGCAGCGTAACGCCCCCACCGTGGCAACCAGATTGCCGCCGCGCTGTCGGGTGGTGTTTTCAACCTGCACCATCCATTCGGCAGCTGCGGCCAGGGCATCTTTACGGTGAGCCATCGGCACGGTACCGGCATGCCCGGCTTCGCCGGTAAAGAGACAGTTCAGACGCCGCGCGCCGTTAATGGCTTCTACCACCCCCAGTGCCAGCCCCTCCTGCTCCAGGCACGGCCCCTGTTCAATATGCAGCTCCAGACAGGCGCTGAAATCGTTCTGATGCCGCGCGGCAAGCGCTACCCGTGCGGGATCCAGCCCCGCCTGCACCATCGCCTGCGCCACGCTTATGCCACTGGCATCACAGGTATCAAGCCAATTCTCCGGCCAGGTGCCCGTCAGACCGCGACTGCCTAACAGCGTGATGCCGAAGCGGGTCCCCTCTTCGTCGCAGAAGCCAACAATCTCGATGGCCTGCGCCAGGCGCACGCCCTGCTGATGCAGGCTGTCCACCACCTCAATGGCGGTGAGCACGCCGAGCATGCCGTCGTAGCGCCCGGCATTGCGCACGGTATCCAGATGCGAGCCAAGCAGTATCGCCGGTGCGCCCTCCAGCTGCGCCTCATAGCGCCCGCAAATATTCCCGACGCTGTCCTGCCAGACGGTCATGCCCGCCTGGCTCATCCACTGCCCGACCAGCTGGTTGGCCTGCAGATGCTGCGTGGAAAGATAAACCCGCGTCAGGCCGTCCGGGGTTTCGCTGATGGCGGCCAGCGCATCGGCACGGGCCATTGCCCGCTCTGCCGCCGGGCTCATTGTGACGTCTCGCGGCGATAATGATCCCACGCGGCCTGCATCGCCGCCCCCTGGGGGGTGGTAAATTTCAGGTAGTTCAGCACCGACTCCAGCGCGCTCAGGGTGGTCATTACGCAGTCTTTACGGGCGTTATAACCCATGGTGCCAATGCGCCATACCTTGCCGTGCAGCGGGCCAAACGAGGTGCCAATTTCGATACCGAAATCTTCCAGCATCAGCTTACGCACCTGATCGCCGTTAACGCCCTGCGGGATCACCACGCCCAGCACGTTGTTCATCTTGTGCTTCAGATCGCCAAAGGTCTCCAGCCCCATCGCCTGAATGCCTTTCAGCAGCGCATCGCCGTGCAGCTTGTGCCGGGCGATGCCGTTGTCCAGCCCTTCCTGGAGGATCAGCCGCGCGCATTCGCGGGCTCCAAACAGCGCGGTGGTGGCTTCAGTGTGATGGTTCAGCCGCTCCGGCCCCCAGTAATCCATCACCATGCCGAGATCGAAATAGTTGGAGTAGATCATCTCCTCGTCGCCGTCGCGATGGGCGTCGGTGCGGATCCCCTCCTCGACGCATTTGCGGCGGCGGATCGCCTCTTCCATGCGTGGGCTCAGGGTGATCGGTGACGTGCCGGACGGGCCGCCGAGACATTTCTGCATGCCAGCGGAGACGGCATCCAGCCCCCAGGCATCGGTTTCCAGCGCGTTCCCCCCCAGCGACGCGGTGGCGTCGGTGTAAAACAGCACGTCATAACGGCGGCAAATCGCGCCGAGCTCGGCCAGCGGCTGCAGCATGGTGGTGGAGGTATCCCCCTGCACGGTCAGCAGCAGACGGGGACGAATACGTTTGATGGCATCCTCCACCTGATCCGGGGTAAACACCTCGCCCCACGGCACCTCGATGGTATGCACTTCCGCCCGGCAGCGGCGGGCGATTTCGCACAGCAGATGGCCGAAGCGGCCAAACACCGGCACCAGCACTTTATCGCCCGGGCGAATGGCCGACACCAGAATCGCCTCAATGCCCGCGCGCGAGGTGCCGTCCACCAGCATCGTCCAGCGGTTTTCGGTGCGGAACACCCCGCGATAGAGCGCCATTACTTCGTTCATGTAGTGGGTCATCGCCGGGTCGTACTGACCAATCAGCTGGCTCGACATGGCGCGCAGCACGCGCGGATCGGCGTTGATCGGCCCCGGCCCCATCAGCAGACGCTGCGGCGGATTAAGTTGCGGAAATTGAGCGATATCCATTGTTAAGTCCTTATCAGTTGAGGCCGCGCACGGAGGAGATGAACTGCTTCAGTTCGGTTGTCTGCGGGTTAGCGAAAAGCGTTTTGCTGTCGCCCTGCTCCCAGACTTTCCCCTGGTGCATAAACACCACGCGGTCGCCCACTTCGCGGGCAAAATTCATTTCATGGGTCACGAGAATAAGGGTCATCCCTTCTGCTGCCAGCTGCTCCAGCACCTTAAGCACTTCGCCCACCAGTTCCGGGTCGAGCGCGGAGGTGATCTCGTCACACAGTAAGACTTTTGGCGACATCGCCAGCGCACGGGCAATTGCCACGCGCTGCTGCTGGCCGCCGGAGAGACTCGACGGGTAGTAATCCAGACGATCGCCGAGGCCGACTTTCTCCAGCATCTGCTGCGCCAGCGCCCGGCATTCGGCGGCACTTTTCTTCAGCACCCGACGCGGGGCGAGCATTACGTTTTCCAGCGCCGTCATGTGCGGGAACAGGTTGAAGTTCTGGAACACCATCCCGACCGAGCGGCTGATTTCACGCGCCTGGGAATCCCGGTCGGTGATGGTCATGCCGCCAAGCTTGATGCTGCCGTCCTGATACCCTTCCAGACCGTTGATGCAGCGCAGCAGGGTGCTTTTGCCGGATCCGCTGCGCCCGATAATCGAAATCACCTGGCCCATGTCGATATCGAGATCGACCCCCTTCAGGACATGGTTATCGCCGTAGTACTTCTGCACCTGATTAATGGTGATGAGAGGCATTGAATTTAGTCTCCAGATAACGGCTGTAACGCGACAGCGGATAACACAGAATGAAGTAGCCCAGCGCCACCAGCGCAAAGACCTTAAACGGTTGATAAGTGACATTGGTGAGCATCGTCCCGGCTTTGGTCAGCTCGATAAAGCCGATGATTGACGCCAGCGCCGTGCCCTTAATCACCTGGACGGCAAAACCGACCGTCGGCGCAATCGCAATCCGCAACGCCTGCGGCGCGACCACCCGATAAAGCGTCTGGCCAAAGGTCAGCCCCAGACAGCGCGACGCTTCCCACTGCCCTTTGGGCAGCGCGCGAATGCTGCCAAACCAGATATCAAGCAAAAACGCGCTGGTGTAGAACGTGAGGGCCAGCGATGCGGCGGTCCATGGCGAGACATCAATGCCGAACAGCGCCACGCCGAAGAACGCCAGAAATAGCTGCATCAGCAGCGGTGTACCCTGAAACAGTTCGATATAGCCGCGGATCAGGCGCATGATCAGTCGTCCGCCAGTGAGACGCAGCAGCAGCAGCGGCAGGGTCACCACCGCGCCGCCGACAAACGCCACCAGCGACAGCAGTATCGTCCAGCGCCCGGCCAGCAGCAGGTTGCGAATAATGTCCCAGTCGGTAAAGGTGGTCATCATGCCTGCACCCCCAGCCATTTGCGTCCTGCCGCCATCATCAGCTGACGCAGGGTAATCGACAGCGCTAAGTAAATCCCGGTTGTCACCAGATAAACCTCAAAGCTCAGAAACGTTCTGGACTGGATCAGGTTGGCGGCAAAGGTCAGCTCTTCATACGAGACCTGCGACACCACCGACGAGCCGAGCATCACGATAATGCACTGGCTCACCAGCGCCGGATAAATACGCTGTAGCGCAGGCGGTAACACCACGCGAATGAAGGTCTGGGTGCGGGTCAGCCCCAGCACGCGTCCGGCCTCCCACTGCCCTTTGGGTGTCACCTGAATGCCCGCCCGGACAATCTCCGTGCTGTACGCGCCCAGATTGATCACCATCGCCAGCAGTGCCGCCTCACCCGCCGTCATCTTCAGCCCCATATTGGGCAGGCCAAAGACGATAAAAAACAGCTGCACCACAAACGGCGTGTTACGGATAATCTCCACGTAACCGCCCCAGATCCGGCTAAACCACGTCGCCCGCCCGCTGCGAATAGCCGCCCCGAAAATACCAATCGTCAGACCGCCCAGGGTCGCCATCACCGTCAACTGGATGGTGACCCACAGCCCGGCCAGCAGCGCCGGCCAGTGCGGCCAGAGCTCAGAGAAATGGAGTTGCTCTGTCATTGCCTTACACGCCAAGGCTTGCCGGCAGCGGCGCCTTGAGCCACTGCTCAGAGAAGCCGTTCAGGGTGCCGTCTTTAATACCCTGTTCAATCAGCGCATCCACTTTCGCCTTCAGCGCTGGTTCATTTTTCTTCAGCCCGATAAAGCACGGTGAATCTTTCAGCATAAAGCTCGGCACCGGAGCTTTCTCCGCGTTCTGGCGCGAGATGGCTGCCACCACGAGGTTGCCGGTGGCCACATACTGTACCTGTCCGGACAGATACGCCGACAGCGTGGTGTTGTTGTCCTCATAGCGTTTTACGTCTGCGTCTTTCGGCGCCAGGCTGGTCAGCACCATGTCCTCGACCGCGCCACGCGTCACGCCGATGGTTTTACCGCTCAGGGCGGCGGCATCTTTCAGCTCTGCGCCTTTCGGGCCAAACACCCCGAGGAAGAACGGCGCATAGGCGCGGCTGAAATCGATCACCTTTTCACGTTCCGCATTCTTACCGAGGCTTGAAATGACAAGGTCAACTTTGTCGGTTTGCAGATACGGCACGCGGTTGGCGCTGGTCACCGGGACCAGTTGCAGCTTGACCTTCATCTGTTTGGCCAGATAACGCGCCATATCGATGTCATAGCCCTGCGGCTGCAGATCGGTTCCGACCGAGCCAAACGGCGGGAAATCCTGCGGCACGGCAATGCGAATGGTGCCGCGTTTCTCGATATCCTGAAGCTGGTCCGCCTTTGCCGACAGGTTAGTGAGCAGACAGACGGCCCCGGCCAGTGCAATCAACAATTTTTTCATGGTGCTTCCCCGTAACGTTAAAATGAAACAAAAGATTCTTTGAATTGGATTTTGCAACTAATGTGCCAGATAAAGCGAAACGCGGGATTTTATTGTAAAGCCTGATAAAACAAAGGCGGGGCGAAAAAGCTGTCTCTTTTTCGCCCCGCCTCACTGCACCATTTCAATGCAAAGCACCACACCGATGCCCCATTATCGTTGTTCGAGCTCGTCCAGGTGCTGATACAGGGTGGCGATCTCATGAATGCGCGGACGACCTTTATCGAGGATTTCATGCAGAAAGGCGTTTGCCAGCAGGTTGATCAGGCTATTGACCGAGGCGTAGCTGTCATAGGCTGAGACGCTGTCCAGCGGAGCACAGAGCTGCCAGCTCGCCAGCGGAAACAGGCTGTGCGCCTGCGGCTCGCACATCAGCAGCACCGGGATACCCCCGGCCTGAAGCTGCAGCAGCAGCGGGCGGATAATGCGCGGGCGGCGACGAAAGGCCATCATCACCACCAAATCGTCAGGGGTGAGATCCACCAGCTCTTCGCTCAGGCTCTGCCCGGGCTGCGGCAACACCAGCACCTGCCCGCGTGCCTGCAACAGCTGCTGACGCAGATGCAGCGCCGCCGGATAGGCGTTACGCATCCCGATAATGACAATGCGCCTCGCCTTAACCATGCACGCCATCGCGTCGGCAAACTGCCGGGCATCCAGGGCATTCACCCACTGAGTCAGATTAGCCATCTCCTGCTTATAGTGACGCGCCAGCAGCGTATTGCCCTGCACCGCGTCGCGGTTGTCAGTCAGCGGCATACCGCTCTGGCGCAGGGTACGCAACTCATCGCGCATGTCTTTATACTTCTCATAGCCCAGACGCTTAAACAGGCGGCTCACCGTGGCTTTCGACACCCCACTCAGCTGTGCCAGCTCGGCGCTGTTGTAGCTGATCAGGTCGTCGAAGTGATCGAAAATAAAATCCGCCACCCGCTGCTCCTGCGGCGACAGTGACGCGTATTGTGCTTTCAGTCGTTCATCAAGCTGTTCCATAACGCCTCTGTAACGTTTGTTTCATCTCTTGCTCTCTATTCATTAAGCATGCCAGCTTATCAGCCGGGATGACATGAAACTTTTCTTTCATACCTGGAACAGCTTTTGCAGCGCCTTGTGACTTTTCAGGGTTATGAGGACTGTTCATGCAAAGTAATGTCTCCGTACACGGAATGGCGGTTGCCCCCCATCATCTTGCCAGCCAGAGCGCGCTGTCTGTGCTGCGCGATGGCGGTAGCGCGATTGAAGCGATGGTCGCGGCAGCGGCCACCATTGCCGTGGTCTATCCCCATATGAATGGCCTGGGCGGCGATGGCTTCTGGCTTATCGTGCCCCCCGGCGGCGAACCGATTGCCATCGATGCCAGCGGCGCGGCGGGATCGCTGGCGACGCTTGCCGCCTATGGCGATCTGGCGCACATCCCCCACCGCGGCCCCCGTGCGGCACTGACCGTGGCGGGTACCGTCAGTGGCTGGGCGGAGGCGCTTAAGGTCTCACACGCGCTGACGGGCAACGCCCTGCCGCTGACGCGCCTGCTGGCAGATGCCATTGACTATGCCCGCAATGGCACGCCGGTCACGGCCTCGCAGGCCACTGCCACCGCCAGTAAATTCGACGAACTGAAAGACCTGCCCGGCTTCGCAGAAACCTGGCTGGTAGACGGCAAACCACCGGAGGTCGGCAGCCGGTTTTATCAACCGGCGCTGGCCTCCACGCTGACGCAACTTGCCGAAGAGGGTCTGGAGAGTTTTTATCGCGGTCCGCTGGCGGCGCGTCTGGCCCGTGGGATGGAGACGCTCGGCCTGCCCATTACGCTGGCGGATTTGAACGCGCATGTCGCCCGGCGCACCACGCCGCTGAAATTAGCGCATCAGCAGGGTGAGGTCTGGAACCTCGCCCCACCGACGCAGGGGCTGGTCTCGCTGGCGATCCTCGGCATCACCGACCGTCTGGCGATGGCCGATGCCGACGACGCCGGGACGGTGCACCGCATTGTGGAAGCCACCAAACTGGCCTTTGGCCTGCGCGATGCCCACATCACCGACCCGCGCGAGCTGAAAACCGATATCCAGAGCCTGCTGGATCCTGCGGCGCTTCAGGCGCTCGCCGACCGGGTTGACGATAACCATGCCGCGCCGTGGGGCACCGGCAAAGGCCCTGGCGATACGGTGTGGATGGGGGTGATGGATAACAGCGGCCTGGCCGTGTCGTTTATCCAGAGCATTTATCACGAGTTCGGCAGCGGCGTAGTGCTCCCGGATACGGGTATCGTCTGGCAGAACCGGGGGGCGTCGTTCAGCCTCGATCCCGCACATCTTCTGGCTCTCGCGCCGGGCAAACAGCCGTTCCATACCCTGAACCCGGCCGCGGCGCGTCTGAACGACGGACGGGTGATGGTCTACGGCTCCATGGGCGGTGACGGCCAGCCGCAAACTCAGGCCACGCTCTTTACCCGCTATGTGGTGCAGGGTCTGCCGCTGCAGGAGAGCATCTCCCGTGCGCGCTGGCTGCTGGGGCGCACCTGGGGACAAAGCTCAGACACCTTAAAAGTGGAAGGCCGGTTTTCCCCTGAAACGATCGCACGCCTGCAGACGCTGGGTCACGAGGTGGAGATCTTCCCGGACTTTAGCGAAGCCATGGGCCACGCGGGCGCGATTGTCCGCCACCCGAACGGGCTGTTTGAAGGCGCGTTCGACCCGCGCAGCAACGGCGGCGCCGCCGGATACTGAGGAGAAAACCATGACAACACAACAACCTGACTGGCATGCCTACCTGGCGCAGATGGAGGCCGTGCTGGGCATTGAGCTGGATGACGCCCGCCGCGCGGAGCTTCAGCAGCAGTTTAGCCGCATTGCCGCCATGGCCGCCCCGCTGATGGCGCTGCCGCTTGATGACCGTCTGGAGATCGCAGGAGTATACAAAGCATGAGGCTACACGAGATGAGTATCAGCGCGATCCAGCAGGCGCTGAGTGCAGGCGAGTTAAGTGCCCGCGAAATCGCCCGTCAGACGCTGGAAGATATTGCGCGCATCAACCCGCAGATCAACGCCTGGACGGCGGTTACCGAAGCGCGGATGCTGGCCGAGGCAGAAAATATCGACACCCTGCGCCGGGAAAAGCGCCCCCTGCCGCCGCTGGCGGGCGTGCCTTACGCGGTAAAAAACCTGTTTGATGTGGCCGGGCACACCACCCTCGCCGGAGCCGAGCTGTTCAGCAAGCGTTCCGCTGCCAGCGCAGACAGCTTTGCGGTTCGCCAGCTACGCAGCGCGGGAGGACTGTTGTCCGGGATGGTCAATATGGATGCCTATGCCTACGGCTTTACCACGGAAAACAGCCACTACGGCGCCACGCGTAATCCGCACGATCTGACGCGCATTGCAGGCGGCTCCTCCGGTGGCTCTGCCGCCGCCGTCGCCGCCGGGCTGGTCCATTTTTCACTGGGTACCGACACCAACGGGTCGATTCGCGTCCCGGCGTCCCTGTGCGGAATTTACGGCTTAAAACCAACCTTTGGCCGCCTGTCACGCTCCGGCAGCCACCCGTTTGTCGCCAGTCTCGATCATATCGGGCCGTTTGCCCGCCGGGTGTGCGATCTGGCGTCCGTGTACGATGCGCTACAGGGACGAGACACCAGCGACCCTTTTCAGGCAGAGTCCTCCCGCGAGCAGACCCGGCCTTTGCTCGATCGCGGTCTGGATGGTTTGCGCTGTGCCGTCCTCGGGGGCTATTTCAGCACGTGGTGTAACGACGACGCCCGGGAAGCCGTCGCGCGCGCGGCACGTGCTCTTGACGTCCAGGAGGAGCTGCAGTTCCCTGAAGCCGCGCTGTCCCGCTCTGCCGCGTTTATCATCAGCGCCTCCGAAGGGGGGAACCAGTACCTGCCGTCACTTCGCCGTGAACCGGAGCGTTTTGAACCACACTCCCGCGAACGCCTGCTGGCTGGGGCAATGATCCCTTCCGCCTGGTATATTCAGGCCCAGCGTTTTCGCGCCCACGCCCGACAGGCCTGTAAAGCGCTGTTTGAGCAGGCCGACGTGCTGATCGCCCCGGCAACGCCGCGCAGCGCCACGACGATTGGCGAGCAGACCATGGAGATTAACGGCGAGCCACTGCCGGTGCGCGCCAGCATGGGGATGCTGACGCAGCCGATCTCATTTCTGGGTTTGCCCGTCACCACCGTTCCGCTACGCACCGCCCAGGGGACACCGATTGGTCTGCAGCTCATCGCAGCGCCGTTTAATGAACAAGCCTGCCTGCGCGTGGCGCGCGTGCTGGAGGAGAGTGGAATCACCGATGCCCGCCCGGCGGAGTTTGCAGCATGATGAATCACGATGACATTAACCTCCCGTGGGTGGTTGCAGAGGTGACGGCCGCGTTTTATCGCTATGAAGATGCGCTGGTGAGCAACAACATTGCGGTGCTGGATGAGTTGTTCTGGCACGACAAAAACACGGTGCGACTGGGCGCGGGGGAAAACCTTTACGGCATTGATGAAATCCGCGCCTTTCGGGCGGCGCGCCCCTCCGCCGGGCTGCAGCGGACGTTGCGCAATACCGTGATCACCACCTTCGGAGAAGATTACGCGGTGTGCAGCACCGAATTTACCCGCGAGGGCACAGAACGCATTGGCCGCCAGCAGCAGACGTGGGTGCGGTTTGCTTACGGGTGGCGCATTGTTGCGGCGCAGGTGAGTGTGATGTCGTGACGCTGAAAAACCTGCCTGGTGGCGCTGCGCTTACCGGGCCTGCAATGTCCCGTATACCCTGCGGGTGCTGTAGGCCGGGTAAGGCGCAGCCGACACCCGGCACAATACGACACCGCTATTTCTGAAACGGATGCACGTCCCGCCAGTGGTCAGCAATCTGCTGGCGGGTACAAACCCAGACCCGCTCATGCTGCTGCACATAATCCAGGAACCGCTGCAGCGCGCGAAAACGGCCCGGACGCCCCAGCAGGCGGCAGTGCATGCCGATGGACATCATCTTCGGTGCGCTTTCACCCTCTTCATACAGCACGTCAAAGCTGTCTTTCAGATAAGTATAAAACTGCTCGGCGGTATTAAACCCCTGGGCGGTGGCGAAGCGCATGTCGTTCGCGTCCAGCGTGTAGGGCACGATCAGGTGCGGTTTACGGCTGCCATCGCTGCAGGCCACTTCCGTCCAGAAGGGCAAGTCGTCGCCATAGTAGTCGCTGTCGTAGTCAAAACCGCCGTGCTCGACCACCAGCTGGCGCGTGTTGGGGCTGTCGCGCCCGGTGTACCAGCCCGTAGGCGGCTTGCCAAACAGATCGGTCAGCACGTGCACCGCTTTGTGCAGATGTTCCCGCTCCTGGTTGATATCCATGTTCTGATAGTGGATCCAGCGCCAGCCGTGGCTGACCACGTCGTAATCCGCCGCCTTAATCGCCGCGACAATCTCCGGGTGACGCGCCAGCGCCATCGCCACGCCAAAGACCGTCAGCGGCAGGCCGCGTTTCTGAAATTCATGATGAATTCGCCAGAACCCGGCGCGGCTGCCGTATTCGTACAGGGAGTCCATGGACATGTGTTTGTCGGGATAGCTGGCCGCTCCAATGATGTCCGAGAGAAACTGTTCTGACCCGGCATCGCCATGCAGGACGTGGTTTTCTGCCCCCTCTTCATAATTGAGCACAAACTGCACGGCGATGCGTGCCTGATTCGGCCACTGCGCATGCGGCGGGTTGCCTGCGTAGCCACGCAGATCCCGCGGATAACCCTCTTCAAAAAGCCCCATTGCTACCCCCCCAAAAATTAAAATGGATTCAATGCCTGAAAATGTCCGCTTAACGGTTTGTTCTCCGGGAAGGCCAGATCCCCGTGCTTGCTGGTTGACAGCCCCAGCGCCACCAGCGATTCCACCATCTTCACCGCCGCACTGACGCCGTCGATCACCGGCACGCGCAGCTCGCGCGTCAGCTCCTGGGCGAGCGTTGCCATCCCGCCACAGCCCAGCACGATGGCGCCGCAGCCATCCTCTTTCAGGGCCTGTATACAGCGCGCGCGCACCTTCTCCTGCGCCAGGCCGCTGCCGTCTTCCAGCGCCAGCACCGGGAGATCAATCGCGTGCAGGGCCGCGCAATGATCCTGAAAGCCATACTGCTGCAGCAGATGACGCGCGATAATCAGCGTGCGCGGCAGCGTGGTGACGATGGAAAAGCGCGTCGCCACCAGCGTGGCCATGTGCATCGCGGCTTCGGCAATGCCGACAACCGGCCCTTGCGCCAGCTCGCGCGCGGCCAGCAGCCCCGGGTCGCCAAAGCAGGCAATCACGTGCCCTTCCACCCCCTGCTCTCTGCCTTTTTTGACTTGCTCAAGGACACCCACGGCGGCAATGGCTTCATCAAAATGACCTTCGATTGAGGGCACACCCGCACTGGGGCAGACCGCGAGGATCTCCGTGCCCGGTGCAGCCACCGCGCGGGCGGCCGCGCCGATGGTTTCCGTCATCGCGAGGCTGGTATTGGGATTAATGACTTGTATACGGACAGACGACATTACGACTCCTTGTGGCTGGCGAACAGCCGGGCAAAATCGGGCAGGCATTCACCTGCCCGTTCGAAACAGAGGCTGGCGACGATATGTTCGAAATGGTGCATTAAGGCATCACTCAGGGGTTGCAGCGCTTTCTGACGCAGCAGCTCCACAAGCTGTTCGTGATCATTGCAGCGACACCCCTGACGCCACGGCGCGCCCCAGGTGGCAATCACCAACGAGGAGCGCTGGCTCAGGCGGGTCACCATCTCCGTCAGGACCTGATTGCCGGAGATGGCCTGCAGTTGAATATGGAAATTTGCGGAGTGGCGGATCGCCGCCGGGCCGTCGTAAGCCTCATGCGCCTGCTGCTCCTGACGGATGATTGACGCCAGCGCGGCCAGATGCGGCGGCTGACAGTGCGCCAGCACGTCCGGTAGATTGGCGACCTCCAGTAGCGCGCGGGTGCGAAAGATCTGCCGGGCCTCTTCGACCGTCGGGCTGGCAACGTGTGCACCACGTTTGGGCGTTAAGGTGACCATTTGCACAGCGGCGAGTCGCTGCAGCACCTTACGGATGCCCGTACGACTCACGCCAAAAACCTCCGCCAGCGCCTCTTCCGGCAATTTGCTTCCCGGCAGCAGTTGATGTTCGACAATCGCGGTCATCAGCGCCTGAAAGATGGATTCGTCTTTGTCTTGCAGGTCTGGCGCGGCGTGCAGACTGTTCACGTTGTTCATTAACCACTCCACTTTTTACTTTTCGCTATCGAATCGTATACATAAAAATAAAATATTGCATACAAGATTTATTATTTTGGCCTGGATCCTGCAACACCGTCTGCACTCCCACTCAACGGGTTTTCATTCACAGGAGCAGGTTTCATGCCAAACAGACAAAATACGCAACACGGTACGGCCGCTGATTCCGGTGCGGTATACAGCCCACGGCTTTGCAATGAGGATCTGGCACCGACGCGTGACCAGAACTGGAGCTGGTACAACATCTTTTCTTTCTGGATGTCCGACGTCCACAGCATGGGGGGATACGTGGTCGCCGCGAGCTTCTTTACGCTCGGGCTGGCAAGCTGGCAGGTGTTGCTCTGCCTGCTGGTGGGAATTTGCATTGTGCAGCTGTGTGCCAACCTGGTGGCGAAACCGAGCCAGATGGCGGGCGTGCCGTATGCGGTGATCAGCCGTCAGGCCTTTGGCGTGTTCGGGGCAAACATTCCGGCGGTGATCCGCGGGCTTATCGCCTTTGCCTGGTACGGCATTCAGACCTATCTGGCCGCTAACGCCCTGATGCTGGTGGCGCTGAAGTTCTGGCCGTCGCTCTCGTCGCTCACCACCGGCGCGTTCCTCGGGCTGTCGCACCTGGGCTGGGTCTGCTTTGCCATTATGTGGGTATTGCAGGCAATGGTCTTCTGGCACGGCATGAATGCCATCAAGCGCTTTATCGACATCGCCGGCCCGGCGGTCTATGTGGTGATGCTGGCGCTGGCAGGATGGATTGTATACAAGACCGGATTCGACGGGATCTCCTTTACCCTCGCCAGCAAATCCCTGAGCGCGGGCGAGCAGACCTGGCAGATGATCACCGCCACGGCGCTGGTGGTTTCCTACTTCTCAGGCCCGTTGCTCAACTTTGGTGATTTCTCCCGCTACGGCAAAAGCATGGGGGAAATCCGCCGCGGCAACCGCTGGGGCCTGCCGTTTAACTTCCTGCTGTTCTCCATCGTGACTGTGGTGATTGTCTCCGGTACCCAGTCGCTGTTTGGCCGCATGATCACCGACCCGATTGAAACCGTCAGCCGCGTGGGCAACGATCTGGCGGTGGCGATTGGTCTGTTGACCATGATCACCGCCACCATCGGGATTAACATCGTGGCCAACTTCGTCTCCCCGGCATTTGATTTCTCTAACTGTTCCCCGCAGAAAATCAGCTTCCGCACCGGGGGAATGATTGCCGCCGTCGGCTCGATCCTGTTAACCCCGTGGAACCTGTTTAACTCCCCGGAGCTTATTCATTACACCCTGGATGTGCTGGGGGCGTTTATCGGTCCGCTGTTCGGTATCCTGATTGCCGATTTCTACCTGATTAAGCGTGGCAAGGTATCCGTGGACGACCTGTTCGATGACACGCCAGAAGGGAAATACTGGTACCGCAACGGCTTTAACCCGAAAGCCATCGGCGCGCTGATCCCCTCGGTTGCCGTCGGGCTGGTGATAAGCTTCATCCCGGCGCTGCATGAGGTGGCAAACTTTAGCTGGTTCATTGGCGTATTCCTTGGCGGGGTAACCTACCGCTGGCTGGCGCGTGAAGAGCGCGAAGGGGCGTCCGCCGCTCACTTCACGGCACACGAGGCCACGCAAACAATCAGACAGGAGCCGTGATGGATTACCAGACTGCGATACGCGGTGCATTTTTCGATATCGCCCGGGTCTGCGACAGCGCAGACCTGATTGCCGACCATGCGCGCTACCAGGAGGACGGCCTGCTGTTTATTTACCACGGGAAAATCGTGGCGCTCATGGCCTGGCAGGAGGGAGAGCAATATCTTGACCCGCACAAGGGTTACACCGACCTGCGCGGCAAACTGCTGCTGCCCGGCTTTATCGATACCCACGTTCATTACCCGCAGACCGAGATGATCGGCGCCTTCGGCGAGCAGCTGCTGGAGTGGCTGACCACCTATACGTTTCCGGTGGAGAGCCAGTTTGCCGACGAGAGCTACGCAAAAGAGATCGCAGAATTTTTCATAAATCAGCTGGTGAGCCACGGCACTACCACCGCACTGGTGTTTTGCACACTGCATCCGCAATCGGTGGATGCGCTGTTTACCGAAGCATCGCGCCTGAACATGCGCCTTATCGCCGGGAAGGTGATGATGGACCGGCACACCCCGGACTACCTGACCGAAACGGCACAACAGAGCTACCAGCAGACGCGGGATCTAATCCAGCGCTGGCACCACCATGGACGGCTGGGGTATGCCATTACGCCACGCTTTGCGCCCACCTCATCACCGGAACTGCTGGCAGCGGTGCGTTTACTCAGAGAGGAGTTTCCGGACACCTGGCTGCAAACCCATCTGAGCGAAAACCCGAACGAAGTGGCCTGGGTTAATGACCTGTGGCCGGAGCATGAACGTTATCTGGATGTCTATCACCACTACGGCCTCACCGGCGAGCGCAGCATGTTTGCTCACGGGATCCATCTGCACCACAGCGAGTGGCAGTGCCTGCACGACACCGGATCGGCGGTGGCGTTTTGCCCTACTTCCAATCTGTTTCTTGGCAGTGGGCTGTTTCGGTTACCCGCCTGCTGGCAGCACAAGGTGCGAATGGGTATCGGCACCGACGTCGGCGCGGGTACCACCTTCAGCATGCTGCGCACGCTGGGGGAAGCTTACAAGGTGGGTCAGTTGCAGAGCTATCGCCTGCGCGCCAGCGAGGCCTTTTATCATGCCACGCTGGGTGGCGCGCATGCCCTGCGTCTGGATGACAAAATTGGCAACTTCGCACCAGGCAAAGAGGCCGATTTTATCGTGATCGACCCGGCCGTCACCCCGCTGCAGCGCCTGCGTAGCGGGCGCTGCAAGGAAATCTACGAGCAGCTGTTTGTGCTGATGACCCTGGGCGACGAGCGTAATATCAGCCAAACCTGGGTCAACGGCGAGCCAGTGTGGTCAGCTGCCGCGGTAGGTTGACCAGCCACCAGGGGCAATCACAAACGGCAGATGGAAGTGCTCATCTGCCGTTTCGCCGATTAGAAAATCAATCTGAGCGCAGGGATAGAGCGTGTCGCGCCCCGTTTCGCTAAACCAGGCGCCAGTCTCGGCCACCAGCCGATAGCGGCCCGCAGGCAGGACGGGAACAAATTCGGTGATGCGGCCCTGCGCGTTGGTCACGCCAGTTGCGATGATCTCCGCGTCCTGTTCAAGACGTACCGTCACCCCCTGCGCGGGTTTGCCCGTCGAGATATCCAGAATATGTGTACTGAGTGTGCTCATGCGCCAATGACTCCTTCCAGTCGTAATAAGGTAATTTCCCGCAGCTGATCCAGTGCGGCCTGCACCTCCTGCGCATCGCTGTTTTCCAGCCGCGCGTTCAGGGCCTGGAGGATCTCCTCCCCGCTGCGGCCTTTGGCGCGGATCAGAAAGACGCGCCCGAAACGGCTTTCGTAGCGGGCATTGCCTGCCCGTAACGCCTCAGCAAGCTGCGCATCATCATGATTCACCGCTCCCTGCTCCCGACGCGACAGCGCCGCCTCCGCCTGCGTGCCCATGGGCTTCTCACCGATGCGCGGATGCGCGCTCAGGGCCCGCGTGAGCGCGTGTTCATCCCAGCTTTTCGTCAGCGCCTGGGCCGCATCAAACAGAGCATCCCGGCTCGGATAAGGCCGCCCGGCGACCAGCGCCTCGGCCCAGCCGGGAATGGCCACGCAAGGGTGTAATAGCGTAAGCACCTCTTCGTGACCCCGGTGATTAAAATCGTCCAGCGTTATCATGGTTCCTCCCGTGTCATCATTGTCCCTGAACATTGCACAAAACACGCCACTCTTGCCTGAGGCCTGAAACAGTTGATTCCTGATCCCTAAACCGGAAATTATTGATTCATAAAAAGGCATTCCCACCGCGATAACGCACCTTAGCAGTGCAAACATCCCTCCCACAACGCCCTTTACCCCACTCTGCAGCCTGGTACGCAAATTGCTGATGTTAATGACACCCGGCAAAAGGAGAGAAGCATGAAAGCAATCGTCATTGGTGCGGGCATTGGTGGCCTGAGCGCCGCTGTCGCGCTGGAAAAGGCGGGCATCGACTGTACCGTGTTTGAAGCAGTAAAAGAGATCAAACCCGTTGGCGCGGCCATCTCCATCTGGCCCAACGGGGTGAAATGCATGCAGCACCTCGGCATGGGCGACATTATTGAGACATACGGCGGGCCGATGCGCTTTATGGCCTACAAGGATCACCGGCGCGGCGACACGTTGACCCGCTTTAGCCTGGCCCCGCTGGTGGAGCGCACCGGGGGACGCCCCTGCCCCGTCTCGCGCGCTGAACTACAGCGCGAGATGCTGGACTTCTGGGGTCGCGAGCGGGTGCAGTTCGGCAAGCGCGTCGAACACGTCCGGGAAGATGATGCTGGCGTCAGCGTAACATTTACCGACGGCAGCACGGCGACGGGCGATTTTCTGATTGCCGCCGATGGCAGCCATTCGGCGGTGCGCCCGTACGTGCTGGGGTATACCCCCGAGCGCCGCTACGCCGGTTACGTTAACTGGAACGGACTGGTGAAGATTGATGAAGAGATTGCCCCCGCCCACCAGTGGACCACGTTCGTGGGAGAAGGCAAGCGTGTGTCGCTGATGCCCGTCTCCGGTGGCCGCTTCTATTTCTTTTTTGATGTCCCGCTTCCCCTCGGTCTGGCGGAAGATCGCACAACCCTCAGAGCCGATCTCACGGGTTACTTCCGCGGCTGGGCGCCGCCGGTGCAGAAGCTGATCGCCGCGCTGGATCCGGATACCACCAACCGCATTGAAATCCACGACATTGAGCCGTTCGACAGCCTGGTACGCGGCCACGTGGCGCTGCTCGGCGATGCGGCGCACAGCACCACGCCGGATATCGGCCAGGGCGGCTGCGCAGCGCTGGAGGATGCGGTGGTGCTGGGTGATTGTCTGCGCGAAAACCACAACATTACTCTGGCGCTGCGGCAGTACGAAGCCCTGCGCTGCGACCGGGTACGCGACCTGGTGCTGAAGGCTCGCAAGCGCTGTGACGTCACGCACGGTAAAGATATGGCGTTAACCAGAGCCTGGTATCAGGAGCTGAGAGAGGAGACCGGGGAGCGCATTATCAACGGTCTGTGCGACACCATTCAGGGCGGACCATTAGGCTGAACGTAAGAGGAATACACATGAATAAAGCACCTGTACCACCCGCCCATTGCACGTTTGAGCCAGAGGACTGGCTGCGTCTGGCAAAGTGCTGGCATCCGGTTGCGCGCGCCTGCGACATTGGCGCGGCGCCGGTGAAGGCGACACTGCTGGACGAAGCGCTGGTTATCTACCGCGTGAACGGCCAGGTCGTGGTCGCCCGCGACGTTTGTCCACATCGCGGCGTGCCGCTGACGCTGGGCTTTCATGATGAGCACGGGATTATCTGCCCCTACCATGGCCTGCGCTTCGGGGAAGATGGCCGCTGCAACCGTATTCCCTCCAGCCCCGACCAGCCGGTACCGGCGAAGCTGAACCTGATTAACTACGCCGTGGAGGAGCGCTTTGGCTTGATCTGGACGTGTCTGGCGTTTGACCCGGATAACCCGATGCCGCTGCCCACCATGCCGCACTGGGATGACGACGGCTTTCAGCAGATCAACTGTCCGGCGTTTGAGGTGAATGGCTTCGCTGGCCGCCAGGTGGAAGGATTTCTGGATGTGGCGCATTTTGCGTGGATCCACACCAGCACCTTTGCGGATCCGGATAACCAGCTCGTCCCGACCTATCAGCCACAGGAAACACCGTTTGGTTTTGTAGCGGACTACTGGAGTTCGGTGAGCAATTATCCCGCCAGCGCTGACGTGCAGGCGCCGGAAGGCTTCCAGTGGCTGCGCCATTTTGAAATGCACCTGCCCTTTACCGCCACCCTGACGATCCATTTTCCGGGTGAATCCCGGCTGGTGATCATGAACGCCGCGTCGCCGGTCTCGTCACGCGTCACCCGCATGTTTGCCCCGATTGCGCGCAACTTTGATCTGCATATCCCGGTGGAAGAGGTGCATGCCTTTAACCTGCGGATTTTTGAGGAAGACCGCCTGATGGTCGAGACCCAGCGCCCGGAAAGTTTGCCGTTGGATCTGACCCTTGAAGCCCATATTCCCGCGGATAAAAGCTCGATTGCCTATCGCCGGGGGCTGAAAAAGATGGGTTTTGGCGCGTTTTTCCTGGTCTGATGGAGGGCTGTCATGAGTGATATTTTAAGCGTTATCGTCGACGGGCTGTGGCGGCAGGGGAACAAAAGCCTCGCCGTCAGGCTGGTGCCGGAAAACGGTGAAGCGCTGCCAGAGTGGCAGCCCGGTGCGCATATCGACGTGCATCTGCCCTGCGGGGTTATACGTCAGTATTCCCTGACCGGCCCATGCGGGAGTGAAGGCTATCTGATCTGCGTGGGCCGGGAAACCGCCTCGCGCGGCGGGTCGCGCTATATTCATGAGACGCTGCGTCCCGGTCAGACGCTGCTGATCTCCGCGCCGCGCAATCTGTTTGCCCTGCAGGAGGCCGAACGGGTGTTGCTGCTGGCTGCGGGGATCGGGATTACGCCACTGTATGCCATGGCCCTGCAGCTGGAAGCAGCCGGAACCCCGTTCACTCTGCACTATTATGTCAGACACGCTGAAAGCGCGGCTTTCGCCCGCGAGCTGGCGCAGTTTGAGCATGGTAAGTGCGTTATCCATACCACCAGCCCGCGCACGTTGCTGGCAGAGCATATCCCGATGGCCGCGGCGGGTCTTCACGCCTGGGTCTGTGGCCCGGCCGGGTTTATGGAAAAAGTACGTGAGGTGGCGACGGCGAAAGGCTGGGATGGCGCCACGATCCACAGCGAGGCGTTTCAACCCGCAGCGCCTGATACCGGCGCTGAAAGTGGCGAGATCTTCACGGTTAAACTGGCCTCCACCGGAGAGCGCTGGCCTGTGCCCGCTGATAAAACTATTGCCCAGGTGCTGCAGGAAAACGGTGTGGCCGTTCCACTCTCCTGCGAGATGGGGATCTGCGGTGCGTGTCTGACACCGGTGATTGACGGCGTGGCGGATCACCGGGATAGCGTACAGTCAGAAGCAGAGAAAAACGCCCCCAACCCGCATGTGGCGCTGTGTTGCTCAAGAAGTCATTCCGCTGAGCTGGTGATTGGGCTGTAAAACGAAAAAACCCTGCGATAGTGCTATCGCAGGGTTTTCGAATTTGGCGGAAGCGTAGAGATTCGAACTCTAGAACCCTTTCGGGTCGCCGGTTTTCAAGACCGGTGCCTTCAACCGCTCGGCCACGCTTCCAAAGTGAGGCGCACTATAAACATCTCTGAGCATGATGTAAAGCGTGAAATTGCATAAAGTTACACTTGCTCACCATCACCCCGCCCTCTGGCGTCATGACTCACTTCGGCGACGTTAATCTGGATGTGAAGTTTCCCTCTCATTACAGGCACCGGCAAATGTCCGGCAGGCAGCGTGTTGCGCTCAATCACAAAATATGCATTATGTTATAACATAACAATTTGGGATTGATTTTTATGCTTCTGAAAAAAGGGTTATTACTGACAGTACTGCTGGCCATGGCACCAGCCACGTTTGCAGCAACAACTTACCCGCTGACGATTGAAAATTGCGGCGTCAGGCAGACCTTTACGCAAGCGCCACAGCGCGTCGTTACCGTGGGTCAGCATGAAACGGAATTGCTGCTCGCGCTGGGGCTGGAAAAATCTGTCGCCGCAACCTCAGTCTGGTTCGGCAAACTCCCGGATTCGCTGGCTGATGCCGGAAAAAAACTCCCCCGGCTTGCGGATAACTCCCCCTCTTTTGAAGCCGTGGTGGGACAAAAACCGGAACTCGTCCTCGCTCAGTATCACTGGCATATTGGCCCGCAGGGCGAGGTGGGAACACGCGAGCAGTTTGCATCCCTGGGGATCAAGACGTGGATCTCTCCTGCCGACTGCACGGACAAAACGGTGACGGCAACCTCAAACGCTGACGGAGCACGGAGCACGCCGTTTTCACTGGCAGAAATAAAACACGAAGTCACAGACCTGGCCGCCATCTTTGATGTTCCCACGCGCGGCGAACAGCTCAATCGTGACCTGACAGAACGGATTCAGAAAGCGCAGGCGCGCATCTCAGCAAAACCCCTGAAGGTTGTCTTCTGGTTTTCAAGCAGCCGCCTGAATGGCGATCCCTGGGTGGCAGGGAATTACGGCGCACCTGGCTGGATAAGCCGCACGCTGGGGTTAAAGAACGTTATTGACTCGCATGATGAATGGCCCGCTGTCACCTGGGAACATATTGCCCAAATGCAGCCAGACGTTATCGTCATCGCTCAGATGTCACGCAGGCTCTACCCTGCCGATGACGCCGCGGTAAAAGAGGCCTTTTTACGACGCGATCCGGTGACAAGAAACATTCCGGCGGTCAGGAATAATCAGATTATTGTGGTGCCCGCAATGTCGTTAAACCCTTCTTTGCGTAACGTCGACGCGGTTGAGCTTATCAGCGATCGGCTGGCTTCATTCCAGGACGAATAATGAGTCATGTATCTTCTCCCAGCCGCCAGCAGGGGTTAATGGCGTCAGGCGCCGTGGCATTGCCGCTGATGCTGGTCTTTGCCGCAAGTATCGGCGATATGCCGGTATCGTATGCCGTTACCGGAAAAGCGATCCTCAATGGTCTTGGGCTGACTGCATACGTTCTGCCGCAACCCGAGGAAGGCATCGTCTGGCAGTACCGCATGAGCCGCGCATTAATGGCAGCATGCAGCGGCGGCGGCCTGGCGCTGTGCGGGCTGGTGCTCCAGTCAATACTGCGTAACCCCCTGGCGGAGCCCTATCTGCTGGGCATCTCCGCAGGCGCTTCGCTGGGGGCCGTCTGCGTGATGCTGCTCGGTATCGGGGGGAGCGTGATTGGCGTGAGCAGCGGTGCGTTTGTTGGCGCCTGCGCCGCTTTTGCGCTCATCATGTTGATTACAAACGGCATGAGCGCAAGCCCGTCACGCATTTTGCTGGCAGGCATTGCGGGCACACAGCTCTTCAACGCCATGACTGCGTATATCGTCAGCACCTCCGCCAATGCCGAGCAGTCGCGTAGTGTTATGTTCTGGTTAATGGGCAGCCTGAGCGGTGTGCGCTGGCCGGACGCGCTGCTGGCGCTGGTCGTTACGTTGACGGGCCTGCTGATGGTATGCCTCTTTTCGCGGGCGCTGGACACCTTTACCTTCGGAGACGAGGTCTCTACCACCCTCGGGATTCCGGTGACCGCTGTACGAATTATCCTGTTGCTGACCTGCGCGTTCGTCACCGCAACCCTGGTCAGTGCCATAGGCGCAGTGGGATTTGTGGGGCTGGTCATTCCCCATGTGACGCGCATGCTCAGCGGTCCGGGCCATCGCCGCACGATCCCGCTGACGTTTCTTATCGGCGCGCACTTTATGATCCTGGCCGATGTCGTGTCACGCACGCTGATTGTGCACCAGGTGCTTCCCATCGGCGTGGTGACGGCACTGGTGGGCGCACCTGTCTTTGTGGCGCTGCTTTATCAAAACCGGAAGGAGCATCCATGAATATTTCCGTCTCCGGGTTAAGTGTGACCCGACAAGCACAGACGGTGCTTGAGGATATCGATCTCGACCTGTCATCCGGGCAGATTGTCGGCCTGTTAGGGCCAAACGGCTCGGGCAAATCAACGCTGCTACGCTGTCTTGCCGGGCTGTTTCCACACCACAGTGAACGCGTCGCGCTTAATGGCACGTCGCTTAGCGTGATGCCGTTAAAAACGCGCGCGCGGCAGTTAGCCTTCGTCCCGCAACATGCCGACATTGAGGGAGAACTGACCGTCGAGGAAATCGTGCGGCTGGGACGTACGCCTTACCGGAAGGCGTTTCAGAGAAGCACTCGCGATGATGATATGGCGGTGGAAGAGGCGATTAGCCTCATGCGGCTATGCGGATTACGCCAGCGGCGGTGGCAGCAACTGTCTGGTGGGGAGCGTCAGCGAACCCAGATAGCACGAGCGCTGGCACAGCAGCCCCGGGTGTTGCTGCTTGATGAGCCGACAAACCACCTGGACATTCAGCACCAGCTGGAGCTGATGCGGCTTATATCGCAACTGCCTCTTACGGTGGTGGTGGCGCTGCACGATCTCAATCTGGCGGCCAACTACTGCCAGCGGCTGATCCTGCTGAAGGCCGGGCGTATCGCGGCCACGGGCGCGCCTGCGGAAGTGCTCACCCCTGAAAATATAGAGCAAACCTGGTGCGTCAAAGCGAGCGTCTACAGGGCAGACGCCGGGATGACGATCGGCTACAACATGGGCGGCATGGCGGAGGTGTAGAGCCAAAGCAAAAAACCCTGCGATATTACTATCGCAGGGTTTTCGAATTTGGCGGAAGCGTAGAGATTCGAACTCTAGAACCCTTTCGGATCGCCGGTTTTCAAGACCGGTGCCTTCAACCGCTCGGCCACGCTTCCTAAGTGAGGCGAACTATAAACACCTCACCGCAGGCTGTAAAGAGCACGCGCATTCGTTCGCTTTAAAAATAGCCAAATTACGTTTAATCGGTTGAATAGACAACATATTGGCCATTTTGCCAGCACAATCTCCAGCGATTGTCTTAGTGTTTTTTGATGTACATATCTTTCGTATAGTAGTACCCGAGCTTATCCGGCGTGAATCCCCCCACCCACGGCTTCACCAGGTGCGTACGAACGTAGTGATAGACAGGGATCGCCGGCACATCACGCCCCAGCAAATCCTCTGCCTGTTGATAAAACTTACCGCGCTCTTGTGCCGTTTTCGACTTCGCCGCATTCACCAGCGCTTGATCGTACTCAGGATTGCTGTACTGCGTGGTGTTTTGGCTATCCCCGGTACGGAAGTTATTCAGGAATGTGGAGGCGTCATCGTAATCGGCAATCCAGGCGTAGCGCACCGCGTCAAAGTTATGGGTGTGCATGGTATCGAGCATGGTTTTCCACTCCTGGTTCTGCAGCTTCGCCTCGACGCCGAGATTTTTCTTCCACATTGAGCTGGCAGCAATCGCGATACGCTGGTGCGTTTCAGAGGTGTTATACAGCAGATTAAAACTCAGTGGATGGCTGGCGTTATACCCGGCCTCTTCGAGCAGTTTTTTCGCCTCGGCAATTCGTTTGTCCCGCGGCCAGCTGGCGTAATCCGGGTTCTGTAACTTAACGCCACCAATGTCCGGCTGGCTGATAAGCCACGCCGGACGCTGTCCCTGCCCCATCACTTTATCTGCGATGATGTCTTTATCGAGCGCCATATTGAGCGCCTTACGCACGCGCGCATCGTTGAACGGCGGACGGGCGGTGTTGAATTCGTAATAGTAGGTGGCAAGCTGCGGAGAGACATCCAGCTGGCTGCCCAGCGTTTTCTTAAGCTGGGCAAACTGGTTGACTGGCACCGTGTAGACAATATCGATTTCTCCCGCTTTATAGCGGTTCACATCAGCCGCCTCGGAGGTGATAGGCAGATATGTCACCTTGTTGATCACAGTATGGGCATTATCCCAGTAGCGCGGGTTACGCTCCGCCACAATGCGTTCGTTAACTACCCATGAGGACAGCTTATAGGCACCGCTGCTGACGATGTGCTCGGGCTTGGTCCACTTATCGCCGAAACGCCCCACCAGGACTTTATCTATCGGCACCAGAGACGGGTGTGCCAGCATCGCCAGGAAAGCAGCATTAGGCTGAGAAAGCGTGACCTCCAGCGTGGTGTCATTGATGGCTTTCACGCCCAGCGTATCGGGCGCTTTTTTGCCTTCGGCAATTTCATTACCGTTGACAATAAGCATGCTTCCGGGATAGCTGGCATAAGGTGAGGCGGTTTTTGGGTCAACCAGTCGCTGCCAGCTCCAGACGATATCTTCCGCGGTGATGGCGGTACCGTCGCTCCAGGTGATGCCCGGACGCAGATGGAACGTCCAGACGGTGTTGTCCTTGTTCTCCCATTTTTCCGCCAGCCGTGGCTGGATTTCACCCGCCGGGGAGACACTGACCAGCCCGTCGAATAAATCGCTGATAATATTGAATTCGACGTCGCTTTCGACTTTATGCGGGTCGAGCGAAGCGGGTTCACTTCCGTTATTCCTGACCAGTTCCTGCTTATCGGCCAGCTGCGTTCCTGCCGGCACGTTAGCCGCCAAGGATGCCGTGCTGGCACACAGGATCCCGGCCGCCAGTAAAGAGAGTGTAAAGTGAGTGCGTGTTTGTGGTTTCATTTCCTTCGCCTTATTGTCTGTTTTGTGACGATCCGGAAATAACTCTTAGCGGCCTTATGGTAATAAGGCAATATTTTTCAGTAACCTATAAGAGCTTGATCTGATTAATTGTGCCAAACCGCTGTTCATACTGATGAAACGTCTTTCTGCAGAATAAATAACCAGCTCCGGCGCTAACCTGCTGAGTAAAGATGGGTAAAACCACTTTGAGACTGGCGCGCCGTTTCCTATTCTTTCCGTTAATTACATCTGTCATAAGAGAGTGACTCATGGATCGTATAATTACTTCCTCACGCGACCGCACATCGCTACTCAGCACCCACAAGGTGCTGCGCAATACGTACTTTATGCTCAGCCTGACGCTGGCGTTTTCGGCGATCACCGCCACCGCCAGCACCGTGCTGATGCTGCCGTCTCCGGGGCTGATCCTGACGCTGGTGGGGATGTACGGTCTGATGTTCCTGACCTACAAAACCGCTGACAAACCGGTCGGTATTCTCTCCGCGTTCGCCTTTACTGGCTTCCTGGGTTATATCCTGGGGCCAATCCTGAACGCGTACCTGTCTGCCGGCATGGGTGATGTGATCGGTATGGCGCTGGGCGGCACCGCGCTGGTGTTCTTCTGCTGCTCCGCCTACGTGCTGACCACCCGCAAGGACATGTCCTTCCTCGGCGGTATGCTGATGGCAGGTATCGTGGTGGTGCTGATTGGTATGGTGGCTAACATCTTCCTGCAGCTCCCTGCCCTGCACCTGGCGATTAGCGCGGTGTTTATCCTGCTGTCATCCGGCGCGATCCTGTATGAAACCAGCAACATCATTCACGGCGGTGAGACCAACTACATCCGCGCCACCGTGAGCCTGTATGTGTCGCTGTACAACATCTTCGTCAGCCTGCTGAGCATCCTGGGCTTCGCCAGCCGGGATTAAGCCAGAGTGTTGTGTACCGAGCCCCGCTTATGCGGGGCTTTGTTTTTTGGTACACTGCGGCGGTTTTTGACTGATGCGTGAATAACTATGTTGAGCTTTGAAGGTAAAGAGATCGAAACCGATAACGACGGTTATCTGAAAGACAGCCACCAGTGGAGCGAGGCGCTGGCGGAAGTGATTGCAGAAAAAGAGGCGATCGCGCTCTCCCCTGAGCACTGGGAAGTGGTGCGCTTTGTGCGCGAGTTCTATCTCGAATTCAATACCTCTCCGGCTATCCGGATGCTGGTTAAAGCCATGGCCAATAAATTCGGTGAAGAGAAAGGCAATAGCCGCTATCTGTATCGTCTGTTCCCGAAAGGCCCGGCCAAACAGGCCACCAAAATTGCCGGCCTGCCTAAACCGGTGAAATGCATTTAGTAGAGAATACCGAAGTTCATGTATTCCCGGCCGGGTTGATGCGGTTCGGTTAAGACCTTATCAACCCGGGCACTGCGCGGCCCACCCGCTTTCAGCCACGCCAGCAGTTTTTCAACCTGCTCTGCTTCGCCACAGGCGACCACCTCAACGCTGCCATCATCCATGTTTCGCGCATATCCCGTTAGCCCAAGCTGAACGGCCTCGCGCTGCGTGCTGTAGCGGAAGCCCACGCCCTGAACAACGCCGTGAACCCAGGCGATAGTGCAGACTTTTGACATCTTCCTTCTCCTTATCCGTCTGGCGCGTTGCATTTCCCCGGCGAACTCGGGAAAATGGCGGCCATTTTCTTGAATCGACAGAATAGCAAATTATGAGTGTACGTTTAGTGTTAGCCAAAGGGCGCGAGAAGTCATTACTGCGCCGTCATCCCTGGGTCTTTTCCGGCGCGGTTGCCCGTATGGAAGGTAAAGCCAGCCTCGGTGAAACCATTGATATTGTTGACCATCAGGGGAAATGGTTAGCACGAGGCGCTTACTCGCCAGCCTCCCAGATCCGCGCGCGCGTCTGGACCTTCGACAAAGATGAAACCATCGATATCGACTTCTTCGTGCGTCGTTTGCAGCAGGCGCAGCAGTGGCGCGACTGGCTGGCCAAACGCGATGGTCTGGACAGCTACCGCCTGATTGCCGGAGAGTCCGACGGTCTGCCGGGCGTGACCATTGACCGCTTCGGTAACTTCCTGGTCCTGCAGTTACTGAGCGCTGGGGCGGAATACCAGCGCGCCGCGCTGATAAGCGCCCTGCAGTCTCTGTTCCCGGAGTGCGCCATCTATGACCGCAGCGATGTGGCTGTGCGTAAAAAAGAGGGAATGGAACTGACCCAGGGTCCGGTGACCGGCGAACTGCCGCCTGCCCTGCTGCCTATCGAAGAACACGGCATGAAGCTGCTGGTGGATATTCAGGGTGGTCATAAAACGGGCTATTACCTCGACCAGCGTGACAGCCGTCTGGCCACGCGTCAGTACGTTGCCGACAAACGCGTGCTCAACTGCTTCTCTTACACCGGCGGCTTTGCGGTATCGGCTTTAATGGGCGGCTGCGCGCAGGTGGTGAGCGTGGATACGTCTCAGGAAGCGCTGGATGTGGCAAAACAGAACGTCGAGCTGAACAAGCTGGATCTGAGCAAAGCCGAATTCATTCGCGACGACGTCTTCAAACTGCTGCGTAAATATCGCGATCAGGGTGAGAAGTTTGACGTTATCGTGATGGATCCGCCTAAGTTTGTGGAGAACAAAAGCCAGCTGATGGGTGCCTGCCGCGGCTATAAAGATATCAACATGCTGGCCATTCAGCTGTTGAACCCAGGCGGCGTGCTGCTCACCTTCTCCTGCTCTGGACTGATGACCACAGATTTATTTCAGAAAATCATCGCCGATGCCGCAATAGATGCTGGTCGTGATGTACAATTTATAGAGCAGTTCCGTCAGGCAGCCGATCACCCGGTGATCGCTACCTACCCGGAAGGGCTGTATCTGAAAGGGTTTGCCTGTCGCGTCATGTAACTTGAAAAGAGAAATATTGCCCGCACATAGAGTGTAAGTAGTGTTTCCCGGGAGGTGACTATGATTGCCAGCAAATTCGGTATCGGCCAGCAGGTCCGCCACACTTTGCTCGGGTATTTGGGTGTGGTCGTGGATATCGACCCGGAGTATTCCCTTGATGAACCGTCGGCGGATGAGCTGGCGGTGAACGCAGAGCTTCGCGCCGCACCCTGGTACCATGTGGTGATGGAAGGTGATGATGGACAACCCGTCCATACTTATCTTGCTGAGGCGCAGCTAAGCAGTGAATTGCAGGATGAGCATCCGGAGCAACCCACGATGGATGAACTGGCTCAGACTATCCGCAAACAGTTACAGGCTCCGCGCCTGCGGAACTAAGCGTGTAAAAAAAGCCCGATAACGGGCTTTTTTTTATGACTTTGTCAGCCCCAGCCGGGGGATTTCAATCGCCGGACAGCGGTCCATCACCACCTTCAGCCCCGCCTCGCGCGCCAGCACCGCAGCCTGTTCGTTAATAACGCCTAACTGCATCCACAGCGTTTTCGCACCGATGGCAATGGCCTCCTGCGCCACGCCCCATGCAGCCTCGGAATTACGGAACACATCCACCATATCAACCTTTTCCGGTACGTCGTTTAGCGTGGCGTATCCTTGCTGGCCCAGCAAGGTCTTACCGGCCACTTTTGGTGACACAGGGATGACGTGGTAGCCCTGATCGAGAAGGTACTTCATTACCCGATAGCTTGGACGATCCGGTTTATCGCTCGCCCCCACCAGCGCAATGGTGCGTGTGGACGTCAAAATCTCGGCAATATCATTCTCTTTCATGCTTTTCCTCCTGGCTTTTTAACAAGTGTATGTCAAAGCGCACATCTCAACCATCCATCCCATACAGATGTATGAGAGCAAAAGGCCAGAATATGTCTATATGTTAGTAAACATGATTATCGACAAATTTAGATACATTATCGCGGTAAGCGTACGTTAAACAGGAGCCCCTATGAAAGCCGGCCTTGCCACTGCTGTGATTGCGTTAGTGATGCCGGTTTGCGTTTTTGCAACCACGCTTCGGCTTTCTTCCGACATTGACCTGCTGGTGCTGGACGGGAAAAAAGTCTCCAGTTCGTTATTACGCGGTGCCGACAGCATCGAACTGGATAACGGCCCTCATCAGGTGGTGTTCCGGGTGGAAAAAACCATCCGCCTTGCTAATCATGAACAACGAACGTATCTCTCTCCCCCGCTGATTATGAGCTTTAATACCCAGCAGGTAAGCCAGGTGAACTTTACGTTGCCGCGTCTGGAAACGGAAAAAGAGTCGGCGACGTTTGACGCCTCGCCGCGTGTGGAACTGGTGGATGGCGATGCCACCCCGATCCCGGTGAAGCTGGATATTCTGGCGCTGACGTCGTCATCGACGGGCACAGATTATGAGGCCGCAACGCAAGCTTATAACAAAGCGGGTAAGCGCGCCTCGCTGCCCCGGTTTGCCTCCATGATGGCTGACGACAGTACGCTGCTGTCCGGCGTCTCAGAGCTGGATGTGATCCCCCCTCAATCCCAGACGCTGACAGAACAACGCCTGAAATTTTGGTTCCAGCAGGCCGATCCCGACACGCGAGCCCGTTTTTTACAGTGGGTGAAGCAACAACCTTCGTCGTAAGCCACATTTTTTTCGCCTTTCTCTTGCAGCATCAGGCGGTTCCCGTCATCGTGTAGCCAGTTAACCTGATGGATATGATTATGGAACTGACAACACGCACATTACCGGCACGCAAGCACATTGCGCTGGTTGCGCACGATCACTGTAAACAAATGCTGCTTAACTGGGTTCGTCGCCATCAGTCCTTGCTGGAAAAGCACGCCCTCTCGGCGACGGGCACCACCGGTAACCTTATCCACCGCGAAACGGGTCTGGAGGTGAACGCCATGCTGAGCGGCCCGATGGGTGGCGATCAGCAGGTGGGCGCACAGATTTCTGAGGGGAAAATTGATGTTCTGATCTTCTTCTGGGATCCGCTGAATGCGGTTCCGCATGACCCGGACGTGAAAGCGCTGCTGCGTCTTGCCACCGTCTGGAATATTCCGGTGGCGACAAACCTGTCGACGGCGGATTTCATCATTGAATCACCGCAGTTCAACTCGCCGGTTGAAATTCTCATCCCGGATTATCAGCGTTATCTTTCCGAGAGACTGAAGTAGCGTTATGCCCGGCGGCGCTACGCTTGCACGGGCCAACGAGTTTTGTCGGCCGGGTCAGGCGAAGCCGCCACCCGGCAATCCCGCTACGGCTTGCGCGCCACCGGCACATCAATACTCTTCAGAATATCGACAAACACTGACGGCTCCTCTTTGTTGAACAGCAGCCACACGCGATGACGCGCGCGGGTGATCGCCACGTACAGCAAACGCCGCTCTTCGGCATCCGGGAAATCCTCCGGTACCGGCAGTAATGCTTCTTCCATCACCGACTCACGGGCAGGGGCCGGGAACCCATCGCTCCCCTCTTTCAGCCCGACCACAATGACGTAATCGGCCTGCTGGCCTTTGCTTGCGTGGATGGTCATAAAATCAAGCTGCAGCTTCGGCCAGCGAGTCGCCGCCTTCTCCAGCGCCGCAGGTTTTAGATGGTGATAACGCGCCAGCACCAGAATACGTTCATCTGGCTTTGCGTAGCCGCTGAGTTTGTCCAGCAGCGGCTCAAGCTGGTCGTCCGCCAGCAGGGTTACGGCTTTTTTATCTCCCGCCCTCAGACTATTAAGCGGCTTGGCCAGCTGATGGGGGTTCTGCTGAATAAAGCGGTTCGCAATTTCACCAATTCGGGAGTTAAAGCGGTAGGTGGTATCCAGATCGCTGCGATCGCCTTCGCCAAAATAGTGATGGAACGCGGTGGTCAGTGAAAGCTGCGCGCCGCTAAAGCGGTAGATGGCCTGCCAGTCATCCCCGACGGCAAACAGAGAGGTATGTTTATTTTGCGCCCGTAACGCCGAAAGCAGCGCGGCACGCTGCGGAGAGATATCCTGGAACTCATCAACCAGAATATGTTTCCACGGACTGACAAAGCGCCCCTTCTCCAGAATGATGATGGCCTGATGGATCAGGCCTGAGAAGTCGACGGCGTTTTCCTCCTTCAGCGCCGTTTTCCAGGCTTTCAGCAGCGGTGCCATCAGTTTGACCCGCTTTGAAAAAAGCGCGCGGATGTCCTCCGGCGCACTCTCAATCATCTCAGCCTGCGTTCCGCCGTGCATACGCATCAGGCTCACCCAGCGGTCGAGACGCGAGCCAAGCCGACGCGCCAGCTTTTCATCCTGCCAGAAACTGCCTTCCGGCACGTCCCAGTTGAGCTCGTCTTCCAGCCATTGTCGCCACCCTTTCGCCTGCGCTTTTTTCTCGCTGCACTGCTGCCGCCACGCCTTAATAAACAGGGCCTGACGCGCCTGGGTGTCGTTTTCCAGTTTACTGATGGAAGGGACTTTTTTGCTGCCCTGCTGAATGATATGCAGGGCAAGGGCATGGAAGGTTCGGGCGGTAATATCCCGGGTGTGCAAACGCTCCTGAATGCGTTCGTCCATCTCCTGCGCCGCCTTGCGACCAAACGCCAGCAGCAGGATCTGATCGGCGACGGCCTCGCCCGTTGTCAGCAACCACCCCGCCCGCGCGACCAGTACGGACGTTTTTCCGCTCCCGGCTCCCGCGAGCACCAGCAGCGATTGTTCGCCGTTAACCACGGCGCGAGCCTGGGCAGGATTCAGCGGCGACGACTCCACCGTACTGAAGAAATCGGCATAGCGGGTGAGAATTTCGTCAGTCCACGCCTGGTTATGCGCCAGCCGGCTCTTGTCTGCGTCGCTCAGCCAGGCCTGACACTGTCGCCAGGCGTCACGGCAATTATCAAACTCATTGAGGCGCGTCACCGGTAACGGCAGCGCCGTCAGCGCCTGCCTGATTTTTTGCTGCAGACCGGCGGTCTGCTGACGGGTCAGCCACGTTTGTTGGGCATTACTCTGCGCGATATCACTCAGCACCTGCTGCAGGACCTGTGCGGCTATCACGCTCATATCGTGACTCCACTGCTGCCAGAGCTGGTTCAGATGATGATGAAAACGCTGGGTTTCGCCCCACTCCGTACCGTGAAGACGTACGACTTTATCTGCAGGGAGCACAAACTCCAGTTCGCCCCATACCAGCCCGCGTTTGCAGTGGATGGCCAGGAGTTGATTGAACGGAATGAGGTATTCGTGGCGTTCACCGGAGACCTTTACTCCCGCGTTGAGGAGGACAACCTTGTCGTAAGGGTGTTGCGCCAGGCGTTTGCCCATTGAAGTTGCTTTCAGTTCCATATCCAGCCGGATCCACGAAGAGATAATTGCCTGATAGTTTAACTGCCAGTTTTAAGGTGCTCCAGCCAAAAAAAACGTTACAATCATTGGGCGTTAATTTTATCGAAAGGAAGTGAGGGTTTATGCGTACCGTTCTGAATGTGTTGAATTTTGTGCTGGGCGGTTTTGCCACCACCCTTTCCTGGCTTTTTGCCACCCTGGTGAGCATCGTCCTGATTTTTACGCTTCCCCTGACCCGCTCCTGCTGGGAAATCACCAAACTCTCCTTTATCCCTTACGGGAATGAAGCGGTTCACGTTGACGAACTGAACCCGGAGAATAAAAGCGCGCTGATGAACACGGGCGGAACCGTGCTGAACATTCTGTGGCTGATTTTCTTCGGCTGGTGGCTGTGCGTAATGCATATTTTTGCCGGTATTGCGCAGTGCATCACAATCATTGGTATTCCGGTGGGGATCGCGAACTTTAAGATCGCCGCCATCGCTCTGTGGCCTGTCGGGCGCAGGGTAGTTCCGGTCGAAGTGGCCCAGGCGGCGCGTGAAGCGAATGCACGTCGTCGTTTTCAGTGATTAAGGACTGGCCGCGTCTATGCTAAGCCCACTGCTTCGCCGTTACACCTGGAACAGCTCCTGGCTCTATAACGTCAGGATTTTTATCGCACTTTGCGGCACGGTTGCGCTGCCGTGGTGGCTGAACGATGTCAAGCTCACCATTCCGCTCACGCTGGGGGTGGTTGCGGGAGCGCTGGCGGATCTCGACGATCGCCTTGCCGGGCGTCTGCGCAACCTGGTCATCACCCTTATCTGTTTTTTTATTGCCTCCGCGTCCGTGGAGTTGCTGTTCCCGTGGCCATGGCTGTTTGCATTAGGCCTTACGCTTTCCACCAGCGGGTTTATTTTGCTGGGTGGGCTGGGGCAGCGCTATGCCACCATCGCGTTTGGCGCCCTGCTGATTGCCATCTACACCATGCTGGGGGTGTCGCTTTACGACCAATGGTATCAGCAGCCTGTACTGCTGTTGCTGGGGGCCATCTGGTATAACCTGCTGACGTTAACCGGCCATCTGATCTTCCCGGTTCGCCCTCTGCAGGATAACCTTGCCCGCAGTTACGAGCAGTTGGCCCACTATCTTGAGCTCAAATCCCGGCTGTTTGACCCGGATATTGAAGAGGAGAGCCAGGCTCCGCTCTACGATCTGGCTCTGGCGAACGGCCAGCTTGTCGCCACGCTTAACCAGACAAAAGCGTCGCTGCTTACCCGGCTTCGCGGCGACCGTGGCCAGCGAGGGACGCGCAGAACGCTGCACTATTACTTTGCCGCTCAGGATATTCATGAACGCGCCAGCTCGTCTCATGTTCAGTATGCGGCCCTGCGCGAGAAGTTTCGCTACAGCGACGTTATGTTCCGCTTCCAGCGTCTGCTTTCCATGCAGTCCCAAGCGTGCCAGCAGCTGGCGCGCTCCATTCTGCTGCGCACGCCTTATCAACACGATCCACGCTTTGAACGCGTGTTCAGCCATCTTGATGCGGCAATTGACCGCGTGCGAGCCAGCGGAACGTCGCCGGAGCACATCAAAGCGTTGGGATTTTTGCTCAATAACCTGCGGGCGATTGATGCTCAGCTGGCAACGATTGAGTCTGAACAGGCCATGGCGCTACCGGGCAATGAGGCGGACAGTCAGCTCGCGGATGACAGCGTGCACAGTTTTAGCGATATGTGGCTCCGGTTAAGCCGAAACTTTACGCCGGAATCTGCCCTGTTTCGCCATGCGGTACGCATGTCGCTGGTGCTGTGCGTGGGTTACGCCTTTATTCAGATAACCGGTTTACATCACGGGTACTGGATCCTGCTGACCAGCCTGTTCGTCTGCCAGCCGAACTATAACGCTACCCGACACCGCCTGGCGCTGCGTATTATCGGCACGCTGGTGGGGGTCGCAATCGGGCTACCGGTGCTCTATTTTGTGCCCTCGGTGGAAGGCCAGCTGATCCTGATCGTGATCACCGGGGTGCTGTTCTTCGCCTTTCGTAATGTGCAGTACGCCCACGCGACGATGTTCATCACTCTGCTGGTGCTACTCTGCTTTAATCTGCTGGGCGAAGGGTTTGAAGTTGCCCTGCCCCGCGTGATCGATACGCTGCTCGGCTGTGCTATCGCCTGGGCGGCAGTGAGTTTTATCTGGCCCGACTGGCGTTTTCGTAATTTGCCGCGCGTCCTGGACAGGGCGATGAATGCCAACTGCCGCTATCTGGATGCCATTCTTGAACAGTACCACCAGGGACGCGATAACCGTCTGGCTTACCGCATTGCCCGACGTGATGCGCATAACAGCGATGCTGAACTGGCTTCCGTAGTCTCGAATATGTCAACGGAGCCGCGCGCCACGGCAGAAATTCGTGAAACGGCTTTCCGCCTGCTGTGCCTGAACCATACCTTCACCAGCTATATCTCAACGCTCGGTGCCCACCGCGAAAAACTGACAAACCCGGGCATCCTTGCCTTGCTGGATGATGCTGTCTGCTATGTCGATGATGCGCTACATCACCGCCCAGCCGATCAACCGCGTGTCCAGCAGGCGCTGGATGAACTGGCTCAACGGATTGCGCATCTTGACCCAGGAAACGACAGCAAAGCGCCGCTGGTTCTCCAGCAGATTGGTCTGCTTATCGCTCTGCTGCCAGAAATTTGCCGACTGCAACAGCAAATCGCTACCTGGAGGAGCGATTCTCCTGTGGCTCAGGCAGCGCATTAAACCACTCCGTCAGCTCCCGGCGAATTTCCGCCGGGAGTGCCGCTTCATGCAGGCCCTCAATCGCCCCTTCCAGGGCAAACAGTACTTTGATACTGAGCGCTTTATTTTTTGCCCGCAGCTTTAGCCAGCTCGTTCTGGCTCCCAGCGACCGGAGGGTATCTTCGTTGGTAATCCCGGCTTCACAGAGCAGGACTTCCAGCTGAAAAGTCAGGTTGGGCAGATCCTTAAGCCGGTTTCGCTGGTAGCGCTGGATGCGCTCTTTACGCGCGGCATTAAGCGCGTAAGAGGAAAGCTGAAGCAGCCGCTCCCTGTCCTGCCAGAGACCGTCATCCACACGATAATAGTTGAGAAGGATCGGCCGGCCACGTTTCATTAAGGTCAAAAAGGAGGATCCGTTTTTTACACAGTACTTCGCACTTTCCTCACAGGCGCGAAGGTAAAGCTCACCGTCTGACACCATGGCAAACACCGCCTCATCGACGGCCAGGGTATAGCCACCAAAAAGCGCACGATGATGAATTTCTCCTAATGGAGAGAGGTATTCCTGGGATTTATAAATCCGTTCATAAGATATCTTTTTCATGATATTTCCATTAAAAATCAGATATTAACGACGACATTTCTTACTAACGGATCCGTTAACAGGAAAATAGGCAACTTATTGCCGATGAGCAAGATGATTTTTTCAGGTTCGCCAGGAATGAATGAATTTTGCGAGTCGCTTTCCGAAATTGAGGTTGATCTTTATGCATACAGGGGTTACTGTATATTCATACAGTAACTACAGGGCTGGAATGATTATGTACACTTCAGGCTATGCAAATCGCTCAACATCTTTCTCTTCTACCGCTGGCGATGTCGCACAGAACGCCGTCGGGCGTGTTTCGACAGGGCTTATCAGTGAAGTGGTTTATCGTGAAGACCAGCCCCTGTTGACCCAACTTCTGTTACTGCCGCTCTTGCAGCAGCTTGGTCAGCAATCGCGCTGGCAGCTCTGGCTGACGCCGCAGCAGAAACTGAGCCGGGAATGGGTTCAGTCTGCAGGCCTGCCGCTGACGAAGGTCATGCAAATTAACCAACTCTCTCCTTGCGATACGGTTGAGTCGATGATCCGGGCATTACGTACAGGGAATTACAGTGTGGTGATTGGATGGTTATCAGACGAATTGACGGAGCAGGAACATTTTCGCCTCACCGAAGCGGCAGAAGAAGGCAATGCGATCGGCTTTATCATGCGCCCGGTTCGCCAGGATTCTTACCGCAGAGGACAACTTTCTGGGCTAAAAATTCACTCAAATTTGTATCACTGAGCAAATTTAAGAGTTTTCCTGGAATTTTTTTCGACCTTAAGATGCGCTTTTAGTTCCATCGTCCAAAACGGCGGCAAGGCTTGTCTGGTGCGGTTCTTCTTAATTTTATTGCACAAATTTCGTTCAGAAATTGTTAAATAATCGGTATACGGAACTTTTTTTTTCATATGCCTGACGGACTTCACACTTGTAAGTTTTCAGCTACGTTGTAGACTTTACATCGCCAGGGGTGCTCGGCCTAAGCCGAAGATATCGGTAGATTTATATTTGACCACGCCCCCCGGTGAAGGATTTAACCGTGATTCTCGATTGAGATTTTCATGGCGAATTTTGGATGATAACGAGGCGCAAAAAATGAAAAAGACAGCTATCGCGATTGCAGTGGCACTGGCTGGCTTCGCTACCGTAGCGCAGGCCGCTCCGAAAGATAATACCTGGTATGCAGGTGGTAAACTGGGCTGGTCTCAGTTCCATGACACCGGCTGGTACAACAGCGCAAACAACAATGATGGCCCGACTCACGAGAGCCAGCTTGGTGCAGGTGCGTTCGGTGGCTATCAGGTTAACCCGTATGTTGGCTTTGAAATGGGTTACGACTGGTTAGGTCGTATGCCTTACAAAGGCAACGAAACCAATGGCGCTTTCAAAGCTCAGGGCGTTCAGTTGACTGCTAAACTGGGTTACCCAGTAACTGACGATCTGGACGTGTACACCCGTCTGGGCGGCATGGTTTGGCGCGCTGACTCCAGCAACAGCAACGCTGGCGACGACCACGACACTGGTGTTTCCCCAGTATTCGCTGGTGGCGTTGAGTGGGCTATGACCCGTGACATCGCTACCCGTCTGGAATACCAGTGGGTTAACAACATCGGTGACGGTGCTACCGTTGGTGTTCGTCCAGACAACGGCATGCTGAGCGTAGGTGTTTCCTACCGCTTCGGCCAGCAGGAAGATGCAGCACCAGTTGTTGCTCCAGCGCCGGCTCCAGCTCCAGAAGTACAGACCAAGCACTTCACTCTGAAGTCTGACGTTCTGTTCAACTTCAACAAAGCGACCCTGAAACCAGAAGGTCAGCAGGCACTGGATCAGCTGTACACCCAGCTGAGCAACCTGGATCCTAAAGACGGTTCTGTAGTGGTTCTGGGCTTCACCGACCGCATCGGTTCTGACGCTTACAACCAGAAACTGTCTGAGAAACGTGCTCAGTCTGTTGTTGATTACCTGATCTCTAAAGGTATCCCAGCTAACAAGATCTCCCCACGTGGTATGGGCGAATCTAACCCAGTTACTGGCAACACCTGTGACAACGTTAAAGCTCGCGCTGCTCTGATCGACTGCCTGGCACCAGATCGTCGCGTAGAGATCGAAGTTAAAGGCGTTAAAGACGTTGTAACTCAGCCAGCGGCTTAAGTTATCGTCTTATAAAAAAACCCCGCGATGCGGGGTTTTTTATTATCTGAAGAAACTCAAAAGTTATTTTTTACCCAGCAGCGCCTGAAGATCGTTCTTCAGCGTAGACATCTGGTTGGCGTATTTCTCTTTATGCTCGGCATCTTCAATCAACTGCACCACCGTTTCTGACAACGTTTTTCCCCGCCGTTGCGCAAGCCCTGCAAGACGCTGCCAGACCATGAATTCGAGGTCGATGGATTTTTTACGGGTGTGCTGATGCTCAGCATTAAAATGCCGTTTGCGTCGTGCGCGGATAGTTTGCTTCATCCGGTTCAACAGTGCCGGATTGATATGTTTCTCAATCCAGCCATTCACCTGTACCGGTTCATTTTCGAGGGTCAGCAAAATATCCACGGCCTCTTGTGCGGCGCTGGCTTCGATGTAGCAGGTAATCAGCTCCCCTTCTCGGTGCTTCTTGACCAGGTACTTCCATTTCCAGCCGCTTTCGAGATTTTCCAGTTGTTGATATTTCATTGCGATCTCAGTGTTACCACGTAACTCTGTTCAGAATATCAGTTTTTTAGCAATCTGCTGAAAAGAAATCATATCCTGTGAAGCATTGCAGGCGATTCGCTTCCCGAAAACCCCAATCCTGCTTGGGAAGAGCCCCCCGCTTACGGTATACTCCACGGTTTTACATCTGACTAAAAAACATCAACTTTGACCATTACGAAACTTGCATGGCGTGACCTTGTTCCGGATACCGAAAGCTATCAGGAATTGTTTGCACAGCCAGACCTCGCACAAGAACACGAATTCATACTTAGCGATACACAACCGCGTTTGCATTACGCACTGGAGCAGGTGTTAAGCCCGTGGGCGACATCTCCCTTCATGCTGCTCAAAGCCCCGGAAGAAGCCGAGTATTTAACGCTTCTGGGTGATGCCATGCGCCAGTTGCAGCCGGAAGCCAATGCTATTTACGGCGGCCAGTATCGTATTTCAGGACATGATGTCTCTTTCGAACCCGCAGAACAGGCTGATGGCCGTTTTGCGGTAAAGGGCGAAGTGGTATCCGCTAACTGGGCCGAGGCCGAACAACTCTTTGGTTGCCTTCGCCAGTTCAACGGTGAGTTATCGCTGCAACCGGGCCTGGTGCATCGCGCCAATGGCGGCGTACTGATCATTTCCCTGCGTACCCTGCTCTCCCAGCCGCTGCTATGGATGCGCCTGAAAACGATTGTGAGCCAGCAACGATTTGACTGGGTGGGCTATGACGAGTCTCGTCCTCTGCCGGTCTCTGTCCCTTCCATGCCGCTGTCGTTGACCGTGGTGCTGACGGGTGACCGTGAATCGCTGGCTGATTTCCAGGAAATGGAGCCGGAGCTGGCTGCACAGGCAGTGTACAGCGAGTACGAAGACAATATTCAGATTGCTGATGCCGATGACATGGCGCAGTGGTGTCAGTGGGTGATGGCCGTTGCTGCCCGCTTTGCCCTGCCGACGCCTGCGGCTGACGCCTGGCCAGGACTTATCCGCGAAGCGGTTCGCTATACCGGTGACCAGGAGACGCTGCCGCTGTGTCCGCTCTGGATCAGCAAACAGCTGCGTGAAGTGGGTGCGATCAGTGGGAATAGCGCATTTACCGGTGAGCAACTTTCCCAGATGCTGGCCCAAAGAGAGTGGCGGGAAGGCTATCTGGCCGATCGTATGCAGGATGAAATTCTGCTGGAGCAAATTCTGGTCGAGACCGAAGGCGAGCGCATCGGACAGATCAATGCCCTGTCGGTGATTGAATTTCCCGGGCATCCGCGTGCGTTTGGCGAGCCTTCACGCATCAGTTGCGTCGTCCATATTGGCGATGGCGAGTTTACCGACATCGAACGGAAAGCCGAGCTGGGTGGAAACATCCACGCCAAAGGCATGATGATCATGCAGGCGTTCCTGATGTCAGAGCTGCAGCTTGAGCAACAAATCCCCTTCTCTGCCTCGCTGACGTTTGAGCAATCCTACAGCGAAGTGGATGGTGATAGCGCCTCTATGGCCGAGCTGTGTGCCTTAATCAGCGCCCTGGCGGAAGTCCCGATCAATCAGAACATCGCCATTACCGGTTCGGTCGATCAATTTGGTCGTGCCCAGCCAGTGGGGGGCCTGAATGAAAAGATTGAGGGCTTCTTCTCTATTTGTCAGCAACGCGGGTTAAACGGCAAACAGGGTGTGATTATTCCAGCCCACAACGCACGCCATTTAAGCCTCAGCCAGGCACTGCTGGATGCGGTAGAGCAGGGACAATTCTCCCTCTGGGCCATCGAAGGCGTCGAGGATGCACTACCCTTACTGACAAACCTGGTATGGGACGGCGAGGGACAAACGACCCTGATGCAGACCATCCAGGAGCGCATTGCTCAGGCGACCCAGCAAGATGCTCGTCATCGTTATCCGTGGCCGTTACGCTGGTTAGGTTGGTTTAGTTCAAACTGATCGGACTTGTTCAGCGTACACGTGTTAGCTATCCTGCGTCCTTCACTAAAATAAGGCTTACTGAGAACATGGTAGATAAACGCGAATCCTATACAAAAGAAGATCTTCTTGCCTCTGGTCGCGGTGAACTGTTTGGCGCGAAAGGCCCACAGTTACCGGCCCCGAACATGCTGATGATGGACCGTGTCGTGAAAATGACCGAAACCGGCGGCAACTTCGATAAGGGTTACGTAGAAGCAGAACTCGATATCAATCCGGACCTGTGGTTCTTCGGTTGCCACTTTATTGGCGATCCGGTAATGCCTGGCTGCCTGGGCCTGGATGCGATGTGGCAGCTGGTTGGCTTCTACCTGGGCTGGCTGGGCGGCGAAGGTAAAGGCCGTGCGCTGGGCGTGGGTGAAGTGAAATTCACAGGTCAGGTTCTGCCATCTGCGAAGAAAGTGACCTATCGTATTCACTTCAAACGCATTGTTAACCGCCGCCTGATTATGGGCCTGGCGGATGGCGAAGTGCTGGTAGACGGCCGTCTGATCTATACCGCGAACGACCTGAAAGTGGGCCTGTTCCAGGATACATCTGCTTTCTAAACGCTGCTTTACGCGGCTTCAGAAAGGCGAAACCTCCGCATTGCGGAGGTTTCTGTTTTTAAAGAGACGTTATCAGGCTATGAGTGCCCTGTCGCCGATGGCTTCTCGCCAGCCTCCCAGCCATTGTGACCTTTGATTAATCGTCTGATAAGGACACATTTCTTTAGATCGTCCAGCGATGCCGGCCTGATAACCACGTTGATGAGCCCGTTCCAGGCGATCTCGTTTCTGTCTCTTCATGCCTCGTTTCCCTCATTCTTTTGTCTGGTGGAAAGAAAACAGTGACTGCACAATGCGTGCAGGCACAGATAACGAATACCCCGAATTAGTCGTAGCGTCAACGTTCAAAATTCATACGGATGTCATATTTGTGAGCTAGCCAGAAGATCATTTGTACAAAAATTGTGACCCGGGACAAGTAACGGTCTGACGTAAAACCGAAAAAAAAACCGCAATCAGTGGCACACCGATTGCGGTTTTTGATGATGAATTTTACTTATGGCAGCCGGGAGATTTCTCTCGCGATGTTGGCCGATTCCTGTGCCCACCCCTGGGCAAGCACTTTCACCATTTCATCATAGCCATCTTTTTGCTGCTTGAGCTCCAGATGGAACGGACGCTTAATTAGCTGTCCCTGATGGTTAAGCAGCCATTCTCCGCTGATGACAACGGCACCGTCATAACGACCATGGAAGCCCGTTACCGTCACGTTCAGCGTGTCCTGGTCGCTTCCAAGAGGCTGGGAGGCGACAACCCAGCCCGCAAGCTGGCTGCTGAGATTCGCCACCAGCGTATTGCGTAACTGTTGATCCAGCGGGCTGGCCCACAGGTTATTATTCGCAATCACATACTGCACATCGCTGGTCTGGTAAACCACCCCGTTGCCGGCCAGATAATCTGGCACAGCCACTTGCTCAACCCACAGCAGACGGTTGCCCTGCGAGGCGGTGCTCTGTGTACCCGCCTGCGTCATCAGCGGCAGCTGATAGTAGCTTTTCGTTTCACTCCCTGAGCTACAGGCCGTGAGCACCATCGCACCTACAATCGCTAGCCATTTTTTCATTGTTTCGCCCTCTTCGGCTCAGGATCCTTTTTATCTTTTGCTTCAAACACCAGCGCGTTGCTCTTCTCATTGAGCGTTTTCAGTACGGGCTGTAGTTCGCGCAAGACCTGATCAAGACGCTGCATATCAGCCACCATCTTGTTGTAGGCCGCCGAACCAGGCTGGAAGCCCTGCATGCTACGATTCAGTTCACGCAGCGTTTTCTGCATATCCTGCGGCAACTGCTGCATGCTCTGGCTTGCCGTGAGCTTATTGATGTTATCCAGCGTGGTTTGCAGACGCTGCATTGTCTCCTGGCTCTGATGCAACGAACCTGTCGCCGCTTCAATCATCGGATTCAGTGGCAGATTGTTGATTTTGTCCAGCGTTTCCATCAGACGCTGCTGGATTTGAGCCAGACCGCTGCTCACCGTTGGAATGATCTTGTAGCCGCCAAATTCACGGATACCGGTAATCGGCGGAGCTTTTGGATAGAAATCCATATCCACATACAGCGCACCGGTCACCAGGTTGCCGGTCTTCAGCGAGCCGCGCAAGCCACGGTTCATCAAATCAGTAATATGCGCGCCGATATCCTGATTCTCACCAATCTGGTTAACCAGGCGCTCTGGCTCAATGCGGATCAGCACCGGAATACGATAGCCATCATCAAGTACTTGCTGAAGTCCCGGCACAAAGAACGGCACCTGTCCCACCGTACCCAGACGAATACCGCGGAACTCAACGGGCGCACCCGGTTGCAGGCCGCGGACGGAATCTTTAAAGAACATCAGGTAATCAATATGATCGGTATAGAGCGCGTCCTGAATGCTTCTTTGATCGTCAAAGAGCCTGAAGGCCGTTTTCTCGGCCACCGGCTGCCCCAGATCCAGCCCTTCCGGCACGTCAAAGCTGACGCCGCCGCCAAACAGGGTGGTCAGCGACCCCATTTCAACGCGCATACCTGCTGAGGTGAGATCGACCGCGATCCCGCTGTCTTTCCAGAAGCGTACGTTGCTGGTCACCAGACGATCGTTTGGCGCATTGATGAACAGCTGATAGCTGATGGTCCTTTTTTGCGGATCAAAGGTGCTGGTCTCGACCGAGCCAACACGATAGCCGCGGAACAACACCGGGTCGCCAGGTGAGAGCTGGCCCGCTTTTTTACTGTCGAGAATCACGCGGATCCCTTTTGCATCAGGCGGGGCTAGCGGTGGAGAGTCTAAAAGCTGATACTGGGCTGGCTGCGCCCCTTTTGCCCCCGGCTGTAGCTCAATATACGCGCCCGAGAGCAGCGTGCCTAAACCACTGATCCCTTCCCGTCCGACCTGCGGTTTAACCACCCAAAAAACGGAGTCACCGTGAAGCAGCTTTTCCATCCCGGCATTTAACCGCGCTTTAATTTCTACATGCGTTAAATCATCCGTCAGGGTGGCGCTTTCAACCACCCCTACATCCACGCTGCGGCTTTTGATGGTCGTTTTACCGCCCTCAATCCCCTCGGCATTGGTGGTGATGAGCGTCACTTCCGGTCCCTGATGGCTGTAATGATAAAACAGGATCCATGCACCGATCAGCGCCGTCACGATGGGAAAAATCCACACCGGTGACCAGTTTTTGACCTTCTGCACTTTCGCCTCTCCACTCTTATTTTCCATGCTCTTACTCTTCCTCATGGCTTGATTCAGGCTCACGATCCCACGATAAACGAGGATCGAAGGTCATGGCCGCAAACATGGTCATAATCACGACCAGCGCAAACATTAAAGCCCCCATCGCAGGATAAATACTCATCAAACCGCCCATCCGCACCAGTGCAGAGAGAACGGCAATGACAAACACGTCAATCATTGACCAGCGTCCAACAAACTCGACAACTTCATAAATGAGGTGCATGCGTTCGCTATCGCGTTTGCCGTGCCCTTTCGCATCCCAGCAGAGCCAGGCAATCGCGATCATTTTTAAGGTAGGCACCATAATACTGGCGATAAAAATCACCCCAGCCACCGGATAAGATCCCTCGCCCCACAGCAATATCACCCCGGCGAGGATCGTCGAGGGCATTTTGTCACCGAGCAAATCGGTGATCATGATCGGCAGAATATTCGCGGGAAGATACAGCATCACAGAGGTCACCAGCAGCGCCATGGTCCACTGCAGGCTATTTTTGCGTCGCACATGGCCTTTGGTTTCACAGCGTGGGCAGACGTCCAGATCCGCGGGCAGCACGGCAGTACAGCAGGAGCAAGAGCGCAGTCCCTGGCGGATCCCCGGCACGCCAACCTTCACCGTCTGGGCAAGTGTGGGAGCCGGAGCGATATCATCCCATGCCCAACGCCGGTCAACGCACTGGAATGCGCGCAGCTGCAGCACACAATAGAGACACCACGGGATAAAGCTGCTGCCAATCCCCACGTCACCGTAGGCCATCAGCTTTACGAAGCTGACCAGAATACCCGCCAGAAAAATCTCGGCCATCCCCCAGCTTTTAAGCTGAAACAGGACTCGCGCCAGTTTGATTTTCAGGGCTGCGGGCATTTTTACGCGGTTGACCAGCAAAAGGATGACAACCAGACAAAAAGCCGGAACGATCTGCACAAACAGAAGGAAGAAGGTGCCGAGGCTGGCGTAATCTTCCGAGAACATCACCCCCGGAATTTCAAGCAGATCAACCTGGCTTGTCATCCCTCCCACCTTCATATAGATGAAGGGGAAGAGATTAGAGAGCAGCAACATGAACAACGCGGCCAGCGCATACGCCGTGGGACGCTGTCTTGGCGCGTCCCATTCGGTTGTCAACGTTGTGCCGCAACGCGGGCACAGGGCCTTATGTCCGTGACCAAGCTCTGGCAACGCCACGAGCATATCGCATTGCGAGCATAATATATGCCTGTCGGCATGGTGCTGGTCACACATATGTTATCCCTGTTTATGCGCCGTTTTTCAGAGACTCAAGGTACTCCCAGCGCTCAAATGCTTCTTCCAGAGCTTTTTCAGCTGCGGACAATTCGGCCAGGACTTTTTGAGTATAGTCGTGCGATTGGGTGAAGAAGGATGCATCGGCAACCTGCGCTTGCAGCGCCTCCAGCGCGGCCTCCAGCTCCTCAAGACGCTGAGGCAAACCCTCCAGTTCGCGCTGCAGGTTATAGCTTAGTTTAGCCGAGGTTTTCTTGACAGTTTCTGCTTTTGTTACAACAGGTTCAGTCGTTGTTTTAGACTTCGCCTGTTTTTGCGCCAGCGACTGTGCCTGCTGCCCTTTCGCGTCGTGGTAGCCACCCACATATTGACCAATCCGCCCTTCGCCTTCGAAGATCCAGCATTCGGTCACGGTGTTGTCAACGAACTGACGGTCGTGGCTCACCAGCATCACGGTGCCCTGATAACCATCGATCAGCTCTTCCAGCAGTTCGAGCGTTTCGACATCGAGGTCGTTGGTTGGTTCATCGAGAATCAACAGGTTGCTTGGTTTCAGGAATAACCGCGCCAGCAGAAGACGGTTTCGCTCACCGCCAGACAGCGCACGCACTGGGGTCATCGCCCGTTTAGGGTGGAACAGGAAGTCCTGGAGATAGCCCAGCACATGGCGCGGCTTACCGTTTACCATGACCTCTTGCTTACCTTCAGCAAGGTTATCCATCACCGTTCTGTCCGGATCCAGCTCCGCGCGGTGCTGGTCAAAATAGGCCACTTCCAGTTTGGTACCGCAGTGAATTCGGCCGCTATCCGCCTGCAACTGGCCCAGCATCAGCTTCAGCAGCGTGGTTTTACCACAGCCATTTGGGCCAATCAGGGCGATTTTATCCCCGCGCTGGACCTGGGCGGAGAAGTCTTTCACCAGCACTTTCCCGTCAACCTGATAGTTAACGTTTTCCATCTCGAAGACGATCTTGCCGGAACGGGAGGCCTCTTCTACCTGCATTTTGGCGCTGCCCATCACTTCGCGACGTTCGCTGCGTTCACGACGCATCGCTTTCAGGGCACGAACGCGGCCTTCGTTGCGGGTACGGCGGGCTTTGATACCCTGACGGATCCACACCTCTTCCTGTGCCAGTTTGCGGTCGAATTCGGCGTTTTGCAGCTCTTCCACGCGCAGGTTTTCTTCTTTTTCCAGCAGATAAGTATCGTAATCGCCGGGATAGGTGACCAGCTTGCCACGATCGAGATCGACAATGCGCGTCGCCATATTGCGAATGAAGGAACGGTCGTGGGAGATGAAGATAATGGTACCGCTGAAAGTTTTCAGGAACCCTTCAAGCCAGTCGATCGCTTCAATGTCCAGGTGGTTGGTTGGTTCATCCAGCAGCAGCACCTTCGGCCCGCTGACCAGCGCGCGGCCCAGTGCCGCCTTACGCAACCAGCCGCCAGATAGCGCAGACAGCTGCATATCCGGCTCCAGGCCCAGCTGAGCCAGCACCTCGTTAATACGGTTCTCCAGCTGCCACAGGCCGTGGTGATCGAGCATCTCCTGGACTTTCGCCAGTTCGTTAAGATTTTTGTCGCTCGGGTCGGTCATCACCAGATGAGAAATCTCGTGATAGCGCTTCAGGTATTCAGCCTGCTCCGAAATCCCTTCCGCTACGAAATCGTACACGCTGCCGGTGACATGACGCGGCGGATCCTGCTGCAGGCGGGAGACAATCAGATCCTGCTCGTAAACAATACGCCCGTCATCCAGACCCTGCTCGCGGTTGAGGATTTTCATCAGCGTGGATTTACCCGCGCCGTTACGGCCCACCAGACAGACGCGTTCGTTGTCTTCGATGTGCAGTTCAGCATTGTCGAGAAGCGGTGAGTCGCTGAAGGAGAGCCACGCACCGTGCATACTAATTAAAGACATTTATTTTTCCTTTCAGGCCGCGGTGATAAGCCAGCAGTTATGGATCTGACGATTACGGGCAAAGTCCTGAGACAGCGTTTTTTGGCTGATTTCTTGTGCTTTCAGTCCCAGAGCGGCCAGGCCGTCGTGATCCATGCGGAAACCGCGTTTGTTATTCGAGAACATAATCGTGCCGCCTTTACGCAGGAGGCGCTTCAGGTCGGTCATCAGGCGCAGGTGATCGCGTTGTACATCAAAGCTATCCTCCATACGCTTGGAGTTGGAGAACGTTGGCGGATCGATGAAGATCAGATCGAACTGTTCATCGGTGTCACGCAGCCAGCCCAGGACATCGGCCTGCATCAGACGATGCTGGCGTCCGGTCAGGCCATTGAGACGCAGGTTGCGCTCCGCCCACTCCAGATAGGTGCGCGACATATCCACCGTAGTGGTGCTGCGCGCGCCGCCCAGGCCCGCATGCACGCTGGCGCTACCGGTGTAGGAAAACAGGTTAAGGAAGTCCTTACCTTTGCTCATCTGGCCCAGCATACGACGGGCAATGCGGTGGTCGAGGAACAGCCCGGTATCGAGGTAATCCGTCAGGTTAACCCACAGGCGAGCGTTGTATTCACCCACTTCAATAAAGTCGCCCTTCTCACCCATCTTCTGATACTGGTTTTTCCCTTTCTGACGCTCGCGGGTTTTCAGCACCAGTTTGTTTGGCGCGATGCCAAGCACGGCAATCGTCGCTGCGATCACGTCCAGCATGCGCTGGCGCGCTTTTTGCGCATCAATGGTTTTTGGTGGAGCATATTCCTGAATCACCACCCAGTCTGCATAGCGGTCAACCGCCACGTTGTACTCCGGCAGATCGGCGTCATACAGGCGATAGCATTCAATGCCTTCCTGTTTGGCCCATTTTTCAAATTTCTTCAGGTTCTTGCGCAGACGGTTAGCGTAATCTTCCGCCACACCGGACGGTTTGCTGTCCGCCGCTTTCTCTGCCAGATGGTAGTTTTTCTGCACACAGTCCAGCGGGCCATTCTTCGCCTTAAACTGGCGATCGGCGCGCAGCTGCAGACAGCTCAGCAGTTCTGGTGAAGCGCTAAACAGGGAAAGATTCCAGCCGCCAAAGTAGTCTTTCATATTGCGGCCCAGCAGGCTGTGCAGGGCAATTAGCGCCGGTTCGCTATCCAGACGCTCGCCGTATGGCGGGTTGCTGATAACGGTACCGTAGGGGCCTTTCGGCAGCGGGTTGGTCAGGTTCGCGACATCTTTCACTTCAAAGGTCACCAGCTCACCGATACCTGCGCGACGGGCATTGCTGCGCGCGCGTTCAATGACGCGCGGGTCGCTGTCCGATCCATAGAAATGGGAGGTGTACTCCGCCAGGCCTTTACGCGCACGGGCCTGCGCTTCGGCTTTGACCTCTTTCCAGAGTGCTTCATCGTGCTGCGCCCAGCCGCTAAAGCCCCAGTGGCCGCGATGCAGGCCGGGAGCGCGGTCGGTGGCCAGCATCGCGGCTTCAATCAGCAGCGTACCGGAACCACACATTGGGTCGAGCAGCGGCGTGCCCGGCAGCCAGCCGGAGCGCATCACGATGGCGGCAGCCAGCGTTTCTTTGATGGGCGCCATACCGGTGCGATCGCGGTAACCACGCAGATGCAGACCTGCCCCGCTCAGATCCAGAGAGATGCTGGCGGTATCGCCATTGAGCCAGACGTTAATGCGCAGATCCGGGTTTTCACGATCGACGTTTGGTCGTTCTTTGTTTTTACGGGTAAAGCAGTCCACGATGGCATCTTTCACACGCAGCGCGCCGTACTGGCTGTTGCGGATCTCATCGTTTACACCGTTAAAATGCACCGCGAAGGTCGCGTCTGGCGTGAAGATCTCTGTCCAGTCGATCATCTGTACGCCGGTATAGAGATCAAGATCGCTGTAGACCTTGCACTCTTTCATCGGCAGCATGATGCGCGACGCCAGGCGGCTCCACATCAGGCTCTGGTAAATAAGCCGTGTGTCGCCCTCAAAATGGACACCACCCTGAACCACCTGGCACTCTTGCGCGCCCAGGGCTTCCAGTTCAGTTTTTAACAGCTCTTCCAGCCCACGGGCCGTACTGGCAAACAGAGAATTCATATCGTCACTTTTACTCTAAGAAAATTGTCGCGCATTATAGCTAATATGACGTGTATGTCATAAAGTTGAAGGCTTATTTTCATTCGAGGGACTGTGCACAGTGGCGACGTTATCCAGGCTTTTTATTCATCCGGTGAAATCCATGCGCGGTATCGGCGTTTCTCACGCCCTGGCTGACATCAGTGGATTTGCCTTCGATCGTATTTTTATGGTCACCGAGCCTGACGGTACGTTCATTACCGCACGCCAGTTCCCGCAGATGGTGCGCTTTACGCCTTCGCCGCTGCATGACGGCCTGCACCTCACCGCCCCGGATGGCTCAAGCGTGGTGATTCGCTTTGCTGATTTTGCGCCTGTCGATGCGCCAACGGAAGTGTGGGGCAATCATTTTACCGCTCGCATCGCTCCGGACGAAATTAACCGCTGGCTGAGCGGCTTCTTCTCCCGCGAGGTACAGCTGCGCTGGGTCGGTCCGGCGCTGACGCGACGCGTCAAGCGCCACGACGCGGTTCCCCTCTCGTTTGCCGATGGTTTCCCGTTCCTGTTAACCAGCGAAGCCTCGCTACGTGACCTGCAGCGTCGCTGTAAGGCCAGCGTGCAGATGGAGCAATTTCGCCCGAATCTGGTGGTGACCGGTACGGAAGCCTGGGGGGAAGATACCTGGAAAGTCATCCGCATCGGCAGCGTCATTTTTGATGTCGTGAAGCCGTGCAGCCGCTGCATTTTCACCACCGTAAGTCCGGAGAAAGGCCTGAAGCATCCTTCCGGCGAACCGCTGAAAACCCTGCAATCATTCCGTACCGCGCAGGATAATGGCGACGTGGATTTCGGCCAGAATCTTATTCCGCGTTCAAGCGGAGTGATCCGCGTGGGTGACGAGGTGGAAATTCTCACCCGTGGGCCTGCGCGCGTGTACGGTGCGGGTCAGGAAGAAGAAACGGTAGAGGTTGAGACGCAAGCCAGTTCGGCAGTGGATATTCACTGGCAGGGCCGCGTTATACGGGGTAACAATCAGCAGGTGATACTTGAGCAGCTGGAGCAAGCCGGGATCCGTATCCCGTATTCCTGTCGGGCGGGTATCTGTGGTTGCTGTCGAATCAAGCTGGTCGGGGGCGATGTCAGTGCGCTGAAGAAATCCGCAATCGGTGATGACGGGACGATCCTGTGCTGCAGCTGTATTCCAAAAACGTCGATACAGCTGGAAGCTTAAACCGCCTGTTCCAGGCTGAATGAATCCACGCGCAGCTGCGGTTTCAGCCTGTCATTCATGACCTTAATGGCATCCCCGAGCTGCATCGTCCGCCCGGCAATGGTCACGCCGGGCTGGGCCAGCAGACAAAGCGCGGCATTTTCGCCAGGTTCCACCACCAGTAAACTCACCTCTTCTGCGGTATCGCTCAGATTGACGCTGGCCGCATCGCCCGTGGACGGCGTCCAGTTCATATCATGCGGCAGAAAATGCCAGCTTTTCGGCATTTGCGGTTTCAGAAAACGAATCGCCACCAGCGCGTTTAATATCAGTTCGGCACGCTGTTCTTTTGAGAGCAGCAGGTCACGGCATTTCTCTTCAAAGGAGAAATAAAGCGCAGCATCGTCTACACAAAAGCCAGACGGGGAGAAAGCGTCCGGGGTTAACATTCGACGCGCAAAACGAGAACGGAACAACATGCCATTGGCTAAATCGAGCATCATTCGATCATGCTCTTCACAAAAATACCAGCGCCAGTTATCGTCAGGTTTAATTCGCATGTGTCTCTCCCGTACCCAAACGTCCTGTACTAAAAATGTCCCATTCGCCGCTTCGTTTATAACACCATTAATAAAAGACTATAATGTCTAAATAAGCAACAGTGACGGAATATAAAACAACCAGGGCTGGAAATAAAGCCCTGGTTGTCTGATTAAGAGAAAAGATTAGATATGAGTAACGATTTCTTTTATGAGCGGCGGGCCTTTAAAAATAAAGCCGGAATAGATTTGCACCAGTGAGGCGCCCGCAGCCATCTTCTCGCGCGCAGCAATCACCGAATCGATACCACCGACACCGATTATTGGCAGGCGACCTTTTAATTCGGCGGAGAGCGCCCGAATAATTTCCGTACTTTTTAATTGTACCGGACGTCCACTTAACCCACCCGCTTCGTCACAGTTTTTCATTCCCTGGACGAGGGAGCGATCGAGCGTCGTATTGGTCGCAATCACACCATCAATATTATGGCGAACTAAGCTGTCGGCAACCTGGATCAATTCTTCAGCAGAAAGATCCGGTGCGATCTTAACCGCCACCGGAACATATTTATGATGGATCGCCTGCAGCTCATTTTGTTTATTTTTAATGGCGCTGAGAAGATCGTCCAGCGCTTCACCATATTGCAGAGAACGTAGCCCCGGGGTATTCGGCGATGAAATATTCACGGCGATATAACCGGCATAGGCGTAGACTTTTTCCATACAAATCAGGTAGTCATCTTTACCCTGCTCAACCGGCGTGTCTTTATTTTTGCCAATATTGATGCCTAATACACCATCAAAATGGGCTTTTTTAACGTTTTCTACGAGATGATCCACGCCGAGGTTATTAAAGCCCATGCGGTTGATCAGCCCCTCGGCTTCGACCAGGCGGAACAAACGCGGCTTATCATTACCCGGCTGTGGACGCGGCGTGACGGTACCGATTTCGATGGAACCAAAGCCCATCGCGCCCAGGGCATCAATGCACTCGCCATTTTTATCCAGACCTGCCGCCAGACCCAGCGGGTTTTTAAAGGTCAGACCCATGCACTGCACAGGTTTTTCCGGCACGTTCTGACGCACCAGCGCAGCCAGCGGCGTTCCCGTAATACGGCGTAATTGCTGGAATGTAAATTCATGAGCGCGCTCAGGGTCGAGCTGGAAAAGGGCTTTACGAACGAAGGGGTAGTACATGAACTCTCCTGGATTCCCGGTGTGCAAACCGGGAGGGGATTATGTGCGATCCTGCCCGGAAAGGGAATTGACCTGCGGCAAAAAAATCAGCGTAAAACGCAAACGTTTACTTCCCCGTACACTTCTTATGCGCTTTTTCGCATTTTAATTGCGGATAAATCATTTAGTGGAATAACCACGCAGTGTCACACTCCTGAAAATTGTTATGAATGTTAGATAAAAGCAAACAATTAGTTATAAGGAACACACATGCGCGTCATCACCCTGGCCGGAAGTCCACGTTTCCCTTCTCGTTCCAGCGCCCTGCTGGAATATGCCCGCGAAAGGCTTAATGCTCTGGATGTGGAAGTGTGCCACTGGAATCTGCACAACTTTGAACCTGAGGATCTGCTCTACGCGCGCTTTGACAGTCCGGCATTGAAAACCCTGATTGAACAGCTAAAAAGTGCTGACGGGCTTATCGTCGCAACCCCGATTTATAAAGCCTCATTTTCCGGCGCACTGAAAACCTTGCTCGATCTGCTGCCTGAACGTGCGCTTGATGGAAAAGTGGTGTTGCCGCTGGCTACGGGCGGCACGGTCGCCCATTTACTGGCCGTGGATTACGCCCTGAAGCCGGTACTGAACGCGTTGAAGGCGCAGGAGATCCTGCACGGCGTTTTTGCCGATGACTCGCAGGTTATCGATTACCAGCACAAACCGCATTTCACCCCGAATCTGCAAACCCGGCTCGACACTGCGCTGGAGACATTCTGGCATGCCCTGCACCGTCGCGATATTCAGGCACCTGCGTTTGGACAGCCACAAGGAGTCGCTCATGTTTAAAACACTTACCCGTATCAGCCTGGCTGGTCTGCTCACACTCTCGTCCCTGACCCATGCAGCAGAGACGGCACCTGACAGTTTGCGCATTGGTTACCAGAAAGGCAGCGTCAGTATGGTGCTGGCAAAAAGCCACCAGCTTCTGGAAAAACGCTTCCCACAGACCAAATTCTCCTGGGTGGAGTTTCCTGCCGGGCCACAAATGCTGGAGGCGCTGAATGTTGGAAGCATCGATTTAGGCAGTACTGGCGATATTCCACCGATCTTTGCACAGGCGGCCGGGGCCGATCTGGTCTACGTTGGCGTTGAGCCACCGAAACCCAAAGCCGAGGTGATTCTGGTGCCGGAAAATAGCGCCATTAAAAATGTCGCCGAACTTAAAGGTCACAAAGTCGCATTCCAGAAAGGTTCCAGCTCGCACAACCTGCTACTCCGCGCTCTGCAGGAGGCCGGGCTAAAGTTCACCGATATTCAGCCCGTCTATCTCACCCCGGCTGATGCCCGCGCCGCCTTCCAGCAAGGCAATGTCGACGCGTGGGCTATCTGGGATCCTTACTACTCCGCGGCATTACTTCAGGGCGGCGTACGGGTATTGAAAGATGGCACAACCCTGAAACAGACCGGTTCGTTCTACCTTGCAGCCCGTCCGTATGCAGAGAAAAACGGTGCCTTTGTTCAGGAAGTCCTGAATACCTTTACCGAGGCCGATACCCTGACGCAAAGCCAGCGCCCGGAGAGCATCACCCTGCTGGCGAAAACCATGGCCTTACCGGAGGTGGTGATCGCGAGCTACCTCAACCACCGTCCACCCACCACCATTATCCCGGTGGACGCACATGTCGCAGCCCTGCAACAACAGACTGCCGACCTCTTTTATCAAAACCGCTTAGTCCCAAAACAGGTGAACATTCGCGAACGCATCTGGCAACCCGCAGCCAAAGAAGGAGCCAAATCATGAGTCTGAATCTTTTCTGGTTTTTACCCACCCACGGTGATGGACACTATCTTGGTACCGAAGAGGGGTCGCGCCCGGTTGACCACGGCTATCTGCAGCAGATTGCGCAGGCGGCAGACCGAATCGGTTTCACCGGCGTGCTGATCCCCACCGGACGCTCGTGCGAAGACGCCTGGCTGGTCGCCGCGTCGATGATCCCGGTCACCCAGCGCCTGAAATTCCTGGTGGCATTGCGTCCGAGCGTGGTTTCCCCGACCGTTGCCGCACGTCAGGCGGCAACGCTCGACAGGCTCTCCAACGGACGCGCGCTGTTTAACCTGGTCACCGGCAGCGATCCGCAGGAACTGGCCGGTGACGGCATGTTCCTCGATCATACGGAACGCTATGAGGCCTCCGCCGAGTTTACCCGCGTCTGGCGACGTCTGCTTGAGGGGGAAACGGTCACCTTTGATGGCAAGCATATTCATGTTCGCGACGCGAAACTCTACTTTCCTCCGGTACAGCAGCCGCGTCCACCACTCTACTTCGGCGGATCGTCGGATGTGGCACAGGATCTGGCGGCAGAACAGGTCGATCTCTATCTGACCTGGGGGGAGCCGCCTGAACTGGTGAAAGAGAAAATTGCCCAGGTGCAGGCCAAAGCCGCCGCCCATGGCCGCAAGGTGCGCTTTGGCATTCGCCTGCACGTGATTGTGCGTGAAACCAACGAAGAGGCCTGGCAGGCCGCTGACCGGCTGATCTCGCATCTGGACGATGAGACCATCGCCAAAGCGCAGGCGGCGTTTGCGAAAACCGACTCCGTTGGACAGCACCGGATGGCTTCGTTACATAACGGCAAACGCGAGAATCTGGAGATCAGCCCCAATCTCTGGGCAGGTGTCGGCCTGGTACGCGGTGGTGCAGGTACTGCGCTGGTGGGTGACGGCCCGACCGTCGCGGCGCGTATCAACGAATATGCCGAGCTGGGTATCGACAGCTTTATCCTCTCGGGCTATCCGCATCTTGAGGAGGCATACAAAGTGGGTGAACTGCTGTTCCCGCATCTGGATGTCGCTATCCCGGACATTCCGCAGCCCCGCCAGCTGCAGCTTCAGGGCGAAGCCGTGGCCAACGAGTTTATTCCGCGTAAAGTCGCGCAAAGCTAAGGAGTGGCTATGTCTCTCACCTCACAAAAATGGCTGTTGCGCGCCGCCCCGTGGTTTTTACCTGTCGGCATTGTCCTTATCTGGCAACTGGCCTCCTCCACCGGCTGGCTGTCGAGCCGCATCCTGCCCTCTCCGGAGGGCGTGATCGAAGCCTTCTGGTCGCTGAGTGCCAGCGGCGAGCTGTGGCAGCACCTGGCCATTAGCTCCTGGCGCGCGGTGATTGGGTTTGCCATCGGCGGGAGCATCGGCCTGACGCTGGGGTTGATCAGCGGCCTGTCCCGCTGGGGGGAACGGTTGCTGGATACCTCCATTCAGATGCTGCGCAACGTACCGCATCTGGCGCTGATCCCCCTGGTCATTCTGTGGTTTGGTATTGATGAGAGCGCCAAAATTTTCCTCGTGGCGCTGGGCACGCTGTTCCCGGTTTACATCAATACCTGGCATGGGATCCGCAATATCGATCGCGGGCTGGTTGAGATGGCACGCAGCTACGGATTATCAGGATTTGCCCTGTTTATCAACGTGCTGCTGCCGGGCGCCCTGCCCTCCATTATGGTTGGCGTTCGCTTTGCGCTCGGCCTGATGTGGCTGACGCTGATCGTCGCGGAGACCATTTCAGCCAACTCCGGCATTGGCTATCTGGCAATGAACGCCCGCGAATTCCTGCAAACGGACGTGGTGGTAGTCGCCATTATCCTTTATGCCCTGCTGGGCAAACTTGCTGACGTCAGCGCCCAGTGGCTGGAACGCAGCTGGCTGCGCTGGAACCCGGCCTATTTCTCTCAGGAGGCGAAAGCATGAATACCGCCCGACTCACTAAGGGGACACCGCTGTTACTTAACGGCGTCACGAAACGCTACGGCGACAAAACCATTCTTAACGCCCTGGATCTGCATATCCCCGCCGGACAATTTGTGGCCGTTGTCGGCCGCAGCGGCGGCGGCAAGAGTACGCTGCTGCGCCTGTTAGCCGGACTGGAAGCGCCGAATAGAGGGGAGATTCTGGCAGGGACAACGCCGCTGGCCAATATTCAGGATGATACTCGCATGATGTTTCAGGATGCGCGCCTGCTGCCCTGGAAAACGGTGATGGATAACGTCGGGCTGGGCCTGAAAGGTCACTGGCGGGAGGAGGCGCGTCAGGCGCTGGCCGCCGTCGGGCTAGAGGATCGCGCCGGTGACTGGCCTGCTGCCCTCTCTGGCGGGCAAAAACAGCGCGTAGCGCTGGCGCGGGCGTTGATACATCATCCAGGCCTGCTGCTGCTCGATGAGCCGCTCGGGGCACTTGATGCCCTGACGCGGATTGAGATGCAGGATTTAATTGCCTCGCTCTGGCAGGAGCACGGTTTTACGGTCCTGCTGGTGACGCACGACGTGAGCGAAGCCGTCGCCATGGCCGACCGGGTGCTGTTAATAGAAGAGGGAAAAATTGGTCTGGATCTGACGGTGGATATTCCACGCCCTCGCCGTGTGGGATCGGCCAGACTGGCAGAGCTGGAAGCGGAGGTGCTGGAGCGAGTGATGAGGCGCGGTGTGAATGAGCGCGCCTTGATTACGGCTAATGCCTGATGCCTTCACCCGGCCCTCTCCCACAGGGAGAGGGTGGGATTAACGTTTATATTACGCCAGCGCCTTCGAAATCTTCTCGTACAGATCGCCAGAGAGATTTTCCAGCCCTTTAAGCTGCTCAAGCGCGGCACGCATCTTCGCCTGGCGCTGCGCATCGTAGCGTTTCAGGCGGATCAGCGGCTCAATCAGACGTGATGCCACCTGCGGGTTACGGCTGTTCAACTCGGTCAGCATTTCCACCATGAACTGATAACCGCTGCCGTCTTCCGCGTGGAACGCAGCCGGATTACTGCTGGCAAACGCGCCAATCAGGGAGCGGACGCGGTTCGGGTTGCTCATGGTAAAGGAGCGATGCTTCAGCAGGCTGCGCACGTTGCTGAGCGCATCGACTGCCGGACTGGTCGCCTGCAGAATGAACCACTTGTCCATGACCAGGCCATCCTGGTGCCACTTGTCGTCATACTCTTGCATCAGCGCATCACGGCACGGTAACTCGGCTGCCACGCTTGCCGCCAGGGCTGCGAGCGCGTCGGTCATATTATCCGCTTCGTGATACTGCTTGCTCACCAGCGTGTTCGCCAGGTCTGTTTCACCAAAGGCCAGGTAGCGCAGACAGGTATTGCGCAGGGAACGTTTACCAATGTCGTCATGTTCCACGCGGTACGCATCCAGCTTGTTGGCGTTGTAGATCGCCAGGAACTCATCCGCCAGTTCGGCCGCCAGCGTGCGAGTCAGCGCTTCACGCACAGCCACGATGGCAATAGGATCGATGGTCTCGAACAGCTCAGCGATTTCGGTCGCGGACGGCAACGTCAGGATTTCAGCCGCGAGGGCCGGATCAATCTGTTCATCCAGCAGAACCGCACGGAACGCGTCAGCCACGTGAACCGGCAGCGACAGCGGCTGGCCCTGCTGATGACGATTAACGTTCAGCTTGATGTATGTCGCGAGCAGGCTTTGCGCGGCATCCCAGCGGGAGAAATCGTTGCGCGCGTGACGCATCAGGAACGTCAGCTGCTGATCGCTCCACTTGTACTCCAGCTTCACTGGTGCAGAGAATTCACACAGCAGCGCAGGCACCGGCTGGAAATAGACGTTATCGAAGATAAAGGTCTGCTCTGCCTGGGTCACGTTCAGCACGTGGTGTACCGGATGACCGCCCTTCTGCAGCGGGATCACTTTGCCTTCGTTATCATACAGTTCAATGCTGAACGGAATGTGCAGCGGATATTTTTCTTCCTGCTCAGCCGTTGGCGGCGTGCGTTGGCTGATGGTCAGGGTGTACTGCTCGGTCTCCGGATTGTAATCGTCTTTAACGGTGACAATCGGCGTACCGGCCTGGCTGTACCAGCGGCGGAAGTGAGAGAGATCCACATTCGACGCATCTTCCATTGCCTGCACAAAATCATCGCAGGTGGCAGCGCTGCCGTCGTGACGCTCGAAATAGAGCTGCATCCCTTTCTGGAAGTTCTCCTCGCCCAGCAGGGTATGGATCATACGGATAATTTCCGCCCCTTTTTCATACACCGTCAGGGTGTAGAAGTTATTCATCTCGATGACTTTGTCAGGACGAATTGGGTGCGCCATCGGACTGGCATCTTCCGCGAACTGCAACCCACGCATGGTGCGCACGTTGTTGATGCGGTTAACCGCCCGCGAGCCCAGATCGGAGCTGAACTCCTGGTCACGGAATACGGTCAGGCCTTCTTTAAGGCTCAGCTGGAACCAGTCGCGGCAGGTGACGCGGTTACCGGTCCAGTTATGGAAATATTCGTGGCCAATAACCCGCTCGATATCGAGGTAATCTTTATCGGTGGCGGTATCGGTACGGGCCAGCACGTATTTGGAGTTAAAGATGTTGAGACCTTTGTTCTCCATCGCCCCCATGTTGAAGAAGTCGACGGCGACAATCATATAGATGTCGAGATCGTATTCCAGACCAAAACGCTCTTCGTCCCATTTCATGGAGTTGATGAGCGAGGTCATCGCCCATGGTGCGCGATCGAGGTTGCCACGGTCAACGAACAGTTCCAGCGCCACTTCTCGGCCAGAACGGGTTTTGAAGGTGTCACGTAAGACGTCGAAATCACCCGCCACCAGCGCAAACAGGTAGCATGGTTTCGGGAACGGATCCTGCCACTGTACCCAGTGACGGCCGTTTTCCAGCTCACCCTCACCCACGCGGTTACCGTTAGAGAGCAGGAAAGGATAAAGCGTTTTATCCGCGATGATTTTGGTGGTAAAACGCGCCAGCACGTCCGGACGATCAAGATACCAGGTGATGTGGCGGAAACCTTCCGCTTCACACTGGGTACACAGCGCCACGCCAGACTGGTAGAGCCCTTCCAGCGCCGTATTGGCGGCAGGGCTGATTTCATTCACGATGCGCAGCGTAAAGCGTTCCGGCAGGTTATCGATCACCAGCTGGTTGTCTTCTTCTTTATAGTCAGTCCAGGCTGCATCATTAATATGCAGGGAGACCAGCGTCAGGTCTTCACCATCCAGACGCAGCGGCACTGCCGTCGCGCTCTGGCGCGTCACCTGGCTTACCGCCGTCACAACGGTTTTAGTGGCATCCAGGTCAAAAGTCAGATCGATATCGCTAATCAGGTAATCCGGCGCACGATAGTCGTGGCGGTATTTGGCTTGTGGCTGTTGTGTCATAGAAAACCTTATGCATCGTTTGTCGAATAACGATTCCAGTCTATTCCTGTTGTGTAGATCGCGCTATGCAGAATGTTCATCTTTTCAGGTACAAACACCCTTTTTGCTACATTTGTATAATATGAACTCATAGTTTTTAAAATCGATAAAGATCGTCCAGGAGCGCATTAAACAAGGGATGAGCGAGATCGATGCAAAGCGAGATTTGCGAACTTTAACGAACTTCACAGACCACTTTTGCCCCATCCATGCCCCATGCCTGAATCAAGCCAACATCAGTCACCATCGGTGTTACAAGGCATAGCAGTTATCAAAACTCTGCCATAACTTCCCCAAAACCTTAATTGTTCACATTGGACGCCTTGACAGACAAAACCTCTGTTGTATAAATACTGTATATCCAAACAGTAAAAAACAGGTGGGGTTATGTTCGTTGAACTGGTTTATGACAAGCGGAATGTTGAGGGGTTAGCTGGTGCTAGAGAGATTATCCTAGCTGAACTGACGAAGCGGGTGCACCAGATTTTCCCTGATGCTGAAGTGAAGGTGAAGCCGATGCAGGCGAACGGCTTGAATAGTGATGCCAGCAAAAGCGACAAGGAAAAGCTGAACCGCATGCTGGAGGAAATGTTTGAAGAAGCCGATATGTGGCTGGTGGAAGAATAATGCGCATGGACAACATGATCATCTCGGGAGCGCGTATCTACTTCCCACCTGACAATTAGCTGCCAAAAGCTTCCGACGACATGCTGACTTTTGCTGTTGTCCGGGATGCTGACACCATCCAGGACTATTTATTATTTATCCACAAAGGCGGTAAGTGGGAGCTTGCCTCCCCTCGTTTTTTCAAAGAAGCTGCCTTTGCGATAACCGCTGCCACCAAAATTGCAAGCAGTCGTTATCCAAACGTTGCCTGTTGATCATCTGCTGGTAAAATGCGCGCGGCTGGTTACCATTCAATATTCGCACTATCGGAAGATCACCGGCCAACCAAACTTCCGGTAGCCAATCCTCCACTGAAGTCAACCAACGGCAAAAAAGCAGAAATCACATTCATTGTCTATATTTTGATCTCTTAGCACTTCAAAGAGTCATCAGATGCAAGATTTTTACATTTTAATCAATAAGATACTGCCTTTTCAGGACTAAATTCTGGGGATTCTTTGTGTTCATTAATCATCTGTATTTTCAATGTATTAGCTATTAGTTTTGGAGAAGATATTTCTAATTGATTTTGCCACTTTCCTCAAAATCAGTACCCAGTAAGGTATAGTTTCCAGCGATAATTCCCCATGTCACAACCCTCCGTTCGGGTTGAACAGCTGGAACGTCCGGTCCTCTCCTTCCTGCTCAGAGATATCTTTGAAGGTAGTTACGTAGGTTTCGATCCAGACATTCGCCTCCCTCAGGGTCAAATCCCAGTTCACTTTTCTGAGGTTCTCAACAAAAGACTCAGTGGTGACGGTTCTTCGCCCGTTCTGCTCTATCACTATGGCCTGGCGAAACGCTGATTCAATTTCATACATCCGTGGCATATCTCCCCCTAAGAATATTACTGTGCATACATACAGCATGTTTTCACACAAAAGCCCGTCAATTCGGGATTTCGAGGTTATTTCTAAGGGAATTAAAATAGAAGAAATTTAGTGAGGCGTTGACTTACCTTCATTCCGTTCGGAGTATTTAAGGGTCGTGTGCATGATGGTTATCCGACATAGCGGTTCTGTATTAAAGATTTTTTCATCATTTTTTATACCGCGATTTGATTCCATCACTTTCTTCACCTAACAGTAACTGAGGATAAAAATGACAAATTCAATACGTCAATATTATTACTCCCTTGAGGGAGCCTACCCACATAACATGCTTGTGGTTAAAGATGGAAAGCTTCAGCTTATATCCAGCGATGATTTTTTTTCTGGGGATACAAGTATTGGAGTATGGGAAGTAAACATAGACGAAAGGAGTCTTGGGGATGAGTATCAGGCAACGCACTGCTTATACAATCCAAAGTCCGACACTCACATCATCGCAGACAATGGAAATGCTTCATTAAAGGAAGGTCGGTGCGTTTCGCCTCATGACCTTATCGCTTACAAAAACTTGACAACTGGCCATAATGCCAGCCAGTGGCTGCTCAATGACCCATATCACGCAAACCTTCACATGACAGCGGGGGCTACTAATAACTTGGTATTCATTGAAGCACCGCCTGAAAAATGCACTTGGGTACAAACGCCTATATCACCGTACTAACTTATACTCCAGTTAGTGTACTACAGGCTCGTTTCACAACGAGCCTGATTATTTTTTACTCCATGCTTTACTAAAAACCGACTCACAAGACGCGAACTCATCTTTACCCATCACCAGCCTTGCAACACCCCAAACTTACAAATAGTTACATTTGTTATTGAATTTGGCCTTGTTCGGATCGCCTGCCGTACTGACGATGACATCGTAAGTACAGGAGCGCTGACAACTGCGCAGCACCTGCAGGCAAGTGAGCGCTGGGCCAACCTCAATGGCGGTGCTTTTGAACCTAAACTCTTTCCGAGGAGTCGCTCATCCTCAAAATGCACCGCCTCCACAAATGGATTTATTTATGAATAACGAAAGCATAAGCAGCGCATTAGATCTAATAAACAACATACACAACTTATTTCGGTCCCCTGCCAGCCGAGAAGAAGAGGAAATACTTCATCTGGTTAATGCTGTACGGTGGAGAGTGCAGAATTTCTATGCAGAACGTTTCGGATATAAACCTGAATCGACTTGCGGGTAACTTACTCCACCAGCCAAAACCGCATCACCATCCACTGTTGACTTTCTTAATTCCCGTTACGATTATCTCATTTATCTGGTTTCTTTCATCGGTTTCCAGACACGGCGGTGCAGTTTAACCTGGCTTTTCCGAAGAGCGGTTATCACAGCAACTGCACCGCCACTCTCAATGGTGGCGCCTTCCTGAGTCCCATTACTGCATCGTTATCGTTTTTCAGGTTCGCGCCACCACCATTTTTTTTCTTGCCAAATAACACTCCCATTCTGATTATTAACCTGTCCGGTGTTCCTGGCAGGTTTCCCGGACACGGCGCAGCACTTCTTGCATGGGGGTGTTGCGCCACATCCCTAACGTAACTTTGTTTTACTTGCAGGCGCATATGACAGTCTCCTCGCTGTTGCGCCTTTTTTTATTCAGGCTTTTCCGGCCACTTATCCGGCACGTCTTCCGGTTTAATACGTGTCAGCAGGACGCTGTACTTCTCCCAGTCTTCGAGACGGGATTTATCTTCTTCGGTTGCCATACCGTATTTAACAGCACGCTCGAGCGGCGCAATGACGCACTCAGCCTCTGCCTGCAGTTTACGCTTCAGCTGTTTAGCAATCTCCTGCAGTTCATCAGGTGTAGGCTGGTATTTCTGAATCCGGCCATCGAGATAACACCAGGTGCCGTCCGTCAGGCTATCAAGTGCTCCCTCTGGCAGGTCTTCTGCACCCACTTCCGCAACTGACATGTTAACCGGGTTAAGCTCAGTGACGTCATTGCTGAAACAGCAGATGATGCCCTTGCCGTCATACAGTACTTTAAGGGTGTCATCAGCAAAGTTCTGCTGAACGTCATACCAGTCGTTGCCCTCTTCATCACGCAGCCATGTCATCACTGCTGGCCGTCCGTCTGGCAGTACCAGCACTTCTACCGGCGCGCTTTCAGGCTGGTAAGGAGAGAAGTTTTTATAGTTTTCCATCGAGTTTCCTTAAAGGCTCTGAACGTTTACCCAGGAGCCATTTACCAGCGCCTGAAGCGGGCGGTAGCCCATCCCGGTTAAAGCACCATCACTGCCGCAACGCACCGCTGACTGAACACACCCTGCCGGAGCACTTACTGTCTGATGGTTGGGAACATCAACTACAACCTGAGCACCAAGTCGCGTTAATGTGCTGCTTTTACCGAGATATCGGCTGTCAAAATTGGTGTAATTTCCAGGGACAACCTGGCCTGGACAGTAGTAGTTTCCTTTGGTGTCCCAATAGTGGTGAATATCCTGTCCAGCGCTACCCCGCATGTACAGATGCCAGGTTAAATCCGTTCCACTGACCAGAACTCCCTGCGTGAATACCCATGCGTTACTGCTCAGGCGTGCACGTTGTTTGATAAGAGGATGGTATTCACTGGTCCCGACAGAGGTGAAATCGTGATAAAACGGGGCTTTGGTATTGTACTGGTCATTCCACATGAACGTCCCGGTGTACGCACCAGTAATTTCGCCCGTCACCGTGCCGCCCTTCAGCGGAAGCGCATCAACATCCTCAGCTGTTGGTTTGTTCTTGTCGGTATAAAAATACTGGTAATCCTTGCTGCCCGTCCCTGTTGCACCATCCCAGCGAAATGCAATCTTACCTGTGGGGCTGGAAGGGATAATCAGATGACGGCTATTTCTAACCGCTCCACCGTCCTGGCACAGGGTGAATGTGTAAGCATATGGGCCACCGCTGACAGCATGAGTCCAGAAGCCCGAGGGTAAATCGGCTGGAATATTGTCATAGTTGTCAGACGCAGAAACAGCAGTACGTGGTGCAACACCACCCAATCCCATCCAGCCCGCCACCGGCACACGCCCGGCTGTCGTATCGGTCATG
>NZ_JAYJLI010000017.1:0-85642 GCF_051948675.1 Enterobacter sp. Lyrl_3
TGTGGGAGAGGGAATTCAAGCGATTAATCCTGTCTCAACACCTTGTGCCCGTATGCCAGCAGCGCGTCGGTGACGTTGCGCATCATGCGGCTTTCCGGCGCAAAACGGTGCCAGTAAAGCATCCGGCGCTGATACAGCCCCGGCGTCAAATCAATCAGCTCACCGCTTTTCAACTCCTTTTCAATCTGCAGGTGCGGGATCATGCAGCAGGTGGTTCCCTGACGCGCAAGCTGCACGAAGGCCTCAGACGAGTTCACGATGTGGCAAGGCACGCTGCCCGGTGGCAGGTCAAAGTTTTGTTGCAGGAAAGCCTGATGCATATCGTCCAGATGGTCGAACGCCACGGCAGGTGCCTTAAGCAGCGCGGCGCGGGTGACGCCATTGGGGAAGTAGCGCTCCGCAAAGGCTTTTGAACCGACAAACAGGTAATCCAGCGCGCCCAGTTGATCGACCAGGCAGCTTGGCAGTGCCTGAGGCTGAATACTGACCGCCCCGACCACTTCACCGCGACGCAGGCGTTCCTGGGTGCGGGTTTCATCTTCAACCTGAAGATTCAGACGGATAGGGGAATCGGCCAGAACCGGGGCGAGGGCGGGCAGCAGCCAGGTTGCCAGACTGTCGGCGTTCACCGCCAGCGACAGCAGCAACGGCGTAGAACCCGTTTGTTCATCACCCAGCCATTCGTCTTCCAGCAGTTCAACCTGACGGAGCAGGGCGAGGAGCTTTTGTCCTTGCTCTGTTGGACGCGGTGGCACGGTACGCACCAGCAGTGGCTGCCCGAACATGTTTTCAAGCTGTTTGATACGCTGCGATACGGCGGACTGAGTAATACACAGCTTTTGCGCTGCGCGCTCAAAACCGCGTTCACGAATAACTGCATCAAGTGCCTGTAGTGTTCTGTAGTCCGGACGTTTCATTGCTCTGGCTTACTCCTTAATTTTGCTTAATCTGCACTATGACACAATTTTCCCTTTGTGGCAGACGAATTCCACCTCACGTGTTCTATAATGCGCCCTAAGTTTTCATACCACAGGCAAAACGATCATGACGCAGGATGAACTGAAAAAAGCAGTAGGATGGGCCGCGCTCCAGTACGTGCAACCGGGTACTATCGTCGGTGTGGGTACGGGGTCGACGGCGGCACACTTTATCGATGCGCTGGGCACGATGAAGGGGCAAATCGAGGGCGCGGTTTCGAGCTCCGATGCTTCCACGGAAAAGCTGAAAAGCCTCGGCATTACCGTTTTCGATCTGAACGAAGTGGACCGTCTGGGGATCTACGTTGATGGCGCGGATGAAATCAACGGGCATATGCAGATGATCAAAGGCGGCGGCGCAGCGCTGACGCGTGAAAAGATCATCGCCTCCGTGGCCGATAAATTCATCTGTATCGCGGATGCATCCAAGCAGGTTGATATTCTGGGTAAATTCCCGTTGCCGGTTGAAGTGATCCCAATGGCGCGCAGCGCCGTGGCACGTGAGCTGGTAAAACTCGGCGGACGTCCTGAATACCGTCAGGGTGTGGTCACCGATAACGGCAACGTGATCCTCGACGTTCATGGCCTGGAAATTCTCGACGCGATCGCGCTCGAAAACGCCATCAACGGCATTCCGGGCGTGGTAACAGTAGGGTTATTCGCCAACCGTGGCGCGGATGTTGCGCTGATCGGCACGGCTGATGGCGTGAAAACCATCGTAAAATGATCTGACGGGGGGAGTCCTCCCCCCGCTAAAAAAATTTTGAAAAGCTAAATTCGGTGACTTGTGTCACGTTTTTTGCCCCTCTCTTGCTGAACCTTCCGCATTCACAAATATTTACAGCATTTTACTCTGCTATTTTGCGCTGTATGACTTTTCTTCAGAGTGCCGACGCAAACGTTCATATTGCTGCAATAGTTTTTTTTGATATGTTGGCTAAGCGGATTTCAATCCAGCACAACATCAGTTCAGACAAAAAAACAGGGTCGGGTAAATGGCAAAGGTATCACTGGAGAAAGACAAGATTAAATTCCTGCTAGTAGAAGGCGTGCATCAAAAAGCACTTGATAGCCTTCGCGCGGCAGGTTACACCAACATCGAATTTCACAAAGGCGCGCTGGATACTGAAGAGCTGAAAGCGTCCATCCGTGATGCCCACTTCATCGGCCTGCGATCCCGTACTCACCTGACTGAAGATGTTATTGCTGCGGCGGAAAAGCTGGTCGCTATCGGCTGTTTCTGCATCGGTACCAACCAGGTTGACCTGAATGCTGCCGCAAAACGCGGTATCCCGGTCTTCAACGCCCCGTTCTCCAACACCCGTTCCGTGGCGGAGCTGGTGATTGGCGAACTGCTGCTGCTGCTGCGCGGTATTCCGGAAGCCAACGCCAAAGCCCACCGCGGCGTGTGGAACAAACTGGCCGCGGGCTCTTATGAAGCGCGCGGTAAAAAACTGGGTATCATCGGTTACGGCCACATTGGTACCCAACTGGGTATCCTGGCTGAATCCCTGGGCATGCATGTTTACTTCTACGACATTGAAAGCAAACTGCCGCTGGGGAACGCTACTCAGGTTCAACATCTTTCAGACCTGCTGAACATGAGCGACGTGGTGAGCCTGCATGTGCCGGAAAACGCCTCCACCAAAAATATGATGGGCGCGGAAGAGCTGGCGCTGATGAAGCCAGGTTCCCTGCTGATCAACGCCGCACGCGGTACGGTTGTCGACATTCCCGCGCTGTGCGATGCCCTGAAGCGTAAGCATCTGGCGGGGGCGGCTATCGACGTCTTCCCGACGGAGCCTGCAACCAACAGCGATCCATTTAACTCTCCGCTGTGCGAGTTCGACAACGTGATCCTGACGCCACACATCGGTGGCTCTACTCAGGAAGCGCAGGAGAATATCGGTCTGGAAGTGGCGGGTAAACTGAGCAAATACTCCGATAACGGTTCAACGCTCTCTGCCGTTAACTTCCCGGAAGTGTCGCTGCCGCTGCACGGTGGCCGTCGTCTGCTGCACATTCACGAAAACCGTCCGGGCGTGCTGACCGCCATCAACCAGATCTTTGCCGAGCAGAGCGTCAACATTGCCGCGCAGTATCTGCAAACCAACTCGCAGATGGGCTATGTGGTTATTGATATCGAAGCAGATGAAGATGTGGCCGAGAAAGCGCTGCAGAGCATGAAGGCCATTCCGGGGACGATTCGCGCGCGTCTGCTGTACTAAGGGTGAGGTTTGTAGTGTCGGGTGGCGGCTACGCCTTACCCGACCTACGTCGACTGCACGCCTGTTTCACCATTCCCACAACTTCGATGGCGTCACCACCGCCGGCAACGGCACATCCCACTTCTCGACCGGCAAGGCTTCTACCGCCTGACAATCATGCGCATAACCCACCGGCTGCAACCCGTACTGCTGCCAGTTTTGCAACGTTCTGTCATAGAACCCCCCGCCCATTCCTAAACGCTGGCCCTGTTCATCAAACGCCACCAGCGGCGTAATCAGCACGTCCAGCTGTGACAGCGGCAGCACGTCGCGCACATCCAGCTTCGGCTCGGTGATTTTCAGACGATTCACAACCAGTTCGCTGTGTGGGTGGTAGTGCAGAAACAGCAGGTTCCCTGCGCTAAACGGATGCAGCACCGGCAAATAGACCCGCTTTCCGGCTCGCCAGAGTTGTTCGATGAGTGGCTGCGTATCCAGCTCACCATCAAAAGAGAGAAACAGCGCGACGGTATGCGCCATTACTACAGGCGGATACGCCATCATGCGTGCCGCGGCCTGCTGGGCAAAATGCGCTTGCTGTTCAGGGGTTAACGCCCGGCGACGTTGTCGAATGAGTTGACGAATATCCTGGCGTGAGGCACAAACTTCAGGGAATTGAGTCATGGTAGTGGTAGAAGAAGAGTGAGGGAATCTCCGAGATGCCGCCGCAGGCTGTAACCCTTGAACCCTTGGTTCAAGGTGAATGTGTCGTCATAGTTTTAAGGCTTCTCGGGCGAACCGAGCATGCTCACCAACCATGGAGCGCCACATTCTTGTGGTATGAAATATCGGCTCAGGGGACTGGCCCGCTTGCGAACATCTCAGAGAAATTTTGTCTTCACAGTTACTCTACCATAGTCAACTGAGAAGTGTTATTCAAACTTTGGTCCCGGTCTTTCGGGATTGCGACCTTGATCAAGCAACGCCTGTTCTATGGTCTGCTGGAGCATTTTAATGCGCTGCTCCATGCTTGCCGCGTAGTCGCGGGTCTTCGCTTTTTCCTGAGTCAGTTCATAGCTGATGTTCAACGCGGCGATAAAAACCAGCTGCTCAGTATTTGTGACTCTAGTGCGTTCTTTGAGATCTTGCAACCGCTGATTCAAATCGTCCGCAGCCTGATTCAAAGCATCCCTTTGTTCAGGAGGACAATTCACTCGCAGTGAACGGCCAAAAATCTGGAGATCGACGGGTTGTGCAGACATGCCACCTTCCTGCTGATTGACTGCGCTGCCTTCGCTTACTGCCCCGGGGGCTGCGAAGGGGCGACACTATAGCTACCCTGATGTGAAGATACAAGCCCTTTTCTGGTATCACCAGGGTCCAAAGTGGTAGCATATCATGAATATTCCTCCCTTTGATGACGAAAGCTCATGTCTATACAGAACGAAATGCCTGGTTACAACGATTTAAACCAGTTACTGAACCAGCAGGGTGTGGGTTTAACCCCTGCCGAAATGCACGGTCTGATCAGTGGCATGCTATGCGGCGGAAACAGCGACAGCTCATGGCAGCCGCTGATCCACGACCTGACGAACGAAGGGCTGGCGTTTGGTCATGAACTGGCGGAAGCGCTGCGAAAAATGCACTCGGCAATCAGCGATTCGCTGGAGGACGATGGCTTCCTTTTTCAGCTTTATCTGCCTGAAGGCGACGATGTCAGCGTGTTCGATCGCGCCGATGCGCTGGCCGGTTGGGTAAACCACTATCTGTTGGGGCTGGGCGTAACGCAGCCTAAGCTTGATAAAGTGACCGGCGAAGCGGGTGAAGCGATCGACGATCTGCGTAACATCGCGCAATTGGGTTACGACGAAGAAGAAGATCAGGAAGAGCTGGAGATGTCTCTCGAAGAGATTATCGAGTACGTTCGCGTGGCGGCACTGCTGTGCCACGATAACTTCACCCGCTCGCAGCCAACCGCACCGGAAGTTCGTAAGCCAACCTTACATTAAGAAAAATAACGCACAGGAGGGTGTCATGGTTATCTCGAATCAAGAGTATTCCCGTCGTCGTCAGGCGCTGCTGGCAAAAATGCAGCCCGGAAGCGCTGCGCTGATTTTTGCCGCGCCCGAAGTGACGCGCAGTGCCGACAGTGAATACCCCTATCGCCAGAACAGCGATTTCTGGTACTTCACCGGGTTCAATGAACCGGAGGCGGTACTGGTGCTGATCAAGAGCAATGACACCCACAACCACAGCGTGATTTTCAACCGCGTACGGGATCTCACCGCGGAGATCTGGTTTGGTCGCCGCCTGGGGCAAGAGGCCGCGCCCGCGAAACTGGGTGTGGACCGTGCGCTGGCGTTCAGCGAAATCAACCAGCAGCTCTATCAGTTGCTGAACGGGCTGGATGTGCTTTACCACGCGCAGGGTGAGTATGCGTACGCCGATGAGATAGTCTTCACCGCGCTGGATAAGCTGCGTAAAGGCTCCCGGCAGAATCTCTCCGCCCCGGCCACGCTGACGGACTGGCGCCCGGTGGTCCACGAGATGCGCCTGTTTAAATCGCAGGAAGAGCTGGACGTGATGCGTCGTGCAGGCGAAATCAGCGCGCTGGCTCACACAAGGGCGATGGAAAAGTGCCATCCCGGCCTGTTTGAATATCAGCTGGAAGGCGAGATTCACCACGAGTTCAACCGCCACGGCGCGCGTTATCCCTCTTACAACACCATTGTCGGCGGCGGTGAAAACGGCTGCATTCTGCACTACACCGAAAATGAAAGTGAACTGCGTGACGGCGATCTGGTGCTGATTGATGCAGGCTGTGAATATCAGGGCTATGCGGGCGACATCACCCGTACGTTCCCGGTGAACGGTAAGTTCACTCCCGCGCAGCGCGAAATTTATGACATCGTTCTTGAATCTCTTGAAACCGCGCTGAAGCTCTATCGCCCCGGCACCTCCATCCAGGAAGTGACCGGCGAAGTGGTGCGCATCATGATTACCGGCCTCGTAAGGCTCGGGATTCTGAATGGTGATGTGGATACCCTGATTGCTGAAAATGCGCATCGCCCCTACTTTATGCACGGCCTGAGCCACTGGCTGGGGCTGGATGTGCATGATGTGGGTGCGTATGGTTCAGAACGTTCTCGCGTGCTGGAGCCGGGTATGGTGCTGACCGTTGAACCGGGGCTCTACATTGCGCCGGATGCCGACGTGCCGGAAGCGTACCGTGGAATTGGTATTCGCATCGAAGATGACATTGTCATCACCGAAACCGGTAACGAAAACCTGACCGCGGGCGTGGTGAAAAACGCCGATGACATTGAGGCGCTGATGGCAGCGGCACGCCCATGAGCGTGATTATCGTTGGTGGGGGGATGACGGGAGCTACGCTGGCGCTGGCCATCTCGCATTTGACGAAAGGGCAACTTCCGGTCCATCTGGTGGAGGCCGTGGCGCCAGAGGCGTCCGACCATCCCGGTTTTGATGCCCGCGCCATTGCCCTGGCTCAGGGGACCTGCCAGCAGCTCGCTCGAATTGGCATCTGGCAGGCGATTGCGGATTGTGCGACGGCAATCAACACCGTGCACGTCAGCGATCGTGGCCATGCCGGGTTTGTGACGCTGGACGCGCAGGATTACCGCATTGATGCCTTAGGTCGGGTGGTTGAACTTCACGACGTCGGGCTGCGTCTGTTCCGTTTATTGCAGGATGCCCCGGGTGTGACGCTCCATTGCCCGGCACGCGTCGCCAGCTTCAGCCGCAGCGAAGCGGCGGTCAGCGTGACGCTGGAAAACGGCACGGTTCTGGATGGCCGGCTTCTGGTCGCCGCCGATGGTTCACGTTCTGCGCTTGGCACCCAGTGCGGCGTGGAATGGCGCGCCCAGTCTTACGGACAGGTCGCCGTTATTGCTAACGTTTCTACGGCGGGAGAACACAACGGCAGGGCGTTTGAACGTTTCACTCAGCACGGCCCGCTGGCCATGCTGCCGATGTCAAACGGACGCTGCTCGCTGGTGTGGTGCCATCCTCAGGATAAAGCGGCTGACGTTGAGGCCTGGTCCGACGACCGTTTTTGTACCGAGCTGCAAAAAGCCTTTGGCTGGCGGCTGGGGCGTATTACCCATGCGGGAAAACGCGCTGTTTACCCGCTGTCGCTGACCACGGCATCTCAGTCCATCTCCCATCGCGTGGCGCTGGTCGGCAATGCCGCGCAGACGTTGCACCCAATCGCCGGGCAAGGCTTCAACCTTGGGCTACGCGACGTGATGAGCCTGGCAGAGACTCTGTCCCAGGCGTGGCATGAGCAAAAAGATTGCGGCGCGTATCCGGTGCTCAGCCATTATCAGAAGCGACGCCGGGCCGATAAAGAAGCGACTATCGGCGTCACCGATGGCCTGGTGCATCTGTTTGCCAATCGCTGGGCACCGCTGGTTGCAGGCCGCAACCTTGGGCTGATGGCGATGGAATTATTCATTCCGGCACGTGACGTGCTGGCGCAGCGGACCCTTGGTTGGGTCGCGCGTTAAGGAGTTATCATCGTGCAAAATGTTGATGTCGCCATTGTAGGCGGCGGAATGGTAGGGCTGGCGCTGGCCTGTGGTTTACAGGGCAGTGGTCTGCGCGTGGCCGTGCTGGAGCAAAATCTGCCTCAGCCCGTTGCGCACGATGCGCCGCCGGAACTGCGCGTCTCGGCAATCAATGCCGCCAGCGAAAAACTACTGACGCGCCTTGGCGTCTGGTCAGATATCGTGGCGCAGCGTGCCAGCTGCTATCACGGAATGGAAGTGTGGGACAAAGACAGCTTTGGCCATATCGCGTTTGATGATGAAAGTATGGGCTATAGCCATCTGGGTCATATCATCGAAAATGCCGTCATTCACCATGCGTTATGGCAAAAAGCGCAATCCTGCAGCGACATCAACCTGATGGCGCCCGCGCAAATCCAGCAGGTGGCATGGGGCGAAAACGAAGCGTTTCTCACCCTGCAGAGCGGCGACATGCTCACCGCGCGGCTGGTGGTGGGCGCGGATGGCGCAAACTCGTGGCTGCGTAACAAGGCGGATATTCCCCTGACCTTCTGGGATTATCGTCATCATGCGCTGGTAGCAACCATCCGTACTGAAGAGCCGCACGGCGGCGTTGCGCGCCAGATTTTCCATAACGACGGTATTCTGGCATTTCTGCCGCTGAGCGATCCGCACCTGTGCTCGATCGTCTGGTCTCTGGTGCCAGAAAAAGCACAGCTGATGCGCGAGGCGACGCCAGAGGCGTTTAATCAGGCGCTGTGCATGGCGTTTGATAACCGTCTTGGTCTGTGCACTCTTGAGAGCGAACGCCTGGTATTCCCGTTGACCGGCCGCTACGCGCGCCAGTTTGCGGCGCACCGTCTCGCGCTGGTGGGTGACGCGGCGCATACCATTCATCCGCTGGCCGGACAGGGGGTTAACCTTGGCTTTATGGATGCGGCAGAGCTGGTGAATGAGCTGCGCCGTCTGCACCGCGAAGGTAAAGACATCGGCCAGCATCTCTACCTGCGTCGCTACGAACGCAGCCGCAAGCACAGCGCGGCGGTGATGCTGGCAGGTATGCAGGGCTTCCGCGAGCTGTTTGCCGGGGCAAATCCGGCGAAAAAACTGCTGCGCGACATCGGCCTGAAACTGGCCGACACCCTTCCGGGCGTAAAACCTCAACTCCTTCGTCAGGCGATGGGTCTTAACGATCTTCCCGACTGGTTACGTTAATCTCGATCCCCGTCACACTTTATTTACCCGGCCTCTGCGCCGGGTAAATATCCTCGTTTGAAATAATCTAATTTCACGCCATTTTTCGCATTAGATAATCTAATCTGGCTATTTTTACGTTACGGAAATTTGGCCCGTTTTTCCGCATGAAATATCACCATGTGCTAAATATTGTTAGATCGTTGTTAATTTTGTGCGGGTTGAATCGCATTTTACCAGTGAATAACTCTGTAGGCTTTTCAGCGTTTTTTGGTCATAAGCTAATGTGATGACCTGTTTTACCTTATGGTTAACCGTCGGTTTCGGTGGTAAGTTCAGGTAAAAGAGAACGTTTGCGTCGGTGCCGAATGACGGGGCCGATACCGGGATTCACGGTGAATTTTTCAACGAGGAAAAGATGGCTCAACAGACTCCTTTGTACGAACAACACGTGTTATGCGGTGCACGTATGGTGGACTTTCATGGCTGGATGATGCCGCTGCATTACGGCTCCCAGATTGATGAACACCACGCAGTGCGTACCGATGCCGGTATGTTCGACGTCTCCCACATGACAATTGTCGACCTGCGCGGTAGCCGCACCCGGGAGTTTTTGCGTTATCTGCTGGCAAACGACGTCGCAAAACTGAAGACGCCAGGTAAAGCGCTCTATACCGGCATGCTAAATGCCTCTGGCGGCGTGATTGACGACCTTATCGTCTACTACTTCACTGAAGATTTCTTCCGCCTCGTTGTAAACTCCGCCACCCGCGAAAAAGACCTCTCCTGGATTACCCAACACGCTGAACCATATGCCATCGACATCACCGTCCGTGATGATCTGTCGCTGATCGCCGTGCAGGGGCCGAACGCGCAGGCGAAAGCCGCCACGCTGTTCAACAACGAGCAGCGTGAAGCCACCGCTGGCATGAAGCCGTTCTTCGGCGTGCAGGCGGGCGATCTGTTTATCGCCACCACCGGCTATACCGGTGAAGCGGGCTATGAAATTGCCATGCCGAATGAAAAAGCCGCCGACTTCTGGCGTGCGCTGGTGGAAGCGGGCGTCAAGCCAGCAGGACTGGGCGCGCGCGATACGCTGCGTCTGGAAGCGGGCATGAACCTTTATGGCCAGGAGATGGACGAAAGCGTCTCTCCACTGGCCGCTAACATGGGCTGGACCATCGCGTGGGAACCGGCTGACCGCGAATTTATTGGCCGTGAAGCGCTGGAGATGCAGCGCGAAAAGGGCACTGAACAGCTGGTTGGCCTGGTGATGAAGGAAAAAGGCGTGCTGCGCGGCGAACTGCCGGTACGTTTTACCGATGCAGACGGCAATCCGCGTGAAGGCGTGATCACCAGCGGTACCTTCTCCCCGACGCTGGGCTACAGTATTGCACTGGCACGCGTGCCGGCCGGCATTGGCGAAACGGCGGTGGTACAGATCCGCAACCGCGAAATGCCGGTCCACGTGACCAAACCGATTTTTGTTCGCGCCGGTAAGCCGGTCGCCTAATCATTTTTATCAGGAGAACTTCAATGAGCAATGTGCCAGCAGAACTGAAATACAGCAAAGAACACGAGTGGCTACGCAAAGAGGCGGACGGCTCTTATACCGTTGGGATCACCGAGCACGCGCAAGAGCTGCTGGGCGACATGGTGTTTGTTGACCTGCCGGAAGTGGGCGCGACCGTTAGCGCGGGCGATGACTGCGCTGTCGCGGAATCTGTTAAGGCGGCATCCGATATCTATGCACCGGTGAGCGGCGAAATCATTGCCGTCAACGACGCGCTGAGCGACTCCCCGGAACTGGTCAACAGCGAACCGTATGAAGGCGGCTGGATCTTCAAGATCAAAGCCAGCGACGAATCACAGGTTGCTGCGCTGCTGGATGCCACCGCATACGAAGCCCTGTTAGAAGACGAGTAAGCCATTATCCCTCTCCCTTCGGGAGAGGACAGGGGTGAGGGTGCCCATCTTCCCCTTACCCTAACCCTCTCCCACAGGGAGAGGGAACTTATATTCACTGCACGTTTCAGGAACCATCGCTCATGACACAGACTTTAAGCCAGCTTGAAAACCGTGGCGCCTTCATTGAACGTCACATAGGGCCGGATGCTCAGCAACAGCAGGAGATGCTGAAGACAGTTGGCGCGGATTCATTAGACGCACTGATCGGCCAGATCGTGCCAAAAGACATCCAGCTTGCCACGCCACCACAGGTGGGCGAGGCGACGACTGAATTTGCTGCGCTGGCAGAATTAAAGGCCATTGCAGCCCTTAACAAGCGCTATAAGTCTTACATTGGCATGGGTTATACCAACGTGCAGTTACCGCCGGTGATCCTGCGCAACATGCTGGAAAACCCGGGCTGGTATACCGCGTATACCCCCTATCAGCCGGAAGTGTCCCAGGGCCGTCTGGAAGCGCTGTTGAACTTCCAGCAGGTGACCCTGGATCTGACCGGTCTCGACATCGCCTCTGCGTCTCTGCTGGATGAAGCGACCGCCGCGGCAGAAGCCATGGCAATGGCGAAACGCGTGAGCAAGCTGAAAAACGCCAACCGCTTCTTCGTGGCGGCGGATGTTCATCCGCAGACGCTGGACGTGGTACGCACTCGTGCGGAAACCTTTGGCTTCGACGTGATTGTCGATGATGCCGACAAAGTACTGGATCACCAGGATGTCTTTGGCGTGCTGCTACAGCAGGTGGGCACCACCGGCGAAGTGCATGACTACAGCGCGCTGATGACCGAACTCAAATCCCGCAAAGTCGTTGTCAGCGTCGCCGCTGATTTTATGGCACTGGTACTGTTGACGGCGCCTGGCAAACAGGGTGCGGATATCGTCTTCGGCTCTGCGCAGCGCTTCGGCGTGCCGATGGGTTACGGCGGCCCGCACGCGGCATTCTTTGCGGCAAAAGATGAATTCAAACGCTCCATGCCTGGCCGTATTATCGGTGTGTCAAAAGACGCTGCCGGTAACACTGCGCTGCGCATGGCGATGCAGACGCGTGAGCAGCATATCCGCCGCGAGAAAGCGAACTCCAACATTTGTACCTCGCAGGTTCTGCTGGCTAACATTGCCAGCCTGTATGCGGTGTTCCATGGTCCGGTTGGCCTGAAACGCATCGCCAGCCGCATTCACCGTCTGGCCGATATTCTGGCCTGCGGTCTGCAGCAGAAAGGCCTCAAACTGCGTCACGCTCACTACTTCGACACCCTGTGCGTTGAAGTGGCGGACAAAGCGGCGGTGCTGGCGCGTGCTGATGCGGCGCAAATCAACCTGCGCAGCGACATCCATAACGCGGTCGGCATCACCCTCGATGAATCCACCACCCGTGTAGATATCGTCAACCTGTTTAACGTGTTGCTGGGCGACGCGCACGGTCTGGATATTGATACGCTGGACAAAGAGGTCGCGCTCGACAGCCGCTCAATTCAGGAAAGCATGCTGCGTAACGATGCGATCCTGACGCACCCGGTCTTTAACCGCTACCACAGCGAAACCGAGATGATGCGTTACATGCATTCTCTGGAGCGCAAGGATCTGGCGCTGAACCAGGCGATGATCCCGCTGGGTTCCTGCACCATGAAGCTGAACGCGGCGGCGGAGATGATCCCTATCACCTGGCCTGAGTTTGCCGAGCTGCACCCGTTCTGCCCTGCCGAACAGGCGGAAGGGTATCACCTGATGATCAACCAGCTCTCCGACTGGCTGGTGAAACTGACGGGTTACGATGCGCTCTGCATGCAGCCAAACTCTGGCGCGCAGGGTGAGTACGCCGGTCTGCTGGCGATCCGCCACTATCACGAGAGCCGTAACGAAGGCCACCGTGATATCTGCCTGATCCCAAGCTCTGCCCACGGCACCAACCCGGCCTCCGCCCAGATGGCGGGGATGGAAGTGGTCGTGGTGGCGTGCGATAAGAACGGCAACATTGACCTCGCTGACCTGCGTGCGAAAGCCGAACAGGCGGGCGATAAGCTCTCCTGCATCATGGTGACCTATCCGTCGACTCACGGCGTGTACGAAGAGACCATACGTGAAGTGTGTGAAGTGGTGCATCAGTTTGGCGGCCAGGTCTATCTCGACGGTGCGAACATGAATGCGCAGGTGGGCATCACCTCGCCGGGCTTCATCGGCGCGGACGTTTCGCACCTGAACCTGCATAAAACCTTCTGCATTCCGCACGGCGGTGGCGGCCCGGGTATGGGGCCAATCGGCGTGAAAGCACACCTGGCACCGTTTGTTCCAGGCCATAGCGTGGTGCAGATCGAAGGGATGCTGACCCGTCAGGGCGCGGTGTCAGCGGCACCGTTTGGTAGCGCCTCTATCCTGCCAATCAGCTGGATGTACATCCGCATGATGGGCGCGGAAGGGCTGAAAAAGGCAAGCCAGGTGGCGATCCTGAACGCTAACTACATCGCGACCCGCCTCAAGTCAGCCTATCCGGTGCTCTACACCGGTCGTGATGGCCGCGTGGCGCACGAGTGCATTCTGGATATTCGTCCGCTGAAAGAGCAGACCGGCATTAGCGAGCTGGATATTGCCAAACGTCTTATCGACTATGGATTCCATGCGCCAACCATGTCGTTCCCGGTTGCGGGTACGCTGATGGTGGAGCCAACGGAGTCCGAGAGCAAAGCCGAGCTGGACCGCTTTATTGATGCGATGCTGGCCATCCGCATGGAGATCGACCGCGTGCAGGACGGCGAATGGACGCTGGAAGACAACCCGCTGGTCAATGCGCCGCACACGCAGCATGAAATGGTGGCGGAGTGGAATCACGGTTACAGCCGTGAACTGGCGGTCTTCCCGGCCGGTGTGGCAAACAAATACTGGCCAACCGTGAAACGTCTTGATGACGTCTACGGTGACCGTAATCTGTTCTGCTCCTGCGTACCAATGAGCGAATACCAGTAATCGTGTTGATGTAGTAACGTAGGCCGGGTATGGCGAAGCCGCCATACCCGGCTTTTTTATTGGGAGAAAAGAATGGGTATTGCACTTGTAACAGGCGCAAGCCGCGGTATCGGTAAAGCCACCGCGCTGCAGCTGGCAAACGAAGGCTACACCGTGGCGGTGAATTATCACCACAATATCAAGGCTGCGACGGACGTTATCAACCAGATCGTCGGGGCGGGCGGTAAAGCCTTTGCCCTGCGCGCAGATATTAGCGATGAAGCGCAGGTACTGGCGATGTTCGACAGTCTTGACCGAGAAGCTGAGCCGCTAACCGCGCTGGTGAATAACGCCGGGATCCTGTTTGAGCAATCCACCATCGAAAATCTTTCGGCTGAACGCATTAATCGCGTGCTGGCAACTAACGTCACGGGGTATTTCCTTTGCTGCCGTGAAGCGGTAAAGCGTATGTCGCACAAACATGGCGGCAAGGGTGGGGCGATTGTGAATGTCTCCTCCGCGGCGTCACGACTGGGCGCACCGGGTGAGTATGTGGATTACGCGGCGTCCAAAGGGGCGGTGGATTCACTGACAACCGGGTTAGCGCTGGAAGTGGCGGCGCAAGGTATCCGCGTTAACTGCGTGCGTCCTGGGCTTATCTATACCGACATCCATGCCGACGGTGGAGAGCCGGGACGTGTGGATCGCGTTAAGTCGTTGCTGCCGATGCAGCGCGGCGGCCAGCCTGAAGAGGTAGCCCAGGCGATTGTCTGGCTGCTGAGCGAGAAAGCGTCGTACGTGACGGGCAGTTTTATTGAGTTAGCGGGCGGGAAGTAAACCCCTTACCCTAACCCTCTCCCCAAAAGGGAGAGGGGATCAAGCGTAGCGCCGCCCGGCGTTACAGAGTTAAAGCGTCTCACCGTTACTGGCAATCACACCTTTATACCACTCGAAGCTTTTCTTACGGGAGCGCGACATGTCGCCCGTGCCGTCGTCGTGCTTGTTCACGTAGATAAAACCATAGCGCTTGCTGTACTGGCCGGTGGTGAACGACACGCAGTCGATACAGCCCCACGGCGTATAACCCATCAGGTCCACGCCATCGTGCGTCACGGCTTTGATCATCTCTTCCACGTGAGCGCGCAGATAGTCGATGCGGTAGTCGTCGTTAATGCTGCCATCTTCTTCCACTTTATCGTAGGCGCCAAAACCGTTCTCGACGATAAACAGCGGTTTCTGATAACGCTCGTATAGCTCACACAGAGAGTAGCGCAGACCCACAGGGTCAATCTGCCAGCCCCAGTCAGAGGCTTTCACATGCGGGTTGGGCACGCTGCCTTCAAAGCCTGAAATTGCATCGCCGGTACCGCCTTCTGCTTTGACGGCGTTAGTCATGTAATAGCTGAAACCTAAGTAGTCGCAGGTACCTTCACGCAGGATCTGCTCATCACCCGGCTCCATGTTAATGTTGAAACCACGGCGCTCCCACTCATTCAGTACATAAGACGGGTAATAACCGCGCAGCTGAACGTCGGTAAAGACATAGCGTTCACGCATGGATTCCTGGGCAAACATCACGTCCTCCGGTTTACAGGAGAACGGATAGAGCGCCACCATCGCCAACATACAGCCGACCTTCATTTCCGGGTTAATACGACGCGCAGCTTTCACTGCCAGGGCGCTTGCCACAAACTGATGATGCAGCACCTGGTACATGGTCTCTTCCGGGTTGTCGTGCTCGGTATAGACCACACCGGAGCAGCAGTAACCGAACAGCGGGGCACGCCAGTTACGCTGGTTGTTGATTTCGTTGAAGGTCATCCAGTATTTGACCTTGTTTTTGTAACGCTCGAAGACCACTTCCGCGAAACGGACAAAGAAATCGACCACTTTACGGTTGGTCCAGGCGCCATATTCCTGCACCAGGTGCAGCGGCATTTCGAAGTGGGAGAGGGTGATCACCGGCTCGATGTTGTACTTTAGCAACTCATCGAACAGATCGTCGTAAAACTTCAGCCCTTCTTCATTGGGCTGCGTTTCGTCACCTTTCGGGAAGATGCGCGTCCAGGCGATAGAGGTGCGGAAACATTTGAAGCCCATCTCGGCAAACAACTTGATGTCTTCTTTGTAGTGGCCGTGAAAGTCGATGGCCTCGTGGTTTGGGTAGTATTTACCCGGTACCACTTCCTGGGTGATTTCACGGGGAACGCCATGCGCGCCACCGGTCAGCACGTCACAGATGCTCGGCCCTTTGCCGCCTTTGTTCCAGCCGCCTTCCACCTGGTGAGCAGCAACCGCGCCGCCCCATAAAAAATCTTTTGGTAAGGTTAATTTTTTCATCGTTGCTATTCTCAATTCATGACTTATTGGAATCGAGTCTAGCAAAGCGACATTAAATGTCACGATATAACAATTTGCCTGAATTGTAATTTGTTACATGCAAAAAACAGGATGTTTTATTCTGTTAATTTCTTCGCCAGTTTACGCCCGAGCGACTCCAGAATATAAATAACGGGGATTTGGGTGGTGATATCATACACGCCTGCAATACGCGTCTGGGGAACATGCCAGGAGAGATTAAAATCGGCTAGTTTTGCCAGCCGCGAGTGCTCATGGCTGGTAATGGAGAGTACCTTGCAGTGATGCAGGCTGAACTGGCTGGCGAAGCGCAGGATCTCTTCCGTTTCACCGGATACCGACAGTACAATCGCCAGCGCATTTTTGGCCATATCATTGGTCACCGGGAAATAAGGATCGTCGATATGGTTGCTGAATTTACCGATATTAGAAAAGAAGCGTGCACCATATTTTGCCAGCGAGCCTGAGGTCCCTGCGCCGACAAAGATAATTCGCTCGGACGATAATATTACCTCCACCGCTTCATCTAATAATGTATCGAACTCTTCATTATTAACGCTTTTAAAGAAGCTGATAATTTCACTGGCACCAAAATTTATCTGCTGAGGCTCATTTTGCTCCAGATAGAGCCTAAAGCGTACGCGAAATTCAGAGTAGCCTTCGCAGTTGAGTTTGCGGCAAAAGCGCAGGATAGTGGTGGTGGAGACACCTGCCGCGTCCGCCAGTTCGCGGATAGTCATGTACATCACTTTGTCACGATTTTTGATGACATAGTTGTAGACCATCATCTCCAGATTATTGAGACTGGCAATGGCGGCGTGGGTGAACATACTCACAGTGGCATAACTCTCATTCAGACCTCATTGACCCATCATAACATGCAGCCAGAGGGCAGGATCCATTTTTATACCTTTGATTCATAATGATTAAATTTTAATGTGAACAAATGTAAGGTGAAACTGTTTTTTATATATATGATTTTTATATATAAATTATGGATTGAAATTATTTTAGCTAACAGGTGTTCACTGGAATCATTCTCAGTTAGCATAGTCATGCGATGAATAATCATCTTTCGTTTTCCCGGAGTTTTGTATGGTGAGCAGACCATTAATCGCACAGGGATATTCACTGGCTGAGGAAGTAGCCAACAGCATCAGCCACGGCATTGGCCTGGTGTTTGGGATTGTCGGTTTAGTGTTATTACTGGTGCAGGCGGTGGACACCAACGCCAGTGCCATGGCCATTACCAGCTACAGCCTGTATGGCGGGAGTATGATCCTGCTGTTTCTGGCGTCGACGCTGTATCACGCCATTCCGCATCAGCGGGCAAAGATATGGCTCAAAAAATTTGACCACTGCGCTATCTATCTTCTTATTGCAGGCACCTACACGCCATTCCTGCTGGTGGGGTTGAACTCACCGCTGTCGCGTGGCCTGATGATTGTGATCTGGAGCCTGGCGCTGCTGGGGATCCTCTTTAAGCTGACCATTGCGCACCGGTTTAAGGTGCTGTCGCTGGTGACCTACCTGACGATGGGCTGGCTGTCGCTGATAGTGGTTTATCAGCTGGCGATTAAGCTGGCGGTAGGGGGCGTGACCTTGCTTGCCGTAGGCGGCGTGGTCTACTCGTTGGGCGTCATTTTCTATGTCTGCAAGCGCATCCCTTATAACCATGCCATCTGGCACGGCTTTGTACTTGGGGGCAGCGTGTGTCACTTCCTGGCCATTTATTTGTATGTGGGGCAGGTGTAGTTTTTACATCTTGCGGCCTGTTGCCCTCACCCTAACCCTCTTCCACAGGGAGAGGGAGAACACCAAAACCGTAGGCCCGGTAAGCGTAGCGCTACCGGGCGATACAGCATCACTCTTCCAGTGAATACGGCAGCGGCTCAATACTCAAGGTATTGGCATCATCACGCACGCGGAACACGCTGTCGGCTTCCATGTCGTTGTTCATCACCGCCTGCACCAGCAGACGGCCATCATCCAGTTGAACGGCGGCTAGCACGGTGCCGGTACGGCGCCAGTTTTCACCCATCTTCAGTTCTAAATCTTCACCTGCTTCCGGTACACGGCTGGCGTGACCCGCCAGTGTCCACAGCGCGCGCTTATTCGCGCCGCGGAATTTTGCCCGCGCGACCATCTCCTGGCCGGTGTAACAGCCTTTTTTAAAGCTGATGCCGCCCAGCGCCTGCAGGTTGGTCGCCTGCGGAATAAACTGCGCGCTGTTGGCCGCGTCAATCACCGGCAGACCCGCTTCAATGTTCAGTGCCAGCCACTGTTGGCTGTTATTGAACTGGGCTTCACCGCGCAGGGCCTCAGTTACGCGCTCGGCGGTCGCGGCGTCGGTCACCAGCAGGAAACGCTCTGCAGGATGTTCAAACCACAGGATGGAGGTCTCACCTTCGCTAACCAGCTGTTTTTCTGCATCCGGCAGTTCGTTGAACAGGTTTTTCAGCGCGGCACGCGCCTGAAAACCGGCCACGCCCAGCAGCACGTGCTCGTCATCTGGCGCAATGGTGACTTTAGAAAAGACCGCGTATTTCTTCAGCTCTTTGAGCTGGTCATCACGCAGGCTGCGGCGCTCAATAAAGGCAAAGCCATCCTGACGGCGGAACAGACGCAGGTTGCTCCACATTTTGCCTTTTGGATCGCAATGCGCAGCCAGCAGGTGCTGATGTTCGGTCATCTGGCTCACGTCTGCCGTGACCTGGCCCTGAAGGTATTTTTCGGCGTCGGCACCAACGAGTGTGGCAAGTGCCCAGTCATCAAGAGAAATAAGCGTCAGCGGCAGACGCGCAGAGGCGGCGGGCTGGCGAGGAGAAAATGGTGTAAATGCCATAACGGTATCCTGAATTGCTTAACGCTTTGATAATGCCTAATGGTAAAAGAGACTACAGCCATTGCAAGCGCTTTCAGCAGGCCATTCGTGCCATAACGCAGCAATGCGTAGCGCCACGCAAAATAGTGTAATCCGCTGTCTTTATAGGGGTTATTCTGGAAGCCCACTTCAGCTTCGCAATATTCCAGTAAAGAAACGGTCAAAAACACGTTACACTAGCGAGTGTCCCCGCAGAGAAATAAAGAAGACTGAACGGGGTACCGACTGTGCCAAACGTAATGCAGGAAACAGAACATGGATATTAACAACAAGGCCCGTATTCACTGGGCATGCCGACGCGGCATGCGTGAACTTGATATCTCCATCATGCCTTTCTTCGAATATGAGTATGACAGCTTAAGCGATGAGGATAAGCGTCTGTTTGTTCGCCTGCTTGAGTCTGACGATCCCGATTTATTCAACTGGCTGATGAACCACGGCAAGCCCGCCGACACCGAGTTGCAACGGATGGTGCAATTAATTCAAACACGGAATCGGGAACGTGGTCCTGTGGCAATCTGATCTTCGCGTCTCGTGGCGCTCGCAGTGGATGTCGTTATTGCTCCACGGCCTGGTCGCGGCATTTGTTTTACTGATGCCGTGGCCGCTTAGCTATACGCCGCTGTGGCTGTTGTTGCTGTCGTTCGTCGTTTTTGACAGCGTGCGCAGCCAGCGCCGGATCAATGCCCGCCAGGGTGAGATCAAATTACTGATGGACTCCCGCCTGCGCTGGCAGGGTAAAGAGTGGGATATCCTCGGTATGCCCTGGATGCTCAGTTCCGGCATGATGCTACGGTTACGCCAGGTGGGCGGCGGTAAGTGCCAGCATCTGTGGCTGGCCGCCGACAGTATGGATATTGCGGAGTGGCGGGAACTGCGCCGGATGCTACTGCAGCAGCAACCGACGCAGGAATAATACGCGTTAACTGAACTTCTCGGCCATTTCGCCCAGAATCTGCTCGCACCAGGTTTGCAGACGCTCGTCGCTCAGATCGTACTGGTTGGTTTCATCCAGCGCGAGCCCGACAAACAGTTGGCCGTCTGCGATAATCGGTTTTTTACTGGTAAATTCGTAACCTTCCGTTGGCCAGTAGCCGATAAACGTGACGCCCTTCGGTGCCAGCTTATCGTGCAGCATGCCGAGTGCATCCAGGAACCATTCCCCGTAACCGAACTGGTCGCCCATACCGTACATGGCAATGATTTTGCCGTCGAGGTTGAGCGTATCGAGCTGATCCCAGATGGCTTCCCAGTCTTCCTGTATCTCACCGAAATCCCAGGTCGGGATGCCGAGGATCAATACGTCGTACTGCTCCATCAGCGTGAGCGCATCGTCCTTCAGGTTATGCAACGTCACCAGTTCCGGGCCAATGATGTCGCGAATTTTCTCTGCCGCCATTTCGGTGTAGCAGGTGCTGGAACCATAAAACAGACCAATATTCATCGCGTATCTATCTCAATTCTTGCTATGACTTTGCGCGTAGTGTACCAGAAACCGCTCGCAATCAGGCATAATGCCCGGATTGCAGAATCAAAGGGGCTGATGTGGAAAAGGATCTCGCACTCATCGAACAGTTTCTCGACGCGCTGTGGCTGGAGAAAAACCTGGCCCAAAATACGCTGAGCGCCTATCGGCGGGACCTCACCATGCTGGTGGAGTGGCTGGCACACCGGGGACTGTCGCTGGAGAGCGCACAAAGCGACGACCTGCAGGCGCTGCTGGGCGAGCGTATGGAGGGGGGCTACAAAGCCACCAGTTCCGCGCGTCTGCTCAGTGCAATGCGTCGACTGTTCCAGCATCTCTACCGTGAGAAAATTCGCGCGGACGATCCCAGCGCCCTCCTGGCATCGCCTAAACTCCCGCAGCGGCTACCGAAAGATCTCAGCGAAGCACAAGTTGAGAGATTATTACAATCACCGGCTGTTGACCTGCCGCTGGAGTTACGCGATAAAGCCATGCTTGAGCTATTGTATGCTACCGGCTTGCGCGTTTCGGAACTGGTTGGCCTGACGATGAGCGACATCAGCTTGCGTCAGGGCGTGGTTCGTGTGATCGGTAAAGGGAACAAGGAACGGCTGGTCCCGCTGGGAGAAGAGGCGGTGTACTGGCTGGAAACGTATCTGGAGCACGGTCGTCCGTGGTTGCTGAACGGCGTTTCTATCGATGTCTTGTTCCCCAGCCAGCGTGCGCAGCAGATGACGCGGCAAACGTTCTGGCATCGCATCAAGCATTACGCCACACTGGCGGGCATTGACAGTGAAAAGCTGTCGCCGCACGTGTTGCGGCATGCCTTTGCGACACATCTGCTGAACCACGGCGCCGATCTGCGCGTGGTGCAGATGCTGCTGGGACACAGCGATCTTTCCACGACGCAAATTTACACCCATGTCGCGACGGAACGCCTGCGGCAGCTACACCAACAGCACCACCCTCGCGCGTGAGTGCCGACGAATTGTTACAGGATCTTATATGAAAAAGTCTTTTGCGCTGTTCACCCTGCTGGCAGCCTCTTTTACCGGTTTTGCCCATGCGGATGACGCCGCTATCAAACAGTCGCTGACGAAACTCGGCGTAACCAGCAGCGATATTCAGCCTGCGCCGGTGGCGGGGATGAAAACCGTTTTAACCAACAGCGGCGTGCTGTACGTGACCGAAGACGGCAAACACATTATTCAGGGGCCGATGTACGACGTAAGCGGCGCGCAGCCGGTGAACGTGACCAACCAGCTGCTGATGAAAAACCTGAATGCGCTTGAAAAAGAGATGATCGTTTATAAGGCGGCGCAGGAAAAACACGTTATAACCGTCTTTACCGACATCACCTGTGGCTACTGCCACAAGCTGCATGAAGAGATGAAAGATTACAACGCGCTGGGCATTACCGTGCGTTATCTGGCTTTCCCTCGCGCGGGTGTGCAGAGCCAGCCTGAGCAGGACATGAAGGCCATCTGGTGTGCAAAAGATCGTAACAAAGCGTTTGATGACGCGATGAACGGTAAGGGTGTGCAGCCGGCTTCCTGTGATATTGATATTGCCAACCACTACGCGCTGGGCGTGCAGTTTGGCGTGACCGGTACGCCAGCCATTGTCTTAAGCAACGGCTACGTTGTCCCGGGCTATCAGGGGCCAAAAGAGATGAAAGAGTTCCTCGACGCGCACCAGAAACAGTTTGGTGGTAAATAATCCGCGTGAAAGCCCCAATAAAATTGCGCCGCCGCGACGCGGTTGAACAGGTTGATTTGCCAGCCGATCTTCCGCCGCTGTTAAAGCGGCTCTACGCCAGCCGCGGCGTGCGGAGTGCAGGCGATCTTGAGCGCAGCGTCAAAGGGATGCTGCCCTGGCAGCAGCTGAACGGCATCGAAAAAGCCACTGAAATGCTCTACAACGCGCTTCGTGAAGGCACGCGCATTGTGGTGGTGGGGGATTTCGATGCCGACGGCGCCACCAGCACCGCGCTGAGCGTGCTCAGCCTGCGCGCGCTGGGCTGCGAAAACGTCACCTATCTGGTGCCTAACCGCTTTGAAGATGGTTATGGCCTTAGCCCGGAAGTGGTCGATCAGGCACATGCCCGTGGCGCGCAGATGATCCTGACCGTAGATAACGGGATCTCCTCCCATGCGGGGGTCGATCACGCGCATCAGTTGGGGATCCCGGTGCTGGTTACCGATCACCACCTGCCGGGTGAAACGCTGCCGGCCGCTGAAGCCATTATTAACCCGAACCTGCGCGACTGCGATTTCCCGTCGAAATCACTGGCGGGCGTGGGCGTGGCGTTTTATCTGATGCTGGCGCTGCGCACCCTGCTGCGGGATAAAGGCTGGTTCGAGTCCCGCGGGATCGCCGTGCCCAATCTGGCCGAGTATCTCGATCTTGTTGCGCTCGGCACCGTGGCGGACGTGGTACCGCTCGATACCAATAACCGTATCCTCACCTGGCAAGGGTTAAGCCGCATTCGTGCGGGCAAGTGTCGTCCGGGTATTAAGGCGCTGCTGGAGATTGCGAACCGCGATCCGCTCAAGCTCGCCGCCAGCGATTTGGGCTTTGCCCTCGGCCCGCGCCTGAATGCGGCTGGCAGGCTGGACGATATGTCCGTCGGCGTCGCGCTGCTGCTGTGCGACAACATTGGTGAAGCACGCGTGCTGGCGAATGAACTGGATGCGCTGAACCAGACCCGCAAAGAGATCGAACAGGGAATGCAGGCTGAAGCACTAACCCTGTGTGAAAAGCTTGAACGCAGCGGTGAAACATTGCCGGGCGGGCTGGCGATGTACCACCCTGAATGGCATCAGGGGGTGGTGGGCATTCTGGCGTCGCGCATTAAAGAACGTTTCCACCGTCCGGTGATTGCATTTGCGCCCGCAGGCGATGGCACGCTGAAGGGCTCCGGTCGTTCGATTCAGGGGCTGCACATGCGCGATGCGCTGGAGCGTCTGGATACGCTCTACCCGGGCCTGATGCTCAAATTCGGTGGTCACGCGATGGCGGCAGGCTTGTCGCTGGAAGAGGCGAAATTCGACGAGTTCCAGCGTCTGTTTGGCGAACTGGTGACTGACTGGATCGACCCTGCTCTGCTGCAGGGTGAAGTGATTTCCGACGGTGAGCTCGCACCGATGGAGATGACCATGGAAGTGGCGCAAATGCTACGCGATGCAGGCCCGTGGGGACAGATGTTCCCGGAGCCACTGTTCGATGGCCGCTTCCGTCTGCTGCAACAGCGCATCGTGGGCGAACGTCACTTGAAAGTGATGGTGGAACCGGTGGGCGGCGGCCCGCTGTTGGATGGTATTGCCTTTAACGTCGATACCGCTGTCTGGCCGGACAATGGCGTACGCGAGGTCGAACTGGCCTACAAACTGGATATCAACGAGTTTCGCGGTAACCGCTCCCTTCAAATCATCATCGACAATATCTGGCCAATTTAGCGGCAGTAATCTCTATAAAAAAGGGCGTGGATTCGGTACAATCCCGCTCTTATCACCGCATTTTGACAAGTCCATAAAAGAAAACAGACCATGTTTGAAATTAATCCGGTAAAAAACCGTATTCAGGACCTCACGGAGCGCTCTGACGTTCTTAGGGGGTATCTTTGACTACGATGCCAAGAAAGAGCGTCTTGAAGAAGTAAACGCCGAGCTGGAACAGCCGGACGTCTGGAACGAGCCTGAACGCGCGCAGGCGCTGGGTAAAGAGCGTTCCTCTCTCGAAGCTATCGTAGATACGCTGGATCAAATGGCTCAGGGGCTGGAAGACGTTTCCGGTTTGCTGGAGCTGGCTGTAGAAGCCGACGACGAAGAAACCTTTAACGAAGCCGTGGCAGAGCTCGACGTGCTGGAAGAGAAGCTGGCGCAGCTTGAGTTCCGTCGTATGTTCTCCGGCGAATACGATAGCGCTGACTGCTATCTCGATATCCAGGCAGGTTCTGGCGGTACTGAAGCGCAGGACTGGGCCAGCATGCTGATGCGCATGTATCTGCGCTGGGCTGAAGCGCGTGGCTTCAAAACCGAGATTATCGAAGAGTCTGAAGGCGAAGTGGCTGGCATTAAGTCCGTCACCATCAAGATCATTGGTGACTACGCCTACGGCTGGCTGCGTACCGAAACCGGCGTTCACCGCCTGGTACGTAAGAGCCCGTTCGACTCCGGTGGTCGTCGTCATACCTCATTCAGCTCCGCGTTTGTTTACCCCGAAGTTGACGAAGATATCGATATCGAAATCAACCCGGCAGATCTGCGTATCGACGTTTACCGCGCATCTGGCGCGGGTGGACAGCACGTTAACCGTACGGAATCAGCGGTACGTATTACCCACATTCCAACCGGGCTGGTAACACAGTGCCAGAACGACCGTTCCCAGCATAAGAACAAAGACCAGGCCATGAAGCAGATGAAAGCGAAGCTTTATGAGCTGGAGATGCAGAAGAAAAATGCTGAGAAACAGGCGATGGAAGACAACAAGTCTGATATCGGCTGGGGCAGCCAGATCCGTTCTTACGTCCTTGATGACTCCCGCATCAAAGACCTGCGTACCGGGGTTGAAACCCGTAACACGCAGGCGGTGCTGGACGGCAGCCTGGACCAATTTATCGAAGCAAGTTTGAAAGCAGGGTTATGAGGAACCAACATGTCTGAACAACAAGCACAGGGCGCTGACGCGGTAGTCGATCTTAACAACGAACTGAAAACCCGCCGCGAGAAGCTGGCAGCGCTGCGCGAGCAGGGCGTGCCGTTCCCGAACGATTTTCGTCGTGACCACACCTCAGACCAACTGCACTCTGACTTCGACGCTAAAGAAAACGAAGAGCTGGAAGCGCTGAACATCGAAGTGGCCGTTGCGGGCCGTATGATGACCCGTCGTATCATGGGTAAAGCCTCTTTCGTTACCCTGCAGGACGTGGGCGGCCGCATTCAGCTGTACGTTTCCCGTGACGATCTGCCAGAAGGCATCTACAACGAGCAGTTCAAGAAGTGGGACCTGGGCGATATCCTGGGCGCGAAAGGTAAACTGTTCAAAACCAAGACCGGTGAACTGTCTATCCACTGCACCGAACTGCGTCTGTTGACCAAAGCCCTGCGCCCGCTGCCGGACAAATTCCACGGCCTGCAGGATCAGGAAGCGCGCTACCGCCAGCGTTATCTGGACCTCATCTCTAACGATGAGTCCCGCAAGACTTTCAAAATTCGCTCCCAGATCATGGCCGGTATCCGCCAGTTCATGGTTAACCGCGACTTTATGGAAGTGGAAACCCCAATGATGCAGGTGATCCCAGGCGGTGCTTCCGCACGTCCGTTCATCACCCATCACAACGCCCTGGACCTGGACATGTACCTGCGTATTGCGCCGGAACTGTACCTGAAGCGTCTGGTGGTGGGTGGGTTCGATCGCGTGTTCGAAATCAACCGTAACTTCCGTAACGAAGGCATCTCCGTGCGTCATAATCCAGAGTTCACCATGATGGAACTCTATATGGCGTATGCAGATTACAAAGATCTGATCGAGCTGACCGAATCCCTGTTCCGCACCCTGGCGCAGGACATTCTGGGCACCACGCAGGTACCTTACGGTGAAGAAGTGTTCGACTTCGGCAAGCCGTTCGAAAAACTGACCATGCGCGAAGCCATCAAGAAATACCGCCCGGAAACCAACATGGCGGATCTGGATAACTTCGATTCTGCAAAAGCGATCGCTGAAAGCATCGGTATTAAAGTGGAGAAGAGCTGGGGTCTGGGCCGTATCGTGACCGAGATCTTCGAAGAAGTGGCAGAAGCGCACCTGATTCAGCCGACCTTCATCACTGAATACCCGGCTGAAGTGTCCCCGCTGGCGCGTCGTAATGACGAGAACCCGGAGATCACTGACCGCTTTGAATTCTTCATCGGTGGCCGTGAAATCGGCAACGGCTTTAGCGAGCTGAACGATGCAGAAGATCAGGCGCAGCGCTTCCAGGATCAGGTTGACGCAAAAGCGGCAGGCGACGACGAAGCGATGTTCTTCGACGAAGACTACGTGACGGCGCTGGAGCACGGCCTGCCACCAACGGCGGGTCTGGGTATTGGTATCGACCGTATGGTAATGCTGTTCACCAACAGCCACACCATCCGCGACGTGATCCTGTTCCCGGCGATGCGTCCGGTTAAATAACGTCTGCAGATCGTAAAAAGCCCCGTGCGATAGTCGCCGGGGCTTTTTTATTTGGCGGCGAAGGCCCGCAGTTTTTCGCGTGCCGCCGTCGCCTCCATCACCATCCAGGGGCTAAAGGCCCACGGTGTGGCATCCAGAGCCTGGAACAACGCGTCCAGATCAACCCATTCGTATGCCATCACTTCATCACTGTTGATCGTCAGCGCATTCGTGATCCTGGCGGCAAAGACCGGGCAAATCTCATTTTCGACGATCCCGGAAGGATCGGTTTCACAGTAGCGAAACTCAGCGGCGACAGGGGTGATCCCGGTAATTTCGGCTCCCACTTCATAGCGGCAGCGGCGCACAATGGCCTGATCAATCGCTTCACCAGATTGCGGATGGCCGCAGACTGAGTTCGTCCAGACGCCCGGCCAGGCTTTTTTGCTTAATGCGCGACGGGTGATAAGACACTCCCCTTTGGCATTAAAGAGCCAGGAAGAGAACGCCAGATGGAGTGGGGTATGGGAGGTATGTGCAGCGTATTTTTCCTGAGTGCCAATCACCATTCCCTGGTCATTTACCAAAATAACGTGTTCTTGAATACTCATTGATGCTCCAGTGCTAACCATGCGGATGGTTCAGCACCACCAGCGATGTCATTATACTGCATTCCGGTACGAACGGTTTGTTCCACAGAGCGGAAAAGGGCTGACCCATATCTGTTTGGGCTGGTATTATAGGGCGCCATTCACGCTGACCGAGGATCTGTTTTGTTTGCAGGAAGCCTGACGAGAAACCCCATCACTGCCGTGTTCTGCCTGATGCTGACGCTATTGCTGGCAGGCTGTTCAGGGAGTAAATCTTCGGATATGGGCAGCTATTCCGGTGCGGTCTATACCGTGAAGCGCGGGGATACGCTGTACCGGATTTCGCGCGCGACGGGGACCAGCGTAAAGGAGCTGGCGCGTCTGAATAATATCTCTCCGCCATATACCATCGAAGTGGGGCAGAAGCTTAAGGTTAATGGCGGTTCATCCTCGGGCAAAAAATCGTCGTCGAAAGGCAAAACCGCCAAAGTGACGCCATCCTATGCGGTGCCGCAATCCTCCTGGCCGCCTGTCGGACAGCGCTGCTGGATTTGGCCGGCCAGCGGCAAAGTTGTGTTGCCGTACTCCTTATCTGAAGGCGGCAATAAGGGAATCGATATTGCAGCCGCGCGCGGTACGCCGGTTTATGCCTCCGGGGCAGGGAAGGTCGTGTACGTGGGCAATCAGCTGCGCGGTTACGGTAATCTGATCATGATTAAGCATGGTGAAGACTACATCACGGCTTATGCGCATAACGACACAATGCTGGTTAATAACGGCCAGAACGTGAAGGCGGGGCAGAAGATCGCCACCATGGGCAGCACGGGCACGGATACGGTGAAGCTGCACTTCCAGATCCGTTATAAGGCCACCGCCATCGACCCGCAGCGTTATCTTCCGGCACAGGGCAGCAAGCCGAAGTGCTAAGTGATTATTTTATCGCCATTTAGTTGCGAAGAGGCTTGTATGAAGAGGCGTAAGGTCTATAATGCTTTACGCACCTCAAAGCGGGCGTAGTTCAATGGTAGAACGAGAGCTTCCCAAGCTCTATACGAGGGTTCGATTCCCTTCGCCCGCTCCATTTTCAACTCTCCTGAACTCCACTCAATTCAACTACTCGCTGATTTTACTGGCTTTTTCATCATTTTTCCGTCAACCCAATTCAACCAGAGTTACCCCAAATCAAGAACCGATGTTGTATAGAAATGTGTATAGCTTCTCCTATACACTCTGAAACTATACACACAGGATGATTTCTGAGGAGAAAACTATACATATGCCTCTCACAGACCTTGAGATACGCCGCGCCAAGCCCGCAGAGAAAACGTATACCAAAGCAGATGGCAACGGATTATCGTTACAGATTGAACCTAATGGCTCGAAGGGCTGGCGGTTTCGTTACCGATATGAAGGTAAGGCTAAGATGTTGTCCCTAGGAACTTACCCAAAAGTTTCTTTATCCGAAGCTCGTAGCAAACGCGACGAGGCGCAGGAGCTATTAGCTGCGGGTATCAACCCGAGTGATACCCGTAAAGAGAAGAAACTGTCCCAGCAGGATAAGCTCGGCAACACTTTTGAATCTATTACTAGGGAATGGTATCAACGGCGTTATGATCTTTGGGCCGAGTCTTACCGGACAGAAATGATCGCAACTTTTGAGAAAGACGTTTTCCCTTATATAGGTCATCGCCCCATTGACTCTATTACACCGATGGAATTGATGGGGGTGTTATCCCGTCTTGAAAAAAGGGGGGCTACAGAGAAGATGCGAAAGGTTCGTCAGCGCTGTGGTGAAGTCTGGAAGTATGCAATAGCGACAGGACGTGCTTTATCTAATCCAGCTCCAGATCTCGCAAGTGTGATGATGCCGCATAAAAAGGCGAATTACCCGCATTTGCAAGCAACAGAGTTGCCTGACTTTCTTACTCTTCTTCAGGCGTATACCGGAAATATTCTTGTTAAGCTTGCTATGAAGCTACTGATCTTAACTGGTACTCGCCCCGGAGAACTGCGTAAGGCTGAGTGGTCAGAGTTCGATTTTGAAAATAATATCTGGAGTGTTCCAAAAGAACGAATGAAAATGCGTCGCCCCCATGTTGTACCTTTGTCCCGACAAGCTTTGGCTATTCTGACGGAACTCAAAACAATGACTACTGGTTATCAGTATGTTTTCCCCGGGAGGCTTGAGAAAGTTAAACCAATCAGCGATATGTCGTTGAATGTATTGATTCGGCGTATTGGTTATGGTGGTAGGGCTACTGGTCATGGATTCCGCCACACAATGAGTACAATCCTGCATGAGCAGGGGTTTAATTCTGCTTGGATAGAGCTACAACTCGCGCATGTGGACAAAAACAGCATTCGCGGCACCTACAACCATGCGCAGTATTTGGATGGTCGGCGCGAGATGATGCAGTGGTATGCTGACCATATCGATTGTCTGAGTCGTGGCAAATAAAACGGCATAATCCCTGGACGCTCAACCTTCATGGTTGGGCGTTTTTCTTTGTGCGCCCAGCATGGGCGCACTCCTGTGGGTGAAAGTCCCGCCTTAAGCTGGTCACAGCGAAAGAAGTGAAGCGCAACTGCATGAGGGCGACCGAATGTGGGGAGGAAGCGTGGAGCATAAATCATGAGCCGATGAACAAAAATCGCATAGGAGGCGCTGTCGAGCAGGGCGAGCGGGCAAGGAACCGCGAAACTCTTGTGACCAAAGCAAAACGGCGTAGATGCGGCGGTTGTGTGATGAAGGAGTGCGTTCTTACCTGGGGAGATCTCGCCTTATGCCTGAAAGGGCAACGGTCATTAACCGGAGCGAGAAGTCAGCAGAGGTCGTAGTAGTCTGAATGAAGAAAAAAAATCTTCAGAAGGCAAAGGACCAAACGAGAAGGAGTACCCAGCGATATGTCGATACAAAAGTCCATGCGTCAGATGTCCACAAGAGTGGAGCGGAGAGAGGGACAATATGGTGAAGCCAGACGAGAATCCTCCCGTGACGAAGCCCAATGTCCGCGATATACATCCGGGGGTACAGGGTTGATGCTGCTAGAGGCTGCATTGACGAAGGAGAACCTGAGACATGCTTTCAGGCGAGTACGAGCTAACAAGGGTAGCGCTGGCGTCGATGGTTTAGATGTCGATCAAACAGCGCTTCATCTGGTGACTGTGTGGCCAGCGATCCGCGAGCAACTACTGTCAGGAACATACAAACCCAGCCCGGTCAGGAGAGTAACAATACCTAAACCGGACGGGGGAGAGCGTGAGCTTGGTATACCGACAGTAACAGACCGACTGATCCAGCAGGCACTTCTGCAAGTGCTACAGCCACTTCTTGACCCTACTTTCAGCGAATTCAGCTATGGTTTCCGCCCCGGAAGGTGTGCGCATGATGCAGTGCGTACCGCACGGAAATTCGTGCAGTCCGGGCGCAGGTTTGTAGTCGATGTTGATCTGGACAAATTCTTTGACCGGGTAAACCACGATATCCTGATCTCACGCCTGAAGAAACGAATTGGTGATGACCGTATCATAAGGCTGATCCGTGCGTATCTTAATAGTGGCATCATGGATACTGGCATGATCCATCAACGGGTTCAGGGCACACCGCAAGGTGGACCACTATCCCCTTTGTTGGCTAATGTGCTGTTAGATGAAGTAGATAAAGAGCTCGAAAAGCGTGGTCATTGTTTTGCTCGCTACGCTGATGACGCAAATGTATATGTATGCTCACGGCGGGCAGGTGAGCGAGTGATGGCGCTGCTGAAACAGCTGTATGGGAAATTGCGATTAAAACTCAATGAAAGTAAGAGTGCTGTTTCAAGTGTGTTTGGCCGTAAATTCCTGGGATACAGCCTATGGGCAGCAAAAGGCTCTGAGATCAAACTCAAAGTTGCAGACAAACCCCTGCGTACATTCAGACAGCGTATTCGCCGTCTGACCAGACGTAGTGGTGGTCGCAGTATGAAGGAAGTAGTGGAACGGTTGACTGTGTATATAAATGGATGGAAATCGTACTACCGTCTGGCACAAACACCCAAAATCTGGCAACGGCTGGATAAATGGGTTCGCCACCGGCTACGGGCTATCCAGCTAAAACACTGGAGACACGGAACCACTATCTATCGTGAACTGCGAGCTCTTGGTGCATCTGAGAATGTTGCATGCCGGGTGGCGGCTAATAGTCGTTCATGGTGGCGTAACAGTGATCGCCTGCTTAAGAGCGTAATGACCATCGCATATTTTGACCGACTGGGTGTTCCTCGACTTTCCTGACCTCAACTTCTCGAACCGCCCGGTGCGGAGCCGCATGCCGGGTGGTGTGGCAGGGGTACGATCTTGAGTCGTCCCCTATGCCGATCATAGCCGTTACTTCAAGTCTCCACTAAAAAGCGCACTGTTTCATTTTAAATAAACTATTATTTTATTTAATCTGATGTGAGCAGTTCTCAATGTAAAACCCCGCTGTAAATCCTTTAGGTCTGTCTCCTGAATCTTATATGACAATTCGCATTTTACTCCCCCATACAGGAAACTGACCCAATGAAAAGATTTCTCATGTTTATCTTACTGGCAGCACTGCCTTTTCTCATTGAGCGCTTGCTGGCGCTGATTCATCTCGCTTTGCCCTCAATTTTAACGCAATAACCGCTCTTCACGCCTCCGGTGACGCCGGGCGGCTCAATCCCAATACATATTTAACTCAACTCAGGTGCAATATGCGCATTTATATCGACGATGGTTCGACTCACATCAAAATGCTGTGGGAGCAGCACGGCAAAACGTTTACCCACCTCAGCCCCAACAGCTTTAAACGCGGATGGTCAGCCACGTTTGGCAGCGGTAAGCCGTTTAACTACACCGCAGGCAAGGAGAAATACTCCTTTGACCTCATTTCTCCCGATACCCTCACCACCAGCAATATCGAATGGCAGTACAGCCCGCTCAACGCCGTAGCTGTGCAGCATGCGCTACAGACCAGCGGCCTTACGCCACAGTGCGTGGATGTTGTGGTGACGCTGCCGCTGGCGGAGTTCTACGACGAAGACGCTCAGTACCGGCTTGATAACATCGAGCGCAAGAAACAGAGCCTGCTGCAACCTGTGGTACTGAATAACGGTCACGTCTTTACTATCACCCGCGTTACTGTACGCCCGGAGTCCATACCCGCCGGGATTGCACTGTGCGACCAACTCTCGGCTTCCAACTCGGTGCTGATTGTTGATCTTGGCGGAACAACGCTGGACATCTCACAGGTGGCGGGCCAGATGTCTTCAGTATCGTGTATCTATGGCGATCCGGCGTTGGGTGTATCGCTGGTGACCGATGAGGTGCGGCAGGCACTACGCAAAGCCAATATGGCGCTATCCCGCTACAACGTGGATCGGCTGATTATCAAACGGTTTGACGATACCTACCTGGCGAACAATATCAACGACCTGCGTGCTGTCGATTCCATAAAGCAGGCAATCCACAGCGGCATTGCGCGTTACCGTGCGCGTGTGCTGGAAGCGATTGATCGCTTCAAAGGCTATACCCATGTTGCAGTTGTTGGCGGTGGAGCCTGCCTGCTGGCTGATGATATTCGTACTCATGTTAACCTGCGTGACGATCGTTTCTTTGTGGCTCAGGATCCTCAATTTGCGTTGGTATATGGTCTGAAAGCACTGGGTTAATAAGGATGTATAATGAACCGCAGAAAAGTACTGATTTACCTTCGCCCTGCCACACATGCAAGCGAACGTTTTGCGGATGCGCGAATTGAGGCGCATCACCGGGGCGATCGCGGTGAGTTATCACGAACGGCATTACTGGCCGGTATCGCGCTGGGAGAAATTGACCGCAGGTTGCCGTCGGTACTGGCCGCGCTGCTGGCTGACAACACCAGCCCGGAAACACTGCGTACCATGCTGTCATCGTTTCTGAATATTCATCCGGGTTCAGCTCCATCTGTAACTGTGGCGGCTACTGAATCGCCACCTACAGTAGCAGAGCAACCCACCAGCAGTGTTTCGGCAAAGAATCTGGCGGGTTCTCTGCCGGAATAACTTTATTATTGATGTTATATCGTTACATCACCAAAGATAAAAAACAGGACGCTCAGCCTTCATGGCCGGGCGTCCTTTTCTCGTCATGTTCTTTTTTATTTTCTGCTCACTCTGTAAGACCTGCCGTCTTCCTTAAACATCTGATTGCATAAGGGGAGAGCAAATCACTCTATGTGCTCACCAAGAATCGACAGTGCCATATCAAGCATATTACTACTCCCAGTTGATGTGTCCTGGGAAACAAATATTTAGCCAATATTTATCGACGCTGAATTTATCTCCTGGAAACGAATAGCACCTCGAGCCCATTTATCCCCTGTTCTCGCAGCATTATTCAGAGCAGTTGGATTAGATAGTAGCCAGGTACCAAGTCGCTTATTCGCCACATTTGAATAGTATCTTTTTTTACATAAATCAATAAAATCCTGCATCCGAATTGCAATTTCATCTGGGAAACGAAATTTTACATCCTCCGAATATCTGATTTTTTCTACATAGTGTAGACAGTTCGGTAGTGGAATATTTTTTGACCATGCGACCATTGGCATGGCTACTCCTTGTAGTCGTGACCTTTTAGGCAAATAAGACACATTTATGTCAAAGATTATTCCATTTGCTTCAACCCAATAGTGGCTCGGATGAGTTTCATCTCCTCCACCAAACCCCTCTATTAATGCTTTATTCCCGGTAATGGAAAGGGTTAATGCTCCTAAATCTCCACCAATAATTGAGGATTTGATTCCCTGGTTTACAAAGATTGAGTGAATTGCACATGCACTGTATAAGCATCTGGCATCATAATCATCAGGAAAAGATTTTTTCATACACCAATCTATAATGGCAAATACTTCCTCAATTTTTAAGCTACCAATTCGCATAAGCAAGTATCCTCTTCATGTTGTCACCAATACTCTCTTCAGGTCTGTACGTTTACAGAAGATTACAGCAATTGGCCTGCTGATACTTATAGTACCCACCTCATGCACATGACAGACTGTCGAAAAATGTTAAATTGAACCTGAGCCTCTTCAAATACCACTGTCTGAAAGTAAACGTAACACCGAAAAACCATCATCATCAGGCAACCGTTCAGCGTGCAGATTACATTGTGCAAGAAGCGCAGGAATGCCGCTGATATCGCCGGTAAGTCGTAGCTCCATCGGCCTGATGAGTTCGCCCCTGTCGGTGAACACCTGATGCAGTTCGTCTTTTGGCGTGTAGATCGCGCAGACGTTACCCGCTAATTTAGCTTTGTCTTCCCACTCTTTTGCCGACACCAGCCAGTCTACCCAGCCCATTGTCCGAAGCGTGTCTATCATGTACGTGAAGCGAAACAGCGTGCTCTGCTGCGTAAGTTCGCCAGAACTGGCGAGCCAGATGTATTCCACTTTGCTGTAAAGCCGCGCTGATGCCCGTAACGCTTACCCTGCTCCTGCAGCCAGATGATGATGTCCGATGCTAATGTTCGGGGAAACAGTTTACGCTTCTGCGCCGTCAGCAGCCATTGCATGATGAAAATATGCGTCTGCAGGGCAGAAAGCGCTCTGCCTTCCTGTCTGGCAAGGCCAACTGCCACCATGATACACCAGGCCTAGTGGGCGAGATCTTCGGTCGGGCGTTTTGGAAGGGTTACTGTCAAACGGCACTCCAGATTATGGCATTAATGAACGTCAGGCAGATTATCGCATCGGTTTGTTATAAGCAGCTACCTGGCTTACACCTGGTTCATGTGGATCGATATGAATCATTACGTTGAGAACATTTTGGTCTGCCATCACCCGGTTATGCGCATCGACGGCAATATCGTGCCCGGCGATAACCGACAGTTCGCCAGGCACCTCAATATGGACATCAACCAATATGAGATCGCCAGACTTTCGGGTTTTCAGGTCATGGAGACCAGCAACACCCGGTGTGGAGAGAAGGGTCTCTCTGATTGCCTGCTCTGCAACGGGATCTATAGAGCGATCCATCAAATCATGCAGGGCATTAAACGCGAACGAATACCCCATCCGGGCCACCAGCACGCCAACAATCAGCGCCGCAATCGTATCGCAGTACGGATGCCCCATGAGATTCCCGACAATACCCACCGCCACCACCAGTGATGACACCGCGTCTGAACGGGCATGCCAGGCATTCGCAATCAACAACGAAGACTTGATCCGCGTTGCGACGGCCAGCATATACCGGAACAACAGCTCTTTTGCCGTCAGTGCACCCAGGGCCACCCAGAGGGCGACGATATGAACAACCGGAATAGTCTCAGGGTGCAGTATTTTCCCGACAGCCGACCAGAGCATGCCAACACCCACACAAAACAATATCGCGCCCAGTATCATCGAAGCACCATTCTCATAGCGCCAGTGCCCGTAGTGGTGATCGCTGTCTGACGGCTGACGACTTTTGAGGTTAGCAATCAGCACGACAAAATCGGCCACTAAATCCGAAAGCGAATGAATGCCATCGGCAATCAGCCCCTGTGAGCCTGAAAATATTCCCACCACTACCTGCATAAGCGACAGCAAAATGTTCACGATAACACTGACCAGCGTACTTTTTCTGGCCGCCCGTGAGCGTGTATTAAATTCATCAGCATTAAGGGGTTCAGGATTCTGCATGATAATTACGTTCCAAAATAAAGATGGTAATACTAAATTATTCAGAATGGATGATGACTTATTTTTAAAAGTGGAGTATTACAAGTAATGCTGAATATCAACAATCTCTGGTAACATATTTTACAACGATACTCCTTATTAAAGGGCGGTTCTCTGTAAAAGAAAACCGCCCTGATTCATGACTTATTTAACCAGCATGCTGACCGCTTTTTTCTTCGCCTTTCGCACTGCTTTCTTTTTAGCATGTTTTTTGGTGGCCTTTTTGACTTCAGACTTCACCGTGGTACTCTGCGCATGCTGAATGGTCTGACTCAATGGTGATACTGGCTCTGAAGCAAAAGAACCCGCAGCGAAAAGGGACAGCGTAGCCCCCAGCAAAACAACCGATAACTTTGACATGGCAACCTCTCCGGTATTTTCAGGAAATATCACCGCTGAAAATGTGACCGGGAGACCCACAGAGTCAATACAGGTAACTGTCACCGGTTCGCCAGGAATTATTTAGCCCTGTTTTTCTGTGGCTTGATTCTGAATGCTGCACCACCGGGCTGACTGATACCCATTTTTGCCTGCGCAGCCGTGGCGGCCTTGCTAAGGGCGCTGATATTCAGTTGCTCTGAAACCGGTAGCGCAATGTTTGAATAACACGCCCGCCGCTTCTGGCTGACCCATTGCCGCTGCGCATCGGTATCGCACAGGTCCATCACCGCCAGCCATCGGGCTGCTGCGCGTCGCCATAACCCGGCTTTCTCCAGTTTCTCAGCGACTACATCACTGACCATATCCTGCTCTCCGTATTTCTGTTAATGATTGTTCGTCGTTCTGGTTGGGCAGCGAGCCCCCCGCCAGTTGTTGCAGCACTGAGGGGCGCAGTTCTGAGATAGTCCGGCCGCTGAACCAGAATGCGCCAGCATCGACCAGCTTTATTATTTCCCTGGTCACTGTTTCCGGCGTGACGCCGATGTAGTTTGCGATATCGCAGCGTAGCATCGGCAGACGAAAATCACGCACGATGCATCCCTGAAAACCATAACGAACAGCAAGGTCATAAATAAAACCCGCCAGTCGCTCGCCTGCACTCAGCCTGGTCAGTTGACGGAAGCGGACTTTGTTCAGGCGTAAGTGCTCACTCATCATCTGGTATACATGTCGTCGTTCATCGCAGGTATCCATAAACTCGCTTAACTGTGTCGATGGCAGGTGGTGCACTGCACAGTCGTCAGTCACCTGCGCATACCCACGGTGGCATTCGCCGGAAAGCTCATCCACGCCGATATACTCACCGGGCAGATAAAAACCGGTGATGTGTATCTCCCCACTCGCGTTAAGATAAAATGTTTTGACCACGCCGAATTTAATCAGCCAGAGTCCACTGCACTTATCACCGGCACACCACAGATACTTCTTTTTACCGTATTGCCGGGATGGTCTCTGCCTGATAATGTCCCTCAACGGGCTTCTGAACATAGCCAGTTCTCCATCATTTACGCACCAGCTATGTTTTCAGGTGCAAGTGTAAAATCCAGCACGACAATATCCTGTAGCACTGGTCGAAAAATCACCTTCAGCGCATCATGGGCCGGATGAGGCAGATAGCGCTGACGGGCAGCTTCATCGTCGAACGTCATCAGCACACAGTGCGTATAACTCGCATTTTTGGCTTCGGGGCTGTCGTTGATGCCCCATTCCACACTGCTCACCCCTTCCACCTGCTGCGGGATGTGCAAAAAGGCCAGTCTTACCGCGTTGATTTGATCAGGCGAAGCATCGTCAGTGAGCGTGATAAACAGAATGTGTCGGATCATGTTTAACTCCAGTATTAACGGGGGGCAGCGTAAAGGCCGCGTGTTCAAGGTCGTCCGGTATGACGCGAATGATGCCCTCGCCGGGCGTATCGATTTCAGCGATGAGAAACAGTGACAGCGAAATCATCACGGGCAGGACCAGCAGAGAATGTCCCTGCCGTTGCAGTCTTCCGGTCAGACAGCAGGCCGCCATGGCGAAGGCAATGATCACCAGCCATGCCGTATCGGGGAGCTTGCGCTGAGAGACAGCAGTCGTCTGCTGCTGCGATACTCTCAGCTCACTGTATGCCGTCAGGAGCGTGTCCATCACCGGCAGGGTACTGTGCGTGGCCTCAGAAACCGCCAGTAGCCAGAGCTTTTGCTGGCTGTCCTCTGACAGCTGGTTCCAGCTTCGTCCCCCCTGTAGAGACGAATCCCTGAAAAAATGGATCCGCTGGTCGAGGTATTGACGCAGCAGTTCCTGCGCTTTCGGCTGTACCGATGCGGGTAATAACAGACTGTACTGCCACGCTTTTTCGATGGTCTGCGCTTCCCTGACCTGGGCCTGCTTCAGCGTGGTAAATCCATTAATCGATACCGAAAAGGCGAATCCGATAAGCAGCACGCTTAATGAAAGTGTTCCTGCGGTGATAATAATAACGCCACCTGCACGGGATTTATTCCTGTAATAATGCAGATAACGACCAATATACGCAGACATTATCAGTAACAATAACATCACTGCCAGCAGGAGAATATCATCTGCTGCCGGTAGCATGAAATAATATGCCATCACATTTCCACCTCATAAAAACCGGCCATGATATAAATATAAAAATGAGCCTTTCCAGAAATAAAAAAATAAATCGCAAGTCATTCCGATAAATAAAGATAATCACCTCCACCAGCTCGAATTAAATAAAGAGTGAAGGGCGGGGTACGATCTTCTGATGATGCTTATCAACACTATAAAATACCGGGAGCCACGGGCAAAAACGTTCGGTTACCGCTTACTCTCATAAGAGCGTTATCTGCTACCGTCCGGTGCGGGCTGATCGCTATGCTTTTTAGCGTATCGACGTAATCCCAGTCTCTCAGCCTGATGGTGAATCGCACTGGCCTTCCTGTCAGGTAACATCGCGGCAACCTTTTTCCCCAGTTTCGGGTAAAACTGCTGAAGAATACTGATTTCCTCAGGCGTCCACATCACTGCCCGCCTTAACCCTAATTTGGTCGCCTGAGCCGAAATGGCTTGTCTGGAACGATGAGGCAACAGAGCATGAATGGCTTCAAGGTTACCTGATTGACTATAATGACTGGTCAGTATCGCGTTTTCCTCCCTGGTCCATCGGATCTGTTTCACTTTCCCCAGTTTCAGAACATTTGCCCTGTTCCTGACCGCGCTGACACTTTTGTTAATGGCAGCTGCGACCTCATCAACGGGCATCTGCCCGTAGTGCTCTCTCAGGAAAGCAATGGCAACAGGATGCCATTCCCGCACATCAGTAAGACCAGCTTTTGCCGCCTGTTTCCTGATCGACTCCCTGTCACGATGCGGCAGCAACTTTCTCACCATTTTGATACCATCACCATGCCCGTAATGTTTTTCCACGATGCTGATTTCCCACTGCTCCCATCGAGTCCCTCCGGAACGACCGACGCCAACTTTTAGTGCCATCGACCTGACCCCGGAGACGCCTCTTCCCAGGGTGGACGCTATCTCATGTGCCGGGATCTTGCCGTAGTGTTTCTCAAGATAAGCGATTTCTGTCAGCGTCCAGTGCGCATAGTGATTACGGCGCATGGCTGTTTTTTCTGCAGCTCCCTCTGATGATGGATTCGGTTTCTTTTTCATCATTCAGTCACTCAATCCGCATGGGTTATCAGTGCGTAGCGGCTCTGCAATTGCTGAAGATGCTGCGCGGCCTGCTTCATCGTCGCAGTCTGACTGCCGTCGTTATTTTTTTGCTGTGACAGCTGGCGCAACTGCTCTTCCAGCGGCACGTTCTGGCTCAGGGTCTGCGTGATGGCAAACACCGACGATTTCAGCTCAGAGACCGTGATATATTTCCCCCGCTGCATATCGGTGCTGTTGAGCCGGTTCGTCAGCGACTGCAGCTGTACCATCGCCTGATGCCAGCCCTGCAGACGGGTTTCTGGCAGGGCATTCGCCTCCACATGCTGTTGCCACTGTTTCGCCAGCGCGGCGGTTTCCGGCTGATGCGGCCACAGGCGCTGCGTCTGTGCCACCAGCGCAAATCCGTAGTCCTGCGCCCATGTCGGGGAAAGCTGCGCCAGTTCGTCCAGCTGGTCGCGGGTATGTTCGGTCGCCACCCATCCCTGCGCCTGCAGCGCGGCGGCGTTTCCTTCAATCATCGCTTCCTGCTCAGAAGCGCTGAGCACCACAGGCAGCGGAGAAAGTGATGTGTCAATCAGCGTCTCCGGCAGGTTGTCGTGCCAGTGCTGCCAGCCCCAGGTGCTCAGTGCCGTCAGCAACAGCGTGGCGGCAACGCCCCCGGCAAATCCCGACCACACGCCGCGACGATGACGCTTCAGAATGGAAGTCTGCGTGATGCGCTGCGTGCCATCATCCCGGACCACCAGCACCACCGGGTCACTGTCGCCATACGGCTGCGTAATGTGGTCAGGAACCGGGCTGGCGGTATGGTGGTATGAAGATTCAACGGGAGCAGGGAGCGGTGCATCCTTCGCGTTCTCCAGCCGGACCACTGCCGCGTGCATCCAGTGCAGCAGTGCGTCCATTTTACTGACCTGGCGCAATTCGAGCCGCTGCAGCAGGTCGCACAGGTGGCGAAACTGCTGCTCCAGACGATAGACCACCGGCAGGTCCTGGTGACCGAGCGTAAAGCGGCGCAGACTCAGCATCAGATGGTCGCTTAGCCACACCAGAACTTCCTTACGAAACGGCATCTGCGGCGGCCACATCACGCTCCACTGGTGAGAAATCAGCGAATCGATGAGTTCCAGCCCTTCAGACAGCCCGGCGAGACCGGAACGCTGCAGGCGGGCACCGCAGAACCAGGCTGCAGTCTGCAGGTCGGTGCCGTTGTGGCGAAACAGGGTTACACACAGCTGTTCCACCTTCCGCCAGTCCACATCGGGACGAGCGGGGTGGGTCAGTTTACTCAGTTCGTCGCGCACCTGGGTGTATTCAGACCATGCACGGGGATCCTGGCCCGCATGTACGGGCAGGTTTCGGGAAAACATAATAAAGCGTCCTTAATTCAGGAGGGGAGGATGCGTTGTTGTTTCAGATGGCGGAGCAACACTTTGCCTTCCGGCATAAACTCTGTGCCAAAACGCACCAGCCCGCCGTCGTGAAGTTCCGCTTCGATAGCGTAGCGCAGCTCACCGGGCTGGGTCTGCTCCAGTATCACCACGCTAATGTCCTGAATACGCGGCTCGTATTTCAGCAGCACTTTTGCCAGCGTGGTTTTGAGTTCATGGACGGTGCCGGGCATGCCCTGCAAAATCAGTGTCATATCCGGCAGACCATAGTCCGGCAGATGCGCCACGGAACCGGCCCGGGTACTGAGCACCCGCTGCAGGTTATCCAGCACCGACATAATGTACTGATTTTCTTCGCTCACCTGCTCAAGGGGAAGACCACCGACAAAATGGCCGAGAAGTCTTTCGTACAGTGACGGATGGCGCATGTTATTTCTCCTTCACGGGCAGAAGCCGCAGACGGTTATCACCCGCTTCAATCAGACGCGCCTTATCAGGATCCAGGTCCTTACGGGGAATGACCACCCGCCAGGTATTACTGGTCTGGTCCGGGGCAAGGAACATGGCGGCAACCGCCACGTACTGCGCCGTTTCCTCCATCGGCATATCAATCTGTACAGCCTCGCCGGGTTTCAGGCGAATATCCTTTTCGGCCAGCAGGTCGGCTTTCACCACCGGGCTGTCAGCCGTGAACAGCGCCGGATAATCCGCACCGTCAAACGCCTTACGGTCTTTCAGCTGGTAGAGGCGCAGCACCGTGGGCAGGGGGATGCCGTCGTCATTGACATTCAGCGCCGCGCGGGCCCGGATATCCAGATGTAACGTTCTGACCTGTTTGTAAAATATGGCGGTGGTCATGGCCTTCGAGCCCTCTGATACTTTCTGCGTCAGGCCGCAGCCGCTGAGTAATACGGTGGCCGCCAGCGCAGCACATACGGTAATGACCTTACCAGTGGTAATCGCCATCTTCATCGGTCTCCTTGCGGTTAACGTTTTCCCTGACGCACTGCCAGCGCCCCAGAGGGATAGTGAGTATCCGGTCATTGCCGGATGTCTGAGAACACAGAGAGCGCAACACGGCGGTTCGCCCCAGTTGCACACCACCCTGTTCAGGATGGCAATGCGCCTGCGCATCTGGCAGCAGGGTACGGTTCACGCGCAGCTGCAGACGCACGTCCAGCGCACTGCCCAGGTAAACATGCAGCAGGGCCAGCAGGTCGGTATGCAGCTGCCCGCCGGGTAACCAGCCCTGTACCTCCTCCGGGTTACCGGTGGTGAGCTGCAGCAGCACCTGGCTGTTCACATCAGTCCCGTGGTCACCCATTACCGGGCGCGATGTCAGGCTGACGGGATGGCGGGTGCTCATGCTTACCGGGGCACTCAGCGGGACGCGACAACGGTCGTGATGCCAGACGGTGGCGCGGGTGTCCGGTGCCAGCAGCGTGACCAGCGAGGCCAGGCCTTCGGCGGTACGCCCCGGCAGCAGCATCACCGGCAACAGCGCCAGAAAACGCGAGACCGGGGTGGCGATATTCTGCGCACAGCCCGGTATTCCCAGCCCGGCCAGCCCCAGCAGATACTGTGAGGTCCGGTCCCGCCCGCCCGGTTCAAAAGTGGCCGGGTACGAATACTTGCGCCAGATGCGGTAATACTGGGTAATCAGCCGGTGGTTAAAGATATCGAGAAAGTCACAGACGGTTTCATAGCCTTCCTGACGCTGCGTGATATCGTCGGTATAAATCGTGGGCAGCGGCGACTCCACGCCATACAGCCCCATAAACGTCACCCGCACCGTGGGTGGCAGATGTGGCTGCTCCGGGATGTCAGCCCCTTTAATTTCGCCAACCGGAAAGCCCATCCCCGGATGCGGGCGAAAACGCACCGGCTCCTGACGTACCTGCCAGCTGCTGCCCGCCACCGGCGCATCCGGGTGACGTTTCTCCACAATCTGGCACAGCCGGTAAAAGTTGGTGCGGGGAAGCGTCTCCTGAAGCTGCGTTATCAGCCGGGCAGTCGCGGACTGTGATTCTCTTTCCACCGGATGCATTTTCCTTCTGGCTGAACGATAAGGGAGAGCTGGTTAAACTGGTTCATGTCGGCGTAGAGGGACAGGAAGCGGTTAAGCATTTCGCCAAACAGGTGAATATCCCCTTCACCGGTAAAGCCATTGCTGTCGAGGGTGACCTCGATATCCAGCCCGCGCAGCAAAAAACCGTCCTCAAAGCGCTGAATACGGTGATGCTGCACGTCCTGAATGGCCGACAGTCGTCGGTTATTGAGGTCATCACCGGTCCAGTTGTACAGCTTCAGCGTGCCGCTCAGCACCTCCGGGCTGCTCATCATGTTCAGAAAGCGGGTCCCGAGATGGCTCATGATGCGCCAGTGGAAGCTGTCCTCATCCGGCGGGTACACCGGCAGCGTTGGTTTGCACAGATTACGCAGGGTCACCGGGGTCTTGATTCGCTGCTCGCAGCGCTCCAGCAGGGTGCTCTGCAGCGCCTGACGCGGGAGCTGACCGTTGGTGCCGGTGATACCGAGCGACAGGGTGTCCTGCACCGGCGCATTCTGCTCACCGCCCAGGATTATCCAGGTGTCATACATGCCGGTGACGCTTCGTTTCACGCGTGTATGGAAATAGCGCTCCGGGGCATGGCGACGCAGCATACCGCCCTGATGGCGGAAGCTGCTGAACGGCACATATGTGGTTCCGGTACCGGTCACTTCATCGACCGAATAGATTTCGGTATGACCGTCCTGAACCAGCTTCGGACGCAGCAGGTACTCGCTTTCCAGTCCGTTCACCCTCAGCGGATCTGCGTCCATCGTGAAGAGGTTTATCACCGGCACGCAGTGCAGTCGCAGGGCATCGGCGGCCACCGGCAGGTCGGACGGCCACACCCGGCTGAACACCGCCTCAATATCGAAATGCGTGATACCCGGCGGGAGCGTGATGCTCTCCAGCCCGTTGAGGTGCACAAACATAAACTTTTCGCGGAAGGTGAAATACTCCAGCAGCAGCTGATAGCCGCTGAAGGCGCTGTCGCCCTTCGGCCACAGGCGGTCCTCATCGGTAAAACCACCAGGTGAGAACCAGGCATCCAGCCGGATACGCTCCCCGGATCCGGGCAGGCGCAGATACAGCGCCTCCAGCCGTTTGGTGAGCCACAGGTGCAGCGAACTGCTGACCGGCGCATCGTCGGCCAGATACAGACAGAGCCGTTTGAGGTCAGTCTGCGCCTGGTCGGCCTGGGGGGCGCAGGCAAAACGGGTAATGAGTTTAGAGCGTCCGTCCGGCTCAGCGGTCAGGGTGACGTTCTGTACCGTCAGCGGGTTAAGCATCATGGACCGGGTGGTACGATAGCGACAGACGGTATTTTTTGCGCCAACGGGACGGGAGTAGACCTCAAGCCCTGCGGGAACATCCTCGGCTATCTTCATCTCCTGCAGTTCCGGCGTGAAGCCCACCACCGACAGGGAGGGAATGGTACGCATGTAGTGCGGCCAGAGCATGCTGACCAGACTTTCCGTCAGCTCCGGCAGGTCGTCATCGATTTTTTGTCGCAGGCGTCCCATGGAAAAGGCAAAGCCTTCAAACAAACGCTCGACGTACGGATCCGGCATTCCGGCCTTATCAAGATCCAGCATCATCGCCCGGTCCGGGTGGGTCCGGGCAAACTCTTTGGCGGCCTCGCGCAGATAGCGCATTTCGGCGTCAAAATAGCGCAGGGTTAAATCTTCCATTTATTTTTCATATCTCTTCAGTATTAACCGCACAGCACCGCTGCCCTGGCAGGATCCAGTGCAACCAGCCCGGCCAGTAACAAATCCATCTCCGGCTGCAGTCGCGTTTTATCAGCTTCACTGCGCCCGGCATGCAGACGTAACAATTTGAGTTTTCGTGCTTTCACCTCAAACAGCAGCTCCGGCTCCCACTGCTGTAACGTCAGGTTGCCCGCCAGCGTATTCAGCTCACCCAGCAGATGCAGGGCCAGCGTGTTTTTACCGTACTGCTCAGCGAGTCGGGCCATCAGCAGCTGCATCAGCCAGCGTTCGCGGGGTGTGACCACGCCGGGACGCTGCTGTAACCAGGTCAGCGCTCCTTCCACACCGTCGCTGTCGGCTTTTTCCTGGGCTTCAGCTTCCAGCGCCAGAATATCGTTGTCGGTGGAGCAGGCCGTGTTGAGGGAGGGCTCCTGCCAGTCTGTCGCATCATTCATCACCTGCTGGCGTATCCAGTTCAGCGTCACGTCGTCGGCAAAGGGAGAGCCGTCATTAAAGGCCTGCGCTTCCAGGCCGGGCAGACGATGGAGCAGCCCCTTCAGGTCATCCTGGATAATGGCGGCTTCCGTTTCGCGCCCCTGCTTCTGCAGCGCCTGGTGGATATACCACTGGAGGTCCAGCCACAGGTGCCCGGCACCGCGTGAAAACAGGCTGTCCGCCTGCTCGCGGAGTTCGTTCCAGCGCTGCTGCTGGTACAGGCGTTTCAGCAGCACACGGGCATCCGCTTTGGGGGACTCAATGCGTGTGCGGCCATCCCCCTCAGACGGCGGCAACTGCTGCAGCGTGTCATGACGCAGCGTCTTCATCAGCCTGTGTGCAGCAAGCCAGCCTTCCGGCTGCTCATTCAGCCAGGCCGTCATTTGTCGGGCCAGGTCCAGCAGGTCACGACCTGAGGCAACGGTCCTACCGGAGGTATACGGTGCGGTACGCACAGAGGGAGCGGGTCTGACCGGCTCGCTGTCGGCTGAGTTCTGTGGCACCACGGCGTCTGGGCCCCCGGCCTTCATCAGCCTGGACTCCAGCGCCGCATACAGCGTTCCGGCCTGTATCAGGGGTTCTCCGTCTTCCGTCGTGGTCGCCTGCTCCAGCAGCATCAGGGCACCGGCAATACGCCGTGAATCTTCCACCGAGGCCTCCGGGTACATCGCCAGACTGTCCAGCATTCGCGTACCGGCCAGCCAGTCCAGCGCCGCCGTACGGGGGCGCTCACGCTGCGGGTGAAGCTCAGGGCCAAAGCGCTGCAAAAGTGCCGCCAGCAGCTCCAGTCCGTCAGCCAGCCCGGCTTCCCCGTCCATGGTCAGTCTCGCCCAGGTGTACCAGGCGGCCACACGAATATCTTTAGCGACGGTGGTCAGCAGTCTTTCGCACAGATGACAAATCTGCTCCGGGTCGATACCGGACAGTCTGTCCATCTCCTCGCGCAGTTGCTGAAAATCATCGTCGTAGCCGGGGTCTTCGCCACAGGGGGCCTCCTCAGACACCGGCCGCAGCCAGCTATCCCACAGTGCCAGGCGCTGTTGCGTCTGTTTCAGCAGTGGCCCCTGTTCCGCCTGACAGGCCGTCAGCAGGGCGTTCAGTGTCGTCATCAGTCCATGTCCTCCGTCGGCTCATCTGCCAACGTATTGTCAGCATGAGCGCCTTTCACCTGGAATATCGTCTCCGGCAGGGTAAAGTGCCGGAGCTTCAGCAGTACCAGCGGGCCTTCCGCGTCCTGGGTGCGCAGGGTGTAGTTCAGCGCACGGCCATCCGGGGCATTCCAGCGCAGACGGTAGCTGCTGTTAAGACCGGGATAACCCTGCACCTGCGCTTTATCCAGCAGACGAATCAGCCCCCATTCTCCCGGCAGTTCCGCATACGCACGGGTCCCGGCCGCCACGCTCATCCAGCTCAGCGAGGCTCCCGGTGAGGTTGTATCGCCCGGCCAGGTAAAATGCTGCCAGACCGGCATCTGATTGGCATAACTGAGCGTCTGACCGTCGGTACGGAAAGTTGTCTCCATCACCCCGGCAGCAGTGCCAGGACGCAGGTCAAACTGCAGACGGGCTGCATCGGTGGTGAACGCCACGTCAGAGACATGGCTCAGGGTGTTAATGGCGTTCAGAAACGCGGGGTTAAAGGTCAGCCCCTGGCTGTTGAGCGAGTCCGGCACCCAGCGGCTGCCCTCCTGTCGAAGCACGCCATTCAGGCTGGTTTTCAGAAACTCAGTGAGTCGTCCGTTTGTGTTCAGGTATTTTGCCAGCAGCGTCAGCGATGCCTCGCTGTCGGTGTCCTCGAACGGGTAACGACCACCAAACGAGCGGTTCCAGTCACTGACCACATCGGTCTGCCACTGTGCGTTAAGGCTTTCGGCGGCAGGGGTCAGTACCTGCTGCCAGGCCCCGGCAAGCGGGCGGACAAACACAGTCTGCCCGAAGCTGCGCCACTCCTGCCCCAGCTCAGCGGCCACCAGATTGCCGTAATTCTTTGTGTCGGTTAAATCCACCCCTTTCCCCTGAAACACCGTCTGTGCCAGCGCCTGGGTCATGGCCTGCGGGTCCGTGGCGTCAGTGACCTGCTGCAGATGCAGGCGCACCTGGGTCACCCGGGTGAGGAAGGTCTGCAGACTCAGTGGTGAATCGCTGTTGCCATCAGGCTGCTTCCCCGTTAAAGCCAGCACCGGGCCAAACGTGTCATCCAGCGGGCCGTGGGTGGTTGCAGTCTGGTCGATGGCCGGGGCGTTATCACGGGAGAGCAGATGCTTCGCGGATTTCACCAGCGAATCGGTGATAGCCTCTCCCGTCTCACCGGTATGCCCCTGCACGTTCAGGGTGTTCATCAGCGCAATCAGCGGCGACTGACGTACATCCGCCATCAGAGTCAACTGGTCAATAACATCAGAGAGCGTCGGCGTCGGCTGCAGGCGGATACTGTTGAGAAACGACAGCCAGGCTCCGCTGAAATCGGCAAAGTAGCGGTCGGTCAGCTGTTTTTTCAGGTCCTCCGGGGAGACCTGTTGTGACACGGGCTTCTGGCTGTCGCTCAGCACCCAGTCCATCTCATCCCGGCGGGCTTTTACCACCTTATCAATGGCAGGCTGTACGGCATTCTCCCAGGCCTGACGGGTGAACATCCCCGGCACCACTTCTTTTGTGGTGTAGAGCCGGGCAATATCCGTCTCACCGGCCATGTCTTCTAGGCGCATATCTGCATAGAGGTGAGACACCTGCGCCAGCACCTTCTGGTACAGGCCTGATTCGCTGTTGCGCATCCCCATCAGCCGAACCAGCAGCCCACGGGTGGCGCTGACCAGGTCATCATCATTATTCAGTTTCCACTGCGGGTGCGACGGCAGGGCGGCGGCATAAAACGCCAGCAGCGCTGGCCCGTCTCCCTGCCACTCTCCCGGTTTAACGCCCTGGCGTGTCGGCCAGTCCTGCATCAGCGTGTCGCGAAACCAGGCCGGGTCCATTTTGTCGGGGCGGTTCAGCATCAGCCAGAGTTTGAGCTGGTTGTAGCTGGCTTTTGCCAGGTGAGCCCGCTGCGGGCTGTCCGGCGGCAGTTGTACGAACGCCTGAAGCTGCGAACGCAGGTGTTCAGCTGCCGCATCCCGAATCAGCGGCAGTGCGCTCTGCGCGTAGCGGGGAAACGCCGCGTCAAGCAACGCGTTATTCTGGTTAAGACCGGCATGCAGATACCAGGGGGCACCGTGCACCTCGCGGTACTCCAGTTGGGCTAACCTTTTCTGCAGGGCCATCAGTGCCTGCAGCCGGTTCGTCAGGGTGCGGTGCGTGTCCAGCGCCGCCTGCACCTGCTGCTGTGTCCCGGAGACCAGCGTGCGGTTAACCATAAAGGAGACCGCCATCGAAGTGCCGCACAATGCCATCAGTACGGCGGCAGACACGGCCAACAGCGGCATCCTGTTGCCGCCGGGACTGACAGGTCGCAGTCCTGTCGGTAACTCGCGTACACGCTCCGGCAGCGCATCCCAGCGATTATCCCTGGCCCAGTGGTGCTTCACGCTGCGCTCAGCGCCGAAGGACGGTGGACTGAAGACCACCCCCGCCAGCGGCAGGGGACGGTGCGGATTCAGCCACGGTGCCAGAGGTTTAGAAACAGATTCAGGGCGGGCCGACAGTCGGTCCGCCAGCGTCAGCAGAAAATGATGTTCCGTATTGCTGCATATTTGCTGAACGCCCGGGCGGATAAGGTCCGGCACCAGTGCCTGCAGATGCGTGGTCAGCGCCTCCTGGCGACAACCGGCAGGCAGCAGACATCCCACCGGCTGGGTGACCCGGCCGGGCTGTGCACCGCCTTCAGTATCCAGACTCCAGACGTACAGCGGCAGACGACGCGCGAGCTGGCTGTAAATCTCGCGGAATGCTCGTCCCAGCAGGTCCATCGCGTCTTCGTCAGCGGATCCCAGCGAGGCCGTCACCCACACCAGCCCGTCAGCCGGAGTACGTCGCAACTGACGCAGCGCCCGCAGCCAGACCGTATCCAGTGGCTGAGCGGGGTTACCGCCCCACAGCAGTAACGTGCCACGGTCTTCCTGCCAGTATTGCGCCGTCAGCCCGGGAGTCAGCAACTCCACGTCTGCAGTCGTACCGGTGACCAAAAGAATACGGATCTTACGGGACCAGAAGCGTCCGTAATGGTTACGCATGGTTTCGCGGATTTCGCTGACGGTAATGTTGCGGGGAGGCATTTGAGCAACTCTGGCACCAGAACCCGGCAACCAGTTTCCTGCTTCACCCTGGCTGTGGTGGTACTTCTCCCTGAGGCTGCGGACAACGAGAGGAGAAAAGCGCAGGAGCACCAGCGCACAACAGACGACGATCAGCGCCAGCATTTGTGCTCCAGATCCTTCAAGACCAATCATCGGGCCATAATGGACGATCAGCCACCAGAGTACTGTAATCCCGATCAGGATAAGCGCCACCCGAAGAAAATTAACGAAACGATTACCCGATATTTGCATTTTCACTTCCAGGTGCGATGGTACTGACAAACTGCTCCGTACCGGATGACAATAACGTCAGCAGGGAAAGGTTACCGGACATCACTATCTCCGCCCCAAGGGCGGTCAGGATCCACGGTGCTGATGCGCCAGGTATTCCGCAGAGTTTTTCCAGCATCATCGTGTCGGCAGATTTCCAGTCAGCGCCATGTATTCCACCGACAGATGCCAGCGAGGCGGATACGGTATGCCAGCAAAGCGCATCTTCCAGAATGCGGGCGGTACGACAGGCCACCGTCTGGGTTTCCAGGAACAGGGTGAGGTCTTTTTCAACGGCAGTTAAATCCAGCGACATAGGGCGTAATAAACGGGCCGGATAAGACAGCCGGTATTTTTGTGCCACATCATCACTGGTCAACAACAATGTCGCCATGGCGTCGGAATACGCATCGCCGCCGTTCAGCTGTACGACGATGATCAAATCCACCGTCAGAACCGGCTGTTCGAGACGGGCTTCAACCCATGAGAAGGAATGCGCTTGTGTCATCGTGAGATCGGTGGGTAAAGCACGTTCAGGAAACAAGGTTTCCCATGCCGGGATGAAGGCAGCGGAGAGCGAGTCCTGGGCGACATCGCTCACCAGGGTTACCCTGAGCGGCAGGTCACGGGGTAAAGCCTGAAGTGACTCCTGAATGCCCCCCAGACATGACAGCACGGCATCCGATAACGACGTCGTGGGCAGACGACAGACGCACATACTTTGTGAGGAGAAACTCCCCTCACTGCTCTTCCATAGGGTGTCCGCCGTGACATCGTTGGGTAGCAGAACGCTACTTCCGAGGATCGCCAGGTGTCGTTCAGCCCATGCTTCCCACTGCGCCTGTGCATACCGTGCTTCTTTTTCCAGAAACTGATGCTCATCGATCTCCTGACCACGAAACCATCCCCATATACAGAGCAACAAAAACCAGACGGCTGGCGGGGCCAGTGATACCGTCCAGACATTCATCGCGGACAATACCTTCACGGCCCCGGAGGAATGGAGCACAAAGAGTATGACGCCCGCAATGATCGCCAGCGTCCCTGTGAGCAGCAACAGGAAAAGGGAAGGCGGTGCAGATAAGGTCGTCGTCGGGGATTTATTTCGAAGCCAGGCCATTCATTACCCTACCGTGTTGTTTGTCGTGCTGGCGATGACGTGACAGCCACACTGGCAGAGGCAACGATCAACCACAACGGCCCGATCGCCTACCGTCCGGTTTGGGTGACCTTCCACAATCGGATTAACACCGTGGCCGTCGAGCGGACAATTCACTAAGTCGTCAACCAGTGCGACCTGCTTGCCGTTTACCGAATAATGCGCAGAGGCAGAAATAACCTCACCGCCACTGTTAGTTTTATCGCCAAGAACAACAACGTTTTTAGACATTAATCATTACCTTTTAAATATAAATAAAAATGATGAGTTCGCTTACCTGTCAACTCAGGAAGTGTACAAAACACTATTGGATAAAAATATTTCCACTTTTAAATATTTACCCCCCCTAACTTATTGACATCTGGATGCGTTGAACCATCAGATACCACTGTTCCATCGGGGTAAATAATCTTATAATACTCACCAATCTTGTATTCTTTGGGAGCCACCATTCTTACCACTTTGGATTCATCAAGGGTTGGAGTGTAAAAAACACTTACATTATTGCCCTGCGAGTTTATTTTTTTGTAGGTAATCTTTCTCTCCGAACAAATTCAATGTATCCATCAAACTTATTCTTTTATTGGTTTTAATTAATGGATAATATTTCGGGGATAAATTAACGCTACTGGAAACTGTGTCAAACTGTCCATTCTGCGATGCGAGATCATCAAACGCAAATTTAACCCCGACGCCGGTACCCGGCACCAGATTTTTACCCAAGTGGGTTGCGTCTGTGTACGCAATACTCAACTTAAACGCACTCAGCTTCCAGTTGCAAAAACTACCCCCATCCATTGCGACCCTGCCACGCCAGATATCGCTTTTTCCCTGCTGCTGTAGAGGTATGCTGATCTCACTAGCACCAGGTTCCTCACGATGCGAACCATCGCTCATGTCTATGTAACGGTATTTACAGGAAGTTGAAATATACCGGACATCTAGCGGTGAAGGCCGGGTCCAGGGCGAGGGGTTCTTAACTTCCACTTCCACCCATTTAGTGTCTGAAGGCGGGGATATTGTCCTGACTATCAGCTCATTACGGCAGCCATCCAGGAGACTCGTCAGGATAAAAACCAGCGTAGCCAGTAACTCTTTCATTATTCAATGATCTCCTCTGCTTTGATGCAAAAACGTTCCAGTGCAGCGGGGCCATTCTCCATCGTCTTCGTTGCGGTGAGTGATAAGTAAAGCATCGATTCCAGTGTCAAAAATATCTCATTTCGCTGGAGTTCATCTTCAGGTATTTCATATTCACTCCCCGTTAACTAAAGACTTCATTTTATCCACTTTATCAAAGTCAGGGAAAAGAGCATCATCAGGAGCAATACTCCCATCTGGGTATATGATTTTTGGAGATGCACCATCTATTTTTTTTTTTCTACCCCAATCCATCTTGTTATTTTATGCTCATCGAGTATCGGTTCGAAAGTAATATTTTGAGGTGTGAATGCTCTGATTGATATAAAGCTTTTCCTTCCTAATAATGTGAGTTCTTTTCTCTTCTTATCCATATTCCACTCACGTATGTAAGGATAATATTTCGGTGTTAGATTGACATCACCTATTACAGGTTTGAATTGCCCATTCTGGGATGCAAGATCGTCAAAAGCAATGGTTGCGCCAACAGCCGTACCAGGCACCAGATCTTTACCCAGATGAGTCGCGTCTATATATTCGATACCCATATCAAACTCACTCAGTTTCCAGTCACAGGAACCACCACCGTTCATCGCCACTCTGGCTTTCCAGATATTACTGCTTCCCTGTTGTTGCAGCGGAATGGTCACTGGGCTATGCCCCACAGTTTCTCTCCGTGTACCATCCCCCATGTCCAGATAATGGTGCTTACAGGTATTCGAAATATAAGTCACTTCCAGTGGAAAAGGTCGTGTCCAGGGAGACGGGTTTTTGACCTCCACATTCACCCATTGAGTGTCAGAAGGTGGTGACAGGGTTCGGTCTATTGATTCAGCACAACCGGTGTTCAGAATACCGACCAGGAAACACAAGAGTATTTTTAATGTATGCTTCATTATTCAATGATCTCCTCTGCTTTGATGCAAAAACGTTCCAGTGCAGCGGGGCCATTCTCCATCGTCTTCGTTGCGGTGAGTGATAAGTAAAGCATTGACTCCAGGGTCAAAAATATTTCATTTCGTTGAAACTCATTTTCCGTTATATCATATTCACTTCCTGTTATCTGAAGACTTCATTTTATCCACCTTACTAAAATCAGGAAGCAGCGTTTCGTAAGGTGCTATGCTTCCATCTGGGTATATGATTTTTGAATGCACGCCCTCAATTTTTTTTTCAGGCTCGACAAACCTTGTTACTTTTTTTTCATCTAATGTTGGTGTGAAGGATATTTTTTGTGGAGTATAGGCTCGAATAGATAAAACATCTTCCTCTCCTAGTAAAGAGAGGGTTTTATTTTTTTGAACTATATTCCACTCAGTTATTAATGGGTAGTATTTTGGTGTTAAATTAACATCCCCTAAAATGGATTTAAACTTCCCATTTTGGGAAGCAAGATCATCAAATGCTATTCTTGCCACACCTCCAGGACCCGGCACTAGATCTTTACCCAGATGAGTCGCGTCTATATATTCGATACCCATATCAAACTCACTCAGTTTCCAGTCACAGGAACCACCACCGTTCATCGCCACTCTGGCTTTCCAGATATTACTGCTTCCCTGTTGTTGCAGCGGAATGGTCACTGGGCTATGCCCCACAGTTTCTCTCCGTGTACCATCCCCCATGTCCAGATAATGGTGCTTACAGGTATTCGAAATATAAGTCACTTCCAGTGGAAAAGGTCGTGTCCAGGGAGACGGGTTTTTGACCTCCACATTCACCCATTGAGTGTCAGAAGGTGGTGACAGGGTTCGGTCTATTGATTCAGCACAACCGGTGTTCAGAATACCGACCAGGAAACACAAGAGTATTTTTAATGTATGCTTCATTATTCAATGATCTCCTCTGCTTTGATGCAAAAACGTTCCAGTGCAGCGGGGCCATTCTCCATCGTCTTCGTTGCGGTGAGTGATAAGTAAAGCATTGACTCCAGGGTCAAAAATATTTCATTTCGCTGGAGTTCATCCTCTGGTATTTCATCCTTCTCTCTGTCCATCTGAGTTTTAAATTTTTCAATATTTTCCTGATGTTCAGTAAAATGCTTGTCGCCACTTAAATTAGCAGCATCGATTAACTCAAGTAATTTGTTATTGATATACGGCATATAGGATGTCATAAAGTGATTTACTGGATTAACGGCCATCCCCCTGTCAGGATTACCACCGGGAGGAATTAATTTATCAACATCCTCTCTTGTTAGCTTTTCAATGAAAGTCTTTTGTTTTACTCCTGCCTCCTGTACATCAGATAACATCAGTTCAGGCACAAGGTAAAGTTTGGCTTTTATAGGCAGTGCATTTTTTATCGTTATGCAACCCGACGGTTCAGGCAGTATTCTTTTACACTCACGGTACATTCGACTCTGGGTTGCGGTAAGAAATATAACCGGATTACCGTGGTGCCAGTAACAATCGCCCCATTTAATAGCCTGGTAGGCTGATAATTCTACTGTTGACCATAATCCCCCCAGCGTGGTACCAACAGGCCCCCATAAATCATAAAAAGCATTATCAACATTAGCTTCTGGCGGAACGCCAGGTACAGGGTCGGTATCATTAACATGCCGAAAATGGGTAATACTCGCCAGTTGAAGCACCGCATCCCGCGTAAAGGTTCGCGGCATCCCATAAGTGTAAAGCAAAGGACGCGCACTTTTTAGTTCTGTCGCATGTATTAAAGCCAGTGCCCCACCAAGACTATGGCCTGCAATAAATAGTTTTAAACCTCCAATCAATTTATTAAAGGCATCCATTTCCTTTGGGAATTTCTTTTTCAGAAGATTATAAGCCTCCCAGAACCCTTCATGCACCTTTCCCGCAGGCAGTAAATTTGTGCATTGTATTTTCTTATCACAGCTTTCACTTTCAACCGGGCGGAAGGTTCCGTCAGTCAGGGCATCCGTACCACTTGATGTTCCTCTCCAGGAGACAATAACAGACTGCTGATTGTAAACATAAAAAAGCCGAGTATCTCCTTCAGGCTCAGAAGCGCTACTGGTATCCATGAATACGGGGACATGATATCGCTGACTAAAGGGCACATCGTGAACAAGCGAATTGTTCTTATAATTCCCCTTGTAAAAAACAGGTGATGCAGATAAATCCTGGCACTGGTTAATAAAAAACTGAGGAATTGATTTTATATCTTTCGCATTATTATCAGCATACGCTAAGCATGCTGAGCCACCCAGATTTATCGCATTGGCAATCGAATAATCTTTCTGGTGATGTAAGACCAGTTCCCATGCCCTGAACGGACAAATCTCAATCACATGACGCTTTTCAAGATCGTGCGTCTGGATATCAATCCCTTTCAGCGCGGTCTCTGCCGGAAAATGGAACGGTGGAGGAAAAGGTTCGCCATCCCGCTTCTCAATATTCGGATAATCATCACAGAGTTCGCCAATCACGGCATAGTGCCACATATAGCCTGCGTCTTCGGCGGGTTGACGCACGATGGAATCTGCTTTTGCATCACGTCCCGGGCGCAAGGCGCGTTTCTCCATCTCATCTGCCAGCGGCTGAGCCGCTAATTTCAGTCGGAGAGGCAGTCCATGCGGCATGTCTACCCGGATAAGCCCGGTACTGTCACTGATACCGGTATGCGTAAACTCTTCAATATGCCCGTCATGCGGATGGTGACTTTCCAGCGTCCAGGGGATCCCGGCCACAGCAACGTTGGCCTCATCAACCAGTTGCACTTCAACCCAGAAGGGACGTTGCTTACCCGCAGGGGCGTTTGGCGATCGGCGCTTAACGGCGGTAAAAGATGTTGTCATGATAGTTACTTATCCTCATCAGGGGTATCAGTCCGGGGGTATTCGATGCTCACCGACGACGGCATGGCGGTATATACGGGAGCAGTTTTTCCGTCCCGTCCGGATATGCCCTCATACACATCGCCTTCACGCGTGGAAATCCGATAAGATGTGAAGGGTTTTATTTCTCCCGTCTGCGTGTCGGTCGTTACAAAATTTTCGCTGTAGGCTTTCGGAAGGGTGACTGGCGGCGCTTTCAGGGCTGCAGGTGAGGGCTGATCTACGTTGGTGGCTTTCAGCGTGATATTACCGGGGCAGCCTATCTCAATATTTTGCCCGTCAAGTTTAATGTACGCGCCGCCTCTGTTTCTCAGCGTGACCACATTCCCGGCGTTCACCGTCACATTGCCTTCGGCACTGGTTACGGTGACATCCTGTTGTGCAGATGCATTAAGCTCGTTGCTGAGCGCCTGAATATTCACCTTTCCCTGTGCAGCCAGCAGGCTCATACCGCCCCGATCGGCGAATACGCTGACCGCATTACTTGCGGCGACCGTAAATGACTGCCCTGTGCTGATATCGGTATTTTTCCCCGCCATCAGACCAATACTTTCTCCACCAGATGCCAGACGTACCGCTTCCGGGCTAAGGATCCCCACGCCAGCCGGGGCATGTACCAGAATCCCCTCTCTTTTCAGATGATCCAGCGACTCATTAAGGATCTTCTGGCTGTCAATATCCCCCGAAGATGCGCCGACATTTTTGACGGCAACCTGCAGACTCCGGGCAAGCGTGAGAGCCTGCTCAAGCTGAGCAATGATCGGATCCATCTCCAGCATCTGACCATCAGCCGCAGGTTGTCTGTCAGCAGAAATTAGTATCCCCGCGCCCCCCCGAATACTCACCCAGTCATCAGTCCGTAGTTCAGCGCCTTCACCACGAAGTTTGCGGGTTGCGTCGACGTTGTGTCCGAGGTTCAGTTGCGTCCTGCCGCCGTACACGGTGCTGAGTTTGATATGCTCTTCACCGCGTTTGTCCTCCATCCGCAGCTTGTTCAGTCCGGCGGTACGGATGATGTTACGGGTACCATTCTTGTCGGTCACGTGGTCGCGCGAACGGGAGTTATGCATCACATGGGCGATGTAGGGGCGGTCCGGGTCGCCTTCATGAAACCCAATCGCCACTTCCGTACCCTGAATCAGCGGGAAGTGGAAGCCGTACATATCCCCGCCGTAGGGTTTCGCCAGACGCACCGGCATACTCTCAAGCCCCGCGTCCTTATCGTCCATGTCGGCATCAAATTTTACGCGGTACAGGCCAGACGCATCCTGCCAGGCGTAAATGTCATGAGGTTTCGCACTGGTCACCCAGGCGGTCATCGTGCCGGTGACCTGTGGGCGGGCCAGCAGTGCCGGACGCCAGCAGACCGTATCGCTGTACGGCACCGCGTGCAGACTCACCTGCAGCGCATTTTTCCGGCTGGCGCGGTATTCCAGTCCCGTGAGCAGAATTTCGCCCTGCAGTATTTCAGGGAGCGTGTTGTGGCTGTCGCCGGTAAGGGTGACCACCTGCCCCGGTGAAAGGGCTGCATCGGTGCTGGTTCCGGTGATGTGCGTCTGGTTTGCCAGAAAACGCTCATGGTCGAGCCGGGCGTAGAAATTGGCGCTTTCGGTTTCGGCGTTAATACGCTCCCCCAGCACCAGATGACGCGGTTTATAGTGGTAGACCTCACCGTACGTCACGCCCTCGCCATCGCCGCGCGTCATGTCCGCCGGGGTGGATTCCAGGCGGAACTGCGCTTCACGGTGGTTATAATCTTTGGTGGAGACTGAGGCTTCCACCACGTTGTGGGTAATACCCAGCCCCCATACCGACTCACTGGCGTTATCATTCATGCCGGACGGGCTGTTCAGCATCACCGTGTGACGGGCCGTCAGCGCGTACTGCGTGTCGCCTACGTTGACCACTTCTGTCTGCGTGTCCGGCTGCAGGGTGAACCAGTAGAAGAGGCCCACGTCGGCCAGCAGACGCTGAATGAACTGCAGGTCGTTTTCCTGGTACTGGTTGATTTGCTCACGCTTCGGGTACGTGCGTCTGAGCGAAAATTCATACTCCCAGTTCTTCAGTCCATGCTCCTGCAGCACCTGCCTGACCACCTCCGGCACCGATTTATTGATAAAAAAGCGGTGGGTCCGGAACTGCCGGTCCAGCAGCACCAGTTTTGGCTCCAGCGTAATGCGGTACTTCGCCTGGTCAGCGGAGCAGGTCAGACGCTCGAACTGCGTGATGACGCCATGTACCCGCTTTTGCTCCGTCAGGTGCTTCAGCATGCCACCCGCCATCGTCAGGCTGGCGGGTTTGCGTAACATCTGCTCTGCCGGGATATCCTTGTCCGGGCTGGTAAAATGGATGATGTAGCGGTACGTCCCGCTCAGCTTCTCTTCGCCGGTAAAATCTTCCACATCCAGCGGGGACGGGCAGCTGTCTATATTCAGCCGGTAGCGGTTCAATGTGTCAGTCAGACTCATGTGTGTTTCCTGTCAGATTCAGTGCCACCGCATGTGGCAGAGTGGGTGCGCGTAAACGCTCAGTGCCGGAACAGCCGGAGAAGGGCATACGCCAACACCCCGCTTAGCAGCGCCTTTACCAGCAGAACGGTGACGTCCAGTTGGTTCATCGCCATTTCACCCTCGCCGTACAGCGCGATGCCGTGTTTCACCAGCACCACAATCCAGCCTTCCGGCAGCAGGAAAACACTGCCCAGGACAATGACCAGAAATAAAATGATGTGCATGTTCGGCTCTCCGACGGGGGCTCACGCCTTATGGTCCGGCATGGCGTTAAATTCCATCACGATACCGTCATCCTCATGCCAGCCGAGCGTCAGGTGGTTCAGCGTCACGCCAGCGGCCAGGTGGTGCAGCAACTGCTGGCTCAGCACCGGCAGTATCTGCTGGTTAAGCAGGCTGTCGATGTTGCGGGCCCCGGTGTCCGGCAGCAGACAGGCAGCGGCCAGTGCGTCATACAGACTTTCACTGAGGGTGGTGGTGATGCCGTAGTGACGGCTCAGACGCTGAGTGACCTTCTCAAGCTTCATCGCCACGATGGTGCGCAGCGGCGCTGCACCGAGCGGGCGGTACAGCACCGTCTGAAAACGCGCCAGCAGCGCAAGCTGGAAGTGGTCGCGCAGCAGCGGACGCACCCGTTCGTGCAGCTCGCTGTCAGTAGTCTCCGGGTTTTCCGCGAGCATCTGCATGATGTGGTCGCTGCCGAGGTTTGAGGTCATCAGGATGACCGTGTTGCGAAAATCGATTTCGCGGCCTTCGCCGTCGCGCATAAAGCCCCGGTCAAAGACCTGGTAGAACAGGTTCATCACATCCCGGTGGGCTTTTTCCACCTCGTCGAGCAGCACCACACTGTAAGGGCGTTTTCTGACCGCTTCGGTGAGTATGCCGCCCTGACCGTAGCCAACGTAGCCCGGCGGAGAGCCCTTGAGCTGAGAGACGGTGTGCGGCTCCTGGTATTCGGAGAGGTTGATAGTAATCAGCGACTTTTCGCCGCCGTACAGCGCATCCGCCAGCGCATGAGCGGTTTCGGTCTTGCCGGTACCGCTGGGGCCTGCCAGCAGGAACACGCCCTGCGGGCCGTTCTCCGGCGTCAGCCCGGTTTTCGACGTCCGCAGACGCTGCGCAATTGCGGTCAACGCAGTGTCCTGTCCCACCACGCGTTCAGCCAGCAGGTATTCCAGATGCAGCAGCTCCGTCTGTTCATCCTTCATTAATGACGAGAGCGGCACGCCGGTCCAGTCGGCGATGACTTCCGCCACCATACGCACATCCACATCCGGGCACAGCAGCGGGCTGTTCTGCTGCAGGGCCTGCAGCTGTTGCTGAAGGTCTGCGGTCTGCCGCTGTGATTCGGGCGCGTGGCGGCTTTCCAGCAGCTGCGTGACCAGACGTTTCTCCTCCTGATAACGGGTTTCGAGCAGCTGCTGTTCGGCGGTGAGCTGGCGGGTCTGCTGTGCAATCTCCGTCAGACGGGTACCGTGAACGTGCTGGCCCACCGCCTGGTCTTCCAGCAGGGCCTCTTCTTCCAGCACCAGCGCGTTTTCCTGCGCCGCCAGGCGGGTGAGCGCTTCCGGTACCGTATCCAGACTCATGCGCACGCGGGCCGCAGCGGTGTCCAGCAGGTCCACCGCCTTGTCCGGCAACTGACGTCCGGTGAGGTAGCGCCGGGAGAGGGTGACCGCCGCACGGACCGCCTCGTCGGCGATATGCACGCCGTGGTGCTCCGCGTAGCGGGACTTGAGGCCCCTGAGCATCAGGCAGGCGGTGTCGTCATCCGGTTCATCGACTTTGACCATCTGGAACCTGCGCTCCAGCGCCGCGTCGCGTTCAAAATACTGCTTGTACTCGCTCCAGGTGGTGGCGGCAATGGTGCGCAGCTCGCCCCGGGCCAGCGCCGGTTTCAGCAGGTTGGCCGCATCGGCCCCGCCCGCCTGATTGCCTGCGCCAATAATGGTGTGGGCTTCGTCGATAAACAGCAGCACCGGCAGCGGAGACTGCTGCACCGCGTCGATGATGTTTTTGAGGCGCTGCTCGAACTCGCCTTTGACACCGGCGCCTGCCTGCAGCAGGCCGAGGTCGAGGGTGCGCAGGATAACGGGTTTGAGGGATTCAGGAACGTTACCTTCGGCTATGCGCAGCGCCAGGCCTTCCACCAGCGCCGTCTTGCCGACGCCCGGTTCGCCCACCAGAATCGGGTTGTTCTTGCGCCGACGGGAGAGAATATCCACCATCTGACGGATTTCATTGTCACGACCAAATACCGGGTCGATTTTCCCGTCGCGGGCTTTTGCGGTGACGTCGGTGGTGAAACGGTCCAGAACTGCCAGTAATGCCGTGGTGGGTTTGCCTTCTTTTATTACGGGCGCATCTGCACCCACAGGACGCCCGACGATTTCCACATTACCGTTTCCGGTATCGCCGCCGTCACCCGCCATCAGCATGGATTCCTGTGCCTGCACTTCCTGACGCTCGTCCGACTGCGCATCCAGCAGCGTGCGCAGTTGCGTCAGCTGTCCGGTAGTCAGGGAGAGCAGCGGCCACAGACCGTCACAGAGCAGCAGTGACGAATGGCTGCGTAACGCCATCAGCAGGTGAAGACTGCGTATCTGCTCTTCCCCCGCCATCGACGCACACAGCCAGGCCTGACGCAGCAGTTCGTTGAACTGCGCGGACAGCTGCGGACGGCCTTTGACTGACCGGGGCAGCCGGTCCAGGTATGCCAGCAAATTCTGCCATACCGTATCCATATCCCACTCATAGCGACGGGCCAGTACGGTAAGGTCGCCTTCGCCCTGTTCCAGCAGTTTGAGCAGCCAGTGTTCAGGATGGATTTCCGCGTGGGCGCGGGTCTGGCACAGCATGGCCGCATCCTCCAGAGCCCGGGCGCAGAACGGGTTGAGACGACGCAGCAGTACGGCAGGATTTTCCATGTTATTTTTCTCAGTGTCGGTGACCGTCAGGCACGCTACCGCCCCTCGCTGTTTCCTGGTGTTCAGGAGACCAGAGCGCATCAGGTCAGATGTCCGGATTGTGGTGTTTTTTGCTCAGCACCCGTGTTCACAGAGGCTCAGCAAAAAAAAGCAGACAGGGATAACCCCGTCTGCTGATGTGTTACGCCGTGGCGCGTTCGTTCCAGGCATCGGAATGAATGATGTTGCCGTCCTTGTAGGTCCAGGTGATTTTTTCGTAGCGCAGTTCAAGCTGCTCCAGGTGGTTGTGCTTCTCGTAGGTCGGGTCCTTGATGTCATGCATCACCGGATTGACCTTCACCACCTTCACGTTTTCCAGCAGGGTGTTGAAGTACTCCACTTCCTGACCGGCATCGTTGATTTTGTACCATCTGAACTCGGCTGATTTCAGGGTCTGGCCGGTGGTCACCGCCTTGTACAGGTACGGGCTGGAGGCGTCGATTTCCTTGGTGAATTTAAACGGGGTGTGGATACGGGTGCCGGTCAGCTTGCCGGTGTTGTTGTCGGTCGGGATGTACAGGTTATGCTCTTGTGCCACCACCTCGATGCTGCCCTCGCGGTCCTTCACGTCCACGGAGCCTTTAATGTCCGCACCGCCGTCGTCCTTCAGCCACAGATAAACCGGAATTGCCATGTTATTGATTCCTTATTGATTACGTTGAGAAGCGCCACCATCCTGTGATGGCACCGGTTTTATGCCCGGTACCCGGCAGGCATCGGCCTGCGGGACCAGACGGATTTCAACCCGACGGTTGGCCGCGCGGCCCGCCGTCGTGTTATTGGTCTGCAGGGGGCGGGTGGCCCCGTAGCCCTGCACCGCAAAACAGCTTTCCGGCACGCCGCCGGTGTCGCGCATCCAGTCGCGCACCGCTTCCGCCCGTTTCAGGGAGAGCGCCTGGTTAAGCGACGGGCTGCCGGTATTGTCGGTGTGCCCGCTGACCACAATCAGCCAGCCAGGCTTTGCCTTAATACCCACCAGCGCATTCACCAGCACCTTCGTGGAGCCGGATTTCAGGGAAGCCTCGCCCGGCGCAAACAGCGAAAGGCTGTCGAGCCGCACAATTTGTGGCGCAGCGCTGACGACGGGCTGTTTCGCCGAAGGGGCTTCCTGCCTCCAGCCATTCACCGCCGCATTCAGCGGTGCTATCAGGCGCTGGCCCTGATACAGCCCCAGCCCGAAACGCTGCGGAACACCCCGACGCTGCATGTCATCCAGTCGCAACAGGTCACCACGCAGGATGGCCTGCGCCTGCAGGCGTGGACCGGCAGGTTGTTCACCCGGGCTTGCGTACAGGGTCAGATGGTCGCTGATGCTGCGGATAAGTCGCTGGTTATTCACAAAAGAACACGTCATCGCCAGCAGCAGAAACACACCGCTTATCAGCCCGATGAGACGCCAGTGCTGCATCCGGCGGCTGACGCCACGGTGACGGGAAAGTGAGCTGAGCAGCACATCCGGCAGCGGTAACAGCGACGCTTCCGGTATGGCGGCAGGTGTCATTGTGGTCAGTGCGGCCATCTGCTGCTGCCAGAGATTATCGTGCTCCCCGTGAACTGACGTCAGGCAGTACCCCAGCCCGCCTGGTCGCAGCGCACTCTGGTTGCCCGTGGTCGCCAGCAACGCCGGGGCCACCACGCGCTGATACCACGCCTGCAGGGTATCCAGCCAGAGGCTCTGACTGAGGCGGGACAGGCGGCTCTCCGCTGTCGCTTCCCGCTGCCAGTCCGCCAGCGTCAGGATGCCTTCGCCAGGAAGATGCACCCGCAGCGAGGAGTGACCGGGCGTGACGGTAAACCAGCGGGTATCTGCGGATGCAGAGCCCTCCGGCGGGGAGAGCCAGACCGCACTCAGTAAGGCGGGCGGACCCGGCAGCCACTCATGGCACTGCGTAATGGCCCGCTGCCAGCTGCGCAGCGTCTGCTGAAAAGTCTCTTCACGGGTATGCTGCTCAGGGATAACCGCCAGCAGCACCGCCACGCGGGGCAACAGCGACGGGCGTGTTTCGGCAAGCAGTTTCGCGAGACGAGGGAGCTGTTCCGGGGTTCCGGCCCGCAGATACCAGCCCTGAGCTGTTTCACGAAAACCGTATTCCGCTGAAAACAGGGATGCGGTGTCTCCGGCGACCAGGATCACCGCCCCGGTAAAAGTGTCCGGCGGCAGAACACCATCAGCCAGTGGAGTACGGGCCTCACCCGCAGACGGATGTCGTTGCCACTGACGCCATAACAGCCCGCCAGCGGCGAGCAGGATCAACAGGCTGAGCATCAGCCGGGTACTGAATGAAACCGGTAAAAAGCCGTTGACCAGCCACAGGGACAGGGTAAGAGCCAGCAGCGTCAGCGCATGACGGAACAGATAACGCATTATGGTCACCCCGATCCGAGGAGCTGTGCCACCTGACCGTCAAGCAGCGCGGAGAACACAAACCACATCGCGGCCAGCGCCGCGATTCCTGCGCCCCATGACAGCCAGTACCACCACCGCCCGCCGCGCAGCACGGAAGGTCTCACCACCACCGGGTTTTCCTGGCTCAGGGTAAACGGCGGCACGCGTTCCGCCAGCGCACGCACCACATCCTCACGACGCTCATGGCCCTGCTCACGGTACTGCCCGACAAAGCCGAGCTGCAGGGTTCGGTACAGGCAGCTCATGACCGCCATATCCGGAGCCGGAGATTTCAGCAGCGTGCGGATGTCTTCCCAGAGCGCTTCACCGGCATCCATGCGGGAGAAGAAGTGCGCCTGCAGCGGATTTTGCTGCCAGATCCGGTAAACGTCATCGTCCTTTCCCCGGTTAAGCACGCTCTCATCCAGCAGGGCGCACAGGGCAAACAGCATCTGTTCACGGGAGGACTCGCTGAAACCTGCCTCGTCTAACTGGCGGCGCATCTGCGGAACCCGCTGGCAGGCGAGACGATACAACGCCTCACCGTCCGCAATGGCCTGTTCATTACGCAACTGACAGGCCATCAGCCAGCCCGGGGATAATATCTGTTCGGCTTTCACCACCGTTGACTGACTCATGTCCGCAGCACCGCAAACAGCTCCAGCTGCACGTCACCCAGCGCGGCCGGTGTATAGAATGAGCAGTTACCCGCCGCCAGCATGGCGCGACCGGCATCGGAATTCAGATCCAGCGCGAAATACAGGTTATCCAGACGCACCGGGATCGCGGCAGGCACGTGGCTGACCGGCGTGATTGCCATGCCGCTCATCGCCACGTTCACCACCTCCGACACATCATCGAAGCTGCCTGCCTTGCACAGCTGCGGAAAACGCGCCTGCAGTTCGTGGGTGGGCATGGATGAACGTACCGACAGCCAGAAATCAGCCCCTTCGCGCAGACGGGCATCGTGCAGATCCCCTTTCCACATCGCACCGTTCTGTTTCAGCACAACCGGCACGACACGGGAAGGCAGGCTCGCTTCGAGCAGTTGATCGAGTAACGAGAGCAGCGGACCAAACACCTGCTCCGGCGTCTCATGACGGTACGCCGGGATAGCCTTAAGATCGTGCTCCAGCGAAAAGGTCATGAGGCTGCCCGTCAGACGGACCAGTTCCCTGAACACCAGTTCAGGATGGAGAGCCGGACTCTCCAGCAGGTCGCTCAGCACCGGGGCCGCACCGTTCAGGGCATTGAGCAGCCAGAACAGCGAGACGTCCGCCACGGCAAAATCCGCCATCCGTTCGTTGGCTTCCCGGCGCATGGCCATCAGACGCAGACGACGGGCCTGCAGGCGATGCAGCAGATCCCGAAGCCGTGCCAGCAGCGACGGGCTGCCGGACAGCGCCAGCATAGGGGGGATAAAAGCGGTATCACGAACCCACTGCCCCTGGGCATTACGTACCAGCCGGGCCACAGGGCAGGTCAGCCAGGCGGTATTTTCCTGATGGGCAAGACGCAGAGTCAGGGCATGGCGCAGCACCGGGATGTCGGTCTGTTCATGACCCGTCAGCTCCTGCACGCTTACCCGCTCCTGCTTCCAGCGGCGGGGACGCTCGCTGTCCCTGCCATCGTCCAGATTACCGCCGTTGGCGCTCAGCAGAGGCAGGGCCAGCACCACCCCGACGGAATCGGCCGTGATACCGTTGAGATCGCACACGGGGGGCAGGTTATCACTGAGATCGGTGTCCACCAGCGTGCCGTCCGGGAAACGGACCACCAGGCGGGTGGCATTCAGACGGGAGAGGGCCAGCGCCCCGTCATCAAACTCTGCCGTGACCACGCCCCACGGGTTCGCCAGTGCCATACGGGCCACCGTCTGTGCCATATGGGCATCCCACAGGGCCTGCTGCTGAAACTGCTGCGGGGTCAGAAACGCCCCGTCTTCCCATAACGGACGATAAATCTTCATGACACCATCCCGTTATGCTTTGGCTTTCGGCATCTTGCTGACGAGAGACAGATTGACGTCCATCCCCTCAACCTGGAAATGCGGGACCGCAAAGAGTTTCACGCGGAAGAAGCCCGGGTTGTCATCAATATCTTCCACCACCACTTTGCCTTCGCGCGGCGGGTGCGAAGCCTGCAGCGCATCGCCCGGATCGGTCATCTCGGTCACCAGGCCGCTCAGCCAGCGGTTCAGCTCCTGCTCCAGCACGCGACGATCTTTGGTGGTGCCGATGTTTTCGCGCTGGATCACCTTCAGGTAGTGCGCAATCCGCGACATCAGGAAGATATAGGGCAGGCGGGCGTTGATACGGCTGTTGGCCGTGGCGTCCGGGGTGTCATACAGCGCCGGTTTCTGCGTGGAGTTGGCAGAGAAGAAACAGGCAAAATCCTTGTTTTTATAGTAACTTAGTGGAATTAATCCCAGGTTTGAAAAATCAAACTCGCGGGTTTCGGAGATCATGATCTCAGACGGGATTTTGACCTGACTGCCGGTACCGAGATCGAACAGATGGATAGGCAGATCTTCCACGGCACCACCGGCCTGCGGGCCACGGATCTGCACACACCAGCCGTTGTTCGCAAAACTGCGGGCCATGTTGGCGGCAAAGGCGAAAGAGGCATTCGTCCACAGGTACTTGTCGTGGTCCGGACCTTTGACTTCTTCCACGTAGTTGAAGCTGCGTACCGGGACGGTATCCGGGCCATACGGCAGGCGACCCAGCACGCGCGGCATCGTCAGGCCGATGTAGCGGGAATCATCGCTTTCCCTGAAGCTCTTCCATTTGATATACTCCGCGCGATCGAAATAGTTGGTAATGTCCTTAATGGCCGCTACCTCTTCGATCGTATTTTTCATGAAGAACTTTGGACCCACCGAGCCAATAAACGGCATATGAGCGGCGGCGGCCACTTTGGAGATATTACGCAACAGCGCGATATCCTGAGCACCGGCATCAAACTCGTACGCTGAAATCAGCGCCGCAATGGGTTCACCGCCGGGCTGGTCATATTCCGAACAATAAGCGTGCTGGTATAATCCGCTCTGGATGATTTCCGGCGCATCCTCAAAATCCGCCCGCAAATCCTCCTTGGACAAATCAAGAAGCTCTACGCGAATATTTTTTCTGAAATCCGATTTATCGACAAGGTGCTCCACGCCGCGCCAGAGACTTTCCACCTTCTGAAATTCCGGGTGATGAAGAATTTTGTCCAGGTCCTGGCTGAGCTGACGATCCAGTTCACCGATCATCTGATCCAGCAGCGCCTTATCCAGCTTATCGACTTTACGGGTACCGGACTGGCGCAACTGCTCCAGAAAGACGCCCAGGGCAGCGGTCACGCGCTGATTCGCACCGGCTTCCGCCATATCGGCTTCATCCTTCCAGGCGCGGATATCGCTGAGCTGGTCCACGGGAGACAGGTTGATTTTTTTAAGCAATGACGCATAGATCCCGGCAGACGGTTCCTGCTCCAGGACTTCTGCCGTTGCGGCGGCGGTATTGTGTTCTGCTGACATGGTATTCATCTCGTGCAAATAGGGGGATCAGATGTCCTGAGGGGCCAGGGCGGCAATTTCAGCGCGAAGCTCATCGCTCAGGTCGGGGTTACGCAGGATTTCCAGTAATTCACGACGGAAGCTGGCATCGTCAAGGAGGTTGGCCCGCAGATCGCGTAACAGGTTGCGCATGGTCAGCATGGCCTGCAGGCGAGGCACCTGACGGGCAACGTGCTCCGGAGAGAAATCCTTCATATGGCGGAATGTCAGGTTAATCTTCTCTTCCGTTTCTTCGTCGCCGTGGATATGCTTCACATCGAAACTGGTTGAAGGCGCGAACTCTGCCAGCACCTGCTGAATATTCAGCTTATTGATATTGATCTTATTCCTTTCTGACAGCGGTGCCGTTTCCCGACCATTGCTGAAATCTCCCGATACGACCAGTTTCAATGGGAGTTCTGTCTGCTTCTGCGCTCCACCAGTATGTAAATCCAGTTTTAGATTAATTCGCGCTTTGGGTATTTCCGACTGATAGCTCATGATCTGTCCTTCACTTGTGGGTTATTTATTTGCCCAACTTCTGTCAAAACCCGAAAGAAAAGTTAACTTTGGAAAATGGAAATGAGATCGACCCAGGATAGAGAACGATTTCACACTCATCGCACATTGCGCATTGCACATTCTGTCACTCATATTCCTTTCACTTTCGTACTCTTCAGTCATGAATTAAGCTACGTCTGAGATTTCAGGCTGTTATTTTCTCTCCGCGATAAGTTGACAACCCCACCCACCCGTTGTTTGTGATGCGGGTATTGCAAATATGCGCTGAGTCTCAATCCAGATACCTGAGTATTGAACTCTATTTTCAGGTTTAAACATACTAGAAGAATTCTAGGTTTCAGAATTTAAGTGTGAAGGGGAGTATGTCCTGATAACCTTTCTGGTAGGCAAGGCTCACAAGTTCTTTCGTACTATCTGCCCTGAATTTCTTTTTGAGATTCATCAAATGAAAATCCACGGATTTTAGAGAAACCCCTGTACTTTCTGAGATAGCTGCTCGCTTCAGCCCTTTAAGAAGGAAATACATTATTTTCGATTCCATGGCTGTTAAGTGATATTTCTCTCCATAGTTACAAACTTTAATACTTTCTGATTTGCCAGCAAGATTGAAGAAGTTTATGTTTTGCGTGATTTCAACAGCTGTGGCAATGGTTCCTGCAGGTTTACCCGCAGCATCATAGATAACTTTTTTGGTCGTTATCAGGTTTACAGGAGTGGTTCCATTCAGAGGCTCTATGACAGAATAATTGTCTCCTCTCAGAATATCTTTTTCATGATTGACATAGATGTCTGCACTGTCAGCCCAGGGCATATCGAAATCATTTAACCCAATAAGCGATTCTGTCTTTTTTCCGGCAAGCCGGGTAAAAGCAGCATTTGAGGCAATAAAACGGTGCTTTACATCCTTTACAAGGATGATGCCACAATCAATCATAATTAATGGATTTGAAAGGAATTCTTCTATATTCATGTCTGACAACACATTCAATCAATCAACATCAGTCGAAGTTATCAATGTAGCAGGGCAGGATATTAAGCTGGCCTACTTAGAAAATCAGGGATATTGGGTTGCAATAAAATATTCCAAAGACTGCGAAATATTTACCGGTGTAACCAAAGATGAGCTAATGGTAAATATCATTAATGGCCTGAAATGTTTAAACTGATGTTCCGTAAAGACGTACATCTGATTTTTCAACCAAAATTTTCGCGGTGCTTTCAAAAAAATGAGTGATGTATGGTTTAGCACAGTGCAGATCAAAATCCTCCCGGGACTTCCACTGTTCAATTAAGCAGACATCCCATTTTTCACCATGAGAACCTGGGTATTGTATTTCTCGGGTCAGATCATAGCCAATGCAACCGTCTTCCGACAGCGTATCCGGAATAAGTTTACGTAAACTCTCAACAAGTTCATCAATTTTTCCACTCTTCGCCAGGAATCTGGCTACACAATGAATATGATTCATATCAGAACTTCCTTTTTTGTCATGTTTTATCTGGCTGTGTAACCACCATCAACAGGAAGCAGTGCACCTGTTATAAACGATGATGAATCACCAATGAGAAAAGTAATAAAATTAGCGACATCTTCAGGTGTACCTATTCGACCTAATGGCTGCTCTTTTGCTTCTTCCTCATGAACTTCATCAATATTCAGTCCATTTTTCGAAGCATAACGTTGTACAGCATTTTGATAGAGAGGGGTGTCTATTGTGCCGGGACAAATTGCATTACAACGAATACCAAAAGGTGCGTAATCCAGGGCAATAGTTCTTGCCATTGCAGCAATCGCCGCCTTAGATGAATTGTAAACAAAACTATTTTTCTTCCCGACAAAGGCCTGATCGGAAGAAACAATCACGATACTCCCTTTTCTTTTTTCTTTCATCAAGGGAATAACGGATTTTAACAGGCAATAAGTTCCTTTTGTATTAACACCCATCACCCTGTCAAAATCATCTTCTGAGGTTTGTTCGATGTTTGCAGAAAAATGAACACCTGCACTTACCACTAAAGCATCAATCCCACCTTCACGGAGGGAGATTAAATTCACAACCTCTTCCACCTCACTGCGGTTCGTTACATCACATTTTAAAAAGGTGTCATTACGCTGTGACGAAGTCGATTGTGGTGGTAGCAAATCAAGGTTGTACACACAGTAACCCTGCTCCTGTGCCAGTCGCGCTGTGGCTTCCCCAATACCACTGGAACCGCCTGTCACGATACAAATCTTCGGTGCATTAGCCATAATTCTTATTCCGTCAATTCATTTTCCTTGTGAGCCTTTACTCATGCACTTTGACTCAACCATGATTTCACATACTTAGTCGTCTGACAGGGTTCTGGGCTATTTATGCCTCAACACAACGTAACGGCGAAGTATACCGACTGAACTCAGCCGGTACTGGTGAACCTGAGGTTACCCTTATCTGCACGTTTTACTGTTGGCCTTCCGATCGCTCCGGGAAATCCCTTCATCGCAGACAGGAAAGCCATTGTCATGAATATTCATGGACGTGCGAATAGTAGGAGTTGGGGATTAAAAAATCAAACATGTAGGTTTTTAATGCCTCTTACAGTAAATTACCGATATTTTGTATTTAAATGTAATAATCGCTATTTTTAGGATTATTATTGCAGGACAGGAATTGACTGATGGTAATAATCGTTGCTATGGAGTTGCCATTAAAAATGAACAATAACCAGGCAATTACGCCCCGTAATTAATCGTATTATCATTAACTGAATCTTTTTTAACGTTTGCAACAAAGTGTTTAATTACGCTCAACTTGATCTACATCACACAAAAAACCTTCCATGTCACGTTTTTGCAACGTTCGGGCACACGCTCACACAAAACAACGGGATACACAGCCTGTATCCCGTCCTGGTTTTTACGCATTCACCGCTGTCATCGGTCAGTCGCTACAAACGTAGTGCAATAAACGACTTGCCAGCTGACGCAGCATTACCGGCATTCGGCGCACGCAGACGCTACCCGCGCTTCGCTCTTCCTCATCGGTGACCACCGCCAGACGCTGCTTTTTCCAGGTCTGCGCAAAGCGGGCGGCGTTACCTGCCGTGTAGTGCACGGTGTGGCGAATGTTACGGTGCCCCAGGTAATCCTGTATCAGCCGTGTATCCATCCCCTGTTCGGCGAGCTCGTAGCCGCAGGCATGGCGCAGCATATGGGGGTGAACCCGTACCGCCAGTCCGGTCAGCAATCCATAGTGCCGGAGTATCTTGTACATATACTGGCGGGTAAGGTGTTTTCCCTTTGTATTAGGGAACAGCCATCCTTCTTCCGATAACGGTCTGCGGCTCATCCACTGCTCCAGCAACTGCCGTTCATCCGGCTGGAGCGGGTGCACGGTACTGAAACCGTTCTTCAGCCGCCGGATGAAAATTCTGCCACCCGCCAGATCGATATCCTGGGCAGTCAGCCCCAGTAGCTCGCTTATCCGCAGCCCATGATAAAAACACATCATGATCATGCACCGATCCCGCAATCCATTTTTTGTACCTTCCGTCGCCCGCAGTATTTGTTCCGTTTCGTGCTGTGTCAGATAGAGCCTGCTTTTCACAATGCCATTCCACCATTAAGAATATTTTTATTATTTGCTTAGTGAATGTTTATCATTGTTAACTGAATTTAAATTCAGCTTACAGGTATGACCTGTGATTTTTTTGTTAACTGTGCGGCGGTTAAAAAGAACGATGCAACGGATGCAAAAGTGCTGTTATTGCTAAACCGGGAGTGTCAGGTGGCTGATCAGCTATAACGGTATCAACCGACGGTTTCTTGCTGTTTGAGCAGAATTTGACAATCACCAGTCCCGTGCTGACGGTTAAAAAGCGACGTTAAGACAATCGCATCCTGATGATTATTGCTCCAACTTTTCCCTTTGCCCGTGTCTGCGGGCATTTTTTATGTTGCTGTGACGGTCTCAGGTGAGATGCCCGGCGATTTCGTCATACCACCAGGTCGGGTATTTTCGGGATTCGTTGTACTTTGACGATAATGTCGTGAGCCAGTAAAACACCTCATGACAGCAGACTCTGGTGCCCACCAGCGCAAGTAGCGGCCAGGTGAAGGTGCGTTTGATCATTTGAGTCTGGCAGGCACACAACAACACGATCTAGGAGGAGCGCCAAATGAAGACGAATATCCGGCACGTATGCCAGGCAGGCTTTGCCCCGATACGCCTCGAATCGCTGTTTGATTCGGGTATCACTGAGATTGCCGACGACTGCAGTACAGGTCCCTTAGCTGACGTTGATACCGCCACTCCGGTTCAGCGCAGCACTTTCTGGCATGATTTCTTTACTCTGGTTTATGGTGATGCCGGACCCAACTGGACGACCGTTTTTCAGGGTGTCCATCAGCAGCTTAGCTCCCTGAGCGACGATACTGACGAAATCGTCATCTGGTCGGGGACACATCCTGTCGAACAATTGCTGCGTCGCCGCGTTTACTGGTGGCTGCGTCATAGCGCCACAAAAGTGACTGAGGTACTGATTGATACCCGCGATATGGAGAATCCTGGCGAACGACCTTACGCCGCTGTCGCACAGATTGCCACTGAACGGCTTAAAATGCGTTTCGCTGAACGCCAGTCCATACCACCCGCCCTTCGCAGGCAACTGGCGGATGAGTGGGTCACACTTCGGGACCAGGGGACAGGGATTCGTCTTATCGAAAATAACGTTCTGACTGAGCACCCTGTTGCGTATTTCGATAACGACCTGTTGTCAATTGTGGGAGAACAACCTGTCCAGTTGAACCGCACCATCGGGCAGGCAATGTCGGAAAGGGGCATGGGTGATACGTTCTGCAAATGGCGCTATGTCACACTCATTCAACGCGGTGAACTGACGCTGATATCGGGCAATCTCCACGACGAATACAATTCAGCGATGATTGGCAAACCGGGGCGTCATTGAAAACTGCGACACCAGTAACAATTGATGCAATCCCGCTCCCGGTGGGAAGCTATTGGCTGAGCCAATAAATGGAGGTAATGGTATGCGTCAATTATCAGCAGCGGTGGTAGTCGCATCACTGTTCGTGTTCAGCGCTGTTGCTGCAGATATGCCAGCAGACTCAACGCACAGTTCAGACACTTCTGCTCCGACACGCCCACCGCTCGTATTTGGACCCGGCCCGGTCATTAATCCGGATAAATCGCAGTATATGGAAGACCAAAACGCCGCGATGAAAAAAGAGCAACAGGAGCCCGCCACGCAGCAGCCCTCAAATCCTCACCGCAGGCTGCATCACGGACTGATACCACCTGCCAAAAATCAGTAATAAACGTCTGTCCGCACCCACTGTTACCGGGCGCGTCTCCATACAGAGATTTCACCATACGACGTCTCAACATTTGACAATCTCAGGCCCCGTGCTGACAGTCAGAAGGGACAGACATGATGGCTCCTTTTGATCAATGTATTAGCGTCTCGCCCACAACCTGGTTGATGGGCGATTTTTTTTCACCTCACCCGGGGGAGTAGGACGTGGTGTAAATTCGGCAGGATGGTGAGAGCCATCGGCTTATCCGGCAGGCTCCCCTGCCCGTAACGGCACCTGAACGGGTAGTCTCGTCGGAAAATCACGCCATTCTCTTTCCTGTAGCTCCCGAATCGTACTGTTCAGCGGTTCATATCTGGTCAGATCTTCCATATCTCCGTTGACCGCTTTTTCACGTATAAGCAACAACTTCGCTTCCGCAATCGCCCTTTGCGCTTCGATCACCATAAGTTGCTGACGTAATCTGAAATTTTTCGCTCGCAGTGCTGCAAAACGCCGTTGCGCTTCCTGCAAATCACGGTGCAGCGCAGTTTCTGCTGGCGAACATCCCGTGGCTGCAAAGGGAGGCACAGACAACATAGTACGTGGTGTACTGAAAGACAGCGAGGCCACTGTCAACAACAGCAGTCCCGTCCGCAAAGAAAGGAAAGGAGTGACGAAGCTCATGGAAGCCTCCGGATGCCAGGGCCTCCCGTTATGGGAAGGCCCGCACACTGAATGGTTTGTCCTTAGCTGTACAGCCACCACGCCACATCGGGTGATGTGGTGACGTCGAATCAGACTTCCGGCTCGGCAGAAAACAGCACCTTACCCAGCGCTCCGCCCAGCAAACCGCCCACCAGTGGTGCCAGCCAGAACACCCACAGCTGTGAAATGAACTCACCACCGGCAAACAACGCCACCGCTGTGGAGCGGGCCGGGTTCACCGACGTGTTATCGACCGGAATGGACACCAGATGAATGAGCGTCAGACACAGCCCAATCGCCAGCGGTGCAAAACCCATCGGAGCATGTGGGCTGGTGACACCGGTAATGACCAGCACAAACATCGCGGTCAGCACGACCTCGATGAGGATAACCGGCATCAGCGGGTAGCCCCCCGGAGAATGGGTGCCAAAACCGTTGCTGGCAAACCCGGCGTGAACATCAAAGCCTGGAATACCGGACGCCACCAGATACAGTACCCCCGCCCCCAGCAGACCACCAGCCACCTGAGCAATCATGTACCCCGGCAGTTGTGATGCCGGAAAACGGCCTGCCGCCCACAGACCCAGCGAGACCGCCGGGTTAAAATGCCCACCTGAGATATGCCCCACAGCATACGCCATGGTCACCACCGTCAGACCAAAGGCCAGTGACACCCCCGCAAAACCAATCCCGAGGTCCGGTACACCGGCGGCGAGTACCGCACTGCCGCAGCCTCCGAGCACCAGCCAGAAGGTACCCAACACTTCGGCCAGTGCCGCTTTCATCATGTTATTGTTCATTTCCTTACGTTCCTTATAGCTGAATGAGTTACGGGGACTTTTCAACATCCTTAGCAGGATAATTAACATTCAGGAACGGGAGGTCAGTTTGTCAAATGAGCAGTACAAACTTTTGACAGCGGACCCCACCACGACGTTGATCTCTCCTCAGTGAATATCGCGTAACAACCCACATACCGCTTCAGAAACCAAACCTGTCCACAATGAACATCACGATGAGATAAATGACGGCGACAATGCCAATGGTGATCAATATTTTTGAAAGCAGCATTGTTTTCTCCTCAGAAAAAATCCGTAATTATTACCCGTCTGTTGCTCACACCGGCAGGCTGACTTTTACCCCACCGGCACAACCTGCCCCTGCTGGTAGCGGAACCAGGGCAGTTCACGGTTAATCACACATCCTGGCGAGGCGCTCAGTTCGCCGGTATTGCCCTTCAGCGTAAACCCTGGCGTCTGGCGCATCTGTGCATAGTGATTCGCCAGCGTCCAGGCGTCCGCCCCCATAGCGAAAAGGCGTGTCAGAAAGTAGTCATTGCCCGTGGCATTAAGTGCCAGGCGCTTCAGCTCCGGATTGCCGTTCGCCAGCACCGGAATATCGCTGAACTGCAGACCTTCCATGTCCAGTCGGTAATCCGGCCCCGCGGTACCGCTGATACTGCGGGAGCTGGCATACAGCATTGCGCCGGACTGACTGCCGTTCCGCTGTGCAAGCATGGATTTGAGATACCCCATTTCTTCCGGAGTGGCGATGATATACACCGCATCAACCTGCCCCCGGCGGAGGCTTTCGCTTCCCTTATGCAACGCCGTGACCGGCGAACCGGTTAGGGTGATACCGCTGTTGACTCCGGCCTTCAGTTTCGACAGTGAACCAAAACTCTGCGCCAGTACCACACCACCGTCCCGCTGTTGCCATTCGGCCGCAAAAGCCCTGCCTGTACGTTCGCTGATTTCGCTGTCGGGAAGCAGAAGCAGTGGAAAATGCTTACCCTGCTCACGGATATGACGCGCCGCATTGCGGGCTTCATCTTCCGGAGAGAGTGCAAAATAACAGACGTTATTCCGGCGAACCGGCTTCTCCGGCAGGTTCAGCACCAGCACATTCAGCGTGGTGCTGCTGCTGAGCAGTTCCTCCACGTGATTTTTTAACAGCGGGCCCACCACCAGCGTGGCATCGTCCTGTTGTGCCTGCGACAGCAGTTGCACCACCGGCCTTGTTGTGGTGTCGTAAAGCATCAGTTCTGACGGCTGGCCGGACGTGGATGGTGCCGCCTTTTTTTCTGCCTCAAATCCCTGCTGAATCGCATGACCAAAACGCGCGGCCGGGCCGCTGAGAGGAAGCATCAGCGCGATTTTCCGCACCGATGCCGGACGAAAATTCATGTCGCTGACCAGTGTGGCGGGCAGCATCCTCGCGGCGGGATGTTGCGGCCAGTGGGTCTGCCACGCGCTGGCGCCTGCTTTCAGTCTGTCCGGTGTGTCGCGGTTATCAGACCAGACACGTCGCAGCGCCAGCCAGCCCTGGAGGGTACTTTCACCGGCTGCGGGTTTTATGGCATCAGCCTGTGTCTGCGACATGGCAGTCAGCACCTGCCAGGTCGCATCACTGTTATTTTGCTTCTCCTGTGTGGTGGTCAGCAGCGATGCCTGCGCCACCAGCGCCCGCAGCAATGCCGGAGAGGGCTTATCCTGCTGAGTGGTAACCATGCTTTGCCAGTAACGCGCAGCCTGATTGCCCTTAAGGTCAGCCGGATTGATTTTCGCCAGCAGCGTCTGCGCACCGGCAACATCGTTCTGCGTTAATTTCAGCTCCACGGCCAGCAACGACTGCTCCTGACGCTGGACATCATCCATCTTTTGCGGCAACTGGCTGAACAGTTCAGCGGCCTGCTTGTTTTTGCCCTCCCTGAGCAGTGACCGGATGGCGAGCAACTGCCAGCTGCTTTTACTGATGTCCTGGCTTTGCCGCATTCGCTGCAGAGCCTGCGCGGAGTCAATCTGCTCCGGGCTTTCAAGAAGCGCTGCGCTCCGGTCAACGGGGCGTACGGCGCAGCCGGTGAAAAACAGCGCCGCCACAATCAGCGGAAGGCCATGTGTGGCTCGTTTACAAAAACAATCAGACAGCAGCATGCCGGTATCCTTTTTGTTGTTTTTACATTCAGTTATCAGTCAGGAATGAGAAAAGCCATTGGATACCGGGTCATGCAACAGCGTCGAACAATGGCGCGATGGCGGCCAGCAATAACTCGCGGGTCATCACTTTCCCTTTTCCCGGCGCCCGCCCGTCGCTGTGTATTGCCCAGTCGGCGGTGGACAACAGATGCCCTGGCATACAGAGCATGTATTTTTCGGTTCTGGGACGGCGGCGGGGATTATCGACGGCCAGGCACACTTCACCTTTAAGCTGAATACCACCTCTCACACTGTACAGCGCCTGCGGTGTAAAGCCTGCCCAGTTACCCCCGTGGTGAAGGACAATAACCGGGATGGTATACGCGCCAGGCGACGCGACGGGTATCATTTCCCGCACGGTAATACTGACCTCATGCCCCTCAAGCCATTCCGTCAGGTTATCCGCCAGCCGCTGCATCCGTTCACGAAACGCCACAATATCCTGCTGCGCCTGCTGCTGTCGTTGCTCACGACTGGCACGCTGCCGGTTTCGAATATCGGTGTTTACCTCATCCCCTGTTTCAGTCACACCCCATCCCGCCATTCTCGGCCCTCCACGTCAGAATCTTCACCAGACAACCTTCCATACTTCATCTCTGACAAAGGCTTAGCAACGGGAAAAAGCCGCCGTCCAGATATATCAACAGGTCCGCTTGACGTCCCTGACCTCCCGGCAGGACAGATATCCGTCAGCAATACTGAATAAGGAAATACCGCGATGATGTCATCACCGATGTTCAGACAGGTCCGCAATATCGTGCTCGCATTACTGTTGTTACCACCCGGCACAGTCTCTGCCGCCAGCTTCACCTGCGCCGGTGTTACCGCCCAGGATGAAAAAGCCATCTGTGCGGACCGGGAGTTGAGTGAAAAAGATGTCAGAATGGCGACGACCCTGGACATGTTGCGAAAAGTGGTACTGATGGGCGGGCGCGGCGCGCTACAGGATGAGCAGGCCGCCTGGCTGCAGAAACGTCAGGCGTGTGGTGATAACACCGTTTACCTGTCCCATCTTTACGACGACCGTATCGATGAACTCAACGACCAGTATCAGCACATCGTGGCGTCATTTAATCGCTGAGGAAAAGATGAAGAAACCTATAACGGAACAACAGGATTTGTCGGTTCAGAAACATCACAGCTTTTTATCTGCTCCGACATTACGCGAACTCCGGGCTCGTCTGCAGCATCCCTCCGGGATGCGGGGCCGCAGAAAGTAATATACCTCCCCCGACACGGCATCTGGACAAACCGCAGCTCCCGTGCCTATCCCTTATTTGTTAATAACCTGTAATACACTGATGAATAAGGATTCGGATAATGAAAAAACTGATGCTCACCCTGCCACTGCTGGCAGGTCTCAGCGCCTTACATCCGGTAATGGCCGCCATGAACGGCAATGATATTGTCTCGCTGGGTTATGCCCAGCAGCACAGTGATCGCGCCGGTACTCTGCACGGTTTTCGTCTGGGGGACAATCACGCCTTCTCGGATAACTGGGGGCTCAACACCTCCACGTCATGGACCATGAGCAATGGCGGAGACCATGGTAATGCTGACCTCGTCTCCCTGCTGACCGGACCATCGTATCAGATTAACGATATGCTGGGTCTCTATGCGCAGGCAGGACTGGCGTTCTTCCATCAGGATGTACTGGGGACCAAATGGGGTTACGGCTATGGCGCCGGATTCCAGATAACACCGCGCGAGGATATCAATATCACCGTGGGTTACGAAGGTACAGACTTCAGCAGTGACCATACCAGCGGCAGTCTGGACACCAATGGCTGGAACCTCGGGGTGGGTTACCGTTTCTGACGTTGGTATAACATTTCATGCCCGAAGCTGGTTGTCCAGACAGAGACTGGCTTCGGATAAATAATATCACGGTATTAACAGCACATCTTAAATATCAAAAAAAACGCTCCAACCGTTAATTATCAATACAGAGCGGGACAGTGACCATGTTACATGACCTTTTTATTGCCGGTGTTGTTGGCTTGTTTATTTTGCTGATGGTGATTTCTGTTTTCTTCTTACTCATGAGTCTTGGCGAATAACAATATCCATACCAGATGTAGTCCTGACGGTTAGTTTAAAAATATTCATCCATAACCCTTCTGGCGGAAAAAAGAATGAGTAATGATGACCTGACTAACGCGCTAAATGCAGTCAGCTTTGCCCACCAGGTCTTTCAGAATCCCGCCAGTCGGGAAGAGGAAGAACTTCGCCATTTATTACGCGCTGTCCGGCAACGGCTTCAGGAGATGCATACTGAACGCCACGGGAACTCTGCTCCGGAAAATCGATAACGCTGATCACGGGTGGCGACTGGTGTACCATTTTCGTGTCAGTGACCTGTACAATAATTTATTTGACGGACATCGCAGAATGATTATTTTATGTTTTTATCCGCAATCTTCCGTTTACAGACTCAGGATGCGTTATTTCCTCATTAAGACTGAAATCATTAGCGTTGCCCGTATGTAGATATGCGGGATTTTTTATTTTCGCCGAAAAATGCAAATTTTTGTTCCGTTTACTGATAATCACGCATGATAACTTACCGGGGAAACATACCCACAAAATACACTCAGGTAATAAATTATCATATTGCGTGGAGAACGGGCGACTGTAATAATGCGTTCCCCTTCGGCATTCATTAAAATAAGAAACTATGTTACATCGTTACCTCTCCCCTGTATTACTGGTCGCTATGGTGCTGGCCGGTTGTCAGACTCGTCCTCAGGGTAAGTTTACCGCCGAACAAATCGCCGCGATGACGTCTTACGGTTTCAGCGAACATGATGGTGACTGGTCGCTCGGTATTTCCGATGAAATCCTGTTCGGCAAGAACGATTACCACTTGCGCGATGACACTGTGCAAAAAATCGATGCCATGGCGGATGTCTGGGCTGAAGGTGCGAAAGTGCCACGCAGTAATCTGACCTCCCGGGGGCTGGGCAAAAAGTATCCCATCGCCAGTAATCAGACCTCCGAAGGCCGGGCTGAAAATCGCCGGGTTGCTATCGTCATTACCGCCCCCTGATACTGTTCCTGCGGGGGGATGAAAACGTGTTCCTGGTAGCCTGTTAGCCATGTTTTTACGCGGAACGCTATGCTGATGAATTGCGGCAAACAGGCTATCAATCACCTGGCGAATCTGCAACGCCCACGGTTTTTAAGGATATTCAGAGTGTTGCGGTGCCTGGTGCTTCCAGGTAAGCCGTTGGTCAGCCACCGTGGCTCGTGGTCTTTTAAGCAAATCCTTCGTTGAATTTACCGCTGTTTCACCCCGACGCTAGTGGGATCCACCGCAACCTCCACACGCTCTCGCAGGCAGATAGCATAAGGCAAGCACCGAAACGTCACTTACCAACAGAAAGCCGATACGAGTCGTACCCGTGAGATTATCAAAGACGTCGGCTTCTGAGGTAGCGATAGCCATACCCGCTTTGCGGAGCCGCTGCACGTCAGCAGCAATACGCTGTATACCAAACCAGAACAGCCCGTCCAGTGCCGTCACCTGCAGGCCGCTTTCCAGCGCCAGTCTGAGCCGTTCTCGCGGCGCTTTCACCTCTTTTGCGAGCTGCTGGTAAAGCGTCGCCGTCACTCCGGCAGGATCAACCCGCCGTATGCGGGTGATCATGCGATACTGAAACTCATCCGGTATCGCACTTAAATCTGACTTCAGGCTCCAGACGCAGCCAAAGCGTTTACCATTGAAGATAACGTTCTTCTGACTGAGCTGCAGTTCATCGCGCAGACCCGCGATCAACTGTGGTGTGCGGATGAGCAGTAGCCGAAAAGGCAGTTCAAAACTCGTCACATAATCGACGTTCAGCAGGGCAATCCGCAGCCGTTCTTCTGCTCCGGCTTTTAACTGACGGCATTCCTCCAGCACATCGGCCCACTGCCGGGTCAGACGGGGAGACTCGTCAGCGGATGAAAACTGGTATTTCTCAAGCTGGTAGTCGATTCGCCCCACGGTCATTTTCTCTTTACGTCAATGTTTGTTCAGCAGCGCTTCGGGGAGTTTCACCGAAGAGAGCGTGTCTGTCGATGGCAACAACGACAACAAACACCAGCCAGCGTGTTTCTCACTCGTCGTGTAACGCAGCTCCCGCGCGCCCAGGGAATCGCTCACAACGCGGCTGTCGCCAACCACGATGAAATCCACCGGTGCGGACTGCTTACCTTCTTCAGTAAAATGGCGCTGCAGTTCAGATTTTCTCACCAGCAACGCGGATACGTCGGCGTATTCGGTATACAGCGCCCCGGGAATCCATTCTTCATCGGTCACCACAGCGTTAACCCAGCCCTGCGAGCGCAGATATTCAATGGCGTGTGTCAGACGGAACAAATCCGACTGCTGCACCAGCGGCTCCGTACAAGACTGGTGGAGGTATTCAAGGCGTTTAAACAATCCGGCTGCAGGGCCTTTCTGACGCCCGAGTCGAAGCAGACTGTCGATGTCGGACGCCACAGAGCGTGGGAACCTGCGTTGCTTTTGCGCATCCGCGAGCCAGCGCACCAGAAAGGTGTGAGTGGTCAAAGGCGACAGTGCCTGACCGTCCTGTTGCGCCAGATGTAAGCCCACCAGCGCACACCAGGCAAAATGCGCCAGATCGGCCATGGACTCTTCAGGAGGTAATACGGTGTGATTCTTTTTCATGCCGGAATTATAACGGGGTCACTGCTGGCGGAAAAGGTGGTGAATCATCGCTTCGGGGACCACAGTTGCCGGGCTGCACTGACCACCCGGCTTTTCATCAGTGCGTGGCTTTACCCACAACGCCACCGGTACCGGCTCCCAGCGCAGCACCTTTCAGCACACTGTGCCCGGTCACTGCGGCAACGCCCGCCCCGGCAGCAGCCCCCACGACACCACCCTTGCGGGCGGCTTTGCCTTTATCGCCTTTGTCCAGCATAGCGCCAGTGCCAGCCCCAACCACAGCTCCGCTTGCAGTTGATTTCAGACTTTTTCCCGTTGCCGCGCCTATAACGGCACCCGCGACGGCACCTTTGGTAGTTTTCTCTGCCGCCATGCCTGAGGCGCTGAATAATGCAGCAACAACAATAAACGTTCCGGTGAGTTTTTTCATTGCAGGGTTTCCATCGTGACCAGTATTCCACTGATATCTCTGTACACGGGAGAGCGTCCGTGACAAGTCATTATTCGGAGCATCTTCACAAAAGAAAAGCAATATGCCCGGTGTTGTCAACCCCCCGTCAACCCGGATGTTCAGCATCCGGGTTGCAGAAGGTCAGCGGGAGAACTCTTCAGTCAGCGTTACCGCCTCCGGCTGCCGCTCGTCGTCCGGATGGACCGGCGCGGTACGGTGAATCTCATGCACGCGTTCACGTACACCAAACCAGCCCGCCACCAGCAGAACGGCCAGCAACGGTATCGACGCAATGGTATACGTGCCGTCCGGGTAGTCAAATGCCATCAGCACCAGCACGCTGAACAAAAACAGCAGCGTCAGCCAGGAGGTCACTGGTGCACCGGGCAGCTTAAAGCTGATATCCGCGGCTTTGCCCTCCTTTATGGCCTTACGCAGGCGCAGCTGGCAGACCACGATAAAGGCCCAGGAGGAGATAATCCCGAGAGATGCCACGTTCAGCACAATCTCAAACACCTGCGACGGCACCAGATAGTTCAGGAACACCCCCACCACGTAAACCGCCAGCGTTGCCAGAATCCCCGCATACGGTACATGCTGTTTGCTCATCTTCGACATGAACCTGGGTGCCGACCCGCCCATCGACATCGAGCGCAGGATACGACCGGTAGAGTAAAGACCGGAGTTCAGGCTGGAGAGCGCCGCCGTCAGCACCACCATGTCCATGATGCTGCCGATATACGGGACACCCAGCTTCGAGAAGAACGTCACAAACGGACTCTGGCCCGCCTGATATGCCGTCCACGGCAGCAGCAGGACCAGCAGCATCACCGAGCCAAAATAGAACAGGCCGATACGCCAGATAACACCATTGATGGCTTTGGGGACCGTCTTCTCCGGGTGTTCACATTCCCCGGCGGCCGTACCCACCAGCTCCACTGCCGCGAAGGCAAAGACAACACCCTGCACCAGTACCAGGGCTGGTAGCAGGCCATGCGGGAACAGTCCGCCGTTGTCGGTTATCAGATGAAATCCGGTGGCATGACCGTCCAGCGGCTTACCGCTCCCCAGAAACACCGTTCCCACCACCAGAAATGCCACAATCGCCAGCACTTTGACCAGGGCGAACCAGAATTCCATTTCGGCGAACCATTTCACCCCCACCAGATTCATGGTACCGACAATCGCCAGTGCCCCCAGCGCAAACACCCACTGTGGCACGCCGCCAAACGCGCCCCAGTAATGCATATACAACGCCACAGCGGTAATATCGACAATGCCGGTCATCGCCCAGTTGATGAAATACATCCAGCCCGCCACAAAGGCGGCTTTTTCACCAAGGAACTCGCGGGCATACGAAACAAAACTGCCGCTGGTTGGCCGGTGCAGTACCAGCTCGCCCAGCGCACGCAGAATAAAGAACGAGAATATCCCGCAGACCAGATACACCAGCGCCAGCGCCGGACCGGCCACCTGAAGACGAGCCCCGGCACCAAGGAACAATCCGGTACCGATTGCACCGCCAATGGCAATCATCTGTACCTGACGGTTATTCATGGCTTTGTGATAGCCGTCATCATGGGCATTCAGCCAGCGACGTTTTTCCGCATGATGCTCTGCTGCTGTTTTATTTTTTCCTGTCATTAAATTACCTGTCTGATTATTTCTTTCTGGTGGAATATCTGAGCCGGAACGCGCTGTTTATCGCGAACGGTCAGTCAGTGGCCTTATGTCGCGCCATGTTGTTTTGCTGTGGTTGTGTGATGCGCGGCGGTAATTCAGAAACGCCGCAGAGTGGAAACGACAGCGAGTGAACGTGCTCGCCTGCGAGTGGTATCGCATTTTAGCGGGACGGTACCGGTTGTCAAAGAACGAACCCTGTATACCCGTCAGCATAAAAGGCTCAGTGGAGACTCTTCACGGGACGGGGAGGCCATCAACCGATGAGATCACAAATTTAACATTCAGGGGTATATCTCCTTCCAGGCAACGATTGCTGACGATGGATTTCTGGTTTCCCTGCTCTGGACAGCAGAGTACAACCATTCTGAGACTGGCAGGTATTGTCATCAGCCGGATTAACCTTGTGAATATTCCCGATTTAGCCCCCCTGTCCTGGACCCATATTCTGGCCTGCCTGATGTGCGGCACCGTCATCGGCCTGGAGCGCCAGCTTCACGGCAAACCCGTAGGTATTCGTACCTCAACGCTGATCATTCTGGGGAGCTACTTTTTTCTGGCGATGGGGTTACATCTTGTCGGGCAGGAGGCCGATCGCAGCCGTGTACTGGGACAACTGGTGAGCGGTATCGGTTTTCTGGGGGCGGGGGTGATGATGACCCGCGATGGTCAGGTCATGGGCGTCACCTCTGCTGCCACCGTCTGGGTTCTGGCGGCTCTCGGTGCCATGATTGGTCTTGATTTACTGCTGCAGTCCATCGTGATGACGCTGGTGATCCTTGGGATCCTGACTGGCGCGAGCTGGCTGGAAAACAGTTTTAACGCGCTTCAGTGCGGCGTTCACCGCCGCCGGGATGGCGCGGCTAAAACGGGAGTGTCACACGACAACCGCCAGGACAATGCATCCCGTATCGTTTCTGATTCAACTGAAAGCCGCTGATACCCGGCCAGGATGCGGGTAGCCCACAACAGAGAGATGCTATGATCCGAAGTACCCCCATATCCGTGCTCACACTGCCGTTCACTGACCCCAATATTCCGGAGCCGGATCCTGCGGTGCAGGGCTCCCTTGAACAGGGTAATGTGCTTTATCTGCCGAAAATGGTGTTCCCAATGACCCGTGAGGAGCGTGATTTACTGACGCCTTCACTGGTGTCTCCCCGCCGTAAAAACATCAGCTATCAGCCTGAATTACAAAAAATCAGCGGCGTGGCGGATGACTCTCGTGTTGCTGCAGTCAAACATCTGACTGAACGCTACTACCGGTTCACCATCAGACTGCTCAATGCACTATTACCCGGATATCGAAACGCATTTTTGCAGCCGCAAACCAGCCTTCGTCTTCATCCGGTTACCGCCTGGCGCGATACCACGTCATGGCGAAAGGACGACACCCGCCTGCACGTTGACGCCTTCCCGTCACGCCCGGTTCACGGTAACCGCATTCTGCGGGTCTTCAGTAATATCAACCCGGACGGTGAGCCCAGAATATGGCGGACGGGGGAAACCTTTGACTCGCTGGCAGCCCGTTTTTTACCGTCGCTCAGCCCGTGGTATCCACTCGTCAGCACGTTACAGGCCATACTGGGGATAACGAAAAGCAGACGAAGCCATTACGATCATCTGATGCTGGAATTACATAACCGCATGAAAAGTGACCATGACTACCAGCAGCGGGGAGTACAGCAGGTGACTGAGTTTGCCTCCGGAAGCACGTGGATATGTTTTTCAGATCAGACCCCGCACGCGGCCGTCAGTGGTCAGTTTATGCTGGAACAGACGTTTTTGCTGCCGGTGAAGGTCATGCATCATCCACAGTTATCGCCGTTGTGTGTTCTGGAGAGGCTGACGGGTGAACGGCTGCTTTGAGGGTAGCATTCTGGTGGCGGGAAGTCTTATTGTTCCGTGTTTCGTGAAAAACTGACGCTCGTCTTTTCTTCATGCATAAACAGGGAATGGCGGCGGTGTTTTCAGGGGTAAACCACTTTCGCTGTGTAAAAGAGGATGAAAACACCGCCATTGAGAGGGTGCAGCGCAAACCACCCGTTATACGCTGCACCTGTCTGAAAATCGGCGTGGAAAACAGACAGGAGAGAGTGTCGAAACGG
>NZ_JAYJLI010000018.1:0-81302 GCF_051948675.1 Enterobacter sp. Lyrl_3
AGTGCCACTTCGTTTTCGCTGCGGCGCGGGGTGTGCATATTACGCCTTCCCGCTTCAGAGTCAAGCGTTTAATTTGCTTTTCTCTGCTGACCCGGCGGCGTGTGTGCCGTTGTTCCGTGTCAGTGGAGGCGCATTATAGGGAGTTATTCTGAAGTGACAAGCACAAAATACAAAAAACTTTTCGTTCGCTCACTTTTCAAACTCCACGATTAAATACGCCGCGATTCGGGTGATAAATGCGCGATTTCCCGGGCAAAACTGCTCACCTGCGTCCAGTCGGTATAAACCACTTCTTTACGCGTATCGGTTTCACCGCCGGTCATTTTCATAATCAGCCGAATCATAAAGCGGTCATACCAGCGGTAGCGGGGATAACGCAGCGCCCCTGCAAAGACGGCACACAGGTCTGGCTGCCACGGCGAATTCAGCAAAAACTTGCGCGTGTAGCTGTTGGTCTGCGGTGTACGTTTTTCAGGTTTGCGGGCCACCAGATTGACCGAGTAGAACGCCCCGGGCAGCTTATTGAGCGCTGCCGTATGCTTTTTCACAAAGCGATCCAGCGCAGGATGGAAATGCCCGTAACGGATAGACGCCCCAATCACCACGCGGTCGTAATCCTGCCAGGCGATTTGCTCCGTACGGTTCAGGTTCACCACATCAGAGTAAATGCCCAGCTCTTGTAGTTCAGAAGCCAGATAAGAGGCAATCTCACGCGTTTGCCCGTCTCGCGTAGAGAATAGAATAAGTGTTTTCACCGACGACTCCTTACTCGCGCCAGAATGTTGGGGTGAACAGCACCAGCAGCGTAAAGACCTCAAGACGCCCAAACAGCATATTGGCGATTAGGATCCATTTCGCGACCGGGTTCATACTGGCAAAGTTATCCGCCACGACCCCCAGGCCAGGCCCGAGGTTATTAAGTGTTGCCACAACGGACGCAAAGGCAGAGAAATCATCCACCCCCGTCGCGATGATTGCCAGCATACTGACGATGAAGACCAGGGCATACGCCGAGAAGAACCCCCACACCGCTTCGAGAATACGTTCCGGCAGGGCACGGTTGCCCAGCTTGATGCTATAGACTGCATTCGGGTGAACCAGGCGTTTTAATTCACGGTTCCCCTGCTTGAAGAGCAGCAGAATACGAATCACCTTCAGGCCACCGCCCGTCGACCCTGCGCAACCACCAATAAATGCCGAGCACAGCAGCAGCACCGGCAGGAACAGCGGCCAGCGCGCAATGCTGTCCGTGGTAAAACCTGCGGTTGTCGCCATCGACACCACCTGGAAGAACGCCTGGTTTAGCGTGGTCAACGCCGAGTTATAGACATCATGGAACCAGAGCACCAGCGTACAGATGACCACCAGCGTGAGCTGGACGCCAATAAACATACGGAACTCCGGGTCGCGCCAGTACACCTTCAGGCTACGTCCGCTGAGTAATGAGAAGTGTAGACCGTAGTTACAGCCGGAGATCAGCAGGAAAATAGCAATAATGGTGTTGATCGTTGGACTATCAAAGTAGCCCACGCTGGCATCGTGGGTAGAGAACCCGCCGATGGCGATTGTCGCAAAGCTGTGCCCGATGGCATCGAACGCGGGCATACCGGCAAACCACAGCGCCAGCGCACAGGCAACGGTCAGTAAAACATAAATCAGCCACAGGGTCTTCGCCGTCTCGGCAATACGCGGGCGCATCTTGTTATCTTTCAGTGGCCCCGGCATTTCTGCCCTGTACAACTGCATGCCCCCGACGCCCAGGATAGGAAGGATGGCAACCGCCAGAACAATGATCCCCATACCACCGAACCATTGCAGCATCTGGCGATAAAAGAGAATGGCGTGGGGTAATGAATCCAGCCCAACCAGCGTAGTCGCGCCGGTAGTCGTTAAGCCGGAGAAGGATTCAAAAAAGGCATCCGTGATGCTCAGATTGGGCTGTTCAGAGAAAATAAAGGGCAGCGAACCGACGCTTCCCAGCACCGTCCAGAACAGCACCACAATCAGAAACCCTTCACGTGATTTCAGCTCACCTTTCTGACGACGGTTTGGCCACCACAGCAGCGAGCCAATCGCCAGCGCAACAAAGAAGGTCTGGGTAAATGCCCGCCCCGCGCCGTCCCGGTAGATAAGCGCCACCAGTCCTGGGAGAATCATCGTCCCGGAAAAAAGTATGACCAGCAGTCCAACGATTCGGGTTATGGCACGAAAATGCATCTCTGCCGCTTCCTTTGGTATTCAAAAAGTGAGGTGGGGATTATTCTTCAATCGGCAGCAATTGCAACGAACCGCGACTAAAATCCGCCAGTTTTGCCGAAAAAGCAGCCTGTTCAGCCTGAGGAAGCGCCACGCGCAATTGCACCATTGCCTGGTAATCACTGTGTGCAATCACACCGTTAAACTGTTTAAGCAGCGCTTCGACACCCGATAGCTGGGCGTAGTCGCACAACAAAGTATATTCGGTGAGTGGCGTTTTGCGGGTGGTGACCAACATATTAAGCGCCTGCTGTACGCCCCCGCCATACGCTTTCACCAGCCCACCGGTACCTAATAGAATGCCGCCGTAGTAGCGAACAACCACGGCGGTGATTTCACCCACGCCACTGCCCATGAGCTGGGAAAGCATAGGTTTACCGGCAGTACCCGCCGGTTCACCGTCATCAGAAAAACCCAGCTGCTGCGAATCGTCTGGCGGCCCGGCGACCCACGCCACGCAGTGGTGACGGGCGTCGGGATGCGCAGCGCGGACAGACTCAACAAACGCCTTTGCCGCCTCTACGCCATCGGTGTGTGCCAGCAGCGTAATAAAGCGGCTTTTCTTGATTTCTTCAACAAAGGTGACCGGCTCAGCCGGTATCAGCCAGCTTTCCATCAGGCCAGCTTCAGGTCTCGCGTCATATTCTCGATACCGTTCTCATGAATCACGACGTTATCTTCGATACGAATACCGCCAAACGGCTTCAGCGCGTCAATTTTTTCCCAGTTGAAGTGCTTGCTGAACTGACCTTCGCGCCATGGCGCTAACAGCGATTCGATAAAGTAGATCCCCGGCTCGATGGTCAGCACCATGCGCGGCTCAAGGATACGCGTGCAGCGCAGGTAAGGATATTTAGACGGCGCGGCGAGGTGCGTGCCGGTATCATCCTGCATAAAGCCCGCAACATCATGAACCTGCAGACCCAGCGGGTGGCCGATACCGTGCGGCATAAAGGGTCCGGTCAGATCGTTTTCAACCATCGCCTCTTCGCTCATGTCTTTCACGATCTGGTGTTTACGCAGCAGTTTAGCGATGCGCTGATGGAACTGGATATGGTAATCCACATAGCTGGTTCCGGCTTTCATGGTGCTGATAAGCGCCAGTTGCTCATCGTTAACGTCTTTAATCAGATGCGCAAAATCGGTATCCGCATTGGCCGCCCAGGTACGGGTCAGGTCAGCCGCGTAGCCGTTGTACTCTGCGCCTGCGTCCAGCAGGAAGCTGCGCATCTCAGACGGCACATGGTGATCCAGTTTGGTGTAATGCAGCACAGAGGCATGCTCATTCAGAGCGACAATGTTGCTGTAAGGCACATCGGTGTCACGGTGACCGGTCGCGGTGAGGTACGCCTGATTGATATCGAACTCGCTCATACCGGACTGGAAGGCTTCATGCGCTGCACGGTGACCATTCACCGCCGTTTTTTGCGCTTCACGCATGCAGTAAAGTTCGTAGTCGGTTTTATACGCGCGGTAATAGTGCAGGAAATCCAGCACTCCTTTGGGGTTGAGTTTGTCCGCCGGGATATCCAGACCCAGCGCACGCTCCGGGACCGGGCCAATGTAGGCAATATTGCCACGCGCGGCAGGCAACTGGCTGCCAATACCGTCGGCTTTTGGTAAAGCCATGACGTCCACTTCTTCTGTCCAGAAGCTGGTCGGCAGCGGCTCAACGTTGTGCCAGTAATCCACAGGCAGATAGAACCACAGTTTCGGCTTGTTCACGCCATCCACCAGCAACCAGCAATTTGGCACCTGTGTTACCGGCACCCAGGCTTTAAACTGCGGGTTAACCTTAAACGGATACGCATGGTCATCCAGGAAGGTATTCATCAGCTCGCCCGAGTGGATTAACAGCGCATCCAGCTTAAAGCGGGCAAGTACATCACGGGTACGTTCCTGTAGGGTAACGATATGATTTTTATAAAGCGAAGCCAGTGAGTCCATCATTCTTCCTTTCGTTTTTTTGACCTCAAGTCCTCGCATCTTAGCACACCTGTCTCCGGCTGCGTGATTTCCACCGACCGTGATCAATGCAGCAATTTCTTAATGAGTAATTTGCATTTTATTAACATAAATCCCACACTCCGACTCATCTGGTATGACCAGATCCACTTGCTGGATTCAGGAGACTGACATGCTCTACAAAGGCGACACCCTGTACCTCAACTGGCTGGAAGATGGCATTGCCGAACTGGTGTTCGATGCCCCCGGCTCAGTCAACAAGCTCGATACCGCGACGGTGGCCAGTCTTGGCCAGGCGCTGGATGTACTTGAAAAGCAAACTGATTTAAAGGGGCTGCTGCTGCGCTCGAACAAAGCGGCCTTTATTGTTGGTGCCGATATCACCGAATTTCTTTCACTGTTCCTGGTGCCTGAAGAACAGCTGAGCCAGTGGCTGCACTTTGCCAACAGCGTCTTTAATCGTCTGGAAGATCTGCCTGTCCCGACCCTTTCCGCCGTTAACGGCTACGCGCTGGGCGGCGGCTGTGAATGCGTGCTGGCCACCGACTACCGCCTCGCCACGCCGGATCTGCGCATCGGCCTGCCGGAAACCAAACTGGGCATTATGCCGGGCTTTGGCGGCTCCGTACGTATGCCGCGCATGCTGGGTGCCGACAGCGCGCTGGAAATTATTGCCGCAGGTAAAGATGTTGGCGCAGAGCAGGCGCAAAAAATAGGCCTGGTTGATGGCGTCGTGAAGCCAGAAAAACTGATTGAAGGCTCCCTCGCCATTCTGCGTCAGGCCATTAACGGCGATCTCGACTGGAAGGCCAAACGCCAGCCGAAACTGGAGCCGTTAAAGCTCAGCAAGATTGAAGCAGCCATGAGTTTCACCATCGCCAAGGGCATGGTGATGCAGACGGCGGGTAAACACTACCCGGCGCCGATCACGGCGGTGAAAACCATCGAAGCCGCAGCCCGCTTTGGCCGTGACGAAGCCCTGAAACTCGAAAACCAGAGCTTTGTCCCGCTGGCACATACCAATGAAGCTCGCGCACTGGTGGGTATCTTCCTCAACGATCAGTTCGTGAAAGGTAAAGCAAAACAGCTGACGAAAAACGTTGAGACGCCAAAACATGCGGCGGTACTTGGCGCTGGCATTATGGGCGGCGGCATCGCTTACCAGTCCGCCTGGAAGGGCGTGCCGGTGGTGATGAAAGACATCAACGAGAAATCCCTGACGCTGGGGATGACCGAAGCGGCCAAGCTGCTCAATAAACAGCTGGAACGCGGCAAAATTGACGGTCTGAAACTCTCAGGCGTGATCTCTACTATCCAGCCCGTACTGGAATACACCGGTTTTGACCGCGTCGATGTGGTGGTTGAGGCCGTGGTAGAGAACCCGAAAGTGAAGAAAGCGGTGCTGGCCGAAACGGAAGAGAAAGTGCGTCCGGAGACCGTACTGGCCTCTAACACCTCGACGATTCCGATTAGCGAGCTGGCAAGCGTCCTGAAGCGCCCGGAAAACTTCTGCGGAATGCATTTCTTCAACCCGGTGCACCGCATGCCACTGGTCGAAGTGATCCGCGGCGAAAAAACCTCTGACGACACCATCGCAAAAGTGGTGGCGTGGGCCAGCAAGATGGGCAAAACCCCGATAGTGGTCAACGACTGCCCGGGCTTCTTCGTCAACCGCGTACTGTTCCCTTACTTCGCTGGTTTCAGCCAGCTGCTGCGCGACGGCGCGGACTTCCGCAAAGTCGACAAAGTGATGGAAAAACAGTTCGGCTGGCCGATGGGGCCGGCGTATCTGCTGGATGTGGTTGGCATTGATACCGCGCATCACGCGCAAGCGGTTATGGCGGCGGGCTTCCCACAGCGCATGCAGAAAGATTATCGCGATGCGATTGACGCCCTGTTTGACGCCAACCGCTTTGGTCAGAAAAACGGTCTGGGCTTCTGGCGCTATAAAGAAGACAGCAAAGGCAAACCGAAGAAAGAAGAAGATCCGGCGGTGGATAGCCTGCTGGCCGGGGTTAGCCAGCCAAAACGTGACTTCACGGACGATGAAATCATCGCCCGGATGATGATTCCGATGATCAACGAAGTGGTGCGTTGCCTGGAAGAAGGCATTATCGCCAGTCCGGCAGAAGCCGATATGGCGCTGGTCTATGGTCTGGGCTTCCCTCCGTTCCACGGCGGCGCGTTCCGCTGGCTGGATACACTCGGCAGCGCCCGCTATCTCGATATGGTGCAGCAGTATCAGCACCTCGGCCCGCTGTATGACGTGCCGGAAGGGCTGCGTAATAAAGCGCGCCATAACGAATCCTATTACCCAGCAGTTGAGCCAGCCCGTCCGGTTGGCGAGCTGAAAACGGCTTAAGGAGTCACAATGGAAAAGGTTGTCATTGTTGATGCGATTCGCACCCCGATGGGCCGTTCAAAAGGCGGCGCATTCCGTAACGTGCGTGCAGAGGATCTCTCAGCGCAACTGATGCGTAGCCTGCTGGCGCGTAATCCGGCGCTGGATCCGGCTGCGCTCGACGATATCTACTGGGGCTGTGTGCAACAGACGCTTGAGCAGGGCTTCAACATCGCCCGCAATGCTTCGCTGCTGGCGGAGATCCCACATTCGGTGCCGGCAGTTACCGTCAACCGTCTGTGCGGCTCCTCAATGCAGGCACTGCATGATGCGGCGCGTATGATCATGACCGGTGACGCGCAGGCCTGCCTGGTCGGCGGCGTGGAGCACATGGGCCATGTGCCAATGAGCCACGGGGTCGATTTCCACCCGGGCATGAGCCGTAACGTGGCGAAAGCCGCAGGAATGATGGGCCTGACCGCTGAAATGCTGTCCCGCCTGCACGGAATTAGCCGTGAAATGCAGGATACCTTCGCCGCGCGTTCTCATGCTCGTGCATGGGCCGCCACGCAATCCGGCGCGTTTAAGAATGAGATCATCCCGACCGGCGGCCATGATGCTGATGGCGTTCTGAAGCAGTTCAGCTACGACGAAGTGATCCGCCCGGAAACCACCGTTGAAGCGCTATCCACCCTGCGTCCGGCGTTTGACCCGGTCACCGGTACGGTTACAGCCGGTACCTCGTCGGCGCTGTCTGACGGAGCGGCCGCGATGCTGGTAATGAGCGAAAGCCGCGCCCGCGAGCTGGGGTTAACGCCTCGCGCCCGGGTGCGCTCAATGGCGGTGGTAGGCTGCGATCCTTCTATCATGGGTTACGGCCCGGTTCCGGCCTCGAAGCTGGCGCTGAAGAAAGCGGGATTGACCACCAGTGATATCGACGTGTTCGAGATGAACGAAGCCTTCGCCGCGCAGATCCTGCCGTGCATTAAAGATTTGGGGCTGATGGAGCAGATCGACGAGAAAATTAACCTCAACGGCGGCGCGATCGCCCTCGGTCACCCGCTGGGCTGCTCCGGGGCGCGTATCAGCACAACGCTGATTAACCTGATGGAACGCAAAGACGCGCAGTTTGGTCTGGCAACGATGTGTATTGGGTTGGGTCAGGGTATCGCAACGGTGTTTGAGAGAGTGTAAGGCTATAACGTAGGCCCGATAAGCATCGCGCCATCGGGCTTTTGCCGGGAGGCGCTGCGCTTTCCCGGCCTACGAGAGGTACCTCGCCGCAAGTGACGCCATTTGCGAAGAGAGACAGTTTAGTTGCCGTTCTTCCCGCCTGTCAGGGGCGGGTTTTTTATTTAGATAAACGCAAAAGCATCGCCAAACAGACGATCTTCACGCGCATCTCGTTCGTTACAGAACAGGTCACGGGCAATTTTCGCCATCTCAAAGCGGCCAGCGATATAGATATCGTGCCCTGCCAGCGTGCCATGATCCTGTAGTACCGCCGTCAGCACTGTGCCGCTACGCCCACGCCAGCCCTCTTCCGGCTGCTCAACCACCGGTTCAACACGCAGGTTGGGATGGTTAACGCTCAGCGCTTCAAGCTCAGAGAGATCGTAGAGATGTTTCTCTTCGCGGCCACCCCAGTAGATAGTGATATCACGGTTCGGGTTACGCGCCAGGGCCGTCAACAGAATAGAGCGCACGTAGGAGAAGCCTGTACCACCGGCAATCAGGATCAGCGGACGGTCTTCATCGTCACGCAGCCATGCATCACCGTGTGGAATATCCACCACGATCTCGCGCTCTTTAAGAATGCGGTCCATGACGGCCATTGCATACAGGTTAAGCTCTGACGCACCAATATGAAGCTCAATAAATTCCTGCTCCGCTGGCGTTGAGGCCATAGAGAAAGGACGCTTATCACGTTCATCCATCACGACCATCAGGTACTGACCAGCACGGAAAGAGAATGCCGCTTCAGGCACTAAACGGACGCGATATACGGTGTCGGTGATAGCATCTACCGAGGTCACTTTACAGCTTAAGGTTGTCATTCGCTCTCTCTGTCGGGAAGTCTATAGGGCTTAACGGTCAGCCTGCGGTTTACCGTTATTCATTATGGCCAGTTCGTCCCAGATCGCGTCAATTCGCGCGGTCACAGCAGGATCTTTTTTGATCGGGCGACCCCATTCACGGTCGGTTTCGCCAGGCCATTTATTTGTGGCATCCAGTCCCATTTTTGAGCCAAGACCGGAGACCGGCGAGGCAAAATCCAGATAATCTATCGGCGTGTTTTCCACTAACACCGTATCGCGCGCCGGATCCATTCGCGTGGTAATGGCCCAGATAACATCATTCCAGTCGCGGGCGTTAACGTCATCATCGCAGACAATCACAAATTTGGTATACATAAACTGGCGCAGGAAAGACCATACGCCCATCATCACGCGTTTAGCGTGACCAGGATACTGCTTCTTCATTGTGACCACCGCCAGGCGATACGAGCATCCTTCCGGCGGCAGATAGAAATCAACAATTTCCGGGAACTGCTTTTGCAGGATCGGCACAAACACTTCATTCAGCGCCACACCCAGTACTGCAGGTTCATCCGGTGGACGTCCGGTATAGGTGGAGTGATAAATCGCATCTTCACGCTGGGTAATGTGCGTGACGGTAAACACCGGGAAGTTATCCACTTCGTTATAATAGCCCGTGTGGTCACCGTACGGGCCTTCGGGTGCCAGCTCGCCCTGTTCAATGTAACCTTCCAGGACAATCTCTGCACTCGCGGGCACTTCGAGGTCGTTAGAGATACACTTCACGACTTCCGTTTTGGTGCCACGCAGCAGTCCTGCAAAGGCATATTCAGAGAGTGTATCCGGCACTGGCGTTACCGCGCCCAGAATGGTGGCGGGGTCGGCCCCTAACGCAACTGAGACCGGAAAACGCTCGCCCGGGTGTGCAGCGCACCACTCCTGGAAATCCAGCGCGCCGCCGCGATGCGACAGCCAGCGCATGATGAGCTTATTCTTGCCAATCAGCTGCTGGCGGTAAATACCCAGATTTTGACGCTCTTTATGCGGCCCGCGTGTGACGGTGAGCCCCCAGGTAATGAGTGGCGCGGCATCTTCAGGCCAGCACTGCATGATCGGGATTTTGGTCAGATCTACCGCATCCCCTTCCAGCACTTTCTGCTGGCACGGCGCACCGCGCAGACGTTTGGTTGGCATGTTCAATACCTGCTTAAACTGCGGCAGCTTGTCGAACAGATCGCGGAAGCCTTTCGGTGGCTCCGGCTCTTTCAGAAACGCCAGCAGTTTACCCACTTCACGTAACGCCGTGACGTCCTCCTGGCCCATGCCCAACGCCACACGGCGAGGGGTTCCAAACAGGTTGCACAGCACCGGCATTGAATAACCCTTCGGGTTTTCAAACAGAAGTGCCGGGCCACCGGCACGCAGGGTGCGGTCAGCAATTTCTGTCATTTCCAGATAAGGATCGACAGGAAGCGTAATGCGTTTGAGTTCGCCCTGCTTTTCCAGCAGCGTCAGGAAGTCGCGGAGATCGTGGTATTTCATGCAGTTAATCATGGCCTCTCTGTAAGCGCTTCATTATACGGCGTAAGCCTGCGTGATGCTGTAATTTTGTTAAATTAGCGTGAACTTCTGCATCCTGTTCCCTTTTCGGCCATTATAATCAACTTAGCGATCCCGCCAGGGTTTTGATATGCTTGCGCCCGAAACTAAGGGAAAGAGTGATTATGCAGGCCTGGTATTTACTGTATTGCAAACGCGGGCAACTTCAGCGCGCGCAGGAACATTTAGAACGTCAGTCTGTAAATTGCCTGACACCCGTGATCACGCTTGAAAAAATGCAGCGCGGGAAGCGCACAACCGTCAGTGAGCCGCTATTTCCGAACTATTTGTTCGTGGAATTCGACCCGGAAGTGATCCACACCACCACCATCAGCGCCACGCGCGGCGTCAGCCATTTTGTTCGTTTTGGTGCGCACCCGGCAACGGTGCCATCGACGGTGATCCATCAGCTTTCGGTTTATCAACAACCTGAAGATATTACCGACCCGGAAACCCCGTACGCGGGAGACAGTGTCGTCATCACCGAAGGTGCCTTCGAAGGCCTGCAGGCGATTTTCGCCGAGCCGGACGGTGAAGCACGCTCCATGTTATTGCTCAATCTGCTTAATAAGCAGGTGCTACAGAGCGTGAAAAACACCGACTTCCGCAAAGTTTAAAAATCAATGCCAAACAGGCGACGCACGTTGTCATCCGTCTGCGTAGATAACCCGTGCGGATCCTCTCCGCGCCACTGCGCCACGCTCGTAACAATATGCCCCAGCCATGCCGGTTCGTTACGTCGCGATGCCGGTTTTGGTTTGATATCACGCGGCAATAAATAAGGCGCGTCGGTTTCGAGGAGCAACCGGTCGGCCGCGATCACCGGCAACAGTTCGCGAAGCTCCAGCCCACGGAGCTCATCGCACACCCAGCCGGTAATCCCCAAATAAAGCCCACGATCCAGACAGTCCAGCGCCTCCTGACGTGAACCGGTAAAACAGTGCAACACCGCGCCTGGCAGTTTATCCAGCCAGGGATCCAGCAGCGCGAGGAAGCGCTCATGCGCATCGCGACAGTGCATAAACACCGGCATTTCAAGCTCGGCCGCCAGGGCAAGTTGCGCCGTGAATGCTTTTTCCTGCTCGGCAGGGGTGGAAAAATTGCGGTTGAAATCGAGCCCACATTCCCCGATAGCCACCACTTCGGGGGTTTTCGCCAGCCTGTGAATGATATCAGCGCTCTCCAACGTCCACTGGCTGCTGTCATGAGGATGCACGCCCGCGGTAGACCAGCAACGGTCGTAGCGTTGGGCCAGCTGTTGCGCCTGCTCGCTTTCATGCAGGTTGGTGCCTGTCAGCAACAGTCCTTTTACGCCAGCGGCAAACGCGCGCCCCACGACGTCATCGCGATCTTTCGCAAACTGTGAACTGGTCAGGTTAAGTCCAATATCAAACATGCAATTCCCCATATGACAACCGCCCTGACGGGCGGCTGGTTTTACTCTTCAGTGCTCTTTTCAGAGACGTCGTCTTCGTCCTCTGACCGACGCCCTTTCCCCACATAGAAACGTGAGAAGAAGACGCCTACCTCAAACAGACAGTACATCGGTATGGCCAGCAGCGTTTGCGAGAAGACATCGGGCGGCGTCAGCAGCATGCCGACCACAAATGCGCCGACCAGAATATACGGACGCTTTTTACGCAGGTCTTCTGGTGTGGTTACACCCACCCAGCAAAGCAGCACAATCGCAACCGGCACTTCGAACGCCACGCCGAATGCCATAAACAGCGCCATCACAAAGCTGAGGTAGCTGGCAATATCGGTCGACACCTGTACCCCTTCCGGCGCGGTATGCGTCAGGAAGCCAAAGGCCAGCGGGAAGACAACAAAATAGGCAAACGCCATGCCGATATAGAACAGCAGCGAGCTGGAGACCAGCAGTGGGATCACCAGTTTGCGTTCATGCTTATACAGAGCGGGCGCCACAAACGCCCAGATCTGATACAGCAGGATGGGTGCAGAAGCGATCAACGATACCCAGAACGTGAGCTTAATGGGCGTAAAGAACGGCGAAGCAACGTCCGTCGCGATCATCGTTGCGCCCAGCGGCATCTGCTTTATCAGCGGCGCGGAGACAACCTGGTAGATGTCATTGGCGAAATAAACCAGGCATAAGAAAATAACGAAAACCGCAATAATGCAGTTTAACAGGCGCTTACGCAGCTCTATGAGGTGCGTAATGAGCGGTTGAGTATCATCTACTGCCATGTTTACGCTTTATCACTCGACGAGGGGGATGATTCGGTAACAGGCGCGGCGGGCTTTGCTTCAGCCGCGTTGACCACAGGGTCTTCCGGCTGCGCCTGTTTTTTCAGTTCAGGTTCCTGCGGCGTATGTTCAGGCGCGGTGGCCTGATGCTCCGCGCTGGCAGGCGTTACGCCCTCGCGCTGCGCTTCACTATTTTTCACCACCGGGTTATGGATGGTGTTCGCTTCATCGCTCGCTTTTTCAGGATCGTTAACGCTGTAGGAGCGCTTCATGGATTCTGCCGCTTCGCGCAGTTCATCCATGGAGGCTTTCAGTTCCGGCGTCAGGTTATCCATGCTCGCCTTCTCAACCTTTTTCAGGCTTTCCTGAAACTCCTGCAGCTTAAGTTCCTGCGCCAGCTCGTTCTGTACGGTGGATGCCAGCGAACGAAGCGCACGCACCCACCCCACAACCGTTTTTACTGCAACGGGTAAACGCTGTGGCCCCAGCACGATGAGGCCAATCACAAAGACCAGCAGCAGCTCACTAAAACCAATGTCGAACACGACTTACACCTGCTCTTTATCGTGGCGTTTAGCGTCTTCCTTTTTGGCATCTTCTTGCTTGTCGGAGATGGATTTAGCAGTAAAGTCAGCGTCCTGGCTGGTTTTATCCTGCTTGCTCTCATCATCGCTCATTGCTTTCTTGAAGCCTTTGATAGACGCGCCCAGATCGGAACCGATAGAACCGAGCTTTTTGGTGCCAAACAGCAGCACGACGATGACGGCAATAATGACTAATTGCCAGATACTGATACCACCCATACATATTCCTCAGAGATAGATGATTAATTAGTCAGACCGCATTATACGTATGCGACCTGGTGATAGCGATGCCTGTTCAGCGCGTCTTTCTCCAGCCAACGAACCAGACCACTATTCCGGCAGCCATTAGCCAGGCGGGCATCATCTGCCAGTCCGGACGGTTGATTAACAACAACGTACCACTGAGCAGCAGGGTTGCGCCAATGCCAAACAGATAGCGAGACTGGCCCTGGCGTACGCGGTTCGACTGAAGCTCGTGGGCGATTTTATCCATGCTGAGCTGAAGGTTCTTGCTCTGACGCAAACTGTCATACACCAGTTCAGGAAGTTCCGGCATTTTTTCAACCCAGAACGGGGCTTTCTCTTTGAAAGCTCGTACCAGAGCCGGAATGCCAACCTGATCCTTAATCCAGGATTCCAGGAACGGTTTCGCGGTCTTCCACAAGTCTAACTGAGGATAGAGCTGTCGACCTACACCTTCAACGTAAAGTAATGTTTTCTGAAGTAAAACAAGCTGTGGCTGCACTTCCATATTGAAGCGGCGAGCGGTGTTAAACAGATTCAGCAACACGTGACCGAACGAGATTTCTGCCAGCGGTTTTTCAAAAATCGGTTCACAGACGGTACGGATGGCAAACTCAAACTCTTCGACATTGGTGTCCGGCGGAACCCAACCTGAGTCAACGTGCAGTTCAGCCACTTTACGGTAGTCACGATTAAAGAAGGCGATAAAATTCTCCGCCAGATAACGCTTATCTTCTTTATTGAGCGAGCCGACAATACCGCAATCAATGCCGATATATTGCGGGTCGTCCGGATGCTCATAGCTCACAAAGATATTGCCCGGATGCATGTCTGCGTGGAAAAAGCTGTCGCGGAAGACCTGAGTAAAGAAGACCTGTACGCCACGTTCAGCCAGCAGCTTCATGTTCGTTCCCTGTTTCTCCAGGGCCACGACATCCGAGACGGGAATACCGTAAATACGTTCCATGACCATCATGTTCTGGCTGCAATAGTCAGAATAGACTTCAGGAACATACAGCATCGGGCTGTTTTCAAAATTGCGCCGTAGCTGAATGGCGTTTGCCGATTCGCGCAGCAGGTTTAGTTCATCGATCAGCGTTTTTTCATATTCCCGTACCACTTCCAGCGGGCGCAGGCGGCGTCCGTCAGGGAGCAGACGCGGAACCCAGCGCGCCAGACGATAGATAAGCTTCATGTCCGCTTTGATGATCGGCAGAATATCCGGGCGGATAACTTTGATAACGACTTCTTTGCCATTCTCTTTCAGACGCGCGGTGTGCACCTGGGCAATGGAGGCAGAAGCCAGCGGCTGAATGTCGAAATCGTCGAACCAGGTCTCAACAGGAATATTGCCCATCGCCTCTTCGATCTGTTTTTTCGCGCGCACGCCGTCAAACGGGGCCACGCGATCCTGCAGCAGTGCCAGCTGATCGGCAATCTGGGGCGGGAAAAGATCGCGACGGGTCGAGAGCATTTGGCCGAATTTAATCCATACCGGGCCCAGCTCCTGTAGCGCCAGACGCAGGCGTTCACCCAGCGGCTGTCCTTTGTGGCGATTAGGCATCCAGAACAACATCCGCCGCCAGATACGAAGCGGCAGCGTGATACGCATTTTGGGGATAAGCTCGTCGAGCCCGTAACTCAAAAAGGTGTGGACGATAAAATAGAGGCGCCGAATTTCACCAGGCGTCATTTGCCCTCCAGTTTTTCCAGCCGTTTGGTTAACGCATCAACCGCACGTTCAACAGCCGCAGTCTCTTCCGCGAACCAGGCCACTTCCAGCGGTCCGGGGGCCATACGCCACTCTTCAGTCAGCACTTCTGCCGCATAGCGCTGCTGACGTTGCAGGCTTTTACGCAGGAAGGCGGTACCACCATGCAGGGCTTTGCCGATCCCTTCCGCTGCAATGTCGCCAATAAATGGGGCAAGCAGTTCCGCCGGGTCGAACTCGGCCAGATCGCTGAGCGCAACGAAATTTTGTACAACCTGAATGTCGCCTTCCACTTCCAGCTCACCGCTGCGGATCAGCGCCGTCAGTTGCTGGCGGTCACGCAGTTTTGGCAGCACGCTCATGCGCGTGATGACAGAGCAGTCGGCGTCTCCTTCCCACTCCCCCAGAACATCAAGCTGGCGTTCGCTGAAGACCAGCACAAGCGGCGTCGAGAATTCTTTTAAAACGATCCGCAATACCTTCCCGTTAAGTCGCTGCCGCGCGGCTTTTAGCGCTGGCGCACGATAGAGAAAGGCATTCAGTACATTCTCGATGCCTGCGGTGACTAAGGGTTTAAAGGGCACAGGACACCTCCACTCAGAACTTATAACCGCGATGCAGTGCGACGACACCCGCCGTCATGTTGAAATACTCAACGTTTTCAAACGCCGCATCCTGCATCATGGCCTTCAGGGTGTCCTGATCCGGGTGCATGCGAATGGATTCCGCCAGATAGCGGTAGCTTTCTGCGTCGTTTGCCACCAGTTCGCCAATACGCGGCAGAACATGGAATGAATAGGCGTCGTAGGCTTTGCTCAGTGGCTCGATAATCGGTTTGGAGAACTCAAGCACCAGCAGACGTCCGCCCGGCTTCAGCACGCGATACATTGAGCGCAGCGCTTTTTCTTTATCGGTGACGTTACGCAGGCCAAAAGAGATAGTGATGCAGTCAAAGGTGTTATCCGGGAACGGCAGCGCCTCGGCGTTTGCCTGCACATATTCCACATTCCCCACCACGCCAATGTTACGCAGCTTCTCACGCCCCATTTTCAGCATGGAGTCGTTAATATCAGCCAGAACAACACGCCCGGTTTCACCCACCAGACGGGAGAATTTCGCGGTCAAATCGCCCGTGCCGCCGGCAAGGTCCAGTACCGTTTGTCCACGACGCACACCGCTACAGTCGATGGTGAAGCGCTTCCACAAGCGATGAATGCCGAATGACATCAAGTCATTCATCACATCGTACTTCGCCGCCACGGAATGAAATACGTGGGCCACCATGTCAGCTTTCTGCGCTTTGGCGACAGTCTGAAAGCCAAAGTGCGTTGTGTCTTGTGAATCGTCAACCATCTCAGAGCCTGCTTATCAGTAAAATGTTCGTGAAGTGTAACAGATTGGGCGCGTTTGCCCTACGTTTCAACCACCACGTGAGAAACGCGCCAGATGCGGGTCTGGCGATAACTCTGCCGCTAACTCGTTGTCTTCACTGTCTCTCTTTTGTCCATCAGCGCCTTCGCGCAGGCGAAACTCTTCGTCCTGTGCCGTGGCTTGCTCAACCAGTTCCGGATTAATCTCGCGTTTAACCTCCACCCCCAGGCCGCGGAAGGCTTCGGCTTGCGCCAGCAGATTACCCCGCCCGGAGGCGAGTTTTTTCATCGCCTGGCGGTAGTTGTCCTGCGCGCGGTCCAGGCTTTGCCCGACCGAGGACATATCATCCACAAAGAGGCGCATTTTGTCGTACAGCTTGCTGGCGCGATCGGCAATCTGCTGCGCGTTGCGGCTCTGATGTTCATAGCGCCACAGGTTGGCAATGGTGCGTAACGCCACCAGCAGCGTGGTGGGGCTGACCAGCATAATGTTGTTTTTCAGCGCTTCAGTTATCAGTTCCGGCTGTCTGTCGAGTGCCAGCAGAAAAGCAGGCTCTACCGGGATAAACATCAGAACATAGTCAAGCGAGCGCAAACCCGGCAACTGCTGATAGTCTTTTTTGCCCAGCAGACGAATATGGTTCCGCACGGAGGCAATGTGCTCCTGCAACGCCGATTCGCGGGTGTAGTCATCCTCCGCGTTGAAGTAACGCTCATAGGCCACCAGCGTCATTTTGGCATCAATCACCACATCTTTACCCTGCGGCAGACGCACAATGACATCTGGCTGCATTCGCGAGCGGGCATCGTTTTCTATGCTGACCTGGGTTTCGTATTCATACCCTTCGCGCAGTCCAGAGGCTTCCAGCACCCGCGTGAGAACGACTTCACCCCAGTTACCCTGCGTTTTGTTATCCCCTTTCAGGGCGCGGGTCAGGTTGACCGCTTCCTGCGCCATTTGTGCATTCAACTGCTGCAGATTACGAATTTCGTGTGCCAGGGTGTGCCGCTCGCGGGCCTCCTGACCAAAGCTGTCCTGCACCTGACGACGGAAACCGTCCAGTTGCTCACGCAGAGGCGTCAGGAGACTGTTCAGACTCTGGCGGTTTTGTTCGTCAACGCGGCGGTTGCTGTGCTCAAAAATGCGGTTCGCGAGATTCTCAAACTGTTCGCTGAGGCGCTGCTCGCTGTTCATCATCTGGCGGATTTTGTCTTCCGCATGCAGTTGAGTGGATTCCAGGCGGGTCGTTACTTCACGGAGATCGGCTTCCAGTGAGGTGTTGATATCACGCAGATTGCGCAGTTCGTTGTTGAGTAACTCGCACTCGTCTCGCCAGTGTTCACTCAGCGCAAGTTGCTGTTTTGTCGCGCTTAACTCGGCGACTATCTCTTCACGCTCTGCCAGCTGATCGGCCTTTTGCTGCGCGTGCTGATAGCTGGAAATCAGCCAGCCTATCGCCACGCCCGCGAGCGCAATCACCGCGTAAATCAGAATTGAGAGATCCACAATGCCCCCTGCATCAACGTATTACCGCACAAAATAAGATTGTGCTGTATAAACGTCCAGTTTGAAAGGGTTTTCCTGCGAGGCGCTACGCAAAAAATAAAGGCCGAACGTGTCGGCCTTTGATGTCAGAAGAGAGGATTAGATCAGACGACGGGCCGCTTCAACCACGATTTTTACCGCATGACTTTCGGTTTGTTTCATGGTTTCGGCGTTCGGGATTTCCTGCTGGGTACGGTTGACGATTACCCCCGCCACCATACCGGCACGCAGACCCTGGCTTGCGCACATGGTCAGCAGCGTTGCAGATTCCATTTCATAGTTCATCACGCCCATAGACTGCCACTCTTCCATAGAGCCTTTAAAACGGCTCACCACACGGCCAGAGAAGGTGTCGTAACGCTCCTGACCCGGGTAGAAGGTATCCGACGAGGCGGTTACGCCCACGTGCGTGGTTGCGCCAACGGATTTCGCTGCTTCAACCAGCGCCGTCGTACATTCAAAATCGGCAACCGCCGGGAATTCCATTGGTGCAAAGTGCAGACTCGCCCCGTCCAGACGCACGGACGCGGTAGTCACCAATACATCACCCACGTTGATATGCGGCTGGATCGCACCAGTCGTCCCGATACGCAGGAACGTCCGGATGCCCAGCTGCGCCAGTTCTTCAACGGCAATGGAGGTAGATGGGCCACCGATACCGGTAGAGCACACAATCACGGCCTTACCATCCAGCTCTGCACGCCAGGTGGTGAATTCACGATGGGCTGCCAGCTTAACCGGCTTATCCATCAGCGCGGCGATCTTTTCCACACGCTCAGGATCGCCCGGGACGATCGCAAGCGTAGCCCCTTGTAAATCGTTTTTGGTGAGGCCGAGATGAAAAACATCAGACTTAGACATAGGTGACTCCTCTGTGGGTCGGTTAGTCAGAAGAAGTAAAACGGTACTTTACAGAAGCGATACGCATAATTTCGTGACACATCTCACCATGAATGAAAATGATTGCAGTAGATTTCCATAAAAAAGTGATTTACATCACATTAACAAGTTATATCGTGGTGTGCTGCACAAAAGATAGACCGTTTAAGGCACTGTGGGTTGTTAACCTGGTGTCTATATTTACCTTTGCGCTAACTCATTGGTACGGAGAATGCCATGACTGAAAAAACCGGTTTTGCACCTGCTGCGGCTCCGCATGCCTCAACCATCGTCTCAACGCCTGAAGACGCCATTACGGCGGGAGAGACCTCCATTCCCTCGCAGGGGGAAAATATGCCTGCTTACCACGCGCGACCAGCATCGGCAGACGGTCCGCTGCCGATCGTGATTGTGGTTCAGGAAATTTTCGGCGTTCACGAACATATTCGCGACCTCTGCCGCCGACTGGCGCTGGAAGGTTACCTGGCCGTTGCGCCAGAGCTCTATTTCCGTCAGGGCGATCCGAACGACTACAGCGATATCCCAACGCTTTTGAGCAACCTTGTCAGTAAAGTGCCGGATGCACAGGTGCTGGCCGATCTGGATCATGTTGCCAACTGGGCGGCGCGTAACGGCGGTGATGCGCATCGACTGATGATAACGGGGTTCTGCTGGGGCGGACGCATTAGCTGGCTGTATGCCGCGCACAATCCGCAGCTGAAAGCTGCTGTGGCCTGGTACGGTAAACTGGTGGGCGAAAAAACGCTGAACTCGCCAAAACATCCGGTTGATATCGCCACAGACTTAAATGCCCCGGTGCTGGGACTGTACGGTGGTCAGGACACGGGTATTCCACTCGATACGGTAGAGACCATGCGCCATGCGCTACGCGCGGCGAATGCGAAGGCCGACATTGTCGTGTACCCGGATGCCGGACACGCGTTTAATGCCGATTATCGCCCGAGCTATCACGCGGAATCAGCCAAAGATGGCTGGCAGCGGATGCTGGCGTGGTTTAGCCAGTACGGCGGCAAGAAAGCGTAAACATACAAGCCCGGTGGCGGCGATGCCTTACCGGGCTACATAATGGGATCGACTCTATCTTAACCCTGACGCAAATTCTGCGCCGCTTTCACCATATTCGCCAGCGCCGCGCGGGTTTCAGGCCAGCCGCGGGTTTTCAGACCGCAGTCAGGGTTCACCCACAGGCGTTCTGCCGGAATGCGCTGGGCGGCTTTCTTCAGCAGGGCTTCGATCCACTCCACGCTCGGCACGTTCGGGGAGTGAATGTCATATACGCCCGGCCCGATTTCGTTCGGGTAATCGAACTCTTCGAATGACTCCAGCAGTTCCATATCTGAACGCGAGGTCTCGATGGTGATCACGTCGGCATCCAGTGCGGCAATGGAATCCATGATGTCGTTAAATTCGCAGTAACACATGTGGGTGTGGATCTGGGTGTCGTCCTTCGCCACTGCGGCATTGATGCGGAACGCTTCCACACCCCACTGCAGGTAGGCGTCCCAGTCGCTGCGACGCAGCGGTAATCCCTCGCGCAGGGCCGGTTCGTCAATCTGGATGATGCCAATGCCCGCCGCTTCCAGATCCGCCACTTCATCGCGCAGCGCCAGCGCAATTTGCCTGGCGATGGTTTCACGGGTCACGTCCTCACGCGGGAAGGACCAGCAAAGAATGGTCACCGGACCGGTCAACATGCCTTTTACCGGCTTGTCGGTCAGGGACTGGGCATATTTAGCCCATTCGACGGTGATCGGGTGCGGACGGCTGACGTCGCCGATCACCACCGGTGGTTTTACACAGCGGGAACCATAGCTCTGTACCCAGCCGTTTTGGGTAAAGACGAAACCGTCTAGATGTTCACCGAAGTACTCCACCATGTCGTTACGCTCTGCCTCCCCGTGAACCAGCACGTCCAGGCCTAAGCGCTCCTGCTCCACAATCGCCTGTTTGATATGTTCCGCGATGCCGGTGCGGTAGTTGGCCGCATCAAGGTTGCCCTTTTTGAAGTCCAGGCGCAGGCCGCGGATCTCGGTAGTTTGCGGGAAGGAACCGATGGTGGTGGTTGGCCACGCAGGCAAGTTGAAACGGGCGCGCTGGGCTTCTGCACGCATTTCATAGGGGCTTTGACGCTGGCTGTCCTGCGCGGTGATAGCCGCCAGACGTTTTTCCACCGCCGGGTTGTGAACGCGAGACGAATGACGACGGGCCTGAATCGGAGCGCTCCATTCGGTAATCGCCGCCGTGTCACCGCTGTTCAGGGCGTCACGCAGCAGAGTCAGCTCTTCACATTTCTGCAAGGCAAAGGCAAACCAGCTTTTCACTTCCGCATCCAGGCGGGTTTCAACGCTGAGATCGATAGGGCTGTGCAGCAGTGAACACGAAGAGGCCACCCATAGCTCACGTTTGCCGACGATGTCTTTAATTTGAGCATATTTTTCTGTCAGATCGGCGCGCCAGACGTTACGACCGTTCACCAGCCCGGCAGAGAGCAGCCACTCCGCTGGCAGGCGCTTGTGCAGTTCTGCAACATCATCTTTTCCATGCACCAGGTCAACGTGCAGGCCCTGCACTGGCAATTTGTTGATGGTACCGAGGTTCGGCGTCACACCTTCAAAGTAGGTGGTAAGCAGCAGCTTCACCTGCCCGGTCAGTGCATCGTAAGCCGGTTTGAAGGCATCGAGCCACGCTTGCGGCAGTTCGAGCACCAGTGCCGGTTCGTCGATTTGCACCCACTGAATACCGCGTTTGCCCAGCTCAATCAGCACCTGTTTGTAGACCGGCAGGATATCCTTCAGCAGGCTCAGACGATCGAACGGCTCGCCTTTGACTTTTCCTAACCACAGGTAGGTCACTGGCCCCAGCAGCACCGGTTTCACCTGGTGCCCCAGTGCCAGCGCTTCGTCCACTTCATCCAGCAACTGGGTCCAGGTCAGTTTGAACTGCTGACCTTTAACAAACTCCGGCACCATATAGTGATAGTTGGTGTTAAACCACTTGGTCATTTCCGCCGCTGCCGCTGGCTCACCGGTTGGCGCACGGCCACGGCCGATGCGGAACAGCGTGTCGATATCTACCGATCCATCGTTGTTCTGATGACGAGCCGGGACATTGCCAAGCAGCAGGCTGGTCGTCAGAACATGGTCGTACCAGGCGAAATCGCCCACCGGCAGCAGGTCTACGCCCGCCTGTTTTTGCTGCTCCCAGTGGCGGGCACGCAGTTCGCGGCCCACTGCCAGCAGCTCTTCACGCGTGGTGTTTCCTGCCCAGTAGCTTTCTTGTGCTTTTTTTAGCTCGCGACGAAGGCCAACGCGAGGGAAACCGAGAGTGTGATTGCGGATTGTCATGTCATGCCCCTTGTGAAATTCGTTATTTAGACGTCCAGATGTTTACACATCTATAATTGGCAGGTACTGTATATTCCTCAAGCGCAAAATGTTCATGGCGAAGTGAAGGACTTTCATGATCGAGATAAAACACCTGAAAACGCTACAAGCGTTGCGAAACTGCGGTTCTCTCGCGGCGGCGGCGGCCTCACTGCACCAGACTCAGTCCGCCCTTTCTCACCAGTTCAGCGATCTGGAACAACGTCTCGGCTTTCGTCTTTTTGTGCGTAAGAGCCAGCCGCTGCGCTTTACCCCCCAGGGCGAGATCCTCCTGCAGCTGGCAAATCAGGTGCTGCCGCAAATTGCCAGCGCGCTTCAGTCCTGCAATGAGCCGCAGCAAACTAAATTGCGTATCGCCATTGAGTGCCACAGCTGTATTCAGTGGCTGACCCCCGCGCTTGAGAACTTCCGCCAGAAGTGGCCGCAGGTAGAAATGGACTTTACCTCCGGCGTGACGTTTGACCCGCAGCCGTCACTCCAGCAGGGCGAGCTGGATCTGGTGATGACGTCAGACATTCTGCCGCGTAGCGGCCTGCATTATTCGCCAATGTTCGATTATGAGGTGCGTCTGGTGCTGGCACCGGATCATCCGCTGGCCAGCAAGACGCGTATCACCCCGGAAGACCTGGCGACTGAAACGCTGCTGATATACCCGGTGCAGCGCAGTCGCCTGGATATCTGGCGCCATTTCCTGCAGCCGGCTGGCATCAGCCCACAACTGAAAAGCGTGGATAATACGTTGCTGTTGATTCAGATGGTTGCCGCCAGAATGGGCATCGCGGCGCTGCCGCACTGGGTGGTAGAGAGTTTTGAACGCCAGGGCCTGGTGGTCACCAAAACCCTGGGAGAAGGACTGTGGAGCCGGCTGTACGCCGCCGTGCGCGATGGCGAGCAGCGTCAGCCGATCACGGAAGCGTTTATTCGCTCAACGCGGAACCACGCGTGCGACCATCTTCCGTTTGTGCGGAGCGCGGAGCGACCCAACGGCGATGTACCCACAGCGAAGCCAGGATCACCGCTCCCCCAATAAGGAAACTCGGCCAGTGGGGCTGTTGCTGCCAGATAGCAAGGTTTACCAGTAGCCCCGCGGGCACATGCACGTTGTTCATGATGCCCAGCGTACCGGCGTCTACCTGAGTTGCGCCATAGTTCCACATGAAGTACCCCAGTCCCGAGGCCACCACACCCAGCCAGACCAGAATGCCCCACTGCACGGTGGTGGTAGGTAATTTTTGCGGGTTACCCAACATAAACCAGGCTGCGACCGCGACCACCGCCGCCCCCATATAGAACCAGGCAAACGCGTTGTGCTGTGGCATCGGGCGGTTTTCCATCAGGCGCTTGTAGCCCACCATACCAATAGCGAAGCTGATGTTTGCTAACTGCACGAACATCAGGCCGGTCCAGAAATGATCGCTCACTTTATCGTAGCGAATAATCGCCGCGCCAATCACCGCCAGCGCTGCGCTCAACAGATAGCCCCAACGCAGACGACGCCTGCTGAGCAGGTCGTAAATCAGCGTGATATAGAGCGGCGTCAGCACCGTAAAGAGCAGGAACTCCGAGACGGACAAGTAGATATACGCCCGAAAGCTAAACAGATACATGATGCCGAGCTGCATCGCCCCCACCAGCATATACAGCAAAACGGTTTGCAGGGATTGTCCGCGCGTACGCAAAAAGGGCAGGAACACCAGCGCCGCCAGCCCCACGCGCATCAGCACCGAGAAATAGCTGTCGACCGATCCGGCAAGGTATTCGCCAATCAGGCTAAAGGAGAAGGCCCACAGGATAGTGGTGATAATGAGTAGCGCCACAATGCTTGTCTCTCAGAAAGAAGGAGAGGCATTGTAGCGAACTCTTTAGTTGACAACTGAGCAATAAACAACCAAATGAAGATTATTCAAGGAACAGCTTGCGCAGATATTTTGGTACCGCATTGTCTGCGTTGGTGCCGATCACTTCCAGCTCCGGGTGCAGGTCTTTCAGGCGCTGGTGCGCGTTCTGCATGATGCAGCCTTTACCCGCCATCGAGAGCATCTCAGCATCGTTCATGCCATCACCAAATGCGATACAGTCTTTCAGTTCAAAGCCCATGCGTTTGGCCACCGCTTCCAGAGCGTGCCCCTTGGAAACGCCACCCGCCATCACTTCCAGGCAGGTCAGCGTGGAGAAGCTTACGTTGACGCGATCGCCCCAGCGGGCGTTGATCGCCTGCTCCAGCGGCAGCAGTTCTTCGTGACTTTCGCAGGTAAAGAAGACTTTGCTGATCCCTTCCGGCTCGAGCAGACCTGGCTCATACAGGGAGTAGTTAAACACCGCTTCTTTGAAGAAGCGCATCTCTTCCGGGCGGTGGCGGTTCATGAACCAGTCATCGTCGCGGTAAACGTTCGTGACGATAGCCGGATTATTGTGCACCACACCGAACAGATCGGCGGCAATATCGCGATCCAGGTTGTGGGTAAAGATCAGATTGCCATCGGTGTCGTGAACGCGCGCACCGTTGGAGGTGATCATGTACGATTTAATCTCAAGATTATCGCGGATCTGCCCCACATCCACGTGGTGGCGCCCGGTGGCAAACACAAAGTGCACGCCACGGGCAGTCAGCAGCTTTAAGGTCTCTTTCGCGTACGGCGACAGGGTGTGGTCGGGGGAAAGCAGCGTGCCATCTAAATCAGATGCAACAACCTGGTACATAGGAAAATTTAACCTCAATAGAAAATCAGTTATGCCGGTCGAAAAACTCGACGATGGCGTTAAGCGCGACTGAGCGCATAGCGTCCTTTTCAAAAAGGATCTCATGGTACGCGCCGTTGATGACCAGCGGTTTACCCCCTTCACAAGGGTGACCGGCGGCAGCGCGCAGTTCACAAAAACGGTCATGCATGCGGTTATCCACCACACGCTCTTCTTCAGCCTGAATCAGGAGTGTCGGCGTGTCATCATCACCAACGCCCGCCAGAACCTGCTCCCCTGCATGTATCCCCTCCCGCACCCAGTGCCAGGTGGGGCCGCCAACGCGCAAGCGAGGCTCATCGGCATAGAAGCGCAGGTTGCGGCGATAACGCTGACGGCTATGGGTTAAGACGTTGAGGGCAAACGGCAAAGCCCGCCAGCGTCCTGTTCCGATGGCGTAGCCTTCACGAATGCGCTGATGGCCCTCAGCCCAGTCGAGAAGATGGCGCACCATCCAGTCCGGAAAACGTATCACAATGCCATACATCGGCGCGGTCAGCGCAATGGCATCGCACTGGTGATCGTAGCGCTGCAAAAAGAGCGTAGAGATCGCGCCGCCCATGGAGTGCGCAAGAATATAGCGCTTACGCCACGGGCCGGGCTGCACTTCCTGCTGCCAGAAGGCGGCAAGATCGTCGACATAATCACTGAAGTTATCTACATGGCCGCGATGGGTATCTGGCAACATTCGACCAGAAAGCCCCTGCCCGCGATGGTCGATAATTAACACGTCAAAACCCAGATGGAACAGGTCGTACGCCAGCTCGGCATATTTTATGTAGCTTTCGATACGCCCGGGGCAGACCACAATCACCCGGTCATTTTTTTCATCACGGAAACGAACAAAGCGCACCGGGATATTCCCGACGCCCGTAAACTCATCTTCCTCACGCTGACGCCAGAAATCGGTCAGCGGCCCCATGGAGAAAGCAGCAAATGCGTTTTCTCGTGTTTCCCAGTCCTTTTTCTGCTGCAACATCGGGTTTCCACCCCCCGTCATTCAGGGAATATCGTTTTTTTCGTAACTGGTCACAAAATGACTCAACAATAGCGTATTGTGGCATAAAAACAGACGATTCGGGAGTTTCAAATGACCTTCGAGTGGTGGTTCGCTTACCTGCTGACATCCATCATCCTCAGCCTGTCACCGGGTTCGGGGGCAATTAATACCATGACAACCTCCATTAACCACGGTTATCGCGGGGCGGCAGCATCCATTGCCGGTTTGCAAACCGGACTGGGGATTCACATTGTGCTGGTGGGCGTGGGTTTAGGGACGCTCTTCTCCCGCTCGGTGCTGGCATTTGAAGTGCTGAAATGGGCCGGTGCGGCGTATCTGATTTGGCTCGGCATTCAGCAATGGCGCGCAGCAGGCTCAATTGACCTCAACACTCTTGCCCGGACGCAAACGCGCGGCCGCCTGTTTAAGCGGGCGGTGTTTGTGAATCTGACCAACCCAAAAAGCATCGTTTTTCTGGCTGCCCTGTTCCCGCAGTTTATCGTCCCGCATCAGCCGCAGGTCATGCAGTATGTAGTCCTGGGCGTGACCACCATTGTTGTCGATATTATTGTGATGATTGGCTACGCGACGCTGGCGCAGCGGATTGCAGCATGGATTAAAGGGCCTAAGCAAATGAAGGCCCTGAACAAAGTGTTTGGTTCGCTGTTTATGCTGGTTGGCGCGCTGCTTGCGTCAGCGCGTCATGCTTAGCGAGAGATAATAAGGTGAATACCAAAGCCGGCGAACAGCGCGCCGGCGAAGCCGTCAATCCATTTCGCGATGCGCTGATAGCCACGGCGCATCGCCGGTAAGGCAAACAGGCTGGCAACAACGGTGAACCACGCAAACGTCTCAACCACGATCAGCAGGAAGATACCCCAGCGTGCACCCGCCCCCACGCTGTCGCCCACGAACAGGGAGAAGACGGAACCGAAATAGATAATCGCTTTCGGGTTCGCCAGGTTGGTCAGCAGCCCTTTCACAAAGCTACGGCCGCCCGTTGCCAGCTCAACTTTTGGCTCTTGCGTTTTTTTCTCTTCTTTCTTCAGCGCTCCGCGCAGCATCTGGTAGCCCATCCAGCACAGGTACAGACCGCCACCAACCATGATGATGTTATGCAGCCACGCCATCTTCGCCAGGATGAGGTTCAGGCCAAGCAGCGCCACGGCCGCCCAGACCATAACACCCATAGTGATACCCAACACCCCCATCATTGCTTCTTTGCGGGAGCGGCTGACGGCGGTTTGTGACACGAAGAAAAAGTCAGGGCCCGGGCTCATCAGCGCAACAATGTGCACCAACGCCACGGTAAGAAATAGCATTAACATAATTCGCTCGCGGGGAAATAATTCAGTGAGTCATCATCCTGGCACTTTTTTGCGCGGCTGACTACTCCTCATCATCACCATCGACATGTGAACGGATGAGCGCCATGAATTCTTTACCAAAGCGCTCCAGCTTGCGCGTGCCCACGCCGTTGACGCTGAGCATTTCGCTGGCGCTGAGCGGCATCTGCTCGGCCATCTCGATCAGCGTCGCGTCGTTGAAGACCACATATGGCGGAATGTTCTCTTCATCGGCAATCGCTTTACGCAGCTTGCGCAGTTTGGCAAACAGCTTGCGGTCGTAGTTGCCGCCGTAGGATTTCTGCATCACCCGCGGTTTCAGGGCCACTACGCGCGGCACGGCAAGCTTGAGTTCAACATCCCCACGCAGCACCGGGCGCGCGGCTTCGGTGAGCTGAAGCGCGGAGTGCTGGGCGATGTTCTGTGTGGCAAAACCGAGGTGAATCAACTGACGAATAATGCTGACCCAATGCTCGTGGCTCTGGTCTTTGCCAATACCGTAGACAGGCAGCTTATCGTGGCCCATGTCGCGGATACGCTGGTTATTGGCGCCGCGCAGCACTTCCACCACGTAGCCCATCCCGAAGCGCTGATTAACACGGTATATGGTCGAAAGCGCCTTACGCGCGTCCATCAGGCCATCGTACTGCTTTGGCGGGTCGAGACAGATATCGCAGTTGCCGCACGGCTCCTGACGCCCTTCACCAAAGTAGTTGAGCAGCACCAGACGGCGGCAGGTCTGCGCTTCCGCAAACGCGCCCATGGCGTTGAGTTTGTGACGCTCGATATCCTGCAGCTGTCCCTGCGGTTTCTCTTCCAGGCAGCGGCGCAGCCACGCCATATCGGCCGGATCGTAAAACAGCATCGCTTCCGCAGGCAGGCCATCACGGCCGGCGCGGCCGGTTTCCTGGTAGTAGGATTCGATATTTCGCGGAATGTCGAAGTGCACCACAAAGCGGACGTTGGGCTTGTTAATGCCCATGCCGAACGCCACCGTCGCCACCACAATCTGCAGGTCATCACGCTGGAATTTTTCCTGCACGTCGGCGCGGATGTGGTTTTCTAACCCGGCATGATAGGCCGCCGCGCTAAAGCCGCGGTTTTGCAGACGCGCAGCGGTGTCTTCCACCTTCGCGCGGCTGTTGCAGTAGATGATGCCTGACTTGCCGCGTTGCTCCTGCACATAGCGCAGAAGCTGATCCAGCGGCTTGAATTTTTCCATCAGCATATAGCGGATGTTCGGGCGGTCGAAGCTGCTGACCTGGATCAGCGGGTCGTTCAGCCCCAGCAGGCGGACGATATCCAGCCGCGTGGTGTCATCTGCCGTAGCGGTCAGCGCCATAAACGGCAGTTCAGGGAAGCGCTGACGCAGCTGACCAAGTGCCGCATATTCCGGGCGGAAATCGTGACCCCACTGCGAGATACAGTGTGCTTCATCAACGGCCAGCAGAACGGGATTCCAGTGCGCCAGATGGTCGAGGAAGTTATCCAGCATCAGACGTTCTGGTGCGATATACAGCAAGCGAACCTGTCCGGTACGGCAACCGGCCATCACCTCTTGCTGCTGCTCGCGGGTTTGCGTGGAGTTAAGACAGGCCGCCGCCACGCCGTTGGCGAGCAGCTGGTCGACCTGGTCTTTCATCAGAGAAATCAGCGGCGATACCACGACCGTCAGGCCATTAAGTACCAGCGCGGGCACCTGATAGCAGAGCGATTTACCGCCACCGGTCGGCATTACCACCAGGCAATCACGGCCTTCCAGCACGGTTTCAATGATGGTTTCCTGGCCAGGACGGAACTGCTGGTAGCCAAAGGTTTCATGCAAAACCTGTTTAGCCAGCGACTCCTGATTCAATACTTCCGCCTGCGCCACGTTAACCCCATATGCCAGAAATGAAACAGGCGCTATTTTCAGCGCCTGAGAGAGAAACTTCAACGTTTAACGCAAAAACATTCGAGCGTCTTAGAAAATATCGTTCAGCATCACGCCGACACCCACGCGGGTCTGATTGAAGTTGTAATCGATGAGCGACTCGCCGTAACCGCTGTAGACCTGCGTATAAATACGCACGTGTTTGGTCATCGGGTAGCTTAAGCCCACTTCTGCGCCGCCGTAACCGGTGTTCCAGTTGTACTGGCCCCTGGCGCTCAGCACCGCATCACCCAGCTGATAGCCAATCCTGAGCTGATAGTAGCCCATATATTTGGTGATATCCGGGTTGTCATCGGTGCTGCCCACCACGTACCACGGCTTCACTTCCACCATCATATTACCGTTTTGCGCCATCAGGCGCGTATAGGCGCGGTTCCAGCTACGTGAGGTTGGATCGGAACGGCCGTTGGAGTCATGGTTGAAGCCCACTTCAACTTCACGCAATGTCCAGCCTGCAAACTCATAATCCGTTGCGAACCCCAGGAACAGCTGTGGCTCATAGTTGGTTTCACGGAACGGTGAAGATTCACCGCTGTTGGAAAGCTGCCACCAGGATTTCTGGGTATAAGATGCACCGAGAACCGAATTCGGCCCCAGAATGCCGCGCCAGAACGGAAACGCGAGGCTGAGCTGATATTTCACCTCATCTTTGCGCGCATTCTCAGCCCAGTCATAGGAGCGAATCGCCTCTTTGTTGAGATCGCTGGTCCAGGTATAGAGCACATAGTTGGTGTCGTACGGGTAGAGCGTGAAGGGATTATCATGCTCCTGCAGCAGGTTAGCGATAATGCTACCGCGAACTGCTGGCGTATCATGCACCTCTTTGACTGTCGCTTCCTGCGCATAGGCTGTGAGGGGCAGCGCAACCGCTGCCAGTAACCCTGCCAGATACGTCCGCATCGGTGGTGTTCTCCTGCAAAATGTTAAATGATCTGAATCGTTATATGGCGCACATTCTACAGACTTCTGCAGCAACTGCTGCATCCTCGTTTCTGAAAGTGGCATTCTTGCCTGTCCGGGCATAAAATCAACATTTTATTAACATTAAGGATGTGATGTCTCATGTCAGCCATGCTAACCGCCGAAGAAGCGTTAAAACTCGTGGGCGAGATTTTTGTTTACCATATGCCGTTTAACCGCGCGCTGGGACTGGAGCTGGAGCGTTACGAAAAAGACTTTGCCCAGCTCAGCTTTAACAACCAGCCGATGATGGTAGGCAACTGGGCACAGAGCATTTTACATGGCGGGGTAATTGCCTCCGCGCTGGACGTGGCTGCAGGGCTGGTATGTGTTGGCAGCACCCTGACCCGCCATGACACCATCAACGAAGACGAGCTGCGTCAGCGCTTATCCCGCATGGGTACCATCGATTTACGCGTCGATTATCTGCGTCCCGGGCGCGGAAACCGCTTCACCTGCAGCAGCAGCCTGCTCCGCGCGGGTAATAAGGTCGCCGTGGCGCGTGTTGAACTGCATAACGAAGAACAACTTTATATCGCCAGCGCAACCGCCACTTATATGGTGGGTTGAAGCTGAAAAATCGGGTAAAGTTAATTCACTTTTTTGTCACGGATTTTCCCGATGGATGCTAAACAGACGCGGCAGGGCGTGTTACTCGCCCTTGCCGCTTATTTTATTTGGGGTGTCGCACCCGCCTACTTTAAATTTATCGCTTACGTACCGGCTGATGAGATCCTCACTCACCGCGTCATCTGGTCCTTCTTCTTCATGATCGCGCTGATGAGCGTTAGTCGTCAGTGGTCTGGCGTCAAAACGCTGCTACAAACTCCGAAGAAGATCTTCCTGCTGGCACTCTCGGCAGTACTGATTGGCGGAAACTGGCTGCTGTTTATCTGGGCGGTGAATAATCATCATATGCTCGAAGCGAGTCTGGGCTACTTTATAAACCCGCTGGTGAATATTGTGCTGGGGATGATTTTCCTCGGCGAGCGCTTCCGCCGGATGCAGTGGCTGGCGGTGATCCTCGCCTTCTGCGGCGTGCTGGTTCAGCTGTGGACCTTCGGTTCACTGCCTGTTATTGCGCTGGGGCTGGCGTTCAGCTTTGCGTTCTACGGGCTGGTGCGTAAGAAGATTGCCGTGGAAGCGCAAACCGGCATGCTGTTTGAAACCCTGTGGCTGTTGCCGGTGGCCGCTATCTATCTCTTCGGCATTGCCGACAGCCCGACCAGCCACATGGGCAGCAACCCGTGGTCCCTGAATGTGATGCTGATGGCCGCAGGCGTGGTGACGACCATCCCACTGCTCTGCTTTACCGGTGCGGCAACGCGCCTGCGTCTGTCCACGCTGGGCTTTTTCCAGTACATCGGCCCGACGCTGATGTTCCTGCTGGCGGTGGTGTTTTACGGCGAAGTGCCGGGTGCGGATAAGATGGTGACGTTCGCGTTTATCTGGGTGGCGCTGGCGATTTTTGTCGCTGACGCGATTTATACCCAGCGCCGGGTGCGTAAAGGGCTGTGATTTTCCCCTCTCCCGGTGGGAGAGGGAGTTCGATCATAGGGCGGGTAAGCACAGCGCCACCCGCCAGATTTTTACAGCCAGTTGCGACGCTTGAAATAGAGATACGGCGCCAGCCCGGCGAGGATCATAAAGATAATCGCCCCCGGATAGCCGAAACTCCACTTCAGCTCTGGCATAAACTCAAAGTTCATCCCATAGCTGGATGCCACCAGCGTCGGCGGCAGGAACACCACGGATACCACCGAGAAGATCTTGATAATGCGGTTCTGCTCGATGTTGATAAAGCCCATCGCCGCCTGCATCAGGAAGTTGACCTTCTGGAACAGTGATTCGTTGTGCGGCAGCAGGGATTCGATATCGCGCAGGATCTCACGCGCCTGTTCCAGCTGGCCGCCCGGCAGACGCGCCTTGCGCACCAGGAAGTTCAGCGCGCGCTGGGTATCCATCAGACACAGACGCACCTTCCAGCCGATATCTTCCAGCTCCGCCAGCGTGGAGAGCGCTTCGTCGTATTCATCGCCCTGATGGCCTTCCATGATGACGCGGCTCAGTTTTTCCAGATCGCTGTAGATATTTTCAATCTCATCCGCCAGCTGCTCAATTTTGGTTTCGAACAGATCGAGCAGCAATTCGTAAGCATTGCCGTCCACCATCGCCTGGCTGCGGGCGCGCATACGGTAGAGACGAAACGCCGGCAGTTCGCGCTCGCGCAGGGTAAACAGGCGACCGTCGCGAATGGTAAATGCCACGGTGGAGTTCCCCGCGTGGTCTTCGGCATCTTCAAAGAAGAAGAAGGAGTGAATGTGCAGGCCGTCTTCGTCTTCAAAAAAACGTGCGGATGCTTCGATGTCTTCCAGTTCCGGGCGAGTGGCCAGACTCTGCCCCAGCTCAGATTGTACGCGCAGGCGTTCATCGTCGTCCGGCTCGACCAGATCCACCCATACGGCATCAATGAGGGGCTGTGACTCTTCGGCTTCAAGCCGAGTCAGTCGGTTATTTTCGAGTTGAAATGCGCTCAACATGACCGGGACTCCCAATGCAAAAAATATCGGACAGTTCGGTGGGCACACAGAAACAAATTGGGTTTCAGACCATTAAACAGCCTGACTCAGCGCGACGGGAATAATGCAGGTCGCTGACAACCACTAAGGCCATCAGCAAGAGGAGATAGCCTTAGGAGTTGTTCCTGGATGACAGGGAATTGAGCCAGTATCTACTGGGTGTGTCCAAGGCGAATGTCCTCTTAGCGTAATCGTGCGCGCATGTTACGCCAGCAGCAACTGTGGCGTCAACACGCAACGAAACGCTGAAGGGCATTAATTGACCTTCAACGTATAAGGCTAGCAGATTATTACAAAATAATGATATTTTTCTGAAAGTTACACTGCTTCCAGCTTGGCATACGCGGCCACCAGCCATTTGATCCCCTGCCCCTGGAACGCCACCTGCAGGCGACTGTGCTCGCCGCTGCCTTCCAGATTGACGATGGTGCCTTCACCAAACTTCGAATGACGCACGCGCTGGCCCAGCTTATAGCCGGTGTCGGTTTCCGCAATCGGCGAGCCCATCCGCTGATGGCTGACCGGGCGGCTGATACTGGAACGCAGACGCACCTCTTCGACACACTCTTCCGGTAGTTCGCCGATAAAGCGCGACGGACGGTGATAGACCTCTTTACCGTACAAACGGCGGGTTTCAGCGTAGGTCAGCGTCAGCTTCTGCATCGCTCGCGTCACGCCTACGTAAGCCAGACGGCGCTCCTCTTCCAGACGCCCGCCTTCATCCAGCGACATCTGGCTCGGGAACATACCCTCTTCCATGCCGACGATAAACACCTGCGGGAATTCGAGGCCTTTGGCAGAGTGCAGGGTCATCAGTTGAACCGCATCCTGCCAGGTATCCGCCTGCCCTTCGCCTGCTTCCAGCGCGGCGTGAGAAAGGAACGCCTGCAGCGGCATCAGGTCTTCGTCTTCTTCGTTGTAGCTGAACTGGCGCGTTGCCGTCACCAGTTCCTCTAAGTTCTCAATACGGGTCTGGCCCTTCTCGCCTTTCTCCTGCTCGTACATGGTGCGCAGGCCCGAGTCTTTGATCACCCGGTCAGTCTGCACGTGTAGCGGCATGTCGGCGGTTTCCTGCGCCAGCGCGTCAATTAATTCCAGGAAGCGCTGCAGCGCGCTAGCAGCGCGTCCGGCGAGGGCTTTTTCCTGCAACAGCTCGCGGCACGCCTGCCAGAGCGTAAGCTGACGATCGCGCGAGGCCTGACGCACCACGTCCAGCGTTCGGTCACCAATGCCGCGGGTTGGCGTATTTACCACACGTTCAAACGCCGCATCGTCGTTTCGGTTAGCGATCAGGCGCAGATACGAGAGCGCGTCTTTGATCTCCTGACGTTCGAAGAAGCGCATGCCGCCGTAGATACGGTACGGCATGCTCACCTGCAGCAGCGCCTCTTCCAGCACGCGCGACTGGGCGTTGCTGCGGTAGAGAATGGCACACTGTTCCAGCGCGCCACCGTTGTCCTGCCAGGTTTTGATGCGGTTCACCACGAAACGTGCTTCGTCGAGCTCGTTGAAGGCGCAGTAAATGGAAATCGGCTCACCGTCGACCCCGTCGGTCCATAGCTTTTTACCCAGGCGCCCGTTGTTGTTTTCAATCAGGGCGTTGGCCGCGCTCAAGATATTGCTGGTCGAGCGGTAGTTCTGCTCCAGACGGATGGTTTCGGCGCCGGGGAAGTCGTTGAGGAAGCGCTGAATGTTTTCCACCTGCGCGCCACGCCAGCCGTAGATGGACTGGTCGTCATCGCCTACGATCATCACCTTGCCGGTATCCCCGGCCAGCAGGCGGATCCAGGCGTACTGGATGTTGTTGGTATCCTGGAATTCGTCCACCAGGATATTGGTGAAGCGTTCACGGTAATGCTGCAGGATATGCGGTTTGTTCAGCCACAGCTCGTGGGCGCGCAGCAACAGTTCGGCAAAGTCCACCAGCCCGGCGCGGTCACACGCTTCCTGGTAGGCCTTGTAAACGTTCTGCCAGGTCTGCTCCACCGGATTGCCAAAGCTCTGAATATGGTGCGGGCGCAACCCTTCGTCTTTCTGGCCGTTGATGTACCACATCGCCTGACGCGGCGGCCACTGTTTCTCGTCGAGGTTCATCGCCTTAATCAGGCGTTTCAGCAGACGGAGCTGGTCTTCACTGTCGAGGATCTGGAAATCCTGCGGCAGATTGGCGTCCATATGGTGCGCACGCAGCAGACGGTGCGCCAGACCGTGGAAGGTGCCGACCCACATGCCGCCCTGGCTGGTGCCCATCAGTTGGGCAATACGGTGGCGCATCTCCGCCGCCGCCTTGTTGGTGAACGTGACCGCCATGATGGAGTACGGAGAGCAGTTTTCCACGCTCTGCAGCCAGGCGATACGGTGAACCAGCACGCGCGTCTTACCACTGCCCGCCCCAGCCAGCACCAGCAGGTTGGTACGCGAGGCGGCAACCGCGTCACGCTGTTTGTCATTAAGGCTGTCGAGCAGGTAAGAAACGTCCATTGGCACCGTCACATAGTATTCAGGAACACAGCAAAGCGCCCGGTGGCGCTTTGCTTACCGGGCCTACAACTGCAAAAACCCTGGTAATTTATACAATATTACTGGTGATTATATCAGCGTCGTGAGGGATGCCAACCGTGAAATTTCCAGGTGCGGCAGAACACGGCTGTCCGGGGCGATCATCAGGTCCGTCTTTTCTGGCTTGATCCAGCAGGCCTGCATACCGCAGCGGATGGCACCCGCTACGTCTGTGGTCAGGTCATCACCCACATGCAACATTTCGCCGAGCGGCAGGTTCAGCTTCTCCGCCGCCAGATGATACATATCGTTAAACGGCTTCGAGCGCCCGTGCGGACCCGCCCGCAGCACAAATTCAAAGTAATCCCCCAGACCAAACAGCTCCGGCTGCGCATTGCCATTGGTGATGGCGACCAGCGGCCATTTTTCTGCCAGTTTTGCCAGGGTGTCGTGCGTTTCCTGCGGCACGTCGATACGGCTGCGCCATTTGGCGAAGTTTTCCATTGCGGCTTCAGCCCCGACGGCCGCATCCTGTGCGCTCAGCCCAGCGTTGAGCATCGCCTGCTCCACCGCACGGCGACGCCATTCGGTTACATCGTGATAAATATCCGGCTCGGTCTCACGCAGGGACTGACGCAGCAGCTGAAAGTCCTTGTTCTGCATCGTCTTTAGCGCCGGATGGTAGTTCTGAACAAACGCCAGTGACTCCTGCTCAGTTCGCAGGATCACTTCACGGTTGTCATAAAGGGTGTCATCAAGATCAAAAGTCAGGGCTGAGATGTGACCCAGTGGGCGGTAAAAACGCATTATTTCCCCCGTTTGGCGCGTGGATGCGCCGCATCATACACCGACGCAAGGTGTTGAAAGTCTAAGTGGGTATAGATTTGGGTGGTGGAGAGATTCGCGTGGCCGAGCAGCTCCTGCACGCCACGCAGATCGCCACTCGATTCCAGCATGTGGGTGGCAAAAGAGTGGCGCAGCTTGTGCGGATGGACGTGGCTGTTCAACCCCTGCTTAATGCCCCACTCTGCAAAGCGTTTCTGCACGTTACGCGCCGAGATCCGCTTGCCGAGTTTCGACAGGAACAGCGCCTCCTCCTCGGCGCCAAACAGCCCGCGCAGATCCAGCCAGTGCTCAATCCACGAGACGGCATTACGGCCAATCGGCAGGCGGCGCTCTTTGCTGCCCTTACCCATCACCCACACTTCGCCGGACTCCAGATCGAGATGTTTTAAATCGAGATTAACCAGTTCGGAAAGACGCAGGCCCGCACCGTACATGACCTCCAGCATCGCGCGATCGCGCACGGCCAGCGGGTCGTTGAGGTCAATATCCAGCAGGCGGTTTACATCGTCGACGTCGATATTTTTCGGCAGGTGACGCGGGGCTTTCGGCGTGGCGATGCCTTTCGCCGGGTTGGCTTTTAAGCCGCCCTGGCTCACCAGCCAGTCGAAGAAACTGCGCAGCGCAGAAAGCCTGAGCGCCAGACTCGCCGGGCTTAGGTTTTTTTTACGGCTGCGCACAACAAACCCACGGACGGTTGCAGCGTCACATTGTTTCCAGCTTTTCAGGCCGATCTCATCGGCAATCTGCATGATGGCATCAAGCTGACGCTGATAATTCAGCAGCGTAATGGGGCTTAGCTGACGTTCAACGCCCAGGTAGCGCAGAAAGCGCGAGACGTCAGTCGCGAGCAGGGCGTCCGTCATACACGTTCAATCCAGCGCTCCAGCAGCTCAGGCAGCATCAGGGCGATCTCCTGCAGCAGCTGCGTGCCTTGTCCCTGCTCGTAATGATGCGCGTCGCGGCTGGTAAATAACATCACCCCCAGATCGCCATCACGCCCCATCATCGACATCGCCACCGAGCCTATCGCTTTCGCCTCCGGCAGTACCACCAGCAGTTCCGGCCCGTTAAGCGGCCCAAGATAGTGATGTTCGTGGCCCAGACGCTGAATACGCAGGGGTTCAAACGCCTGGCGACTCAACGCCAGATGGGTAAAACCGGACGGCGCGCCAATGCGCCAGCGGTCAGGGAAAAGACGAATCGTTGCGCCAGCCAGCCCCAGTTCACGCGCCCAGCGGTGGAAGCGGCTGAGAAATTCTTCGAGGCTGTGCGCCGAGGCCAGACGCGCCTGCAGATGCAGAAGACGATAGAACAGGCTTTCGTTCGTGTTGGCCTGCTCCATCAGCAGCGTCATGTTCTCTTCAAGCTGATTGATGTGGTTGCGCGAGCGTGCCATGTGCCATTCGACCAGCGACACGGTCCCGCGAACCGGATGCGGCACACGCATCGCTTCGACGACGCGTGCATTGCGAATAAAAAACTCAGGATTGCGCAGCAGATAATCAACAACAGCCCTGTCGTCCAGTTCCGTCACCGTTTCCTGCAGTTCTTCCCCTGGTTGTTTCATAGATGGATAAACCCGTCATAGACATGTGCCGCCGGGCCAGTCATATACAGTGGATGACCCGGTCCTTTCCAGGCGATATCAAGACGACCGCCTGGTAACTCCACGCGAACCTCTTCGGCCAGTAACCCCTGAGAGATGCCGACGGCCACCGCAGCACAGGCACCGCTTCCGCAAGCCTGCGTTTCGCCCGCGCCGCGCTCGTACACGCGCAGACGGATATGCTCACGCTTCACCACCTGCATAAAACCGATATTCGCCCGTTCCGGGAAACGTTCATGGCTTTCCAGCACCGGGCCCAGGGTTTCAACCGCGGCCGTTTCCACGTTATCAACCTGAATCACACAGTGTGGGTTGCCCATCGAGACGACGCCACACAATACTGTCTGCTCGGCCGCACGCATAATATAGGTCTTTTCCGCTTTGTTTGCGCGAAACGGCACCGCAGAAGGTTCGAAGTTTGGCTCGCCCATGTTCACGCGCACCAGCTCGTCATCGGTAACGCTGAGCACCATGCGGCCATTCGCCGTGCTGACACGGATATCGCGTTTGTTGGTCAACCCTTTCAGGCGGACAAAGCGGGCAAAACAGCGCGCGCCGTTGCCGCACTGATTCACCTCGCTGCCATCCGCATTGAAAATACGGTAGTGGAAATCGAGGTCGGGATCGTACGGCGGTTCAACCACCAGCAGCTGATCGAACCCCACGCCCAGGTGTCGATCCGCCAGGCGGCGGATCAGTTCCGGGGAGAAAAAGACATTCTGCGTTACCGCGTCGACGACCATAAAATCGTTACCAAGGCCATGCATTTTAGAGAACTGCATCATTTGCTCCATTGCGCGGGTACAGAACGTGATCGTCAGAGATTAACCTGAGTCGGGCCACCGTTGTTGCCACGATCGTTAGTGTCTGGCGTAGATGACTCAATGCCGCTGTTCACAGGTTTCGTCGGTGGCGGCGCGGTTTTATCCGCTGGCGGGAAGTACAGCGGCCCCTTCAGCCCACAGCCAGTCAGACTAAACAGCGTGATGAGAACGGCAAGCGTTCGGAAAGCGTTTTTCATTATAAAGTTGCCCGTAAGTTCAAATCTGTTTCTATCATCGCAGGAGAAGACACAAAAGCAAGAGTTTGCCGCTTTCCTGCAACGGGAATTATTTAGGGTTATACTGCCGGCATCACGAAAAACAGGAACAAAACCATGAACGACAGTGAATTCCATCGCCTTGCCGACACCCTGTGGATGACCATTGAAGAGCGCCTGGACGACTGGGAAGGCGACAGCGATATCGATTGTGAAATCAACGGCGGTATCCTGACCCTCAGTTTCGAAAACGGCAGCAAAATTATTATTAACCGCCAGGAGCCGCTTCACCAGGTATGGCTGGCGGCCAGACAGGGTGGCTACCATTTCGATCTGAAAGGGGATGAATGGGTTTGTGACCGTAGCGGCGAAACCTTCTGGGATCTGCTGGAGCAGGCTGCAACCGCGCAGGCGGGTGAAGACGTGAGTTTCAGGTAGTGTTGTTGCCCGGTGGCGGCTACGCCTTACCGGGCCTACAACGGCTCGGAACGTAGCCACCCGGCGAAAAGCATCACGAGAAATACTGCTGCAACAGCGGTGCGGTATCCTGATTCGCAGGCTCGGCAGGCGTGACGGCCTGAGTACGGAACGGAATCACCTGCGCACGGCCATCGACATTCACAATCTGGTAGAACTGCGGCAGGTTGAAGTTGATGAAGCTGGAGCCGTAGGTGAAGCGGTCGTGTGATGAGGAGTAGAAGCGGCTAACGTCACGCACCAGCTCCTCTTTACTGCCTTCGCAGTGGTGATACACCTCTGCACGGTTGGTCTCATCAAGAATATAGATGTTGAAACCGGCATCGTCTCCCGACTCTTCAAAGAAGAACTGGATAATCCCTTCACTGGCAAAGCCATCCACCACCTGCGGCAGCTTGACGTGGTTGGTCTCCACCTGAACCGACAGGCCATGCAGTTTGTTGTGCGAAATCGCGCCGTAAAACTCAATGGCGTTCTCCAGCTTCTGCACCGACACGTTCAGGCGTTCGAAGAACAGACCCCAGGTTTGCCCTGAAACACGCAGCGCTTTAAAGCGACCGGTTTCCTGACGGGTACTGGAAAGACGCAGCTCAATACATTCTGAAACTAACTGCTGCACGCGGGTACGAATCAAACCACGCAGGTGCTGGCTGTAGCAGAACACTTCCACGCTGTCCGGCGGCGCGGCATCCTGGTGCATCTTACCGAGAATGGTTTTCAACGCTTCGATCATCGCCTGCTCGCCGTTGAAGTGCAGCGTACGCACTTCGTTCCACGAGTTGCGGTACAGCAGATCCACGCTGCCGACCAGGCAATTTTGCTGCTCGCCAAAGCTGAAGACGTCCAGCTTGCGGAAGTCAAAATGCACGACCTGATTGCGGAAGGCCGCCGTCGGGTCATATTCCAGGTTGACGATAATCGCCAGATGGCGAATTTCACACGGGCTGTAGAGCGCTTTTGGCGTGGGTGCCGGCAGACGCAGCGGGAAGTGATGGGAGACATCTGACACCATCTCCTGAAGTTTGGCTAAATCGACCACCTCGTTGCCTTTGATAAACAGGCGTGTGCGCGAGGTCAGCAGGCCGTTAAACCAGGCCCAGGCCACCAGCTTGTTCAGGTAGCGGTTATACTCCAGCGGCTGATGGCTAATGATTGAATCCATGCTTGGGGCACGGTTATACAGATACCACCCGGTGCGGTTCGCGCGGCCCGGCGGCACATAGATAAAGGTCAGGTTTGGCTCTGACAGATCGGGCGAAATTTGCGGGTTAACCAGAGTGACTTTGCCCGGCAGCGCTTCAAACGCGGCATACAGTTTGCGGGTCAATACCCCGATGTCCTGCGGGCTGGCGGACACGCTGAGGTTGTTACGGCGCGCAAAGCGGATCAGGTTACGGTAGCTTTGCATCATCGCATCAAGCAGTTCGTTGTGCGCTTCACGCACCTGATCGATTTTCCAGTTGGCGCGATTGTCGAGCATGGAAAGACGCTCTTCGCCCCATCCCCACTCTTTGACGAGCTGAGAGACCACTTCACGACGCCAGCCCACGCAGGCGCGTTCGCGGCTCAATTTCTCACAAACTTTGAGATAGAAACATCGACGCACCAGGTCGAGACGCGTGGTGTCATCAATGGCTTTCAGGTATTCGGTAACGCGTTCCAGCATCATGCAGTAGGCGTCAAGCCCAAAGGAGACAATCTCCCCGTCGTGCAGACGCTGCTTGATATCTTTCGCCAGCAGGCGTGGGGTTGGGTATTCCCAGGAATAGGCTTCGAGCAACAGCGTTTTCAGCACCGCTTTGTATGGTGAGTCGATGCTCTTATAAAGCTGCCAGAGGCTCGCGCCAAAGTACTCTTCGGCTGACAGGGAGCTCAGGCCGCCCAAATCCAGCCATTCGTTTGGCGTCAGTACGCCCTGCGCGTAGAGCGACATCACGTAATCATCGTAATGCTCTTCTTCTTCGCACGGGACCATATTCCACAGAATACGCTTCCCGGCCAGACGCACTGCCGTACGGTAAAATTCGTCCAGCAATAAAATGTGCTGCGTGGAGCCACAGTCCTCACCACCCAGACTGCCGCTTTCGTTATGGCGGAAACGGTTTTCATCAATCAGGAAGAAGCTCACTTCCACGCCAAGCGATGCCGCCCAGCTTTCCAGCAGGCTACATTTACGCTGCAGCAACTGACGCTCTTCGTTATCGAGCCAGGATTGATGACAGACCCAGATGTCCAGGTCAGACGAACAGCTTTGCCCTACCGAAGAGGTGCTCCCCATGGAGTAAACGCCGGTGATAGGCAGTTCACCTTTCGGGGATTCCTGCGGCGGCATGCCACGGTAGAGTTCAAGTTCGTTGAGATAATGCTGTTGGGTTTCATCAGGCGTGAAAAGGCAAATGCCCTTGGGAACGTTACCGTCAAGGTAACCCGGCATCAGCGGATGGTGATAGTGCAATAATGTCGGCAGCAGACTGTATACCTGCTGGAAAGCAGGGCCCATGGCAGCAAGCGCGCGATCCACACGCAGTTGATTGATGGCATCCAGTCTCTGTTTCAGAGTCTCAATATAGAGGTACAAGACGTATCGCCTGATGTTTCCGGGTGTCGCAAGCTATTCAAAAACCAAAATAACAGCGAGCCCGCAGTATTTCAAAAAGATAACCGTTACCCTTTTTCGCCCTTATCATTATGCTGGTACCGACGAAAAAATGGTCTAAAACGTGATCAATTTAACACCTTGCCGATTGACCGTAAAGAAAGTTGCGCTACATACAAAGTGTAGCACCGTTCTGTACGTGTAAATTCCTTAATACGGCTGTGGCTGACGAGAACTCCCGCCCTGTCCCTCTCTTCTTCATCACCGTAAAACTGCCATCCCAGAGTCAACAATGTTAGGATGGTTAGCGATTGATAATGACGGTAACAAGCATGTTAGACAATGTTTTGAGAATTGCCACACGCCAAAGCCCTCTTGCGCTCTGGCAGGCACATTATGTTAAGCAGCGCCTGGAAGCCTGCCACAGCGGCTTGCGCGTCGAGCTGGTGCCCATGGTCACGCGCGGCGATGTGATCCTTGATACGCCGCTGGCGAAAGTGGGCGGCAAAGGCTTGTTTGTCAAAGAACTGGAACTGGCATTGCTTGAGAACCGCGCCGATATCGCCGTGCATTCGATGAAAGACGTGCCCGTCGAGTTCCCGGAAGGGCTGGGACTGGTGACCATTTGCGAGCGCGAGGATCCGCGCGATGCGTTTGTCTCTAACCAGTTTGACTCGCTTGATGCGTTGCCCAAAGGCAGCGTGGTTGGCACGTCCAGTTTACGCCGCCAGTGTCAGTTGGCTGAACGCCGTCCGGATCTGATCATACGCTCGCTGCGCGGTAACGTCGGCACGCGTCTGGGCAAGCTGGATAACGGCGATTACGATGCCATTATCCTCGCGGTAGCAGGACTTAAGCGTCTGGGGCTGGAGTCACGCATTCGCGTCGCGTTGCCACCGGAGCTCTCTTTGCCGGCCGTGGGACAGGGCGCTGTAGGTATTGAGTGCCGTCTGGATGACAGGCGTACCCGTGAACTGCTTGCGCCGCTGAATCATGACGAGACGGCCATTCGCGTCAAAGCCGAGCGTGCGATGAATACCCGCCTTGAAGGGGGGTGCCAGGTGCCGATTGGCAGCTATGCTGAATTAATTAACGGTGAACTGTGGCTGCGTGCGCTGGTTGGCGCGCCGGACGGTTCGCAGATGGTACGCGGTGAGCGCCGCGGTAAACCGCAAGATGCTGAGCAGCTTGGCGTTTCGCTGGCGGAAGAGTTACTGGATAACGGTGCCCGCGAGATTCTGGCTGACGTTTACGATGGAGAGCCCCCTGCATGAGTATTCTCGTCACCCGCCCTTCTCCCGCAGGAGAGCAGTTAGTGAGCCGTCTGCGCGCACTGGGGCAGGTGGCCTGGAGTTTTCCGCTTATTGAATTCTCCCCGGGTCGGGAGCTGTCCGCGCTCGCCGACCATATGAATACCCATCAGGAAGGCGACCTGCTGTTTGCCTTGTCGCAACATGCCGTGGAATTTGCCCATGCGCAGCTACAACAGCAGGGACTGAACTGGCCTACCGCGCCACGCTATTTCGCGATTGGCCGTTCCACCGCCCTGGCGCTGCATACCGTAAGTGGAGCAGACGTACGTTACCCGTTAGATCGGGAAACCAGCGAAGTCTTGCTACAATTACCTGAATTACAAACCCTAATCGGAAAACGTGCGCTGATTTTACGCGGTAACGGCGGACGCGAACTGTTAGGCGAAACGCTGCGTGAACGCGGAGCTGACGTCACGTTTTGCGAATGTTATCAACGCTGTGCAAAACATTACGATGGTGCACAAGAGGCGATGCGCTGGCATACGCGCGGCATTACAACGTTGGTGGTGACCAGCGGCGAAATGCTGCAGCAACTCTGGTCGCTGGTGCCGCTTTGGTATCGTGAAAACTGGTTACTCCACTGTCGGCTTTTGGTCGTCAGTGAGCGTCTGGCGAACCTCGCCCGGGAACTGGGCTGGCAAGATATTCGGATCGCTGATAACGCCGACAACGATGCGCTGCTGCGCGCATTACAATAACTCTCATAATGGGATGCCATAATGACGGAACACGACAAATCCTCCGCCGTGGTTGAAGAGACCAGGGAGACTGTGGACATGACGCCACAGTCAGAAACGACTGAGAAAACCGTTGAGAAGAAAAACGGCAGCAACAAGACCAGCCTCGCGCTGAGCGCGATTGCCATCGCCATTGCGCTGGCAGCAGGCGTCAGCCTCTACGGCCTGGTGAAACAGCAAAGCACCAATCAGACGGCAACCAGCGACGCGCTGGTTAATCAGCTCGCTGCGCTGCAAAAAGCGCAGGAGACACAAAAAACCGAGCTGGAAGGCGTCATCAAACAGCAGGCTGCCGCGCTTGCCGATGCGAACAGCAAACAGGAAGAGCTAACCAAACAGCTGGACGAAGTACAGCAAAAAGTGGCCTCCATTTCCGGTACCGATGCCAAAACCTGGCTGCTTTCTCAGGCCGATTTTCTGGTGAAACTGGCCGGGCGTAAGCTCTGGAGCGATCAGGATGTCACCACCGCCGCCGCTCTGCTGAAAAGCGCAGATGCGAGTCTGGCGGACATGAACGATCCAAGCCTCATCACCGCACGTCGCGCCATTACCGAAGACATCGCCAGCCTCTCCGCCGTTTCTCAGGTGGATTATGACGGCATCATCCTCAAGGTAAATCAGCTCTCGAACCAGATTGATAACCTGCAGCTGGCAGATAACAACGACGACGATTCTCCCATGGATTCCGACGGCACCGAGCTGTCCAGCTCCCTGAGCGAGTGGCGTGTAAACCTGCAAAAAAGCTGGCAGAACTTTATGGACAGCTTCATCACCATTCGTCGCCGTGATGAAACCGCCGTGCCGCTGTTAGCGCCGAACCAGGATATCTACCTGCGTGAGAACATTCGTTCCCGTCTGCTGGTCGCGGCCCAGGCCGTGCCACGTCATCAGGAAGAGACCTACAAACAGGCGCTGGATAACGTCTCCACATGGGTACGTGCTTACTACGATACCGATGATGCCACCACCACGGCGTTCCTCGATGACATAGACAAACTGAGTCAGCAGAACATCACCATGAACGTGCCGGATAAACTGGCCAGCCAGCCGATTCTGGAAAAGCTGATGCAAACGCGCGTACGTAACCTGCTGGCACAGCCGGGCGTTCCGGCTGCGCAGACGGGTGAACCTGCACCAGCCGCCGCGCCCGCGCCTGAAAGCGCCCCACAAGGAGAGTAACGATGCTTAAAGTACTCTTACTCTTTATCCTGCTGATCGCCGGGATCGTCCTTGGGCCGATGCTTGCCGGTCACCAGGGATACGTGTTGATCCAGACCGACAATTACAACATCGAAACCAGCGTAACGGGTCTGGTGATCATTCTGATCCTGGGCGTTGTGGTGCTGCTGGCGCTGGAGTGGATCCTGCGCCGTATTTTCCGCACCGGTGCCCATACCCGTGGCTGGTTCGTTGGCCGCAAGCGCCGTCGCGCCCGTAAGCAGACCGAGCAGGCGCTGATTAAGCTCGCCGAGGGCGATTATCAGCAGGTGGAAAAGCTGATGTCCAAAAACGCCGATCACGCCGAACAACCCGTCGTGAACTATCTGTTGGCTGCTGAAGCAGCTCAACAGCGTGGTGACGAGGCCCGCGCCAATCAGCATCTGGAGCGCGCATCGGAGATGGCGTCCGACAACCAGATCCCGGTTGAGATCACTCGCGTTCGCCTGCAGCTGGCACGTAATGAAAACCATGCGGCGCGCCACGGCGTTGACCGTCTGCTGGAAATCACTCCTCGCCACCCTGAAGTGCTGCGCCTTGCCGAGCAGGCCTATATCCGTACCGGTGCATGGGGTTCACTGCTGGACATTATTCCTTCGATGGCGAAAGCCGACGTGGGTGATGATGAACATCGTGACGAACTCCAACGCATGGCGTGGATTGGTTTGATGGATCAGGCGCGTGCCGATCTGGGCAGCGATGGTCTGAAAACCTGGTGGAAGAATCAGAGCCGCAAAACACGTCAGCAGGTTCCTCTGCAGGTGGCAATGGCGGAACACCTGATTGAATGTGACGATCATGACACGGCTCAGGAGATCCTCCTCGACGGTCTGAAGCGCCAATACGACGATCGTCTGGTCATGGTGATCCCGCGTCTGAAAACCAACAACCCTGAGCAAATCGAAAAAGTGCTGCGCCAACAGATCAAAACCGTTGGCGATCGTCCGCTGCTCTGGAGCACGCTGGGCCAGTCGCTGATGAAACACGGTGAATGGCAGGAGGCGAGCCTCGCCTTCCGTGCGGCGTTAAAACAGCGCCCGGACGCGTTTGACTATGCGTGGCTTGCCGATACGCTCGACAAGCAGCATAAACCGGAAGAAGCTGCCGCCATGCGGCGCGACGGCCTGCTTTTGACATTGCAGAATAACGGAAATCAGCAATAATCGTTAAGGAGGCCGGACGGCCTCCTTTTTTACGCACCCTTTTTGCATATCCATCAGGAAACGTTCCGGCCAATGTAACGATCTCTTTTCATTAACCTTTTTACACACACGCGCATCAGCCGCGTGGACTAAATCGTTTTTGAAAGGAAATCGTCATGAACTCGCTTTTGTATGCGCTTGTTGAAGCGCTGCGCTGTCATCGCTGGCTGCGTTTGCTGGCCTGCGCCTTTATTTTTACGTCGTTGGGAAATGGGTTAACTCAGGTTGTTGTCTTCGGTTTACTTTTAGACTGGTCGGCACCAGCCACTCTGCTTACGCTCGCCTTTCTTTTTGCAACGGTGCCTGGTTTTATCGGCAGCATCATCAGCGAAAAACTGTGCGCACACTATTCTCCCGTCTCTTTGTTGATCCTGTCAGAGGGGTTGGGCTTACTCGCCCTGTTATTCCCACTGCTGGGTATTCATTATCACAGTATTTCAGCGCTGCTTGCTGTGCAATCCACCGAAGCCCTGTTGAATGGGATGAGCTGGCCGGCCCTAACGTTGCTCTTTAAACGCGGACTCAGTAAAGCAGAGCTTCCTGCAGCAACCTGTCTTGAAAACGTGATTTTTGCGGCTCAGGTACTGCTCGGTACCGGACTGGGCGTAGTACTTTTCCAGCGAATATCGGTGATGACATTGCTGGCAATCGATGCTGCCAGCTTTCTGGGGTCAATGTTTATGCTGTGGCTGGCTGGAAGGACATTTACTGCGCAAGCACGCTCTTTATCCCCAGACGAAGGCTCCCCGGTTATGCTGCGGTGGCATGCGCTGACCCTCCGGCAAAAACGCAGTTTACTCATTTTGCCCGTTCTGGCAGCCGTCGGTTCACCCGCCATGGCGCTTTTACCGGCGCTAGCGCAGCAGATCCAACCGGAGGATGCTGCGGCTCTCGCCTTACCGCTTCTCTTTGCCAGGAGTATGGGGCAGCTTTGCGGCCCTATACTCCTGAAGAGAGACAGCCTGCCGCGGCTCACTGCGCACACACCATTGTTAATGCTCTGCCTTAGCCTCTTTTTAGCGGCTTACGGTGTGATCCCGTTTTTATCTGGTTGGATGGTGTGTGCACTGGGGATGATTTTTATTGCGCATCTGGCATCAAACGTTGTTTTCGCGGTGGGAACATATGGTGTGCTCAGCAACTTTCACTCTACGCAGACTGCTTCAGCGAGTGGAAAAGTCTGGCGCTGGCAAACGCTCAGTGCCTCTTTGTTCACCGGTATTGCAGCGGCATTAACCGCCGCGTTAGAGGCACTACAGGCAATGTATATTGTCTCTGCGGGTGCGCTGCTTCTGGCAGCCCTGGTCATGTTTCGTTACCGTGAATAAGGCATAAAAAAACGCCTGCTATAAAAGCAGGCGTTAAAACAGGTCTGTAAGACAACATATTTGGTGCTTCACTCAACGTTATGCCCATGGTGTCTGATGAGGCCGAAGCGACATCTGTCAGTGGACGATAAGCACCGTAAATGGCTCTGCATCATTCCTGAGTTTATGAGGCACGAAGGCGAACATAAGAGATGGAATGAGCATCTACACGTATATTATTGCACGTTACATGCCAACGTTACACGAAGAAATTTTACATCGCGCAACATTTTAAGATAAAAGGAATTTCTGCTGCTAAGACCCGTCTGACGCACCATAAGATATCGGTAAAAGCGCAGAAGTGTCGTCAGAAAGAGACGGTTAAGACGCTGATGAAATATTATCTTAGTTTTCAATTAATTAAGTGTCGCTGGTTCGCGACAACAGGAAACGCGTATGTCGGGGAATGGATACAGAGGTGAAAAGCCGCAGAAAACAAAAAACCCCGCCGAAGCGGGGTTCAAAATTGGTCGGCGAGAGAGGATTCGAACCTCCGACCCACTGGTCCCAAACCAGTTGCGCTACCAAGCTGCGCTACTCGCCGATGTACTGCTTTTTGAATTTTTAGTTCAATTCATTAAAGTCGTGGTGCGAGGGGGGGGACTTGAACCCCCACGTCCGTAAGAACACTAACACCTGAAGCTAGCGCGTCTACCAATTCCGCCACCTTCGCAATTCACAACTCTTCAATAATGGGGTGGCTAATGGGATTCGAACCCACGACAACTGGAATCACAATCCAGGGCTCTACCAACTGAGCTATAGCCACCACTGTATTCTTTCACGCGGTACTGACTACTTCTCAGACCACCGCAGCTCTAGCGCCGGGACTAAAATGGCGCGCCCGACAGGATTCGAACCTGAGACCTCTGCCTCCGGAGGGCAGCGCTCTATCCAGCTGAGCTACGGGCGCTTAGCGCCGTTGCGGGGCTGGATATTACGTACCTCCGACCCCGCTGTCTAGTGCTTTTTTGAAAAAAATGCGCGTTTGGTTATGGTTTGCACATTTTGCCGCTTATTCCTCCACTTTCTGCGTGGTGACGCGGCGCCCCAGCCCAAATAGCTTATAGGCTGCAGTGACTGCCGCCAGGAAGATCATCCCGACAAACAGCGACATGCGGGTATCATCATTAAAGTACATCCCGATTAATACGCAAATCAGGAACGCCATCGTCAAATAGTTCGCATACGGGAACAGAATCGAGCGGAACGGATGGCTGGCAATCGCCTGTTTATGCGCATGGCGGAAACGCAGCTGGCTAATCAGAATAACGAACCACGGCACCATCCCCGGCAGCACGCTGGCGCTGTAGACATAAACAAATACGCGCTGCGGGTTTGGAATAATGTAGTTCAGGCATGAGCCAATCAGCAGGATGGCAATCGACACCGCCACACCCGCAACAGGCACACCCGCGCGGGACACTTTACTCATTGCCGCAGGCAACTGGTTGTTCTTCGAAAGCGCATAGAGCATACGACCACAGCTGTACATTCCGCTGTTACAGCCAGACAACGCCGCCGTCAGGACGACAAAGTTGATGATACCTGCCGCCGCCGTAATACCAATCTTCGCGAATGTTAAGACAAACGGGCTGCCTGTCGTGCCGATCTCATTCCACGGGAAGATGGTCACGATAACGAAGATCGCCCCCACATAGAAAATCAGGATACGCCACAGCACCTTACCCACCGCACTACGCAGCGTGACCTGCGGGTTCTTCGCTTCACCGGCTGTAATACCGATAAGCTCAACGCCCTGATAGGACGCGACAACGATACACAGCGCCGTCAGGAAGCCTTTCCAGCCACCAGCGAAGAAGCCGCCGTGCCCGGTCAGGTTACCGAAGCCAATCGCGTGACCACCGTTGCCAAAGCCGAAGAAAATGACGCCGAGACCAACCACAATCATCACGATGATGGTGGTGACTTTAATCATCGCAAACCAGAACTCGATTTCACCATAAAGGCGAACGGCTGCCAGGTTTGCCATTGCCACCAGCCCCACAGCAATCAGCGCCGGTATCCACTGGACCATATCCGGGAACCAGAACTGCACATACACCCCGATTGCGGTAATCTCCGAGATACCCACCGCCATCCACATAAACCAGTATGACCAGGCCGTCAGATAGCCGAAGAACGTGCTCATGTAGCGGTGCGCATAGACGGCGAAAGAGCCGGTCACTGGCTCCAGGAAGAGCATTTCGCCCATCGAACGCATGATGAAGAAAACGAACAGGCCAGCAATAATATATGCCAGCAGAACGGATGGCCCGGCCCATTTGAGCGTGCTTGCAGAGCCCATAAACAGGCCCACACCAATAGTGCCGCCCAGCGCTATCAGTTCAATATGACGAGCTTCCAGCCCACGCTGTAGCTCCGGTTTTTTCTCTGCCATAGATCCTCGGTTGTGTTTGCTGTTTCCCGGCTTAATACCAGGTATTGTTTTTTAGGGGTACTAAAATACGGAGCGAATGGTTTCTTAAATTCTGCAAAATGGCAAACAATGCATTAAAAAAATAAATGCATTGCACAGTTTCGCAGCAGTTTTGCAGGGGAGTTGCAGCGCGAACAGCATATCGCGCTACATTTTGATTACATTTTCCCGGTGTAGTGCCAGGCGAGATAACGCAGCAGACGGAGCTGGCGTTTAATACGTGTTGGTTGCGACAGCAGGCGGTACAGCCACTCCAGTCCCAGGTTTTGCCATACCTTCGGCGCACGTTTTACATGGCCAGTAAAGACGTCATACGTCCCGCCGACGCCCATATAGAGGGCATCCGGGCAAACCAGACGGCAATCACGCATCAGAATTTCCTGGCGCGGTGAGCCCATCGCCACGGTGACAATTTTCGCTCCGCTGTCGCGCACGCGGTCAAACAGCGCCTGCCGCCCCTCAGGTTTAAAATAGCCGTCCTGACTACCCACAATATTAACATTCCACTGACGCCGCAGCTTCTGCTCGGTCTGCGCCAGGACCTCAGGCTTACCGCCAATAAGAAATACGGGCGTGCCTTCTGCCCCTGCACGTGCCATCAGCTGTTCCCAGAGATCGGCCCCCGCGACGCGTGAAACATTAGCACCAGGAAACTTTTTGCGGATCGAGCGTACCACGCTGATACCGTCCGCGTATTTAAACTCGGCGGCGTCTATCAGACTTCTGACTTCAGCGTTATCTTCTACCGCCAGCATCTTCTCCGCATTGATGGCGACCAGCGTACCGGATTTCATCTGGCCACCCGCAAAGAGAAAATCCAGCGCGTGTTGCATATCGCGCCAGCCAATAAGCTGCAGGCCACGCAGCGCGTAGCGCGGTGCAGAGGTTGTGTCGGTCATGACTATCCTTACTCAGACTTGCGACAGCGTTCTGCTGCCCTGTGGCTCGCGCTTATGCACAAGCCCTGCACTGTCAAACAACCAGTACAGCAGTTTGGCCAGCAGCAGGCAGACGCCGAAAACGACCATGAAGAAAACCACGCGCGAGACGAATGAATCCAGCCCCTCGCGCGCCAGAACGATCATATTGAAAATGGCACCAAAGCAGAAACTGTGCAAAATGGCGGCCTTGTAGCGGTTAGTCTCTTCGTTGCCGAGCACATAGAGCCAGTCAAACCATTTGATAATCAGCCCTACCACAACCGCGCCCGGCAGAATAAACCAGCTTCCGCCCATTACCACCAGCGAACCAATCAGCGTAGGGGAAATGGCCAGACCTGAATGGTTGTTCAGCACTTCCCAGGTGAAGTAGTTCGCTGTGTTGAGCACAGCACCCGGGCGGTCAGGCCACAGCCACGACGGGATAAACACATAGAAGTCACGCACAATGGGTGCCAGCCCCTGGAAATCGATCTTGTCGTAGTTTTGCAGCAGTAAAGCGAGGTTTTCCCACGGCGAGAAGGTGTCGCGCGTGAGATACAGGAAGGTGTAAAACGCTTCGTCACCGGCCACGTTCAGTCCATAGCGCTTAAGAGCCAGCCAGAACATCCCCACAATGCCAAACACGCCCGCTGCCGCCAGCATCCACAGGGAGATCCACCCGCGAATGATGCCGATAAACAGGAAGATCGCAAAGGCGATAATAATGTTGGCGCGCGTCCCACCCACAATCATGTAGGTCAGGAAACCAAAGGCCACCGTGCTCACCAGGAAAAAGAGCCAGGCCTTACTGTCCTGGCGCAGGAAAAAGATCACCAGCATTGCCGGGATGAAGAAATAGAAGAAGCGCTTAAGCGCCACGCCCGAAACTTCGGCAGAAAAAATCTGGCTGTAGGAGTGCAGCTTAAACAGCAAAAAGCCGTTATGCATGAAGAAGATCCCCACGCTGACCAGCGCGATGGTCATCAGCATTACCCACGTCAGATGGGTCTCTACCCTGTTCATGGTGAACAGCGGACGACGCGGCGCACTCGCTTTCACCGCACGCAGACGCGTTTTATAGGTGACGTAGTACACCGCATAGAAGCAGGTCGCCGACAAGAGTGCCTGGAGCAGGATTTCCGGCGGCGCGACACTCACGTCAAAACGGAAAACCAGAATACTGGTCAGCGGAAAACCGAAGAAGAAGGTCAGAAGAAACAGTAACGAGAAGAAGACGTTAAAGTTAAAACGCACGCGGCGGAACTCAAACCAGGTCAGAGTGGCGATAAATAGCGTGCTCAGAAGCCATACCACTAACAAGCCGCTGAATTGCAACTGGCTCATGCGTTGTCTCCTGAAGCGATACGCAGCGCACGGTGCCACGGCGTAAGGTAGTTCGGACTAAAGAAATCGATGGTACTTTTATCCACCAGCGCCAGTTGACGCTGAGCTTCACGTACCACCTCCACGTTCAGGGTATCCGTGGTGAACAGCACCGGAATGTGTTGTTCAGCCATATCCTGCCAGAACGGATTATCGCGATTAAGCACACAGGGAACGCCTGCCTGAATCAGCAGGCACAGCGTGCCAATCCCCTGCTGGCGGGCAAAGATGAAATAGCCGAGATCGCACTGGCGAAGCAGCGCCAGATATTCATCAAATTCCAGCTTATCGCGCAGGATGTTCACATTCTCCGGGCTAAACAGTCCCAGAGCCTGCTGGCGAACGTCATTGATGTAAGCATCATTATTGGCCGGATAGCCCATCGGCACAACGACATTTACCGTGTCGCCAAACTGCTGATGTACCGCCTTCAGCGCAGCAATATGCTCGTTACTGCGATCGCCTGAGTTACCCACCAGGATCGTCAGCTTACCCTCACGCGGCGTATCGTTTGCCATATTATTCAGCGCCGGGTTCATGCGTGTCGGGAAATAGAGCAGCTCACCGCGAACGTTGGGGTGCTGTTTCGCGAAGTAATTGAGATCGCCACGGGTGGCGAAAACACAGCCAACCCGCCCCTGCGCCATACGCCGTAGCGGGTAGAAGAGTCGGAACTTCCAGCCGCGGGAGACTTCATAGAGATCGGCCCCCCAGATATGCCAGCTGCACTGGGAAGGTTTAATCCCGCCGCTCAGGAGAGCCAGCCACAGACCGGTATTAAATTGTCCATGGAAGAAGAAGCGCTGCTCACGATCCGCTTTCGCTTTCGCGACAACCGCCTTTGCCAGGGCGGCTTTATCCGGCCAGAAGGTAAGCGTCAGCGCCGGACACATCTCGCTCAGGCCCCTGTCCTGGCCTGCAACCATAAACTCGCGTGCATCGGGATTGTCCGGGGCCAGCTCATCGTTGAAGAACCGCAAAACGGTCTGGTTATGGTGTGGGATATCCGATCCCAGTATGTGAATCAGTGCAGTCATGCGCGTTTACGCCAAAGTAAAAATACGCCGCAACAGGCAGCGAAATAAACGATATAGGTTGCCATATAGGCCTGAGCCGCCCCCAGTGCACCGTGTGCCGGGATCAGCCAGTGTGAGAACGCCGTCAGGAGCGTAAACTGGCTTATCTCTGCCAGGATATACAAACGCAGCGAGGCTTTCGCAATCACCAGATACCCGAATACGTAAGCGCCTACTTTCAGTACATCCCCCACCAGCTGCCAGGCAAACAGATCGCGCATGGCGATGAATTTCGCCGAAAAGAGCAGCCAGATGGCGACATCGCGCAATAACCACACGGTAAAACTGGCCGCCGCCACGGCGGGAAGTACAAAACGCAGCGAGCGGGTAATCTCGCGGGTAATATCCTGTCGGGAGCTCAGACGCGATAAGGTTGGCAGCAACCAGACGCTAAAGGAAGCCGTTATAAATTGGAGGTAGGCGTCAGAAATGCTGCTTACGCCCTGCCAAATTCCCACCTCATCCCAGCTGTAATGCGCCGCCAGCAGGTTTCGCATCATCACGTAAGCCACTGGCAGCGTAACAGAGGTAATGAGCGCCATCAGGGTAAATTTACCCAGTTGACCCGCAAGCACCTTGTCCCACTGCGGTTTCAGGTAGCTTAAGGGGATAACGCCACGACGCATCAGCATAAATGCCGCCGGAACGACCACTAACGCAGGTACCAGCGCCAGACCCAGCAGCGCGCCTTCATACCCGCCCAGGCGGTAGCAGAAGTAATAGGCGATAACACCTATAACACTGCCCAGGATCAGCGCAAGCGCGTTCCCGGCAGCATCACGAAACCCTTTCATCAGCGCCAGTAGCAGGTTAGCCCACGCGATCCCCATCTGAACCAGAGCGACCAGACGCACCAGCCCTTCATAATGCGTGTGTCCAAACAGCCCCTGGCTAATGGGGGCCGCCGCCAGCAGAAACACCGCGGCCAGCAGAGTAGAGAAACCTAACACCATCGCCGACGATGTGCCGACGACTTTGCGCAGCTGCGCTGCGTCATCCTGATGCTGTGCAACGTATTTCGTAACGCCGTTGAAGATCCCGGCGCCGGCCAATACCCCAAGGACGGTGACAAGCTGGCGGAAATTGCCCGCCAGACCCACCCCAGAAGGGCCGAATGAGACGGCCAACAGCTTGACGACCAGCAGCCCGGCGCCAATTTTGACAAGCGTGGACGCGGCGGTCCACACCGATGCTTTTGCCAGAGACATATCAGCCGAAATAGCTCAGAAGGGTATTAATCACCGTACGCTGGTTAACCGGCGCGAGGTTGTAGAACAGTGGCAAGCGAAGCAAACGCTCACTTTCTATCGTGGTATAGCGGTCTTCACCCGCGAATGTCCCGAACGCTTCACCGGCCGGGCTGGAGTGCAGCGGAATGTAGTGGAACACCGCCATAATCTCAGCCTCTTTCAGCCAGGCAATCAGCTTGCTGCGATCGTCGTTATCGCGCAGTTTGATATAGAACATATGGGCATTGTGGACGCAGTCTGCTGGAATGGTCGGCAGCGCAATACGCCCGGCTTTTGCCAGCGGTGCCAGCGCGTCGTAATAGGTCTGCCACAGGGACAAACGCTGCAGGTTAATGCGCTCTGCCGCCTCCAGCTGTGCCCACAGATACGCCGCCTGCAGATCCGCCATCAGATAGCTTGAGCCAATATCGCGCCAGGTATACTTATCAACCTGGCCACGGAAGAACTGGCTGCGGTTGGTGCCTTTTTCGCGGATCACTTCCGCACGCTCAACCAGCGCGCGGTCGTTAATCAGCGTCGCGCCGCCTTCACCACCTGCGGTGTAGTTTTTGGTTTCGTGGAAGCTAAAGCAGCCGATATGGCCAATGGTGCCGAGCGCGCGTCCTTTGTAAGTGGACATCACGCCCTGAGCGGCATCTTCCACCACAAACAGGTTATGCTTTTTCGCGATCGTCATAATGGTGTCCATTTCACAGGCCACGCCCGCGTAATGGACCGGAACAATCGCCCGCGTTTTATCAGTGATCGCCGCTTCAATCAGCGTTTCATCGATATTCATGGTGTCCGGACGAATATCCACAAAGACGATTTTCGCCCCGCGTAACACAAACGCGTTTGCCGTGGAGACGAAGGTGTAGCTCGGCATAATCACTTCATCACCGGGCTGAATATCCAGCAACAGCGCAGCCATTTCCAGCGACGCCGTACAGGAAGGGGTCAGCAGCACTTTAGCGCTGTGAAAACGCTGTTCCATCCACTGCTGGCAGCGACGGGTAAACCCACCATCACCGCAGAGTTTGCCGCTGCCCATAGCAGACTGCATATAGTCGAGTTCGGTTCCCACGACGGGTGGTGCGTTAAATGGAATCATCTTGTCACCTGTATAACCAGTAGGCGGTGGCGTCGATGTTGGCACCACTCGCAATATAACGTTTAAGCGCAGCGGTGTTGCCCATCTGGGTTGCCACCCGCAGCATCGAGACCTGTTGCTGCTGCGCCCAGTGTAGCGCCGCCTGCATGAGTTTCTCGCCCATACCCCGGCCGGCTAATAAGCCGATACGCGCCTCGCGCTCGTTGAGCTTGCGAAGCGAAACAAAACCCTGGATCTGGCCGTCCGCCGCGCGGAACACCAGGCAAACATGATCGAACGTCCCTTTTACTGCATTCTCAATCCACTGGGCATAAAAACGTCCGCTGTCCTCAGGTGCATACCAGGGGGCACGAAAGCGACTGCGGGCAAACGCCTGCGCCGCCATTTCGCGCAGCACCGGGATATCCTGCTCAGCGGCAACCTCCGCGCCTGGCGCCTCATGCCGGGTTAGCGTAATGGCAAGATCCACTTCGCCTTCCACCAGCTGAAAACCGTGTTGCTGAAGCGCATCCAGCAGGTCGGCGCGGTCCGCCGGGATCTTCGCCTGTACCCGCTGCCAGACGCGAAAGTCGGCGTCGGTCAGTGCCGGTGCAGTTTCGCGCAGACGCAGAATGGCTGAAGGCAGGCCAAAAAAATGGCTCTCCCACTCAAGGGACTCAAGCATCCCGTTCAGGTTGCTCAACGCCAGACACCTTTGGTATCAACAATGTAACGCTGCTGTACGGCATCAGCGGGGGTCGCTTTAAACTCTTTATGATCCACCAGCAGCACCAGTACGTCCGCCGTGGCCAGCGCGTCATCCAGCGCGGTAAGCGTGCAGTGCCCCGCCAGTTTTGCCGGCAGTTCATGAATATTCGGCTCGACCACCAGCGTTTCGCCCGTGTGCCATTGGGCAATCATCTCAGCAATTTCCATCGCCGGGCTTTCGCGCAGATCGTCGATGTTAGGTTTGAATGCCAGGCCAAAGCAGGCAATTTTCAGTTCACTGGCCCGTTTGCCACTCTCAGCCAGACAATCTGCCACCGTGGTTTTAACCTGGTTGAGAACCCAGTGTGGCTTGCTGTCGTTAACTTCACGCGCGGTGCGGATCAGGCGTGCCTGATCGGGGTTTTGCGCCACGATAAACCATGGATCGACGGCGATACAGTGACCGCCCACGCCCGGGCCTGGCTGCAGAATGTTAACGCGCGGATGGCGATTCGCCAGGCTGATTAATTCCCAGACGTTAATCCCCTGATCGGCACAAATGAGCGACAGTTCGTTGGCAAAAGCGATGTTCACGTCGCGGAAGCTGTTTTCCGTCAGTTTGCACATTTCTGCGGTACGGGCGTTCGTCACCACGCATTCGCCTTCGAGGAAAATCTTGTACAGCGCGCTGGCACGAGCGGAACAAACAGGCGTCATCCCGCCAATCACGCGGTCGTTTTTAATCAGTTCGACCATCACCTGCCCCGGCAGCACGCGCTCCGGACAGTAGGCGATATTGATATCGGCCTGCTCTCCCGCCTGCTGCGGGAAGCTTAAATCCGGCCGGGCTTCTGCCAGCCACTGTGCCATCTGCTCGGTTGCGCCAACCGGAGAAGTGGACTCCAGGATCACCAGCGCCCCTTTCTTGAGCACAGGTGCAATAGATTTCGCAGCGGCCTCGACGTAGACCATGTCGGGTTCATGGTCGCCTTTGAATGGCGTCGGCACAGCAATGAGATAAGCATCGGCTTCAACCGGCGTGGTACTGGCGCGCAGGAATCCCCCATCAACGGCCTCTTTGACCACGCGGTCGAGATCGGGCTCCACAATATGGATTTCGCCACGGTTAATGGTTTCCACCGCGCGCGCATTGATGTCCACGCCTACAACCTGTTTTTGACGAGAGGCAAATGCTGCCGCTGTAGGCAAGCCAATATAGCCAAGACCAATGACAGAGATGGTAGTAAAACTCATAGCGATACCCGATTGTGTTTAAGTGCATGCAAAATACGGCCACAAGCCAGCCCATCACCGTACGGGTTATGGGCCCGGCTCATCGCCTGATACGCTTCTTCGTCGTGCAGCAGGTGTGTCACTTCATCGACGATACGCTGCTTATCCGTGCCGACCAGACGCACCGTGCCCGCTTTTACCGCCTCCGGGCGCTCGGTGGTTTCACGCATTACCAGCACCGGCTTGCCGAGTGAAGGTGCTTCTTCCTGAATACCGCCTGAATCGGTGAGGATCAGCCAGGCATGATTCATAAGCCAGACAAACGGCATGTAGTCCTGCGGCTCAATCAGAAGGACATTTTCAACATGTCCCAGAATGCGGTTGACCGGCTCGCTGACGTTAGGGTTGAGATGCACCGGATAGACAATCTGCACATCTTCGTTTTGCGCGGCGATTTCAGCCAGCGCATGACAGATTTGCTCGAAACCCCGGCCAAAGCTTTCACGACGGTGGCCGGTGACAAGAATGGTTTTTTTGCCGTTGTTCAGGAACGGGTAGCGCGCAGCGAGTTCTGCCTGAAGTTCGTTGTTAGCCAGCACACGGTCACGCACCCAAATCAGGGCATCAATAACCGTATTGCCGGTCACAAAGATTTTTTTGTCGGCAATATTTTCACGCAGCAGGTTCTGGCGCGAATTTTCGGTGGGTGCAAAGTGGTACATCGCCAGGTGTCCGGTAAGCGTGCGGTTGGCTTCTTCCGGCCACGGCGAATAAAGGTTGCCGGTGCGCAGGCCCGCTTCAACGTGGCCGACAGGAATACGTTGATAAAACGCTGCCAGACTGGTTGCCACAGTGGTGGTGGTGTCGCCATGCACCAGCACGACATCAGGCTTAAAAGATTCCAGAATGGGCTTTAACTCTTGCAAGATACGGCAGGTAATCTCCGTTAATCCCTGCCCCGGCTTCATTATATTGAGGTCATAGTCCGGGACGATGGAAAAGAGCGTTAAAACCTGATCGAGCATCTCCCGGTGTTGCGCCGTGACGCACACTTTCGCTTCAATATCAGGATCGCTGGCCAGCGCATGCACCAGAGGCGCCATCTTGATGGCCTCCGGCCTGGTGCCAAATACGGTAAGTACTTTCACATCGATTCTCTTCGATTAGGCGATGAAGGCCGTAGCCTTCATCGTAGACGGCGTTCTTAATTTGTGCGACGACGTATTAACGCCACGCCAGCGCCCGTCAGTGCGCCCACAATCCCCCACATGATCATCAGGAATGCACGACGCGGACTATCGCGTTTTACAGGTTCTTCAGGCGTTCGCAAATAACGATAGGTCTGAAAACGCGGGTCCAGCGTTGGACCAACATTCAGGGTGGTGAGCATGGCGCGGTTTTGATCGTAGTCGAGGTCAAAATCAGGGCCAACGGCCTGTAGGTTTTCCAGACGAGCCTGCAGCATTGGACGACCAAGCAGGAACATTTCAGAATCAGGCAGTTCATCCGCCGGAACGTCCGTTTCGCTGCGAGAAATATTGTGCTGTTCCGCAATTTTGAGTGCCTGTTCAATGTTATGAACACGGCGGGAGAATATGGCTTTAGCCACCTCTTCCTGACGTTTTACCTGCGCTTTCATCTGGATGGTACGGGCCGCCCAGGCGCCTTTGAGTTCTTCATTAAGATGACTTGCGGCGCGCTGGCTGGCAAAAGCGACATACTGGCGCAACAGGTTATTGGCATCCGGCGCCGTCTCTGCAATCAGTTTGACGCTGTCATTAACATTACGCAGCGCATCGCCCGGCATAAACTGAATATTGTTAATCAGGTCATCCAGCAGCGCGGCATCGGCTTTGCTGTTGCCCACCATGCGTTGCTTGTAATAATCCGTCTGGCTCCAGAAATCACGACGCGTGTCCCAGGAGGCCAGCTGCATGACAAACTCTTTATACGCCTCATCCATAACGGAAGCCTGATCGGGCGTCGCCAGATTTGCCTTGATATCCAGGTTGCGCAGGAACTGCTGCTGGGAATAAAACCCACCGAGCATGTTAACCGTTGGTCTGTCTGTAATTGCCGTGGCGCTCCACTCCTGCTTTGCAAAGAAAGTGTAGGCCAGCGCTAACAGTGCGAACCCCAGCGCGATCCCCGCAATCCAAAGTTTGCCTGCCCATAACACGCGAAACAAACCCCGAATATCCAGTTCATTCTCAGTTACCACTGATTTCGCTCCCGCCAACGGTTGAGTCATCATAGTCCCGGTTTTACTTAGTTAATGTTGTGTTTTTGTCATTGTTACGACGCATCCTGCGTTTCAGACGTTTAATGAATCGCGCCACTTTCCATGCGCGCTTAATGCAGTAGCCGTACAGGAAAAATGCTAGCAAGAATAATACCAACATTACCCATTCAGGAATGAAATGAGCATATTCTGCGGCGACGCCAATCGCGGCCAGAATAGCGGCAGCAAGGGTAATCAGGACAAACGCCTGACGGGAAGTAAAGCCCGCACGCATGATGAGATGATGAATATGCTGGCGATCGGGAGAGAAAGGACTCATCCCTTTACGCAGACGGCGATACATAATCGCCACCATATCCATTAACGGAATGGCGATAATCCACAGCGCGGTTACCGGGCTAATCGGGTGAGTTTTACCCTGCGTAGTTTCGAGCAAAATCCAGATAACGGTAAAACCGATTAGCGTACTGCCGGCGTCACCCATAAAGACTTTATAGCGACGCCCCAGCGCACCGAGATTAAGGAGAATATAAGGCAGGATGGCGGCAATCATGGCAAAACACCACATTGACAGGCTGTACTGACCATCAAACCAGAGAATGATGCCGATTGCGGCAAACGAAACCGATGACAATCCGCCAAGCAGACCGTCAATACCATCCACCATGTTGAAAGCGTTAATCGCCGCCCAGACAGCAAAAAGCGTCAGGAAGAAGCCAAATGGACCCAGGACTAATTCCCATGGGCCAAAGACATAGCCGAGGCTTCTCAGGTAAAGTCCGCCGACGACCATCATTATCACGCCAATCGCCGCCTGAACGGTGGCGCGGATCTTCACCGCGATATCGAATCGGTCATCCAGTGCCCCGACAAGGACCAGGACACCCGCACAGGCAAGATAGAGTGCTGCGTGTGGAATATAATAATCCGCAATGCCAAATGTGAAACAAATGCCAGCGTAAACAGAAATCCCTCCAACCAGAGGAATAAGTCCCTGATGACGTTTACGGAAATTGGGCTTATCCACCAACCCTATTCTTTTTGCCACCTTACGCGCGATGAACAAAAAACAGGTTGTGAATAAAAAAATACTGATCAGCTCAGTAACGGCGGTGAGTAGATTCACAATGGATTGCTCTCAACAAATGTTAGTCCCGGAAGTATAACCATGAAGCCTCCGCCTCAGAAGTATTAAAGGTGGCTTCTTACAACTCCCTTTGTATATTTTTCAATCAATTATTTCTTTGACTGTACAAACGGTCCTATTGTCGCACCGACCGGTCAAAATTGGGAGTGTGTGGTAATAGCGTATAGTCCATAAAAGAAAAACGCCACGTAAAAACGTGGCGTTCACTGGCTTTATTTGCGTTACGAGCGCTTCATCATGTCGAAGAAATCGTCGTTGGTTTTGGTCATCGCCAGTTTGTTAATGAGGAATTCCATTGCGTCGATTTCACCCATTGGGTGGATAATTTTGCGCAGGATCCACATTTTCTGCAGCTCTTCCTGAGTGGTGAGCAGCTCTTCCTTACGGGTACCGGAACGGTTGTAGTCGATAGCCGGGAAGACACGTTTTTCTGCAATCTTACGAGAGAGGTGCAGTTCCATGTTACCTGTCCCTTTAAACTCTTCGTAGATCACTTCGTCCATTTTGGAGCCAGTATCGATCAGCGCCGTCGCGATGATGGTCAGGCTACCGCCCTCTTCCACATTACGTGCAGCACCGAAGAAGCGCTTCGGACGATGCAGGGCGTTGGCATCCACACCACCGGTCAGTACTTTACCGGAAGCCGGAACCACGGTGTTGTAGGCACGCGCCAGACGGGTGATGGAGTCGAGCAGAATGATAACGTCTTTCTTGTGCTCAACCAGGCGTTTCGCCTTCTCAATAACCATTTCCGCAACCTGAACGTGACGGGATGCTGGCTCGTCAAAGGTCGACGCCACAACTTCACCTTTCACCAGACGCTGCATCTCGGTCACTTCTTCCGGACGTTCGTCAATCAGCAGTACCATCAGCACGCAGTCAGGGTGGTTGTAGGCAATGCTCTGCGCGATGTTCTGCAGCAGCATGGTTTTACCCGCTTTTGGCGGTGCCACAATCAGACCACGTTGACCACGACCAATTGGCGAAGCCAGATCCAGCACGCGCGCGGTTAAGTCTTCGGTAGAACCGTTACCACGCTCCATACGCAGACGAGAGTTCGCATGCAGCGGCGTTAAGTTCTCGAAGAGGATCTTATTACGCGAGTTTTCCGGTTTGTCGTAGTTAACTTCGTTAACTTTCAACAGCGCAAAGTAGCGTTCACCCTCTTTTGGAGGACGAATCTTACCTGAAATGGTGTCACCAGTGCGGAGGTTGAAACGGCGGATTTGGCTGGGGGATACGTAGATGTCGTCAGGGCCGGCGAGGTAGGAGCTGTCTGCAGAGCGGAGGAAACCAAATCCGTCTTGCAATATCTCCAGCACACCGTCGCCAAAGATATCTTCGCCACTCTTAGCGTGCTGCTTCAGGATGGCGAAAATGATGTCCTGCTTGCGCATACGAGCCTGGTTTTCCAGTCCCATATTTTCGCCGAGAGTGATCAGCTCAGAAACCGGCGTATTCTTTAATTCGGTAAGATTCATAATGGTGTGGGTTCTTAAACTCGGGGTGATTCTCGAACTTAATGTTGTGAATGGTATGGCAGGGTCATCCATGCCTGTTTAGCGGCCATCAACTCATGTCTGTTCGCTGTCTGGTCACAGGGAAAGAACGCAGATCTGAAACGACAAGACGGATTGAGTGACAAGCCCGGAATTTAGCCACTTCACGCACTGTTTATGTTAACAACGGGAAGTTTCGGGTAAAACAAGATTCAAACAACAAGATATGTTTAAAACGAAGTCATAGCTAACTTAGCACGACTTAAGCCGGGCGTCCAGAGTTGCACATCATTTTGGCCTCTGGACGCGCAGCGGAGAAACCTTACGCCAGGTTAGCGTCGAGGAACTCTTTCAGTTGACCTTTAGACAGTGCGCCCACTTTGGTCGCCGCCACTTCGCCGTTTTTAAACAGCAGCAGGGTCGGGATGCCACGGATGCCGTATTTTGGCGCGGTACCCGGGTTCTGGTCGATGTTCAGCTTGGCAACAGTCAGTTTGCCCTGATATTCGTCAGCGATCTCATCCAGAATCGGGGCGATCATTTTGCAAGGACCACACCATTCAGCCCAGAAATCGACGAGGGTCAGCCCGTCAGCCTTAAGTACGTCCGTGTCAAAACTGTCGTCAGTCAGGTGAATAATTTTATCGCTCATATATAACTCCACAGGAATAAGCCTGGTGCGTTGGTTTCGCCTTCATCAACGACGTGTTGATGTCGCATTAACCAACTAAAGGTTGACTTTATTTCACCGGATACGCTTTCGTAAAGCAATAGTAAGCTGATATTCTACCACACTATGAGCAAAACACATTTAACAGAACAGAAGTTTTCCGACTTCGCCCTGCACCCAAAAGTGATTGAAGCCCTTGAAAATAAAGGGTTTCATAACTGCACGCCCATTCAGGCTCTCGCCCTGCCGCTGACGCTGGCCGGTCGTGACGTAGCAGGGCAGGCGCAAACCGGTACTGGCAAAACGATGGCGTTTTTAACGTCAACGTTTCATTATTTACTTTCTCATCCAGCGATTGCAGACCGCAAAGTTAACCAGCCGCGCGCGCTTATCATGGCTCCGACGCGAGAACTGGCGGTACAGATCCACGCAGACGCTGAACCTCTGACGCAGGCGACCGGCCTGAAGATTGGCCTGGCTTACGGCGGCGATGGCTACGATAAGCAGCTGAAAGTGCTGGAAAGCGGCGTGGATATCCTGATCGGTACCACTGGCCGTCTTATCGATTATGCAAAACAGAATCACATTAACCTCGGCGCAATCCAGGTTGTGGTGCTGGATGAAGCCGACCGTATGTACGATCTGGGCTTCATCAAAGACATCCGCTGGCTGTTCCGTCGCATGCCTCCGGCGAACCAGCGTCTGAACATGCTGTTCTCCGCTACCCTTTCTTATCGCGTACGCGAGCTGGCGTTCGAGCAGATGAACAACGCCGAATATGTGGAAGTGGAGCCGGAGCAGAAAACAGGTCACCGCATTAAAGAAGAGCTCTTCTATCCTTCTAATGAAGAGAAAATGCGTCTGCTGCAAACGCTGATCGAAGAGGAGTGGCCAGATCGCGCCATTATCTTCGCGAACACCAAACACCGCTGTGAAGATATCTGGGGCCATCTGGCTGCAGATGGTCACCGTGTGGGTCTGCTGACCGGCGATGTGGCACAGAAAAAACGCCTGCGTATTCTCGACGAATTTACCCGTGGCGATCTCGATATTCTGGTCGCAACCGACGTGGCCGCGCGTGGTCTGCACATTCCCGCCGTCACGCACGTCTTCAACTATGACCTGCCGGATGACTGCGAAGACTACGTACACCGCATTGGTCGTACCGGTCGCGCAGGTGCAAGCGGTCACTCCATTAGCCTTGCGTGTGAAGAATATGCGCTGAATCTCCCGGCGATTGAGGCCTACATTGGTCACTCTATTCCACAGAGTAAATACAATCCGGATGCGCTGTTAAGCGAACTGCCGCCGCCTAAGCGCCTTACCCGCGCCCGCTCCGGCAATGGCCCGCGTCGTTCTGGCGCACCGCGTAATCGTCGTCGTTCAGGTTAAGAAAATATGCTCAGCTCCACCTCGCTTTATGCGGCAATTGATCTCGGTTCGAATAGTTTTCATATGCTGGTTGTGCGCGAGGTGGCGGGAAGCATACAAACGCTGACGCGCATTAAGCGCAAGGTCCGCCTCGCGGCGGGCCTGAGCAGCGATAATTATCTCTCTCCCGAAGCCATGGAACGTGGCTGGCAGTGTCTGCGTCTCTTTGCCGAACGCCTGCAGGATATCCCCCATTCGCAAATTACCGTTGTCGCCACCGCGACGCTACGCCTGGCAGTAAACGCCGTGGATTTTATTGCCAAAGCGCAGGAAATTCTCGGGTGCCCGGTTCAGGTTATCAGCGGTGAAGAAGAAGCACGTCTGATCTATCAGGGTGTTGCGCACACGACGGGCGGCGACGATCGCCGTCTGGTCGTCGATATCGGGGGTGCCAGCACCGAGCTCGTCACCGGCACGGGCGCGCAGGCGACCTCGCTGTTCAGCCTGTCGATGGGCTGTGTGACCTGGCTTGAGCGCTACTTTGCCGATCGAAATCTGGGTAAAGAAAACTTCGACGAAGCGGAAAATGCTGCCCGCGAGGTGTTACGTCCGGTAATGGACGAACTGCGCTATCACGGCTGGAAAGTTTGCGTGGGTGCGTCAGGTACCGTGCAGGCGTTGCAGGAAATCATGATGGCCCAGGGGATGGACGAGCGGATCACGCTTACCAAGCTCCAGCAGTTAAAACAGCGCGCGATTCAATGTGGTCGCCTGGAAGAGCTGGAAATAGAAGGCCTGACGCTGGAACGCGCGCTGGTCTTCCCGAGCGGCCTGGCCATTTTGATCGCCATTTTTACCGAGCTGAACATCCAGTGTATGACGCTGGCCGGTGGTGCGCTGCGTGAAGGTCTGGTCTACGGAATGCTGCATCTTTCGGTTGATCAGGACATCCGCACCCGAACCCTGCGTAACGTACAGCGTCGCTTTATTGTCGATACCGATCAAGCGCAACGGGTAGGTCAGCTGGCATCATTGTTTGCCGATCAGGTAAAAAACAGCTGGGATATTGATCCGTTAAGCCGCGATCTGCTGCTAAGTGCCTGCGCGCTGCATGAAATTGGGCTGAGCGTCGAGTATAAGCAGGCGCCGCTGCACGCAGCCTGGCTGGTGCGTAATCTCGATCTGCCGGGCTACACGCCGGCACAAAAGAAACTGCTGGCAACGTTACTGTTGAACCAGACCAACGCCGTTGACCTCTCCTCGTTACATCAGCAAAACGCCGTGCCGCCGCGCGTGGCCGAGCATCTGTGCCGCCTGCTGCGTCTGGCAATTCTGTTTGCCAGCCGACGTCGCGATGATTTGCTGCCCAATATTCATCTGGTGGCGGATGACGAAAGGCTGTCTCTGACGCTGCCGGAAAACTGGATTGATAATCACCCGCTTGGGGCAGAGATGATTGAGCAAGAGTGCCAGTGGCAGAGCTATGTCCACTGGGCGCTTGAAGTGAAGTAACACGCTGTGCATTGCCGGGCGGCGGCTTCGCCTGACCCGGCCTGCAAATTCTTATCCCTTCTCTTTGGCTTTAGCCAGCATGGCGCGAATGTTCGCGACGTTAGCCTGACCTTTGTGCATTCGTTCTTCAGCGGTTATCACCTTGCGCTCCTGCTCCCAGATCAGGTCATCCTGCGGCAACTCCAGCAGGAAACGGCTCGGCTCAGGGCGAACCAGTTCCCCATACTGACGGCGCTCTTTACACAGCGTAAATGTTAATTCTTTCTGCGCGCGGGTAATGCCCACGTAGGCCAGACGACGCTCTTCATCGACGTTATCTTCATCAATGCTGCTCTGGTGCGGCAGTAAGCCCTCTTCCATGCCGACCAGGTAGACATACGGAAACTCCAGCCCTTTAGACGCATGCAGCGTCATCAGTTGAACCTGATCGGCTTCCTCTTCGCTCTCACCGCGCTCCATCATGTCGCGCAGCGTAAAGCGGGTAACGACCTGGGTCAGGGTCATCGGCTCGTCGATTTCTGAGCCTTCCAGCATTTCCGTCATCCAGCTGAACAGCTGGTTAACGTTTTTCATGCGCATCTCTGCCGCCTTCGGGCTGGCAGAGGTTTCATACAGCCAGGACTCATAGTCGATGCCGTGGATCAGATCGCGAACGGCAGCAACCGGTTCGCGCTCCGCCAGACGCTGGACTTCGCCAAGCCAGTGGGTAAAGCGGGTTAAGGAATCATAACCGCGCCCGGTTAACGTCTGGCTCAGCCCCATATCGAAGCTGGCGGTAAACAGGCTTTTGTTGCGCGTCATCGCCCATTCACCGAGCTTTTGCAGCGTCGCCGGGCCGATTTCACGTTTCGGCGTGTTCACGATACGCAGAAAGGCGCTGTCGTCATCCGGGTTGGTGAGCACACGCAGATAGGCCAGCAGATCTTTGATTTCAGGGCGCGAGAAGAAGGAGGTTCCGCCGGAAATTTTGTACGGGATGCGGTTCTGCATCAGCATCTTTTCAAAGACGCGCGACTGGTGGTTGCCGCGATAGAGGATCGCGTAATCTTTATATTCCGTTTTATTGACGAAGTGGTGCGCAATCAGCTCGCCCGTCACGCGCTCCGCTTCATGCTCTTCATTATTGGCACTGAGCACTTTGAGCTCCGTGCCATAGCCAAGTTCCGAGAAAAGGCGTTTTTCGAAGACGTGCGGGTTATTGGCAATCAGGATATTTGCCGCTTTCAGGATGCGCCCGGATGAGCGGTAGTTCTGTTCCAGCTTGATCACCTGCAGCGCCGGAAAATCTTTGCTCAGCAGCACCAGGTTTTGTGGGCGCGCGCCGCGCCAGGAGTAGATTGACTGGTCGTCATCGCCTACCACGGTGAAACGCGCGCGCTGTCCCACCAGCAGCTTCACCAGCTCATACTGGCTGGTGTTGGTGTCCTGGTATTCATCCACCAGCAGATAGCGGATTTTGTTCTGCCAGCGTTCACGCACCTCTTCATTACGCTGCAACAGCAGCGTGGGCAGCAGGATCAGATCGTCAAAATCCAGCACGTTACACGCTTTCATATGTGCATCGTACAGACCGTAGCAGTGAGCGAAGATCCGATCCCGCTCACCTTTGGCGCTCGCCGCTGCCTGAGCGGGGGTCATCAGATCGTTTTTCCAGTTAGAGATCGTCGAGATCAGCTGCTGCAACAGCACTTTGTCATCTTCGATCAGCCCCTCGGTAAGCTCTTTAAGCAATGCCACCTGATCGGTGTCATCGAAAAGCGAGAAGTTAGACTTCATCCCCAGCGCCGCGTATTCGCGTTTGATGATATCCAGCCCCAGCGTGTGGAACGTGGAGATCATCAGGCCTCGCGCCTCTTTACGCCCCAGCGTCTGGCCGACACGCTCTTTCATTTCGCGCGCCGCTTTGTTGGTAAAGGTCACCGCAGCGATATGCCGGGCCTGATAGCCGCAGCCGCGGATCAGGTGGGCGATTTTGTTCGTGATCACACGCGTTTTGCCGGAGCCAGCCCCCGCCAGCACCAGACACGGTCCGGTGACAAATTCGACAGCTTGTTGTTGTCCGGGGTTTAAACGCATAAATGATCACTCAATGAAAGTCAGGAGGGGAGAATAACAGCGTGGTAGTATAGCGAGCCTAATCCATACCACTCAAGGCACGATCATGGCAAAAACAGCAGCAGCACTGCATATCCTTGTTAAAGAAGAGAAACTGGCTCTGGATCTTCTGGAGCAGCTCAAAAACGGCGCCGACTTCGGCAAGCTGGCGAAGAAGCACTCCATTTGCCCGTCAGGCAAACGCGGCGGTGACTTAGGGGAATTCCGTCAGGGTCAGATGGTTCCGGCGTTCGACAAAGTGGTCTTCTCCTGCCCGGTACTGGAGCCGACTGGCCCGCTGCACACGCAGTTCGGCTACCACGTGATTAAAGTGCTGTATCGGAAATAAACAGCAAGGCCTTCTCTAAGAGAAGGCCTTTAATGTTTGCACCCTCTCCCCGTGGGAGAGGGGCGGGGTGAGGGCATCAGCCCGCACCTGGTGTTAACCCGCTACCGCGATACGTTTCATATCAGTCATGTAGCCACGCAGTTTGTGACCTACTTTCTCGATCTGGTGGCTGCGAATCGCTTCGTTCACATCGCGCAGTTGCGCGTTATCTACCGCACCTTCCGCAATGGCTTTGCCCAGATCGCCCGGCTGCAGGGTGGTCATGAACTCTTTCAGCAGCGGTACGCATGCATAAGAGAACAGGTAGTTGCCGTACTCAGCGGTATCGGAGATAACCACGTTCATTTCGTACAGACGCTTACGGGCGATGGTGTTCGCGATCAGCGGCAGCTCGTGCAGAGATTCGTAGTACGCAGACTCTTCGATGATGCCGGAATCCACCATGGTTTCGAACGCCAGCTCAACACCTGCTTTTACCATCGCGATCATCAGTACGCCTTTGTCGAAGTACTCTTGCTCGCCGATTTTACCTTCATACTGTGGCGCAGTTTCGAACGCGGTCTTACCGGTCTCTTCACGCCAGGTCAGCAGTTTCTTATCATCATTCGCCCAGTCAGCCATCATGCCGGAAGAGAACTCGCCGGAGATGATGTCGTCCATATGTTTCTGGAACAGCGGCGCCATAATGGTTTTCAGCTGTTCGGACAGCGCGAAAGCACGCAGTTTCGCCGGGTTGGACAGACGATCCATCATCAGCGTGATACCGCCCTGCTTCAGCGCTTCGGTGATGGTTTCCCAGCCGAACTGAATCAGTTTTTCTGCGTATGCCGGGTCGGTACCCTCTTCCACCAGCTTATCGAAGCACAGCAGTGAACCGGCCTGCAGCATGCCGCACAGAATGGTCTGCTCGCCCATCAGGTCAGATTTCACTTCAGCCACGAAGGAAGATTCCAGAACGCCCGCACGGTGGCCACCAGTAGCCGCTGCCCATGCTTTCGCGATCGCCATCCCTTCGCCTTTCGGATCGTTTTCCGGGTGAACCGCGATCAGCGTCGGCACGCCGAAGCCACGCTTGTACTCTTCACGGACTTCTGTACCCGGACACTTCGGAGCCACCATCACTACGGTGATGTCTTTACGGATCTGCTCGCCCACTTCAACGATGTTGAAGCCGTGAGAGTAACCCAGCGCCGCGCCGTCTTTCATCAGCGGCTGAACGGAGCGCACAACATCAGAGTGCTGTTTGTCTGGCGTCAGGTTAACAACCAGATCCGCCTGTGGGATCAGCTCTTCGTAGGTACCCACTTTGAAGCCGTTTTCGGTCGCTTTACGCCAGGAAGCACGTTTTTCAGCAATTGCTTCTTTGCGCAGGGCGTAAGAGATATCCAGCCCGGAGTCACGCATGTTCAGACCCTGGTTCAGACCCTGCGCGCCACAGCCGACGATGACCACTTTTTTACCCTGAAGGTAGCTCGCGCCATCAGCAAATTCATCGCGCGCCATGAAGCGGCATTTGCCCAGCTGCGCCAGCTGCTGGCGCAAGTTCAGTGTATTAAAGTAGTTAGCCATGGGTGATACCTCGTGATGTTGTGTGTCTTATTGTTCGGTTCGCGTTTCAGCGAGAATGTACCCACATTACAACAGGAAATTTATTGCGGAAATTGATATATTCACAACGTCACGTTGCAATATCTGCAATGTAAAAAGGGGGAGTGGAATCCGTGGATTTACGCGATCTGAAAATGTTCCTGCATCTGGCGGAAAGCCGCCATTTTGGCCGTAGCGCCCGGGCCATGCACGTTAGCCCGTCCACACTTTCGCGCCAGATCCAGCGCCTTGAAGAGGACCTCGGCCAGCCGCTGTTTGTGCGGGATAATCGCACCGTTACCCTCACGGAAGCGGGCGAAGAGCTGCGGATCTTTGCTCAGCAGACGTTGCTGCAGTATCAGCAGCTTCGACACGCCATCGATCAGAAAGGGCCGTCTTTATCCGGCGAGCTACATATTTTCTGCTCCGTAACGGCCGCCTATAGCCATCTTCCCCCTATCCTTGACCGTTTCCGCGCGGAGCATCCCTCGGTTGAAATTAAGCTCACCACCGGCGATGCCGCCGATGCCATGGAAAAAGTCGTCACAGGCGAAGCCGATCTGGCCATTGCCGGGAAGCCCGAAACCCTGCCGGGCGCGGTGGCGTTCTCTATGCTGGAGAATCTGGCGGTGGTGCTGATCGCCCCGGCGCTACCCTGCCCGGTGCGTAATCAGGTGTCGGTGGAAAAGCCGGACTGGTCATCGGTGCCGTTTATCATGGCCGATCAGGGTCCGGTGCGACGCCGTATCGAACTCTGGTTCCGTCGTCAGAAAATCAGTAATCCGTCGATTTACGCGACGGTGGGTGGACACGAGGCGATGGTCTCAATGGTGGCGCTTGGCTGCGGCGTGGCGCTGCTGCCGGAAGTGGTGCTGGAAAACAGCCCGGAACCGGTGCGCAATCGCGTGATGATTCTGGAGCGCAGCGACGAAAAGACGCCGTTCGAGCTTGGCGTGTGTGCACAAAAAAAGCGGCTGCATGAGCCGCTTATTGATGCGTTCTGGAAGATATTGCCGAACCATTAAAGTCGGGTGGCGCTACGCTTACCCGACCTATACGCAGACCTCCCCTTAGCCCGCGAGGAAGAAGCGGAACGCCGGGTTGTGGGTTTCATCATGGCACTCATAGCCCAGCTCGTTCAGACGCGTTTCGAAATCCGGCTCGTGCTCGGCCAGTTCAAACGCGGCCAGCACGCGGCCATAGTCGGTGCCGTGGCTGCGGTAGTGGAACAGCGAGATGTTCCAGTGCGTGCCCAGCGTATGCAGGAACTTCAGCAACGCGCCCGGGGATTCCGGGAACTCAAAGCTGTAGAGACGTTCCTTAAGCGGCTTCGACGGACGACCACCGACCATATAACGTACGTGCAGTTTCGCCATCTCATCGTCAGAGAGATCGACCACGCTGTAGCCGCCTTCGTGCAGCAGGTTGAGGATCTCTTTGCGCTCTTCCAGACCGCGGCTTAAACGCACGCCGACAAAAATACAGGCGTCTTTCGCATCGGCAAAACGGTAGTTGAACTCCGTTACCGAACGGCCACCAAGCAGCTGACAGAACTTCAGGAAGCTGCCCTTCTCTTCCGGAATGGTCACCGCCAGCAGGGCCTCACGTTGCTCGCCCAGCTCGCAGCGTTCAGAAACGTAACGCAGACCGTGGAAGTTGACGTTAGCACCCGAGAGCACGTGCGCCAGGCGCTCGCCGCGAATGTTGTGCTGGGCAATGTATTTTTTCATTCCAGCCAATGCCAGCGCGCCGGACGGTTCCGCCACCGCACGCACATCCTCGAAGAGATCTTTCATCGCCGCGCAGATCGCATCGCTGTCGACGGTGACGATGTCGTCAAGATACTCCTGGCACAGACGGAAGGTTTCGTCGCCAATACGTTTCACGGCCACGCCTTCGGCAAACAGCCCAACGCGCGGAAGATCGACCGGATGACCCGCATCCAGCGCGGCCTTCAGGCAGGCTGAATCTTCCGCTTCCACGGCAATCACTTTGATCTGCGGCATCAGCTGTTTGATCAGCACCGCCACGCCTGCAGCTAAGCCACCGCCGCCCACCGGAACGAAAACACGGTCAAGATGGGCATCCTGCTGCAGCAGTTCCAGCGCCAGGGTACCTTGTCCTGCAATCACCATCGGATGGTCGAACGGCGGTACCCAGGTAAAGCCCTGCTGCTGCGCCAGCTCAATCGCTTTGGCTTTTGCTTCGTCAAAGTTAGCGCCGTGGAGCAGCACTTCGCCGCCGAAGCCACGCACCGCATCCACTTTGATGTCTGCCGTGGCAACCGGCATCACGATCAGCGCTTTCAACCCCAAACGGGCAGACGAGAACGCCACACCCTGCGCGTGGTTGCCCGCCGACGCGGTAATCACGCCGCGTGCTTTTTGCTCGTCGGTCAACCCGGCCATCATCGCGTAGGCCCCGCGCAGCTTGAAGCTGTGCACCGGCTGACGGTCTTCGCGCTTCACCAGAATCACGTTGTCGAGGCGCGAAGAGAGTTTTTCCATTTTCTGCAGCGGGGTGACCTGCACCGCTTCATAGACCGGCGCGCGTAGCACTGCCCGGAGATATTCCGCCCCCTCAGGGGCGGCGGATAAGGGTTGTGACTCGGCCATCATTAGCCCCCAAGTTTCGATTTATCGCGTACCGCGCCTTTGTCTGCACTGGTCGCAAGGCTCGCGTAAGCGCGCAGGGCGAAGGAGACTTCACGCTGGCGGTCCTTCGGCGTCCAGGCTTTATCGCCGCGCGCTTCCTGTGCTTCACGACGAGCCGCGATCTCCTGATCGCTCAGCTTGAGCTGGATCCCGCGATTCGGAATGTCGATTTCAATCAGGTCACCGTCTTCGATGATCGCAATGTTGCCGCCGCTCGCCGCTTCCGGTGATACATGGCCGATGGAAAGACCGGACGTACCGCCCGAGAAACGTCCGTCGGTGATCAACGCACAGGCTTTACCGAGGCCCATCGATTTCAGGAAGGTGGTTGGGTAGAGCATCTCCTGCATGCCTGGACCGCCTTTCGGCCCTTCGTAACGGATGACCACCACGTCGCCTTCCACAACTTTGCCGCCCAGGATGGCGTCTACCGCCTCGTCCTGGCTTTCGTACACTTTGGCCGGGCCGGTGAATTTCAGGATGCTATCATCCACGCCCGCGGTTTTTACGATGCAGCCGTTTTCCGCAAAGTTGCCGTACAGCACGGCCAGACCGCCGTCTTTACTGTAGGCGTGCTCCAGCGAACGGATGCAGCCTTCGGCGCGGTCATCATCCAGGGTGTCCCAGCGACAATCCTGAGAGAAGGCCTGCGTGGTACGAATACCGGCCGGACCCGCGCGGAACATGTTTTTCACCGCCTCATCCTGAGTCAGCATCACGTCATATTTATCCAGCGTCTGCGGCAACGTCAGACCGAGAACGTTCTTCACATCGCGGTTCAGCAGCCCGGCGCGATCCAGCTCGCCAAGAATACCGATGACGCCACCCGCACGGTGTACGTCTTCCATGTGGTATTTCTGGGTGCTTGGCGCGACTTTACACAGTTGCGGCACTTTGCGGGACAGCTTATCGATATCGCTCATGGTGAAGTCGATTTCCGCTTCCTGCGCCGCAGCCAGCAGGTGCAAAACGGTGTTAGTAGAACCGCCCATGGCGATATCCAGCGTCATGGCATTTTCGAACGCCGCCTTGCTGGCGATGTTGCGCGGCAGCGCGCTGGCATCGTCCTGCTCGTAGTAACGTTTGGTCAGTTCAACAATGCGCTTACCGGCGTTGAGGAACAGCGCTTTACGGTCAGCGTGCGTCGCCAGCAGCGAACCGTTGCCCGGCTGAGAGAGGCCCAGTGCTTCGGTCAGACAGTTCATGGAGTTGGCGGTGAACATCCCGGAACAGGAGCCGCAGGTTGGGCACGCGGAGCGTTCCACCTGGTTGCTCTGCTCGTCAGACACTTTTGGATCCGCGCCCTGGATCATCGCATCGACCAGGTCGAGCTTGATGATTTTGTCAGAAAGCTTGGTCTTGCCCGCTTCCATAGGACCACCGGAGACGAAAATTACCGGAATGTTCAGACGCAGGGAAGCCATCAGCATCCCCGGGGTGATTTTGTCGCAGTTGGAGATACAGACCATGGCATCCGCACAGTGAGCGTTAACCATATATTCCACCGAGTCGGCAATCAGCTCGCGCGACGGCAGTGAATAGAGCATGCCCCCGTGCCCCATCGCGATACCGTCATCCACCGCAATGGTGTTGAATTCTTTCGCCACACCGCCCGCAGCTTCAATTTGCTCAGCAACCAGTTTGCCGAGATCGCGCAGGTGCACATGGCCCGGCACAAACTGGGTGAAGGAGTTCACCACGGCGATGATAGGTTTACCGAAATCAGCGTCGGTCATCCCGGTGGCGCGCCACAGTGCGCGGGCACCCGCCATGTTACGGCCGTGGGTGGTGGTGGCGGAACGATACTTAGGCATGCTTTATTTACTCCCGTCTGACTATTAAATGGGACGGTGCGTGCCGCCCCATATTTATGCTTATTGATTAACCTGATCCAACCAGCCGTATTTATCTTCTGTTTCGCCGGTGAAGAGGCCGAAGAAGGCTTGCTGAATACGTTTGGTAACCGGGCCACAGCGGCCTGCACCCACCTGAATACCGTCTACACTGCGAACCGGCGTGATCTCAGCCGCCGTACCGGACATAAAGACTTCATCGGCCAGATACAGGGATTCGCGGGACAGAACCTGTTCACGCACTTCGATACCCAGATCTTTCGCCAGCTTAATGATGGCGTCACGGGTAATACCCGGCAGGGCTGAAGAGGTAAACGGCGGGGTGAACAGGATACCGTCTTTCACTTCAAACAGGTTCTCACCTGCACCTTCAGATATATAACCGTTCACATCCAGCGCGATGCCTTCCTGATAGCCGTGGCGGCGCGCTTCACTGCCGACCAGCAGTGAGGAGAGGTAGTTACCGCCCGCCTTGGCCGCAGTTGGGATGGTATTAGGCGCCACGCGGTTCCAGGACGAGACCATTGCGTCGATCCCTTGCTCCAGCGCTTCTGCACCCAGGTACGCCCCCCACGGGAACGCAGCAATGATCACGTCTGTGGTGTAACCGGCTGGCGGGTTTACGCCCATGCCCACGTCACCCACGAAGACCAGCGGACGAATATAGGCGCTGGTCAGGTTGTTCTTACGAATCACCTCGCGGCAGGCTTCCATCAGCTCATCAACGCTCTGAGAAACCGGGAAACGATAAATTTTGGCTGAGTCATGCAGACGCTGCATATGTTCACGATGACGGAACACCACTGGCCCTTTGTGAGAGTCGTAGCAACGGATGCCTTCAAACACAGACGTACCGTAGTGCAGCGCATGGGACATCACGTGGACCTTCGCGTCCTCCCAACGAACCATCTCACCATTGAACCAAATGTAATCAGCTTTTTTTGTCGTCATTTTCTCTTCCTGTCACGCTCAGGCGCGGATTTGTTGTGATGTGGTTGTGCTCTGGCAGATGGCAACATGGGCAACATCCACCAGCTTTGATAATTGACTAAACAGTAAGTCGACCGGGCGCGGGCTGGCAACGGTTAATTCGATACTGATATTTTGGGCGTCAGTGGCCGTCTCCATATTCATAGAGCAAATCTGAAAGCCACGATGACGGACCACGCGCAAAACGCGCTCTAATGTCTCTGGATTGAAGCGAGCCTGAACGGCGACCTGATGTTGCATCATGATAATTTCTCCAGCATTTGTGAGTTACTGGCACCTGGCGGTACCAACGGCCAGACGTTCTCAAGCTCGTCGATTGAGACATGAAGCAGGTAAGGCCCTTCGCTTGACAGCATGGTGTCGAGTGCCGCTTCAACCTGGTCTTTACGGGTGATGTGCTGTCCAGGAATGCCAAAGGCGCTGGCCAGAGTGAGGAAATCGGGGTTATCAGTCAGGGTGGTTTCGCTGTAGCGCTCCTCGAAGAACAGCTGCTGCCACTGGCGCACCATCCCTAAACGCTGGTTATCAAGCAACACGATCTTCAGCGGCAATTGTTTACGCTTAACGGTGCCCAACTCCTGAACGTTCATCATGAAGGAGCCGTCACCGGAGATACAGATGACCGTATCGTTTGGACGGGCAACCTGAGCACCCACCGCGGCAGGCAGGCCGAAGCCCATCGTACCTAATCCGCTGGAGGTGATGAAGTTTTCCGGGCGGGTGTAGGTCATATGCTGCGCAGACCACATCTGGTGCTGGCCGACATCGGTCGTCACTACACTGTCTGCCGGTTTACGGTCAGACAACTGCTTCAACAACAGCGGCGCATAGATGGCCTCACCCGAATGGTCGTAACGCCAGGCGTGCTCGGCACGCATTTCAGCCGTGTGCTGGCGCCACTCGCCGATATTCAAAGGCTGCTGTAACGCCGGCAGCAGCGTGTTGAGATCGCCCTGCAGCGCAACATGCGCCTGACGCAGCTTGTTCATTTCCGCCGGGTCGATATCCATATGGATAACTTTGGCGTTTGGCGCGAAGGTATTCAGCTTGCCGGTCACGCGATCGTCAAAACGGGCACCGACGGCAATCAGCAAATCACACTCCTGCACCGCCAGGTTTGCCGCTTTGGTGCCGTGCATCCCCAGCATGCCCAGGTAGTATGGGTAGTCAGCATCCACTGCGCCCAACCCTTTCAGCGTGCAGGTGGCAGGCATTTGCGTTACCGCGATAAATTCGCGCAGGGCCGGAACTGCCTGTGCCATGCCAACGCCGCCGCCGACGTACAGCATCGGCTGGGCTGCCTGCGCCAGCATCCGACGCGCCTCTTCGACTTCCGCATGTGGGAACGCGTCGTCACTTTCAACGGTGGAGAAGTGCGGTTCCAGCTCGCCGAGTGCAACCTGAATATCTTTCGGGATATCCACCAGAACCGGGCCAGGACGGCCAGAGCTGGCAATACGGAACGCTTCCGCCATCACGCCCGGCAGTTCTTCGAGGGACTGCACGAGGAAGCTGTGTTTGGTACAGGCCAGCGACAAGCCGAGCACATCGACTTCCTGGAAGGCATCAGTACCGATGAAGGGTGAGGCCACCTGGCCGGTGATCGCCACCACGGGAACGGAATCGAGCAGCGCGTCAGCCAGACCGGTGATCAGGTTTGTGGCGCCCGGTCCAGACGTTGCCATGCAGACGCCCGTTTTACCGGTGGCACGTGCATAGCCAATGGCCGCCATGGCTGCGCCCTGCTCGTGTCGGCACAAGAGGTGTTCCACGCCGCCGTCATACAGTGCATCGTAAATCGGCATAATTGCGCCTCCCGGATAACCAAAGACGGTTTCGACTCCCTGTGCGCGCAACGCATGTACTACCCACTGTGCCCCATTCATAGTTAGTTCCCCGTCATAAATCGGGAGAAACAGAATTTTGTGCTATTTGTCATTCTCTGCTCCTCGTTTAAGTTTTTTAGTCATAAAAAAACCCCCGGACCTTTCGGTGCGGGGGTCTTAGTTCGTTAAGGCTTGATTTCTAAGCCTTTCCTCGTCCAAGTGCAGCCCCGCACGGTGGGATAATAATCACCACCACGCTAATCACGACCAGGCTAATCACTAGTAGAAGGGCTGTCATTTTCGGTTCTTTGTGCATCTTGTTCGAAGGAATGCCTAAAGAGTTATCACAGTTATCAAACCAAACACAAGATTTATTTATGACGGATTTGATTAGCAGGCAAATCATATTCCTGAAAAGCTTTGTTTTATATAAGGAAATTAGATAGTGAATATTTTTCATTTTTTTGGCGTGTTTTAGCGCTATGCCGCGTTCCGTCCTTCTCTTTGCGAGATGACTTCCGAATGAGTGAAATAGTTACACTATGTCGCTAAAAAGCAGGAATGAGCGTCGTAAATCAGCCAACTGACGCTCAACAGGCAAAATCAATACTGACATAGTGAATCACTGAGGAGGTGCTTATGTCACTGTCAGTTGTTTACACGCGTGCGGCGATCGGAGTAAAGGCACCGCTTATTTCTGTGGAGGTTCATCTGAGTAATGGGCTCCCTGGGCTAACGCTTGTCGGCTTGCCAGAAACCACGGTCAAAGAAGCCAGAGATCGGGTTCGCAGCGCAATTATCAATAGCGGTTATACCTTCCCCGCTAAGAAGATCACGATCAACCTTGCTCCCGCAGATCTGCCCAAGGAGGGCGGACGATACGATTTACCTATCGCTATTGCGCTTCTCGCAGCCTCTGAGCAGCTCAACACTGCGAGGCTAGGCTCGTACGAGTTCATTGGCGAACTGGCGCTTACAGGCGCGTTAAGAGGCGTTCCTGGCGCCATCTCTGGTGCGCTGGAAGCCATTCATGCCGGTCGACAAATTATTGTAGCCAATGAAAATGCCTCAGAAGTGAGCCTGATTGCCGAGAAAGGATGCCTGGTCGCGGGGCATTTACAGGAAGTCTGCGCGCACCTTGAAGGCCGACATACCCTCTCCGAGCCAGAGGAAACCGGAGATATCCTGCCTGAAAGCCCGGACGACCTCAGCGATATTATCGGGCAGGAGCAGGGGAAGCGGGCACTGGAGATCACCGCAGCCGGAGGACATAACCTGTTGCTGATTGGCCCGCCGGGAACAGGGAAAACCATGCTGGCGAGCAGGCTGAATGGGTTATTGCCGCCACTCAATAATCATGAGGCACTTGAAAGCGCAGCGATATTTAGCCTGGTGAGCTCTGCATCATTGCAAAAACAGTGGCGACGACGCCCTTTTCGCTCTCCCCATCACAGTGCCTCCCTGACGGCCATGGTCGGAGGGGGCTCCATTCCGGGGCCGGGAGAGATCTCGCTGGCACACAATGGTATCCTGTTCCTTGATGAACTGCCTGAGTTTGAACGCCGCGTACTGGATGCCCTGCGGGAACCTATCGAATCTGGCGAGATCCATATCTCCCGCACGCGCGCCAAAATAAGCTACCCGGCACAGTTCCAGCTGGTTGCCGCCATGAACCCCAGCCCATCAGGCCATTATCAGGGAAATCATAATCGCTGCACGCCTGAGCAGACGCTGCGCTATCTGGGGAAGCTGTCAGGCCCTTTCCTCGATCGTTTTGATTTATCCCTGGAGATCCCCTTACCGCCCCCTGGTTTGCTCAGCCAGACAACGATACGCGGTGAGAGCACAGCGAAGGTTCGCGAACGGGTTATCGCCTCACAGGCCCGACAGTACGCTCGTCAACATAAGCTGAAAGCGCGTCTGGATAATGCTGAGATTCGGCAGTTTTGCCATCTTAAGGCTGAGGATGCCTGCTGGCTTGAAGAGACATTGACGCGATTTGGGCTCTCGATCCGTGCATGGCAGCGCCTGCTGAAAGTGGCTCGCACTATTGCCGATGTGGAAGGAGAGCCAGAAATTGAAAGACACCATCTGCAGGAAGCGCTGAGCTATCGCGCCATAGATCGGTTGTTGCTGCACCTGCAAAAATTACTGGCATAAAAAAAGGAGCCGAAGCTCCTTTTCTCATCAACTTAGTCGTCAGACTCGGTGTAGTCTTCAGCACCTTCCATCTGCGGCTTACCGCCAGACAGCGTATGGAAACGCTTTGGACGCTTGATGCGTGCCATATACTTGATCCATACACGTTCTGCTTCAGACTGCGGCTCACGCTCACCGCGACAAACAGCAACAAACTGTTTTTCGTCTTCAGTCGCAGGCTCACGTTTACCCAGATCCAGCTCGTTAAAGGCATAACCATGACGCTCAAGCAATTGCGCCTCTTTGATGGTGAAATCGCCGTGACGAGAGAACCCGCGTGGATAATTTTTATTGTCGAAAAAACGATTAGTCGTCGTAAAGCTTTCCGCCATCCTACACGCTCCTAATTCTTTGGCCGAGCTATTTATGGCGCGGAGTATTAGTTACGCTTGACAGAGTGTAAAACAAAACATTTAAATCATAACGACAAATAATTTTGTGGAGAAAGATGTGGATACGGAATTGCTAAAAACTTTCCTTGAAGTGAGCAGGACACGCCACTTCGGGCGAGCAGCTGAAGCCCTCTATCTGACGCAGTCAGCGGTCAGTTTTCGTATTCGACAGCTGGAAAATCAATTGGGTGTGAATCTATTTACCCGCCACCGCAACAATATCCGCTTAACGCCGGCCGGTGAGAAACTGCTCCCGTATGCAGAAACGTTGATGAATACCTGGCAGGCGGCCCGTAAAGAGGTGGCTCATACGTCCAGGCACAATGAGTTCTCGATCGGGGCCAGCGCCTCCCTGTGGGAATGTATGCTCAGTCAGTGGCTTTCGCGGTTATACCATTCGCATGGGCATTTGCAATTCGAGGCCAGAATTGCGCAACGCCAGTCGCTGGTTAAGCAACTTCACGAGCGCCAGCTTGATCTGCTGATCACCACTGAAGCCCCCAAGATGGACGAATTTAGCAGCCAGATTGTTGGGCAGTTTGGTCTGGCTCTGTATGCGTCTGAGCCTGCGATGATGAAGTCCGATCTAACCTATCTGCGGCTTGAATGGGGCCCCGATTTTCAACAGCATGAAACCGGTTTGATCGCCCCTGACGATGTTCCACAGTTAACAACCAGCTCAGCGGAGATCGCCTGCCAACAGCTTTCCTTGCTAAAGGGCTGCACGTGGTTACCCGTTTGCTGGGCAGACAGTAAACCGGGACTCCATACCGTACTGGATTCCACTACGCTTTCCAGGCCGTTGTATGCAATCTGGCTGCAGAACAGCGATAAGCAATCGCAGATAAAAGATCTATTAAAAATCAATATTATGGAATGATTTACCAGCCAGCATAATGGCTGGCTGCAGTTTTTGATTAGGAAGGGATTTTGGCCGTGTTGAAGGCAAAAAAAATCCTTTGCCGAAGCAAAGGATTCTATATGGCAGGGGCGGAGAGACTCGAACTCGCGACACCCGGTTTTGGAGACCGGTGCTCTACCAACTGAGCTACGCCCCTAAAGTTTTTTGCCATTAAGCCTGCCGATAAGGCAGGCTTAATGTCTTAATAAGTGGCGGAACGGACGGGACTCGAACCCGCGACCCCCTGCGTGACAGGCAGGTATTCTAACCGACTGAACTACCGCTCCACCGAAGACTGCTGTAACCACCGGATTTATGCACCGGCTTACTACTTA
>NZ_JAYJLI010000019.1:0-60104 GCF_051948675.1 Enterobacter sp. Lyrl_3
TGGGGGTGAGGGCACCAGCCCGCACAGCATTAGCTATTCAGCGCCGGCCGCTCGCTAATGGCGATACGCTGTGGCGCGATGGCTTCCGGCACGTTACGGACCAGGTCAATATGCAGCAACCCGTTGGTAAAGGTCGCGCCGGAGACTTCCATATGATCTGCCAGGGTAAAGCTCAGGCTAAACGGCTGAGTCACCAGCCCCTGATGCAGCCATTTGGTCTCGGTTTCTTGTTTTTCCGGCGACCCTTTCACGGTCAGACGCGTGCCTTCGAGCTGGATATCCAGATCGTCCTGGCGGAACCCGGCCAGCGCCAGCGTGATGCGATAGTGGTTATCGTCGCTTTTTTCGATGTTGTACGGCGGAAACGTCTGGTGCTCAGTGGTGCTTTGCAGGGCGCTAGCCAGTTTGTCAAAACCAATCCACTGACGCAGCAGGGGGGATAAATCGTAGTTACGCATACTAAATCTCCTTCTGAGAAGCGAGTTCGGCACAGTTTATTTTTGTGCACAGTTGTTCCTGCAAATCCTTGTGGATTCGCATATGCTCCCGGTTCGGCAAGCAATTCTGAGTGGGCCGCTGACGCGACCCGCGGCATTAATTAATTTCGATACGGCGCGGTTTTTTCTCTTCCGGAATCACACGTTCCAGCTCGATAAACAGCAGACCGTTGACCAGGTTCGCGCCTTTAACGTGAATGTTCTCCGCTAACTGGAACTTGCGTTCAAAGTTGCGCTCGGCAATGCCCTGGTAAAGGTAGGTACGTTCTTTCTGCTCGGCCGTATGTGAACCTTTCACCACCAGCAGGTTGTCCTGCGCGGTGATCTCCAGTTCGCTCTCTGCAAAACCGGCGACAGCAATGGCAATGCGGTAGTGGTTTTCATCAACCAGCTCAACATTGTATGGAGGGTAGCCGTTGCTCTGGCTTTGGTTATTTTCTAAATGGTTAAACAGGCGGTCAAAACCAATTGCAGAACGGTATAGCGGGGAAAGATCGAAGTTACGCATAAATAAAAGCTCCTGAAATCAGCGAGAAATTTTAGCCTTCCACCATGGACAGGCCATTGCGCCCCCCGAACACCCATCAGGCGTGTTCGTTATCGGGTTACATTCTTAAAATGGGTCTGGAACCGGTGTTTTCAACCGCGACGTTCGCACTTTTTTTTGCACTTTTGTGCTTCTCGCTTAGACTGGGACAACAGCACAAAGGGTTAAATTGCGATGGCTGCCACAGTGCGGGGTTATTGGGCTATTCATTTTCAACAAGGCTCGCTATAACCCAGAGTTGCAGGTCTATGCAGTGCCATTAACGATGACTGAGTGATGATGAAAAATGTTCTGATTAAGCTGACGATGTTCAGCGGGGTGGTTTTACTTTGCGGGTGTTCGAGCGTGATGTCTCACACCGGCGGTAAAGAAGGAACATATCCGGGGACGCGCGCCAGCGCGGCGATGATCTCCGATGATGACACGAACTGGGGCACCAAATCCCTGGTGATCCTCGATATGCCGTTCACGGCAGTGGCCGATACGCTTTTGCTGCCCTGGGATATGTTCCGCACGGACAGTTCCGTACGCTCGCGCGTTGAGAAAAGCGAGCAGCAAAATCTGGCAACCAACGCCGTTATCCCGCCCGCCGAGATGCCGCGACGCTAATCCTGTACGGTTTCCGTTAGCCACAGCTGGCGGAAACCCTCTTTCTCCTCCATCCATGCAATAGCGCGCCCGTCCGGGGAAAAGACGACCGCATCGGTAGACGGCGGATTGCCGTGATCGGACGTCAAAAACGTGACCTCTCCGGTCTGCGCATCGCAGCAGGCGATACGATTTTCCAGCACAAATCCCAGACTGTCGCCCGAAGGATGCCAGTTGAATGCCGACTGGATACCGCTTTCGGTATGCGTTAACTGACGCGGCTCGCCCCCCTCCGGTGAGATCAGCCACAGCTGGACAATGCCGTTGTCATCACGCATCAGAAAAGCAATCTGCGTACCCTGCGGGTTGCTGCGCACCCAGTGGCGCGGCACGTTCACCAGCCCCGGATACGCCTTTTGATGGGTGAAAGTCAGACGGCGCTGCAGCACGCCAGCAGGCGGTGCTGGCATCGTCTCTGGCGTGCCCTGCAATGGCGCATCGCCTGCCTGTTTCCAGCCCTGCTCGTCTTTGGGCAGATCGACAATAAACAGTTCAGGCACTTTTTCGCCTTTCACAGACAGGGTATCGCCAATAAACGCCAGCCTGCCGTTGCCCACCCAGCCCTCTTCATAGGCGCGGTTGATCTCATCGCTGCCCGGCTGTGGGTTCGGCGTCGTGCGGCTTACCAGCACGCTCCAGAAGGTGCCCGGATATTCATGAGGATGGTTGCCCTGCGGGGTGACCGGGCCAAAGGGTGCGGCGACGCCAACGTTACGTAAATCGAGCTTTGGATCGCGCTCATGCAACACATGGTCGTTATAGGTGAAGCTGACGAACTGCCCGTTCGGGCTAAAGACGTGTACATGGCTGCCGCCACGGAGTGCGCCTGCGGTATAGGGCGCGGTGATATCCATGGCATCGAGGTTGCTCGCCTGGCCGTTATGGACAATCACGCCCTGGCGATGGTGAAAATCGTATTGCCAGTCTGCATCCGGGTTTTTCGGGCCGTGGATAAAGACGTATTTGTCTTGTGCAGGATGAACGGTCACCACCCCGACATGCGCGCCGTGCGTGGCACGATAAATCACCTCAACCTCGCCCGTACTGACGTTTACCCGCTCTATGGTTTCGCCGGTGAACGATGCCCCGGACGGGCGCACATCGTAGACCAGCCACTGGCTGTCCGGTGTCCAGGTATTGATATTGGTGAGCTGGTGGTTGCGGGAAGCAAAGGTGATTTGTTTCATGGGATACCCTGATGCGCAGTTATCGCATCAGGGTAAAACATCCGAAGGGATTAGCCTACTCGTTTCACGTCGCCGACCAGCAGGATGTAGGAGAGCGCGCCAATCAACGCCACGGCGGAGATGTAGACCAGGGCCGGGCCAAAGCCGTAGTCCTGCGCCAGGTAGCCGATGACCAGCGGCACAGTGATCCCGCCGAGTCCACCGACGAAGTTGAACACACCACCGGTCAGGCCAATCAGACGCATCGGCGCCAGAGACGACACCAGCGACCAGGTGATAGAGGCAAAACCGTTGCCGAAGAACGCAAGCGCCATCAGGGTCATAATCCACACCGGATCGTTGGTGTAGTTGGCGCCCATGATGCAGGTTGAGATCAACAGCCCGCAGATAATCGGCGTTTTACGCGCAACACCTAATGAGACGCCTTTTTTGACCAGCTTATCCGCCAGCCAGCCCGAGAGCAGCACGCCAAAGAATGCGGCAAGGAACGGCACGGTGGTCATAAAGCCCGCCTTCAGCGCGGTAATCCCCTTTTCCTGGGTGAGGTAATTTGGGAACCAGGTCAGGAAGAACCACAACGTCGACGTAACAGCAAACTGACCGAGATAAACCCCCACCAGCTTACGATGGAAGACCAGCTTCCAGTCCGCGCGGGTCAGCGGCTGACGCGCCTCTTTTTTCACTGGCGCATCGCCGTCTACCAGGCCGCCACCGTCGCGGATGTAGTCCAGCTCCGCTTTGGTGATATTTTTTGTCAGACGCGGCGGTTGATAGACCTTGAACCAGATCAGGGACCAGATAATGCCGATCCCACCAGTGACGATAAACACCCAGTGCCAGCTTAGCAGCTCCTGGATCCAGATTAACAGCGGGGTCAGGAATGCCAGGCCGACAAACTGCCCGGAGGTGTAAAAGCCCACCGCAGAGGCACGTTCATGCTCCGGGAACCAACTGGTGACCATACGGTTGTTGGTGGGGAACGCGGGTGCCTCGAAAACGCCGGTGATAGCACGCAGGCCAATCAGCGACATCAGCCCGGTCGCGAAGCCCTGGAACAGGGTCGCCACGGACCAGCCTAAAATGGCGATGAAGTAGGTCAGACGCGACCCCACTCGGTCGAGGAACCAGCCGCCGGGGATTTGGCAGAGCGTATAGAGCCAGGCAAACGCCGAGAAGACGTAGCCCATTTCCGCCTTGGTGATCCCAAACTCTTCCTGAATATGGGCCGAGGCCACGGCAAGGTTGGCGCGGTCAACATAGCAAATGACCACGGTAATAAAGATCATGATTAGCGTCAGGTAGCGGCGACGCCCGGTCTTTGTAGCAGTAACTGGAATATCCATCGCAATCTGTCTCCAGATTTTGGGCATAGCGAAGCCGCTCACCATGCCCTGTAATTTACAGAGGGTTATATTTTTGTATGTACGTTTTTATTGCCCGGTGGCGCTTCGCTTACCGGGCCTACGAGAGAGTAGGCCGGATAAGCGTAGCGCCATCCGGCGATTTACCACTCGGCTACGGAGCCATCTTCATGACGCCACAGCGGGTTACGCCAGTCCGGCGCATTTTTACTGAGCTCAATGACTTTGGCTTCGTCAATGTCCACGCCAAGGCCCGGCTTCATTAATGGTTTGAAGAAACCGCCTTCCATGCTGAAGTCTTCTTTGTTTTTCACAAAGTCGAGCAATTCCGCGCCCTTGTTATAGTGAATACCCATGCTCTGTTCCTGGAACACGGCATTGCGGGAGACAAAATCCACGTGCAGGCAGGCCGCCAGCGCAACGGGCCCTAGTGGACAGTGCGGCGCCAGCGCCACATCGTAGGCTTCTGCCATCCCGGCAATTTTGTAGCATTCGGTGATACCGCCCGCATGGGAGAGATCCGGTTGCAGGATCGCAATACCGCCTGCCTCCAGCACGCGTTTGAACTCGAAGCGCGAGAACATACGCTCACCTGCGGCGATAGGAATATGGGTCTGTTCAGCCAGTTTCGGATAGTACTCCGCCTGCTCGGCCAGGACGGGCTCTTCAATAAACAGCGGACGATAGGGCTCCAGCTCTTTAATCAGCACTTTGGCCATTGGCGCACTGACGCGTCCGTGGAAGTCCAGACCAAACTCAATCTCGTTACCGAAAGCTTCACGGATTTGCGCCACGGTATTCACCGCCCGGTCCACCGCGCGCGAGTTGTCAATCACGCCCATCTCTTCACAGCCGTTAAGCTTAAAAGTATCGAAGCCGATATTGCGCAGCTGCGTAATGCCGTCGATCACTTCCGCAGGGCGGTCGCCACCCACCCAGCTGTAGGCTTTGATTTTGTCGCGTACCAGGCCTCCCATCAGCTGCCAGACCGGGGCATTCAGCACTTTGCCTTTGATATCCCACAGCGCCTGGTCAATACCGGCGATGGCGCTCATCAGGATTGGGCCACCGCGATAAAAGCCCGCCCGGTACATCACCTGCCACAGGTCGTTAATGCGTGCCGGATCCTGACCAATCAGGTATTCCCCCAGTTCATGCACCGCGGCCTCCACGGTGCGTGCGCGCCCTTCTATCACCGGTTCACCCCAGCCAACCACGCCTTCATCGGTTTCGATTTTCAGGAACATCCAGCGCGGGGGTAAACGGTACGTGGTGAGTTTGGTTATTTTCATTGCACTGCCTCTCGATACGCTTTCACAAATGCTGCCGCCTGCTGCGCGGTACGCTCAACGGACTGTCCGGCGCGATAGAGATCGCTGCCCAGCCCCGCGCCCACACAACCGGCGTTAATCCACTGCGCCAGGTTTTCTGGCGTCACGCCGCCCACGGCAAAGACCGGCACGCTGGCGGGCAAGACCGCTTTCAGTGCTTTGATATAGTCAGGACCAAAGGCCGAAGAGGGGAAAATTTTGAGCGACTGCGCACCCGCCTCGAGGGCGGTAAAGGCTTCGGTTGCCGTCGCGCATCCTGGACACACGGTCATTCCATGGCTCACCGCGCGGCGGATCACCTCGGGGTTGATGTTGGGGGTGACGATGAGCTTGCAGCCCATCTTTGCCAGCCTCTCCACCTGCTCCGGCTGCAAGACGGTTCCTGCGCCAATCAGCGCTTTATCACCAAAGGCCTCTACCACTGTCGGAATACTTTTTTCCCATTCGGGGGAGTTGAGCGGGATTTCCACCGCGTCGAATCCGGCGTCGATCACGGCACCGACGTGCGCCAGCGCCTCGTCGGGGGTAATGCCGCGCAAGATTGCGATAAGGGGAAGACTAGTTTGCCACTGCATGAGCGATGCTCCTTATTCCTGCCTGAAATGCCGTGTCGCCGGATACCGTTGATACTTCACGGCCAATCGCGCGAAACGCCTGCTCGTAGCGCGACGTCAGCGCTGCACCAGCGACAATCGTGACAGCCTGCTCGCACCCGACGAACTCACGCATGCTGGCGACTTCTGCGCCAATCAGCAGGCCAGAAAGAAACTCGCTGACCTGCTCGCGCGGGAGATTTCCCAGCACGTGCGAGGCGCGAACCTCAAAAAGTTGCGGCAAAACATCAGGAAAAGCGATCCCACGAGCAAGGCCAGCAGCAAACGCCTCCGGCGACGGAACCTGCTCCGGTAAACCGGCCCCCAACAGCGAATGATTAAGCAGCAAATGGTGCAATTCGCCGGTCATTACGGTGCGAAAATCGTGGATATGCTCTGCATCTGCCTGGACCCACTTGCAGTGCGTGCCGGGCATGACGTAGACAGAAGAAGGAGAAAGCGTGCGCGCACCGAGCAGCTGTGTCTCTTCACCGCGCATCACGTTATGGTTATCGTCGCGCGAGACGCACAAACCGGGAACAATCAAGATATTGTCGCCAACGGACGTTAACTGCTTGCCAATGGCGGAGAAAGAGACAGGAACAGGCAGATAAGGCGCGATTTTCCAGCCCACGTTGCTGCCCACCATCCCCGCCATCACCACGGGCGTGGCGCTGTCGCGCCAGTTTTGTGTGACCTCTGCTAACACCGCCTCGGGGGATTTTCCGTTCAGACGCGTCACGCCTGCTTCTGATTGCCTGCTCTCCAGGCACTGCTCGCCCTGGTACAGCCAGGCGCGCAGATTGGTCGATCCCCAGTCAATTGCGATGTAGCGTGATGTCATGTGATTTCCTTCAGCCTTCGTGTTGAGCTGGCAATCATGGTGAGCGCCGCCTGCTCTGCCGCATCGCCGTCCTGATGCCGTATCGCATCGAACAGCGCTTTATGTTCCTGGAGCGTTTTTGGCATATTGGCCTCATCACCCATCCAGGTACGTTCAAATACTGCTCGCTGTAGCGAGCTGATCGCCACGCTAAGCTGCTGTAAGACCGGGTTATGCACCGACTGCAGTACCGCCTCGTGGTAGCGAATATCCGCCTCGTTAAATGCCTCACGGTTCTGGTTATTGGCGATCATGTCGTTCAGCGCCGACTCAATCTGCGCCAGGTCACCTGAGGTGGCGCGCTCTGCCGCCCAGCGGGCGATAGCCGGTTCTACCAGGTTTCGTACCTCGCTCATGGCGCCAATCAGCCGCGGGTCGTAATCGTTTTCCAGTACCCACTGCAGAACATCAGTATCGAGGTAGTTCCACTGGTTGCGCGGGGCAACAAACGCGCCGCGATAGCGTTTCATTTCAATCAGCCGCTTCGCCATCAGCGAACGGAACACTTCCCGGATGATGTTGCGGGAGGTTTCAAACTCCTCACACAGTTCTGCCTCTGCCGGCAGCGGCGAGCCGGGAACATATTTGCCACCCACAATCTGTGTACCCAGCGTGATGACAATGCGATCGGTTTTATTGAGAGTCATGGAGAGTCCTTGTGCTCTGTAAGTCCATCACTACTTTACCGCGACCGCTGAATTTCGCCTCACTTTTGCAGTACAAACGTGAGGCCTTTCGCCTTTGCTGTGGTGACAATGTAGTACAATCAATTAATGTTGTACTACAATCCAGATCACAAAAAGAACAATCCAATAAACTCAGGGCCAAAAAAAGCCCCGGTTGATAACCGAGGCTGATGATTAAGGGCGACTGTTAGGAGAGGACAAATTTCTCAATCGCGTAAGCCACGCCGTCTTCCAGGTTAGATTTGGTGACGAAGTTCGCCACTTCTTTCACTGACGGGATGGCGTTTTCCATCGCCACGCCCATACCCGCGTATTCAATCATTGCGATGTCGTTTTCCTGATCGCCCAGGGCCATGATCTCTTCAGGCTTAATGCCCAGCGCGTCGGCAAGCGACTTCACGCCGGTGCCCTTATTGACGCGTTTATCGAGGATTTCGAGGAAGTACGGCGCGCTTTTCAGCACGGTGTATTTCTCTTTGACCTCCGCCGGGATGCGCGCAATGGCTTTATCGAGGACCTCAGGCTCATCGATCATCATCACTTTCAGGAACTGAGTGTTCGGATCCATTTTTTCTGCTTCACAGAACACCAGCGGAATGGTGGCGACATATGATTCGTGCACGGTGTAATAGCTGATGTCGCGGTTAGCGGTGTAGAGCGTTGTACGATCGAGCGCGTGGAAGTGAGACCCGACTTCACGGGACAGTTTTTCCAGGAACAGATAGTCATCGTAATTCAGCGCGGTTTGCGCAACCGTGCTGCCGTCCGCCGCTTTCTGCACCAGCGCGCCGTTATAGGTGATGCAGTAATCGCCCGGCTGATTCATGTGTAGCTCTTTGAGGTAGCTGTGCACGCCCGCATACGGACGCCCGGTGGTCAGTACCACATTCACGCCCTTTGCGCGCGCCGCGGCGATTGCGTTTTTAACGGCTGGAGAGATAGTGTGGTCTGGCAGCAGCAACGTGCCGTCCATATCGATTGCAATGAGTTTGATAGCCATGAGGTCCCCGGGATAAATGAGTGCTACCTCATGCTAACGCGATTAAGCACACAAAAATAGAGCTACATTGCGCAACAGAAAACCCCTTTTTCCGCAATCCCGGGGAACGTTGACTCACTCGCGGGTGAGGACGATTTTACCAAACGCGCCGCGATCGAGGTGTTCCAGCGCCTGCTCCAGCTGGTCAAAACGGTAGCGCTGCTCAATGACCGGTTTCAGCCCTGTCACCTCCACGGCGCGGACAAACTCTTCCAGCGCACGGCGATGCCCGACACCAATCCCCTGAATAACCGGGGATTTCAGCAACAACTCACCCGCTGATAGCGTAATCTCGCTCCCGGCCAGCACGCCAATCACCGAGATGCGTCCATGAACGGCAACGGCACGCAGGGAGTGCTGCAAGTTTTCTCCCCCCACGGTTTCAATAATGTGGTCAATGCCGCGATCCTGAGTCAGCGTTAAAAGCGCTTCAGCCCAGTCGCCTTTCAGCCGGTTGATACCCCGATCGGCTCCCAGTTTTTTGGCCCGCGCCAGCTTTTCATCACTCCCCGAGGTCACGTAAACCTCTGCACCGAGTGCTTTTGCAATTTGCAGTGCGAAAATCGCCACCCCGCCGGTGCCTTGTACCAGCACCGATTGTCCGGCTCGCAAGTTCCCGCGCTCCACCAGCGCAAACCAGGCGGTTAGCCCTGCACAAGGTAATGTGCTGGCCTCAACGTCATCCAGGGTTTCCGGAGCGGCCACCAGCCCGTTTTCATTCACGATCACGTACTCAGCCAGCATCCCCGGGAAGTACCCTCCGCTCGTTTTATAGGGCAAATGACGGGCATCCGCCTGCGGCCTGCCGTCGATCCACTCCGGGAAGAACGTCGAGATGACGCGAGCGCCGGGTTGAAAACGCGTCACGCCTTCACCGATGCTGTCCACCACGCCGGCCATGTCAGACGCCGGTGTGAACGGGAAGGAAAGCGGGATCGGCATCATGCCTTCAATAACCATTTTATCGCGATAGTTGAGCGCAACGGCATTCACCCGCACGCGCACTTCGCCTGGACCTGGCTTCGGAACAGGTTCCTGGGTGAGTTTAAGATTCTCCCGTCCGAGAGCGTTCATTGACCAGCGTTGCATTGTCTCTGCCATCGTTTTTCTCCTGCCGTTAAATAAGCTTCAGTATCGACAGTCTACCGTTGACTCTTTGTTGCCAGTGGCGATAACTTTTCCCACTATTGACGCCATAATGTAAACAATCCATGACCAGTACGCTGAAGGATATTCCCGTTTTCGTGGCCGCCGTGGAGGCGGGCAGTTTTGCGCAGGTCGCGATCCGCCTGCATTTGTCGCGCTCCGCGGTGGGGAAAAGCATCGCTCGCCTGGAAGAGCGGCTGGGGGTCCGACTGTTTCACCGCACCACCCGCAGCCAAAGCCTGACCGATAACGGGGCGCTTTTTTACGAGCGCTGCCTGCGCGCGCTGGATGAGATTAGGGGCGCGGAATCGCTGCTGGAAACGGGGAAGCAGCAGATCAGCGGCCGCCTGCGTGTGGCCATGCCGGTGCTGTTTGGTCGCCAGTGCGTCGCGCCACTGCTGATAGAACTGGCGCAGGAACATCCCGGTCTTGAACTGGAAATGTCATTCAGCGACCGCGTGGTGGATCTCGTAGAGGAAGGGTTTGATATGGCGGTGCGCAACGGCACGCTGCAGGACAGTAGCGTTCTGGTCGCCAGAAGGCTGGGAGAACACCGCATGGTGCTCTGTGCTGCGCCAGAATATCTGCAAAAAAGCGGTCAGCCAGACACCGTTGCTGATTTACCCCACCATACTGCCATTAACTATCTGCGGGCAGGCAGAGTGTTACCCTGGCAGCTGATGGATAACGAAGGGAGATCGCACACCTTTACTCCCCGCTCATCCCTCAATATGGATGATTTACAGGCGATTTGCGACGCAGCGCTGGCAGGATACGGCATTGCATGGTTGCCCTGCTGGATGGCCCGCAGAGAAATACAGCAGGGGAAACTCATCCCGCTTTTAAAGCAGGCGCCGGACGTACGCTTCGACGTTCATGCAGTCTGGCAACAGACGCCGCATCTGCCACTCAGAGTCAGAATTGCCATCGATACGCTTGCCAGCCGTTTACCGTCAGTGCTGTCGCTGGATATGCCTGAGCCAAAAAAAAAGCCGCGCTAAATGCGCGGCCTGAGTCGTGCTGTATAACAACGATTAAATATCGATATTCGCCGCTTTCAGCGCATTCTCTTCGATGAAGGCACGACGAGGTTCAACCGCATCGCCCATCAGGGTCGTGAACAACTGGTCGGCAGCAATCGCGTCTTTAACGGTAACGCGCAGCATGCGACGGCTTTCCGGATCCATGGTGGTTTCCCACAGCTGATCCGGGTTCATTTCGCCCAGACCTTTATAACGCTGGATTGAGAGGCCGCGACGGGACTCTTTCACCAGCCATTCCAGCGCCTGTTCGAAGCTGGCCACCGGCTGGCGACGTTCGCCACGTTCGATGAACGCATCGTCTTCAATCAGACCACGCAGCTTCTCGCCAAGAGTGCAGATACGACGGTATTCCGGGCCGGTCACAAACTCGTGCTCCAGCGGGTAATCGGTATCGACGCCGTGGGTACGCACGCGAATAATCGGCTCAAACTGCTGCGCCGCGTTCTGCTGAACGTCGAACTTCCACTGGCTACCGTGCTGCTCTTTCTCGTTCAGCTCGCTCACCAGCGCGTTCACCCAGCGGGTCACCGCCTGCTCGTTGCTCAGATCGGCTTCAGTCAGGGTTGGCTGATAGATCAGCTCCTTCAGCAGCGCTTTTGGATAGCGACGCTCCATACGACCAATCATTTTCTGCGTGGCGTTGAACTCAGACACCAGACGCTCCAGCGGCTCACCTGCCAGTGCCGGAGCGCTGGAGTTCGCATGCAGGGTCGCACCATCAAGTGCGATCGCGATTTGGTACTGATCCATCGCGTCGTCATCTTTGATGTACTGTTCCTGTTTGCCTTTCTTCACTTTGTACAGCGGCGGCTGTGCAATGTAGACGTGGCCGCGTTCAACGATTTCCGGCATCTGACGGTAGAAGAAGGTCAACAGCAGCGTACGGATGTGCGAGCCGTCGACGTCCGCATCGGTCATGATGATGATGCTGTGATAGCGCAGCTTGTCCGGGTTGTATTCGTCACGACCAATGCCGCAGCCCAGCGCGGTGATCAGCGTCGCCACTTCCTGAGAAGAGAGCATTTTGTCGAAACGCGCTTTCTCAACGTTGAGGATTTTACCTTTCAACGGCAGGATGGCCTGGTTCTTACGGTTACGGCCCTGCTTCGCAGAACCGCCCGCGGAGTCCCCTTCCACAAGGTACAGTTCGGACAGCGCCGGGTCGCGTTCCTGGCAGTCAGCCAGTTTGCCCGGCAGACCCGCTAAGTCCAGCGCGCCTTTACGGCGGGTCATTTCACGGGCTTTACGCGCCGCTTCACGGGCACGCGCTGCATCGATAATTTTACCGACAACAATTTTCGCGTCGTTCGGGTTTTCCTGCAGGTAGTCGCTCAGCAGTTCGTTCATCTGCTGTTCAACCGCCGATTTCACCTCAGAGGAGACCAGCTTGTCTTTGGTCTGTGAGGAGAACTTCGGATCCGGCACTTTCACGGAGACAACAGCAATCAGGCCTTCACGGGCGTCATCACCGGTGGCGCTGACTTTCGCTTTTTTGCTGTAGCCTTCTTTGTCCATGTAGGCGTTCAGGGTACGGGTCATCGCCGCACGGAAGCCCGCAAGGTGCGTACCACCGTCACGCTGTGGAATGTTGTTGGTGAAGCAGTAGATGTTTTCCTGGAAACCGTCGTTCCACTGCAGAGCCACTTCCACGCCGATACCGTCCTTTTCAGTAGAGAAATAGAAGATATTTGGGTGAATTGGCGTTTTGTTCTTGTTCAGGTATTCAACGAACGCTTTGATACCACCTTCATAGTGGAAGTGGTCTTCTTTGTTGTCGCGTTTGTCACGCAGACGAATTGAGACGCCGGAGTTCAGGAACGACAGTTCACGCAGGCGTTTTGCCAGGATGTCGTACTCGAATTCGGTGACGTTGGTGAAGGTTTCGAGGCTCGGCCAGAAACGCACCATGGTACCGGTTTTTTCGGTATCGCCGGTCACGGCCAGCGGCGCTTCAGGCACGCCGTGCTGATAGATCTGGCGGTGAATTTTGCCTTCGCGCTGGATAACCAGTTCCAGTTTCTGCGACAGGGCGTTTACCACGGAAACACCTACGCCGTGCAGGCCGCCGGAGACTTTATAGGAGTTATCGTCAAATTTACCGCCTGCGTGCAGAACGGTCATGATCACTTCTGCAGCAGACACGCCCTCTTCCGGATGGATACCGGTCGGGATACCACGGCCGTCATCCTGTACGGAAACAGAGTTATCGGCGTGGATGGTGACGATAATGTCTTTACAGTGACCCGCGAGCGCTTCGTCGATAGCGTTATCTACCACCTCGAATACCATGTGGTGCAGACCGGTGCCGTCATCCGTATCGCCGATATACATACCCGGGCGCTTACGCACCGCATCCAGCCCTTTCAGGACTTTGATACTGGAGGAGTCATAAGAATTCGACATCAACGTTTCTCGCTCATTTCAACTTGGGTTAATCCGTTATTTTACCCTTTTCCACGGTAAACATCTTCGAATTTTCGTCCGACATGTCCATAACGTGTTCAGCGCTAATGGCGCTGACGAAAACCTGCGACTGCGTGGCTTTCAGGCGGCTGGCAAGCAGCCCGCGCCGCGCGTCGTCAAGTTCCGAGGCAAAATCATCTATCAGGTACAGGCAGCGTCGCCCGCTTTCGCGGGTGAGGAACTCCCCCTGCGCCAGGCGCAGCGCGCACATCAGGAGCTTGAGCTGCCCGCGCGACAGGGTGTCTTCTACCGGCGCACCGTCAGCACGAATGCGGAAATCCGCCTTGTGCGGGCCGTGCGCGGTGTAGGTCAACATACGGTCGCGCTCGAAGTTTCTCTCCAGCACCTCGGCATAATCCGTCTCTTTTTCCCAGCCACGCTGGAAGGAGAAGGTGAGAGAAAATTCAGGTAAAAACTGTTTGCAGGTGTCGGCCATATCTTCGGCGATGCCTGCGCTGTATTCGGCACGCCAGCGGCTGATTTGTTCCGCAAGAGGAATTAATTCCATGTCCCACGGGCGCAGCTGGGCGTAGCGCGTGACCTGGCGCAATGCGGCGTTACGCTGCTTAAGCAGACGCTTCAGGTTGCTCCAGGCGTTAAAGAAACCGGCTTCGTTGTGAAAGCATCCCCAGTCGAGGAACGCTCTTCTGTATTTGGGGCCGCCGTTGAGTAAAGTAAACCCCTCCGGCGTGATCAGCTGCATCGGCATCAGCAGCGCCAGCTCCGCCACTTTGTGGCCGTCGGTACCGTCGATGCGCACCTTGCTGTCGCCCTGCTTGTCTTTGGTCAGGCCAATGGCGGTTTCCCGCTCCTCACCCTGCAAACGCCCGTGCAGGACAAAGGATTCCTGTTCGTGGCGAATCACGCGACCAATCTGCAAACTGCGAAACGCCCGGCCATGGCCGAGCGTATAGATGGCTTCAAGCACGCTGGTTTTGCCGCTGCCGTTTGCGCCAACCAGGAAGTTAAAGCCAGGGGATAAAGCGAGATCCGCGCTTTCGATATTGCGAAAGTCGCGGATCAACAGACGGGTGAGCGACATTACAGTCTCATTGGCATAACAACATACGCAGCCGACTGTGATGCGGCATCTTCAATCTGTACGCTCGAAACGGAGTCAGTCAGCAGAATGCGAACGTTCTCGCATTTCAGTGCATTCAGCACGTCCAGCACGTAGCTGACGTTAAACCCGATTTCCATCTCAGCCCCGGCGTAGGTGACGTCCAGAATCTCTTCTGCCTCTTCCTGCTCCGGGTTATTGGCGGTGATTTTGATCTGGTTTTCACTTACGTACAGGCGCACACCGCGGAATTTCTCGTTCGAGAGAATGGCCGCGCGGGCAAACGCCTGCTTGAGGCTATCGCAACCCGCTTCCAGCGTTTTGTCCGGGTTCTTCGGCAATACGCGGCGATAATCCGGGAAACGACCGTCAACCAGCTTGGATGTGAAGACGAAATCGCCCACGTGAGCGCGGATGTTGTTGCTGCCGATCTGCACGCGCAACGGCGTGTCGCCACCGTCGAGCATACGCATCAGCTCAATTACGCCTTTACGCGGCACGATCACCGAATGGTTAGGTAGTGAGTCGCCAATTGGCATGGAACAGACCGCCAGACGGTGGCCGTCGGTGGCCACGGTACGCAGCTCTTCCCCTTCGGTTTCGAACAGCATGCCGTTTAAATAGTAACGAACGTCCTGGTGCGCCATAGAGAACTGCGTGGCTTCAATCAGACGCTTCATCGTCGCCTGCGGCAGGGTGAATTCGACTTCACTTTGCCAGTCGTCCAGGTTCGGGAAGTCCGCAGCAGGCAGCGTGGAGAGGGAGAAACGGCTGCGGCCAGAGCGCACCAGCATGCGGTCGCCTTCCAGCTGCACCGCGATCTCTGCGCCTTCCGGCAGTCCGCGGCAGATATCAAAGAATTTACGTGCCGGAACCGTGGTCGCGCCTGCGTCATGCGGCTGAGTCAGCGTAACGCGCGCGATCATTTCCATTTCCAGGTCTGTGCCGGTCAGCGACAGCGTACCGTCCGCGACCTGAAGCAGCAGGTTTCCGAGAATAGGCAGCGTTGGGCGGCCACCTAATGGGCCACTCACCTGTTGCAGCGGTTTTAATAAATGTTCACGTTCAACGGTAAATTTCATAGCGTCACGATGATAATGTTCTGATTAAATTGGAAAAATCTTCTTTTATGTCGTGGCTTTCTTCGCGTAACTGCTCAATCTTGCGACAAGCGTGCAGCACGGTCGTATGGTCACGGCCACCAAACGCATCGCCGATCTCCGGCAGACTGTGGTTGGTTAACTCCTTTGCCAGCGCCATCGCCATCTGACGCGGGCGCGCCACCGAGCGGGAACGACGTTTAGACAGTAAATCTGCCACTTTGATTTTGTAGTACTCGGCCACCGTCTTCTGAATGTTGTCGATAGTGACCAGTTTTTCCTGCAGTGCCAGCAGATCGCGCAGCGCTTCACGCACAAAATCGATGGTGATCGCGCGGCCGGTAAAGTTGGCATTGGCGATGACGCGGTTCAGCGCCCCTTCCAGCTCACGAACGTTGGAACGCAGACGCTTGGCAATAAAGAACGCCACTTCACCCGGCAGGCGAATGTCGTTCTCATCGGCTTTTTTCATCAGGATCGCGACGCGGGTTTCCAGTTCCGGCGGCTCGATCGCCACGGTCAGGCCCCAGCCGAAGCGGGATTTCAGACGATCTTCCACACCGTTGATCTCTTTTGGATAACGATCCGAGGTCAAAATGATCTGCTGGTTACCTTCCAGCAGCGCATTGAAGGTGTGGAAAAACTCCTCCTGCGATCGTTCTTTATTCGCAAAGAACTGAATGTCATCGATCAGCAGCGCATCAACAGAACGATAATAGCGTTTAAACTCTTCGATCGCATTGTTTTGCAGGGCCTTTACCATGTCCTGAACGAAGCGCTCGGAGTGCATATACACCACTTTCGCATTTGGCTTGCGCGCCATAATGCCGTTACCCACCGCGTGCAGAAGGTGCGTTTTACCCAGACCCGTGCCGCCATAGAGGAACAGCGGGTTATAGGCTCCACCGGGGTTGTCTGCCACCTGGCGAGCCGCCGCGCGTGCCAGCTGGTTCGATTTACCTTCCACGAAGTTATCGAAGGTGTGTTTGACGTTAACGTTAGAGCGGTAGGTCGGTTCTGCCGGGGCAGGCACATTATCCCAACCCGGACGTGCAGCAGGAGCAACGCGAGGAGCCGGAGCGGGTGCCGCCTGAGCAGGCGCTGCCACGTTTACGGTTTCGCGCACCGTCTGGGTGACCGGCTTTGTGCCCACTTCAAAGCGCAGCTGCGGGGCATCTGACCCGCAGAAATCATTCAGCAGTCCGTTGATGTTATTAAGGTACTTGTCCCTTACCCAATCGAGCACAAAACGGTTTGGCGCATACAAAGCCAGCGTGTTATCGCTCAGTTCCGCCTGCAACGGGCGGATCCACATACTGAATTCTGTGGCTGGTAACTCATCCTGCAATCGGGCAAGACACTGCTGCCAAAGCGAAAGTGACACGGCGGACTCCACTCGAACAATAAAAGAAAACTATTGAATATTCATGATTGTTGGCGCACATCGACATGACCCAATGAGGGGGATGTGCGAACCGCTATCTGCGGTTATACACGCCATCGTTGAAACAACCTGAACGATATTGTGTTTATGCCCGGCCAGGATCGCTGGATCCCGATCGGGACCGCGGATCATAGCCTAAACTGAGCCAGAGATCTTCTGTTTCTCACAGATTCTTACCGATTTATCCACAGGAAGATCCGAAACCGGGTAAGTGTAAACGATCCTGGCGGGAGTGCCCCACGATTTAGCCCGCATATTGGAAAATTTAATGAGAACAGACAATTTTTTGCTTAAATGATCTAACGAAGATCCAGGACGATCCTTGCGCTTTGTTGATGAGACCGTATAATCCTCGACCCGGCACGTGATGCTCTTCTTCCTGCGTCGTCCGTTGCTCATTTTCCACGCGAAATCGTGCGGAAATACGCGGGAAATAAGGAAAGAGAATTGACTCCGGAGTGTACAATTATTACAATCCGGCCTCTTTAATCACCCACGCTGAGGCGTTAGTCGTTCGAATCTCGTTCGGGTATACGCAAAAGTCAGTGAATTTATTCAAGTTTAGGTAGAAATCGCCATGAAACGCACTTTTCAACCGTCTGTACTGAAGCGCAACCGTTCTCACGGCTTCCGTGCTCGTATGGCTACTAAAAATGGTCGTCAGGTTCTGGCACGTCGTCGTGCTAAAGGCCGCGCTCGTCTGACCGTTTCCAAGTAATAAAGCTAACCCCTGAGTGGTTAAGCTAGCATTTCCCAGGGAGTTACGTTTGTTAACTCCCGCTCATTTCACTTTCGTCTTCCAGCAGCCACTACGGGCTGGCACGCCGCAAATCACCATCCTCGGCCGCCAAAATTCGCTGGGGCATCCCCGCATCGGTCTTACTGTCGCCAAGAAAAACGTTAAGCGTGCGCATGAACGCAACCGGATTAAACGTCTGACGCGTGAAAGCTTCCGTTTACGTCAGCACGAACTGCCTTCTATGGATTTCGTGGTGGTGGCGAAAAAAGGGGTTGCCGACCTCGATAACCGTGCTCTCTCGGAAGCGTTGGAAAAATTATGGCGCCGCCACTGTCGCCTGGCTCGCGGGTCCTGATAGCCCTCATTCGGGTCTATCAACGCCTGATTAGTCCGCTACTCGGGCCACACTGCCGTTTCACGCCAACATGCTCAAGCTACGGAATTGAGGCATTGCGCAGGTTTGGAGTGATAAAAGGCAGTTGGTTGACGGTGAAACGCGTATTAAAATGCCACCCTTTACACCCAGGTGGAGACGACCCCGTCCCCCCAGGACCCTTTGATACCAGAGAACACTAACGATGGATTCGCAACGCAATCTTCTTATCATCGCTTTGTTGTTCGTGTCTTTCATGATCTGGCAGGCATGGGAGCAGGATAAAAATCCTCAACCCCAGCAGCAGACCACGCAGACAACGAGCAGCCAGGGGAGTGCCGCCGACCAGGGCGTACCGGCCAGTGGCCAGGGGAAACAGATTACGGTTAAGACCGATGTGCTTGAGCTGACTATCAACACCCGTGGTGGTGATGTTGAGCAGGCGCTGCTGTTGACCTACCCGAAAGAGCTGAAGTCTACCGAGCCGTTCCAGTTACTGGAAACCACGCCAGAGTTTATCTACCAGGCGCAGAGCGGCCTGACCGGTCGTGATGGCCCGGATAACCCGGCTAACGGTGCGCGTCCACTGTACAACGTCGAAAACGACACCTTTGTACTGGCTGATGGCCAGAACGAACTCGTTATTCCGATGACCTACACCGACGCGGCAGGCAACACCTTCACTAAAACCTTCACCCTGAAACGCGGTGAATATGCAGTGAACGTGGGCTACAGCGTACAGAACGCCGGTGCGAAACCGCTTGAAGTATCGACCTTTGGTCAGCTGAAGCAGTCCATCAATCTGCCGTCTCACCGTGACACCGGAAGCAGCAACTTTGCGCTGCATACCTTCCGTGGCGCGGCATACTCCACGCCTGACGCGAAGTATGAGAAATACAAATTCGACACCATTGCCGATAACGAAAACCTGAACGTCAGCTCCAAAGGCGGTTGGGTGGCAATGTTGCAGCAGTATTTCGCAACGGCATGGATCCCAAATAACGACGGTACCAATAACTTCTACACCGCGAATCTGGGCAACGGTATTGCGGCTATCGGCTACAAATCTCAGCCGGTTCTGGTTCAGCCGGGTCAAACCGGTAAGCTGGCAAGCACCCTGTGGGTCGGCCCGGAAATCCAGGACAAAATGGCTGCTGTTGCACCGCACCTGGATCTGACCGTTGACTACGGCTGGTTGTGGTTCATCTCTCAGCCGCTGTTCAAGCTGCTGAAGTTCATCCACAGCTTCCTGGGTAACTGGGGCTTCTCCATCATCGTTATCACCTTCATCGTACGTGGCATCATGTACCCGCTGACCAAAGCGCAGTACACCTCCATGGCGAAGATGCGTATGCTGCAGCCGAAGATTCAGGCAATGCGCGAGCGTCTGGGCGATGACAAACAGCGTCAGAGCCAGGAGATGATGGCCCTGTATAAAGCAGAGAAAGTGAACCCGCTGGGTGGCTGCTTCCCGCTGCTGATTCAGATGCCAATCTTCCTTGCGCTGTACTACATGCTGATGGGTTCCGTTGAGCTGCGCCATGCGCCGTTCGCGCTGTGGATCCATGACCTGTCCGCACAGGACCCGTACTACATCCTGCCGATCCTGATGGGCGTGACGATGTTCTTCATCCAGAAGATGTCTCCGACCACCGTGACCGACCCGATGCAGCAGAAGATCATGACCTTTATGCCGGTCATCTTCACCGTGTTCTTCCTGTGGTTCCCGTCAGGTCTGGTGCTGTACTATATCGTCAGCAACCTGGTGACCATCATCCAGCAGCAGCTGATTTACCGTGGTCTGGAAAAACGTGGCCTGCATAGCCGCGAAAAGAAAAAGTCCTGATTCGGTAAGTTAACGCTAAAATAAGGGCGGTCGATTGACCGCCTTTTTTATTTGTATTGAACGAGAGCAACCATGAGCCATAACGACACTATCGTCGCCCAGGCAACCCCACCGGGACGCGGTGGTGTAGGCATTTTGCGTATCTCCGGCCTGAAGGCGCGCGAGGTCGCTGAAGCGGTGCTGGGTAAACTGCCAAAGCCGCGCTACGCTGATTATCTGCCGTTTAAAGACAGCGACGGTACCCCACTGGACCAGGGCATTGCGCTGTGGTTCCCCGGCCCGAACTCCTTTACTGGTGAAGACGTGCTGGAGCTGCAGGGTCACGGTGGCCCGGTCATCCTCGACCTGCTGTTAAAACGTATTCTGACTCTGCCGGGCCTGCGCATTGCGAAGCCGGGCGAGTTCTCCGAACGTGCCTTCCTCAACGACAAGCTCGACCTGGCGCAAGCCGAGGCGATTGCAGACCTGATCGACGCCAGCTCTGAACAGGCGGCCCGCTCCGCCCTGAACTCGTTGCAGGGCGCGTTTTCCGCACGCGTAAATCACCTTGTGGAAGCACTTACTCACCTCAGGATCTACGTCGAAGCAGCGATTGACTTCCCGGATGAAGAAATCGACTTTCTCTCTGACGGTAAAATTGAAGCCCAGCTCAATGACGTGATGGCCGATCTCGATGCCGTTCGCGCCGAAGCGCGCCAGGGGAGCCTGCTGCGTGAAGGGATGAAGGTGGTCATCGCGGGTCGTCCAAACGCCGGGAAATCGAGCCTGCTGAACGCCCTCGCGGGCCGTGAGGCGGCGATCGTGACCGACATCGCCGGGACCACCCGCGACGTGCTGCGCGAGCATATTCACATCGACGGCATGCCGTTGCATATCATCGACACTGCGGGTCTGCGTGATGCCAGCGACGAAGTGGAGCGTATTGGTATCGAGCGCGCCTGGCAGGAGATTGAGCAGGCCGACCGTGTGCTGTTTATGGTAGATGGCACCACGACCGATGCCGTTGACCCGGCGGAGATCTGGCCGGACTTTATCGCCCGTCTGCCGGCTAAACTGCCGATCACCGTGGTGCGTAACAAAGCAGACGTCACCGGCGAAACGCTGGGCATCAGCGATGTGAATGGTCACTCACTTATCCGTCTGTCGGCCCGCACCGGCGAGGGCGTTGACGACCTGCGTAACCATCTCAAGCAGAGCATGGGCTTTGACACCAGCATGGAAGGCGGCTTCCTGGCGCGGCGTCGCCACCTGCAGGCGCTGGAAGAGGCGGCACGTCACCTCGAGCAGGGCAAAGCGCAGCTGATTGGCGCATGGGCGGGGGAATTGCTGGCGGAAGAGTTGCGCCTGGCGCAGCAGAATCTGAGTGAGATCACCGGGGAGTTTACGTCGGACGATCTGCTTGGGAGGATCTTCTCGAGCTTCTGTATTGGTAAGTGACCCCCGTTACTGAAGGGTGATTTCCCCCAGGAAATCACCCTTGTCCAGTCGATTGCCGTACTCAAAGAGAGCCATCCGGCCGAAAGCTACTGAACCGTTTTTTATTAGTCGGTTATTGAACGCTACCCTGTGCGTGGCGGCGATCCTCACCTATGTAACCGTTTCCCCGGTGCTGCTGATGGAAACCATGGGTTTTAATCGCGAGCAGTATTCCACGATGGTCAGTATGGCGGTCTCGTTCTTGACGCCGTTTGCGCGCAATATGCTGATCGGGATTCTGATTGGCTGTAGCATGCTCTGCATCCTTTTACTTATGGTCCTCCAGCCCTTCACGCAGATCTGGCATAAACGGAACAGCCATAATCCGAAAATCCTCTGGCTACGCGAGACCATCAAGGCGTTATAGGGTGTCAGCGATCCAATTTTCGCCTAAGAAAATGTAAAGTTCGGTCCTCAGCCTTTTCTTACTATCATTTACTGATTAAAACAGGAGTTGAGTTAAGCGATAATGATGTAACCGTTTAACCGACTACGACCATTATCAAGGAGCGAAAAATGGCTACGCACTTTGCAAGAGGGATACTGACAGAAGGTCGTCTCGTATCGGCCAGAATTTCTTCAGCGTGTCACAGTGAAGCGCTCAAACTACCTGAGCACCGTCGGTCGCGTTTTTTGGCGTCCCGGGCGCTTCTTGCTGAACTGCTGTTTATGCTGTACGGCACCAGTGAGCTGCCGGACATCATCATCCAACCTGAAGGTCGTCCGGTCTTTGCCGACCCGGAGCTGCCGCGTTTCTCCATTGCCTATACGGGCAATATTATTGGCGTGGCACTCACCACCGAAGGCGATTGCGGGCTGGATATGGAGCTTCAGCGCGCGACACGCGGTTTTCACGGCGCCAGCCCGCATGATGATTACCCGCTCTCCAGCAATGAACAGCTGTGGGTGCGCAACCAGAACGATCCCACTGAAGCCCGGGCTCAGCTTATCACCTTGCGTCAGAGCATTCGTAAGCTCTGTGGCTGCGCGTCAGACGATGCCAGTCAGCTGCAACTCCTGCCGGGCTCCGGACGCCTGCGCTCCACGCAAGCCGCGCTGGTAGAAGCGCTCAGCGATGTTGAGGACGTACTGATCTGGTCTGTAGCAGTGACACCTGCCATTGAACGGCTGAAAATCTGGGAATTTGACAGTAAACAGGGATGGAGTAGCCTTCCGGATGTGCCCGAACGTGCCAACGAGCCCGCCGCGCGCCTGATGAGATTAACCAGTTTACCGGCAGAAAAAGCATATACCCTTAGCTGATCCGTTCAGGGTCATCATGATGAAACAGGAGTAATCATGTCTGAAACGTTGAAAGTCGTTACATTACTGGGAAGCCTGCGCAAAGGTTCATTTAACGGGATGGTTGCCCGTACGCTGCCACAGTTGGCTCCGGCGGGTATGGAGATTAGCGCCCTGCCGTCCATTGGTGACATTCCCCTTTACGATGCGGACGTGCAGCAGGAAGAAGGCTTTCCGCAGAGCGTCGAAGCGCTGGCCGAGCAGATTCGCCAGGCTGACGGGGTGGTGATTGTGACGCCAGAGTATAACTACTCGGTTCCGGGTGGTCTGAAAAACGCAATTGACTGGCTATCCCGCCTGCCGGAGCAGCCGCTTTCCGGTAAGCCGGTGCTGATTCAGACCAGTTCAATGGGTGCCATTGGCGGTGCGCGCTGCCAGTATCACCTGCGTCAGATCCTGGTATTCCTGGATGCAATGGTCATGAACAAGCCGGAATTTATGGGTGGAGTGATTCAGAATAAAGTCGACCCGCAGACGGGTGAAGTGGTGGATCAGAGCACGCGTGACCATCTCTCTGGCCAGTTGACGGCGTTTGGGGATTATATCAAGAGGGTGAAGGCTTAAGTGAGGTGCGGGCTGATGCCCTCACCCCAGCCCTCTCCCACGGGAGAGGGTGCAAACATGTTTATTTGGCGTCGATAAACACAATCTTCAGCACAAACAGCAGCGCCACAATGATGACGCACGGGCTGAGGTCGCGGAAACGACCGGTGCCAATCTTCATCACGCAGTAAGAGATAAAGCCCAGCGCGATACCTTCAGTAATAGAGAAACTGAACGGCATCATTACCGCGGTAATAAACGCCGGTACCGCTTCGGTTAAATCATCCCACTTCACGCGCGACAGGCTGGAGGTCATCAGTACCCCCACGTAAATCAGCGCACCGGCAGCCGCATACGGTGGAACCATGCCAGCCAGTGGAGAAAGGAAGATCACCAGCAGGAACAGAATACCCACCACAACCGCGGTCAGACCGGTACGGCCCCCTACGGAGACACCGGAAGAGGACTCAATGTAAGCGGTAACAGAAGAGGTTCCGATAAAAGCACCGCTGACAGAGGAGATGCTGTCCACAAACAGCGCCTGCTTCATGCGCGGGAATTTACCTTTCTCATCCGCCAGGCCCGCTTTGTCGGTCACGCCGATCAGCGTGCCGGAGGAGTCAAACAGGTTCACCAGCATAAAGGAGAAAATCACCCCCGCCAGGCCCAGATTCAGGGAACCCGCCAGATCAACATGACCAATAACGGTAGAGACGCTCGGTGGTGCGGAGACAATGCCGTTATAGTGAACGTCACCCAGCATCCAGCCCAGTAGGGTGGTCACTACGATGGACACCAGCACCGCCGCATGAATATTGCGGGAAGCGAGGATCGCGATGATAAAGAAGCCCAGCACGCCCAGCAGCACGTTATGGGAGGTCAGGTGACCGATGCTGACCAGCGTCTCCGGGTTAGCGACGATAACACCGGCATTTTTCAGCCCCATCATACCGATGAACAGACCGATACCGCTGGTGATACCCACGCGCAGGCTGACAGGAATGTTAGCAATCATCCAGTAACGCACGCGGAAAATAGTCAGCAGCAGCAGACCAACCGCACCCCAGAAGATAGCGCCCATGCCGACTTGCCACGGCAGCCCCATCGCCTGAACTACCACGAACGCAAAGAATGCGTTAAGCCCCATCGCCGGAGCCAGCGCAACCGGCAGGTTAGCGAATACGCCCATCAGAATGCTGCCAAGTGCAGCGATCAGGCAGGTGGTCACGAAGACGGCGCTGGTATCCATGCCAGCAACGCCCAGAATTTGTGGGTTAACAAAAACGATATAGACCATCGTCAGGAAGGTGGTAAAACCGGCGATCACTTCGGTGCGTGCCGTTGTGCCGTGCTCGCGCAGTTTAAACACGCGCTCAAGCAGACCCTGACCCGATGTCTGGGTTGTGTGTTGTTGACTCATCATCAATTTCCGAACAAGGAGGGAAAATTCGTCGCTATCCTATACCAAAATGCGACAATAGTGGCGGTTACGAGATACTTTTTTCATTGATTTTGCTTATACGGCAACGATTGCGTCTCGTTGAACTGCAGTACGTAAACGTTAAACTTGTAAAAAGGGAAAGGCATGTCCGGAATTGAAGCGGTATTTTTCGACTGCGACGGTACGCTGGTCGACAGTGAGGTCATTTGTTCCCGCGCGTATGTCGCCATGTTCCAGGAATTTGGTATTACGCTCAATCTCGACGAGGTGTTCAAACGCTTTAAGGGCGTGAAGCTGTACGAGATCATCGACATCATTAACGCCGAACACGGTGTGGATCTGGCGAAAACGGATCTGGAACCGGTGTACCGCGCCGAGGTCGCACGCCTGTTCGATTCTGAGCTGGAGGTCATTGCTGGCGCAAACGCGCTGCTGGATGCCATGACGGTACCGATCTGCGTGGTGTCTAACGGACCGGTCAGCAAAATGCAGCACTCGCTGGGTAAGCTTGAGATGCTGCACCACTTCCCGGAAAAACTGTTCAGCGGCTACGATATTCAACGCTGGAAGCCAGATCCTGCGCTGATGTTCCATGCGGCAAACGCAATGAACGTCAACGTAGAGAACTGTATTCTGGTGGATGACTCGTCCGCGGGCGCGCAGTCGGGCATTGATGCAGGAATGGAAGTGTTTTATTTCTGTGCCGACCCGCACAACAAGCCGATCGATCATCCAAAAGTGACGACCTTTACCGATCTGGCGCAGTTGCCGGAATTGTGGAAGGCGCGCGGGTGGAATATTACACGATAGGTTTTTGTAGGCCCGGTAAGCGCAGCGCCACCGGGCATTTTAACCACTGATTACTCTTTCGGATCTTTACCCGCCAGCAGTTTGTCCAGTTCGTCGCCGCCCACGTGACGGAAGTCCTGACCTTTCACGAAGTAGAAAATGTATTCGCAAATGTTCTGGCAGCGGTCGCCGATACGCTCGATAGAGCGCGCGCAGAACAGGGCGGTCAGTACGCTTGGGATCGTACGTGAATCTTCCATCATGTAGGTCATCAGCTGGCGCACAATGCCTTCATACTCCTGGTCGACTTTCTTGTCTTCACGGTAGATACGTACCGCTTCATCCAGATCCATACGCGCAAAGGCATCCAGCACGTCGTGCAGCATCTGCACCGTGTGGCGGCCCAGCGACTCCAGGCTTACCAGCAGCGGCTGATGCTGCTGAGAGAATTTCTCCAGCGCGGTGCGGCAGATTTTATCCGCAACGTCACCGATACGTTCCAGCTCGGCGATGGTTTTGATGATGGCCATCACCAGACGCAGGTCGCTCGCCGTCGGCTGACGCTTGGCGATGATGCGCACACACGCTTCGTCAATCGCCACTTCCATCATGTTGACGTTTTTATCGCCTTCGATAACGCGCTTCGCCAGTTCGCTGTCCTGGTTGTGCATCGCCGTGATCGCATCAGAAAGCTGTTGCTCGACCATGCCACCCATGGTCATGACCTGAGTGCGAATACTTTCCAGCTCTGCATTGAACTGGCCGGAAATGTGTTTATTAAGATTGAGATTGTCCATAGCGCGCTCCTGAATCAACCGTAACGACCGGTGATATAGTCTTCTGTTTGCTTTTTAGCGGGCTTGGTGAACAGATCGTCCGTGTTACTGAACTCAATCAACTCGCCCAGGTACATAAATGCCGTGTGGTCGGAGCAACGCGCAGCCTGCTGCATGTTGTGGGTCACGATAACCACGGTGTAATCCTGCTTCAGCTCGGTGATCAGCTCTTCGATACGACCGGTGGAGATCGGGTCCAGCGCTGAACACGGCTCATCCAGCAGCAGCACTTCCGGGCGGATCGCGATTCCACGCGCAATGCACAGACGCTGCTGCTGCCCGCCGGAGAGAGAGTAACCGCTCTGGTGCAACTTATCTTTGGTTTCGTTCCATAATGCGGCCTTGGTCAACGCCCACTGCACGCGCTCGTCCATATCGGCACGGGAGAGCTTTTCAAACAGGCGTACACCAAACGCGATGTTGTCGTATATCGACATCGGGAACGGCGTCGGTTTCTGGAAAACCATGCCCACTTTGGCGCGCAGCAGGGCGATATCCTGAGCCTGGGTCAGAATGTTTTCACCGTCCAGGATGATTTCGCCTTCGGCACGCTGCTCTGGATAGAGCGAGTACATTTTGTTAAAGGTGCGCAGCAGCGTGGATTTACCACAGCCGGACGGACCGATGAATGCCGTTACCTGGTTCTTCGCGATATCCAGGTTGATATTCTTCAGGGCATGGAATTTGCCGTAGTAGAAGTTCAAATCACGAACCTGAATCTTACCCGGGGCAGTATCAACCATACTCATTGACTCATTTCCTCATTCGGCGCCGCGAACTGCCGCGCCGTAAAAAATTAACCGTGTTTCTTCTTCGCGAAAATGACGCGCGCCAGAATGTTCAGCAACAGTACGCAAAGGGTGATGATCAGCACCCCGGCCCAGGCCAGCTGCTGCCATTCCGCGAATGGGCTCATCGCAAATTTAAAGATCGTCACCGGCAGGTTGGCGATCGGCTGCATCATGTCCGTGCTCCAGAACTGGTTGGAGAGGGCGGTAAACAGCAGCGGTGCCGTTTCACCCGCGATACGGGCAATGGCCAGCAGAATACCGGTCATGATCCCGGAGACAGAGGCTTTAAGCGTAATCGCGGAGATCATTTTCCACTTTGGTGTACCCAGCGCATACGCCGCTTCACGCAGACTGTCCGGCACCAGTTTGAGCATGTTCTCGGTGGTACGAATGACGATAGGCACCTGCAGCAGCGCCAGCGCAATCACACCCGCCCAGCCGGAGAAGTGTTCCATTTGTGCCACAACAATGGTGTAAACAAACAGACCCACCACAATAGACGGCGCAGAGAGCAGAATGTCGTTAATGAAACGAATCACTTCTGCGAGCCAGGATTTACGGCCATATTCCGCCAGATAGATACCCGCCATGATGCCAAGCGGCGTACCGAATACCGTCGCCCACAGGATCAGCAATCCGCTGCCTGCCAGGGCGTTCGCCAGTCCACCACCCGCCGTGTTCGGCGGAGGCGTCATTTCGGTGAACAGCGCCAGAGACATGCCGTCGATACCGCGAACCACGGTAGAGAAGAGGATCCAGATCAGCCAGAACAGACCGAATGCCATCGTCGCCATCGAGAGCGTCAGCGCGATACGGTTTTTAAAACGACGCTTCGCCTGCATTTTGCGGCGGGATTCCGCAAGCTGAGCAGGGCTTTGCATTTCGAGAGTTGCCATTAGCGTGCCCCCTCATTTTTCGCGAGACGCAGGATCATCAGCTTGGAGATCGCCAGTACGATGAAGGTAATCACGAACAGGATCAGACCCAGCTCCATCAGCGCCGCCACGTGCAGCCCGGATTCCGCTTCGGCGAATTCGTTCGCCAGTGCGGAGGTAATACTGTTACCCGGCATATAGAGCGAGGCACTGTCGAGCTGGTAGGTGTTACCGATGATAAAGGTCACCGCCATGGTCTCACCCAACGCACGCCCTAAGCCCAGCATCACGCCCCCAATCACCCCATTTTTGGTGAACGGAAGAACGATACGCCAGATCACTTCCCAGGTGGTGCAGCCAATGCCGTAAGCCGACTCTTTCATCATCACCGGGGTTTGTTCGAACACATCGCGCATAACTGCCGCAATGTACGGAATAATCATGATGGCGAGGATCACACCAGCCGCCAGAATACCGATACCGAATGCCGGGCCGGAGAACAGCGCCCCCACAAACGGAATAGCGGAAAGAACATTACCCACCGGCTCCTGGAAATACGTGGCAAACAGTGGCGCAAAGATAAACAGACCCCACATGCCGTACACGATACTTGGAATGGCCGCCAGCAGTTCAATGGCGATACCCAGCGGGCGTCGCAGCCAGCCCGGTGCCAGTTCCGTCAGGAACAGGGCGATACCAAAGCTTACCGGAACTGCAATCAGCAGGGCGATGAACGAGGTGACCAGCGTGCCGTAAATCGGCACCAGCGCACCGTAGATATCATTCGGCGCGTCCCACTCTTTGGTCCACAGGAAGGAGAAACCGAATTTCTGAATGCTCGGCCAGGAGGAGAAAATCAGAGACACTATAATGCCGCCCAGTAGCAATAGCACAATCAGCGCAGCCAGTTTTACCAGCGCGCTGAAAATCATGTCACCTTTTTTACCCGGAGGGTTAAATGCAGGCTTGGTTGCAGCCATAAATTACTCTTCTGTTTGAGACGTTTTACGAATATGCCCGGTGGCGCTGACGCTTACCGGGCCTACAGCGTTAACCGTAGGGCGGGTAAGCGTAGCGCCACCCGCCATCTTCGTTAAATATATCCTGTTAGTACAGCGCTTTACCGCTGCTGTCTTTCACGTTGGTTTTCCATGCAGCACGAATCTGCTCAACCACGCTGTCTGGCAGGCTGGCATAATCCAGGTCATTAGCCTGTTTGCCGCCGTTTTTGTATGCCCAGTCGAAGAACTTCAGCACTTCTGCACCCTGCTCAGGTTTCTTCTGCTCTTTGTGAACCAGAATGAAGGTGGTAGAGGTGATTGGCCACGCGTCTTCACCTTTCTGATTAGTCAGGTCCTGAGCGAAGGATTTGCTCCAGTCAGCGCCTTTTGCAGCGTTGGCAAAGTTCTCTTCAGTCGGGCTGACAGGTTTGCCATCAGCAGAAACCAGTTTGGTGTAGGACAGGTTGTTCTGCTTGGCGTACGCATATTCTACGTAACCGATAGAGCCCGGCAGACGCTGTACGAACGCGGCGATACCGTCGTTCCCTTTACCGCCCAGACCGGTTGGCCAGTTAACGGTAGAGCCGGAACCGACTTTAGATTTCCACTCTTCGTTCACCTTCGCCAGGTAGCTGGTGAAGACGAAAGAGGTACCAGAACCATCCGCGCGGCGAACCACGGCGATGTTCTGAGAAGGCAGCTTCAGGCCAGGGTTGAGCTTAGCGATGGCTTCGTCATCCCATTTTTTGATTTTGCCCAGGTAGATATCACCCAGGGTTTTGCCGTCCAGCACCAGCTCACCCGACTTCACGCCCGGCAGGTTGATCGCCAGAACCACACCACCGATTACGGTCGGGAACTGGAACAGGCCTTCCTGAGCCAGTTTGTCATCAGACAGCGGAGCGTCGGATGCGCCGAAATCAACGGTGTTTGCGGTAATTTGTTTCACGCCACCGGAGGAGCCGATACCCTGATAGTTAACCTTGTTACCGGTTTCTTTCTGGTAGGTATCCGCCCATTTGGCATACACCGGCGCAGGGAAGGTTGCACCAGCGCCAGTCAGGCTTGCTTCTGCGAATACAGAGAAAGCGCTCAGAGATAAGGTCGCGGCGACAACAGTTGCGACAGTGGTACGCATAACTTTCATAATGTCTCCTGCAAGGATTTCGTAAATCATTGTTTAAGTGGCTACGATGAGCAAAATAGGACAAACAGGTGACAGATAAATGTACGAATTATGACAGTTTTATGACAATGGAAATTTAGCTTAAAAACCAGCGAAAGATTCCTGATTTATCATCATGTTAGCCACAATCATGACAAGAACTTTTCAGAAATATTTTCTTTATGTGACACTGAAAAAAGTAGCTGAAGATGACAGATTGTCATAAATAAAAACGCGAATGCGTTGATTAAAAACAAACCAGGCAGGGTAAAAAAGCTCCACCCGAAGGTGGAGCCTGGAGGGATTATTCTACGGTGACCGATTTCGCCAGGTTACGCGGCTGGTCAACGTCGGTGCCTTTGATCAGCGCAACGTGGTAAGCCAGCAACTGCAGCGGCACGGTGTAGAAGATAGGGGCAATAACCTCTTCTACATGCGGCATCTCGATGATATGCATGTTGTCGCTGCTGGCAAAACCGGCGTCCTTATCAGCGAAGACGTACAGTACACCACCGCGGGCGCGAACTTCTTCAATGTTGGACTTCAGTTTTTCCAGCAGTTCGTTGTTAGGTGCCACAACGATAACCGGCATATCCGCGTCAATCAGCGCCAGCGGGCCGTGTTTTAGCTCGCCTGCCGCGTAGGCTTCAGCGTGGATGTAGGAGATCTCTTTCAGCTTCAGCGCGCCTTCCAGCGCAATAGGGTACTGGTCGCCACGGCCGAGGAACAGGGCGTGGTGCTTGTCAGAGAAATCTTCAGCCAGGGCTTCAATGCGCTTATCCTGAGACAACATCTGCTCAATACGGCTTGGCAGCGCCTGCAGACCATGAACGATGTCATGCTCAACAGAAGCATCCAGCCCTTTCAAACGCGCCAGTTTCGCCACCAGCATCAGCAGAACCGTCAGCTGCGTGGTAAACGCTTTGGTGGAGGCCACGCCGATTTCAGTGCCCGCTTTGGTCATCAGCGCCAAATCGGATTCACGCACCAGCGATGAGCCCGGCACGTTACAGATAGCCAGCGATCCCAGGTAACCCAGCTCTTTAGAGAGACGCAGCGCCGCCAGGGTATCTGCCGTTTCGCCAGACTGAGAAAGGGTGATCATCAGGCTGTTACGGCGCACGGCGGATTTGCGGTAGCGGAATTCAGAGGCGATTTCCACATCGCACGGCACGCCAGCCAGCGACTCAAACCAGTAGCGAGAGACCATCCCGGAGTTGTAGGAGGTACCGCAGGCCACAATCTGAATGTGCTCAACCTTGCTGAGCAGCTCGTTTGCGTTGGTACCCAGTTCGCTCAGGTCCACTTCACCGTGGCTGATACGACCGGTCAGGGTGTTTTTGATGGCGTTTGGCTGCTCGTAAATCTCTTTCTGCATGTAGTGACGGTAAGCGCCTTTGTCGCCCGCGTCGTACTGCAGATTGGATTCAATTTCAGGGCGTTTCACCTGCTCGCCTTTGGTATCAAATACCGTCACGCTGCGGCGAGTCACTTCTGCGATATCACCCTCTTCCAGGAAGATAAAGCGGCGGGTGACCGGCAGGAGCGCCAGCTGATCAGAAGCGATAAAGTTTTCGCCCATGCCCATACCGATAACCATTGGACTACCGGAACGCGCCGCCAGCAGGGTGGACGGATCGCGGGAGTCCATGATCACCGTACCGTACGCACCGCGCAGCTGTGGGATTGCGCGCAGCACCGCGTCACGTAGCGTGCCGCCCTGTGCCAGCTCCCAGTGCACCAGGTGCGCAATCACTTCGGTATCGGTTTCAGAAACGAAGGTATAGCCGCGCGCTTTCAGTTCTTCGCGCAGCGGTTCGTGGTTTTCGATAATGCCGTTATGCACGACCACGATGTGTTCAGACACATGCGGGTGCGCGTTGCCTTCAGACGGTTCGCCGTGTGTCGCCCAGCGGGTATGCGCAATACCGGTGCCACCGTGCAGCGGGTGTTCTTCCGCGGCCTGGGCCAGCATCTGCACTTTACCGAGGCGACGCAGACGGGTCATATGACCTTCTGCATCCACTACTGCCAGACCGGCAGAGTCGTAGCCACGGTATTCCAGACGACGTAAACCTTCGAGAAGGATTTCAGCAATATCACGCTGCGCAACTGCGCCAACAATTCCACACATAGTTAGATTTCCTGATTATGGCGTTATGCCATGCGTTGTCGCTGACCTGTATTTGCCCTTTCCGGGCGCCCCGAGCCTTGTAGAGAGTGGGGTTATTGTTATGGGTACTGCTTGTGGGGGGAGGATTATATTATCCCCGCACCCCGGCCCTCTCCCCAAAGGGGCGAGGGAGAAAAACACCGCACCGAACGATCCCCTCTCCCTTTGGGGAGAGGGTTAGGGTGAGGGGTAAATCCGTTACTTCTTCTTCACAGGGCGTTTCCAGCCCTGCTTGTGCACCTGCGGCACACGGCTTAATACCAGTTCGTTATCGGCGATATCGCGCGTAACGGTTGTCCCGGCGGCAATCGTTACACCGTTACCCACGGTAACAGGCGCCACCAGCTGAGTGTCGGAGCCGACAAACACATCATCACCGATGATGGTTTTAAACTTATTCGCGCCGTCATAGTTGCAGGTAATCGTTCCTGCGCCAATATTCACGTTGTCGCCAATTTCCGCATCGCCCAGATAGGTCAAATGACCGGCTTTAGAGCCTTTACCCAGACGCGCTTTTTTCATCTCAACGAAGTTTCCAACATGTGAGCCTTCCAGCAGCTCAGCCCCCGGGCGCAGACGCGCGAACGGCCCAATAGTGCACGCTGCGTCAAGACGGGCATCTTCCACCACGCTGTATGGGCTAATTTCGCAATCATCACCGATGATGCTGTTTTTGATCACACAGCCCGCACCAATTTTGACGCGGTTACCCAGCGTGACGTTACCTTCCAGGATAACGTTAGTATCAATTTCAACGTCGCGCCCGTGCGTTAACGTTCCACGCAGATCGAAACGCGCCGGATCGCGCAACATCACGCCGGCCAGCAGCAGTTTTTCGGCCTGTTCGGACTGATAAACACGCTCCAGACGGGAAAGCTGAAGGCGGTTATTCACCCCTTCGGTTTCGCTGATACGCGCCGGGTGAACCGCCGCAATCTCACGCCCTTCCTGGTACGCCATCGCAATGATGTCGGTGATGTAGTATTCACCCTGCGCGTTGTTGTTGTTGAGCTTAGACAGCCAGCGCTTCATGTCCGCGCCGTTAGCCATCAGGATACCGGTGTTGATCTCCTGAATCTGGCGCTGTGCTTCGCTGGCGTCTTTATGTTCAACGATACCCGTGACGTTGCCGTTTTCACGGGTGATGCGGCCGTAGCCGGTCGGATCGTCCAGCACGACGGTTAATAAACCGATACCGCCCTGCGGTTTGGCTTCACGCAGGCGAGTCAATGTGTCGATGGAGATCAGCGGAACATCGCCGTAGAGCATCAGAATGTCTTCGTCATCGGCAAAGAACGGTGCTGCCTGCTGCATTGCGTGGCCGGTTCCCAGCTGTTCAGCCTGAAGCACCCAGTTGAGCTTGTCATCGCTCAGCGTTTTTTTAAGCAGATCGCCGCCGTGGCCATAGACCAGGTGAACCTGGCGAGCGCCCAATTCATTTGCTGCATCAATAACATGCTGCACCATTGGCTTTCCTGCCAGTGTATGAAGCACTTTAGGCAGATCGGAATACATGCGGGTACCTTTGCCTGCGGCAAGGATCACCACGCTCATCGCACTGTTTGACATACGCATCCTGACGGTAGTTTGAGTGAGAAGTAAAAACGTTTGGTGCTTAAAATTCTACATCTTTTTCGTCATGAATTAAGGACGAAAAAAAAGCCAGCCTGGTATCCAGACTGGCTTTTGTGCTTTTCAAGCCGGTGTTACATCGCTTTTTTGGTCAACTCGATAACGCGCAGTTTGGCGATCGCTTTGGCCAGCTCCGCAGACGCCTGAGCGTAATCCACGTCACCATGAGAGCTGCTAATGTGCTCTTCAGCCTTACGCTTCGATTCCAGGGCTCGCGCTTCGTCGAGATCCTGGCCACGAATAGCGGTATCGGCCAGAACGGTCACACTGCCAGGCTGCACTTCAAGAATGCCGCCGGACAGATAGATAAACTCTTCGTGACCGAACTGTTTAACGATGCGGATCATACCAGGCTTAATGGCGGTGAGCAGCGGTGCGTGACCCGGGAAGATACCCAGTTCACCTTCACTACCCGTTACCTGGATTTTCTCGACCAGACCGGAGAACATTTGTTGCTCTGCGCTGACGACGTCCAGGTGGTAAGTCATTGCCATATCACCCTCCGATTAAGGCGTTAAAGTTTTTTGGCTTTTTCCACAGCTTCTTCGATGGAACCAACCATGTAGAACGCCTGCTCTGGCAGGTGATCGTATTCGCCTTCCATGATGCCTTTAAAGCCACGGATGGTGTCTTTCAGGGAAACGTATTTACCTGGAGAACCGGTGAATACTTCCGCAACGAAGAACGGCTGGGACAGGAAGCGCTGGATCTTACGCGCACGTGCTACCACCAGTTTGTCTTCTTCAGACAGTTCATCCATACCCAGGATGGCGATGATGTCTTTCAGTTCCTGGTAACGCTGCAGCAGGGACTGTACGCCACGCGCGGTGTCGTAGTGTTCCTGACCAACAACCAGTGGATCCAGCTGACGGCTGGTGGAGTCCAGCGGGTCAACGGCCGGGTAGATACCCAGAGACGCGATCTGACGGCTCAGTACCACGGTTGCATCTAAGTGCGCAAAGGTGGTTGCTGGTGATGGGTCAGTCAAGTCATCCGCAGGTACGTATACCGCCTGAACGGAGGTGATAGAACCGGTTTTGGTAGAGGTGATACGTTCCTGAAGAACACCCATCTCTTCCGCCAGCGTAGGCTGATAACCTACCGCTGAAGGCATACGACCCAGCAGTGCAGATACTTCAGTACCGGCCAGGGTGTAACGGTAGATGTTATCAACGAACAGCAGAACGTCACGGCCTTCGTCACGGAATTTCTCAGCCATCGTCAGACCAGTCAGCGCAACGCGCAGACGGTTTCCTGGTGGCTCGTTCATCTGGCCGTAAACCAGGGATACTTTGTCCAGAACGTTGGAGTCGGTCATTTCGTGGTAGAAGTCGTTACCCTCACGAGTACGTTCACCTACGCCCGCAAATACGGAGTAACCGGAGTGCTCGATCGCGATGTTACGGATCAGCTCCATCATGTTTACGGTTTTACCTACACCCGCACCACCGAACAGACCAACTTTACCGCCCTTCGCAAACGGACACATCAGGTCGATAACTTTGATACCGGTTTCCAGCAGTTCCTGAGAGCTGGACAGCTCTTCGTAGGAAGGTGCCGCGCGGTGGATAGCCCAACGCTCTTCTTCACCGATGTCGCCTTTCATGTCGATTGGCTGACCCAATACGTTCATGATACGACCCAGTGTTGCTTTACCTACCGGGACTTCGATCGGGTGCTCAAGGTCTTTAACTTCCAGACCACGACGCAGACCGTCGGAAGAACCCATCGCGATGGTACGCACGATACCGCCGCCGAGCTGCTGCTGAACTTCCAGCACCAGGCTCTCGTTACCATTCTGTACCTCAAGCGCGTCGTACACGCGTGGTACGGCGTCCTGAGGGAACTCGACGTCCACCACGGCGCCGATTACCTGGACAATCTTTCCAGTAGCCATCTTGAATCCTCTACGTAATTCGTAAACCTGGTTAAACCGCGGCGGCCCCCGAGACGATCTCGGTGAGTTCCTGAGTAATGCTGGCCTGACGAGCTTTGTTGTAAACCAACTGCAGCTCTTTAATCAGGCTGCCGCCATTATCGGTCGCGGCTTTCATCGCCACCATTCGTGCGGCCTGCTCGCTGGCCAGGTTTTCTACAACGCCCTGATAAACCTGAGATTCAACGTAACGACGCAGCAGGGTATCCAGCAGCGGTTTCGGATCGGGTTCATACAGGTAATCCCAGGCTTTCTGTTTCAGCTCGTCATCTTCTGAAGCCGGTAAAGGCAGCATCTGAGTGAGCGTTGGCACCTGAGACATGGTGTTAATAAATTTGTTGCTGACAACGTACAGTCTGTCCAGACGGCCTTCATCATAGGCCTGCAACATCACTTTAACCGGGCCGATCAGTTCGGACAGGGACGGGTTATCACCCATACCGGTCACCTGAGCGACAATGTTGCCACCAACGGAGTTAAAGAAAGAGACGCCTTTAGAGCCGATCAATGCGAGGTCGCACTGAACGCCTTTATCGGACCAGCCTTTCATATCCGCCAGCAGTTTTTTGAACAGGTTAATGTTCAAGCCGCCACACAGACCACGGTCGGTCGACACCACCAGGTAGCCCACGCGCTTAACGTCGCGTTCTTCCAGGTAAGGGTGCTTATATTCCAGATTACCGTTTGCAAGGTGACCAATCACTTTGCGCATGGTTTCTGCATAAGGACGGCTGGCCGCCATGCGATCCTGCGATTTACGCATTTTGGAAGCGGCGACCATCTCCATCGCTTTAGTGATCTTTTGCGTGTTCTGGACGCTTGCGATCTTACTACGTATCTCTTTTGCGCCGGCCATGAGCTTCTCCTCAATGCCAGGCGGCTTGTCCTGAGACAAGCCGCCGGACGATTACCAGGATTGGGTTGCTTTGAAGGAATCGAGGATAGCTTTCAGCTTGCCTTCGATTTCGTCGTTATAGCCACCGGTCTGGTTGATCTCTTGCATCAGCGGAGCGTGATCACGGTCGACGTAAGCCAGCAGAGCGGCTTCGAAGCTACCGATTTTCGCCAGTTCCACATCTTCGAGGTAACCGCGTTCAGCCGCGAACAGTACCAGGCCCTGCTGAGCAACAGACATTGGTGCGTACTGTTTCTGCTTCAGCAGCTCGGTCACTTTCTGACCATGGCTCAGCTGTTTACGGGTTGCTTCGTCCAGATCGGATGCGAACTGAGAGAACGCAGCCAGTTCACGATACTGTGCCAGCGCGGTACGGATACCACCGGACAGTTTCTTGATGATCTTGGTCTGAGCAGCACCACCTACACGGGATACGGAGATACCCGGGTTAACCGCCGGACGAATACCGGAGTTAAACAGGTTGGTTTCCAGGAAGATCTGACCATCGGTAATGGAGATTACGTTGGTCGGAACGAACGCAGAAACGTCACCCGCCTGGGTTTCAATGATCGGCAGCGCGGTCAGAGAGCCCGTTTTACCCTTCACTTCACCTTTGGTGAAGTTCTCGACGTATTCCGCGTTAACGCGGGAAGCACGCTCCAGCAGACGAGAGTGGAGGTAGAATACGTCGCCAGGGAACGCTTCACGTCCTGGTGGACGACGGAGCAGCAGGGAAACCTGACGATAAGCAACAGCCTGTTTAGACAGGTCATCGTATACGATCAGTGCATCTTCACCGCGGTCACGGAAGTATTCACCCATAGCACAACCGGCGTATGGCGCCAGGTATTGCAGTGCAGCAGATTCAGAAGCGGTAGCCACAACAACGATGGTGTTAGACAGCGCGCCGTGCTCTTCCAGTTTACGAACCACGTTAGAAATGGTGGACGCTTTCTGGCCGATAGCCACGTACACACATTTGATGCCGGAGTCACGCTGGTTGATGATGGCATCGATAGCCATCGCGGTTTTACCGGTCTGACGGTCACCGATGATCAGTTCACGCTGACCACGACCGATTGGGATCATGGCATCAACGGACTTATAACCCGTCTGAACAGGCTGATCTACGGACTGACGGTCGATAACGCCCGGTGCGATAACTTCGATTGGAGAGAAGCCATCGTGCTCAACCGGACCTTTACCGTCGATTGGTGCACCCAGGGTGTTAACAACACGACCCAGCAGGCCACGGCCAACCGGAACTTCCAGAATACGGCCAGTACACTTAACCTTCATGCCTTCGGCGAGGTCAGCGTATGGACCCATCACAACTGCACCTACGGAGTCGCGCTCCAGGTTCAGTGCGATAGCGTAACGGTTACCCGGCAGGGAAATCATCTCACCCTGCATACAATCGGCCAGGCCGTGGATGCGGATAACACCGTCACTTACAGAAACAATAGTACCTTCGTTATGAGCTTCGCTCACAACATTGAACTGAGCAATGCGCTGCTTGATCAGTTCGCTGATTTCGGTGGAATTCAGTTGCATGCTCCAGTCCCCTTAAGACTGCAAGACGTCTGCAAGGCGCTCAAGACGGCCGCGTACGCTGCCATCAATGACCATATCACCCGAGCGGATGATTACGCCTGCCATTACAGACTTATCGATTTTGCAATTCAGCTTAACTTTGCGTGACAGACGTTTTTCCATCGCGGCGGTAATTTTCGCAAGCTGTTCATGACTCAGTTCAGTCGCAGAAGTTACTTCAACTTCAGCAGTAGCTTCACTAAGGGCACGTAAGTGCTCAAACTGCTCGAGAACATCCGGGAGCACACGGAGACGACCATTTTCTGCCATTACCTTAATCAGGTTCTGGCCGTTGGCATCCAGTTGCTCTCCGCACACGGCGATGAACGACGCGGCGAGGGTTTCAGGTGCTAATGCACCAGAAAGCAACTCGGCCATTTGTTCGTTTTTCGTCACCTCAGCGGCAAACGCCAGCATATTCTGCCAGCGATCGACATTTTGGTGTTCGACAGCAAAGTCAAAAGCTGCTTTGGCGTAGGGGCGAGCTACCGTAACAAATTCAGACATCAGCCCCTCCCTCCTTACAGTTCAGCGACAAGTTTGTCCACGATGTCGCTGTTAGCAGCTTCATCCACGGAACGTTCGATGATCTTCTCGGCGCCAGCAACAGCCAGAATCGCAACCTGCTTACGCAGTTCTTCACGAGCACGTTTACGCTCAGCTTCAATTTCAGCCTGAGCCTGTGTCACGATCTTAGTACGTTCCTGTTCTGCTTCAGCTTTGGCTTCGTCCAGGATCTGAGAACGGCGTTTGTTAGCCTGTTCGATGATTACCTGAGCTTCCGCTTTCGCTTTTTTCAGCTGGTCTGTCGCGTTGGCCTGTGCAAGGTCCAAATCTTTCTTTGCACGTTCTGCAGAAGCCAGACCGTCAGCAATTTCTTTCTGACGTTTTTCGATGGCAGCCATTAAAGGCGGCCATACATACTTCATGCAGAACCAGACAAAGATAATAAACGCGATGGCCTGGCCGAGGATTGTTGCGTTCATGTTCACAGCACAATACCTCTTAAATTTCTGTGGCTTGGGGTTTTAAAACAACTACTACGCGACAGCAAACATCACGTACAGACCCAGACCTACAGCGATCATTGGGATAGCATCCACCAGACCCATAACGATAAAGAACTGAGTACGCAGCAGAGGAATCAGATCAGGTTGACGCGCAGCGCCTTCCAGGAATTTGCCCCCGAGGATGCCGATACCGATCGCAGCACCGATAGCCGCCAGACCCATCATCACAGCGGCAGCCATGTACAGCAGATCCATATTCAGGTTTTCCATGACAGTCTCCAGTTTGTTTCAATTAAAACGTAGTAGTGTTGGTAAAAAATCAGTGCTCTTCAGACGCCATCGACAGATAGACGATCGTCAGAACCATGAAGATAAAGGCTTGCAGCGTAATGATCAGGATGTGGAAAATGGCCCACGGCACATTCAGAACCCACTGTGACCACCACGGCAGAAGACCCGCGATCAGAATGAAAATCAGCTCACCCGCATACATGTTGCCGAACAGTCGCAGACCCAGTGAAACAGGTTTGGACAGCAGGCTAACGCCTTCCAGGATCAGGTTGACCGGAATAAACGCCCAGTGGTTGAACGGCTGCAAGGTAAGCTCTTTCACAAAGCCGCTTACGCCTTTCATTTTGATGCTGTAGAAAAGAATCAGGATAAACACGCCCAGCGCCATCGACAGGGTGATGTTCACGTCAGCAGACGGAACCACGCGCAGAGCAGGCAGACCGAAGACATGCTCGCCAATCCACGGCAGGAAATCGATAGGCAGAAGGTCCATCAGGTTCATCAGGAAGACCCACACGAACACGGTCAGTGCCAGTGGCGCAATCAGCTTGCTCTTACCATGGTACATGTCTTTCACGCTGCCATGGACGAAGCCGATGATCATCTCAACGAACGTCTGGAATTTCCCTGGAACACCGCTGGTCGCCTTTTTAGCAACACCGCGGAACATGGCCAGGAACAGAAGACCCAAAACCACCGAGAAGAACATGGAGTCGATGTTGATCGTCCAGAAGGTGGCCGGGGGGTTATGCGGATCCACCAGCGAGAATGTACGCAGGTCCAGCTGAAGGTTATTCAGATGGTGACCTATGTAATCCTGCGGCGTCATATTTTCTGAAGCCATGATGCCTTTTACCCTTTGTTATTGATTACAGCTGGAGCCAGAACTTGTACCACCAGCACCAAAACCCACGTAGCTATCAGCGGCATGAATACCACTTTCAAAACCGCCAGCGCCATCACCAGTAGAGCAAAGGTCAGCAACACCTTACACACTTCGCCGAGGGCGAAGGACCAGGCCACGCGGCCTTTGGCAGGTGTATGCGCCTGATGACGCCAGGCAAAAATCATAAACAACATGTTTGGCAGCACAACCGCCAAACCCCCGCACACGGCGGAGATGCCCCAGAAGGGGTCTTTGAGGCTAAACAGCAGTCCACTTGCTATCACAGCCAGAAACTGAATGAACAGAAGCTTACGAGCAACGTTTCTACTCAAGAGCGACACAGACATCACGTTTTTACTCCTGCTCCCTTCGAGGTATGCCGCGTGTCGTATAAAACGTCCTTTAAGGCTCAGAGTCAAGCATCAAAAAGCGGTCAAATTATACGGTGCGCACCCGTGATTTCAAACATTAAGTAGCGAAAAGGTGAATAAATGTTTAAATATTTTTCCCCGCCGCTATTTTTCAACTTTTGATGAAAGCCCCGACCTTCGAGCAAAACTGCAAACAGCGCGAAAACGTTGACTACAAAGCGTGCACGAGATCACAAAATACACATTTGCGATAAGGTTGTATTTATCAAACTCGTAAATCGCTTAATTTCATCTTTCTGAAATTAAAGATAAAATGTCGCAACTATTTTCAAAACAGCCCCGTATACAATAAAAACCTTTTATTGACATTCTTAATAAATATTTAACATTGCATTCTGGTTGCTGCTTTCCACTTTTAGCAGGCTGATATTTTCGTGGTTGATTATCTTCAGGGTGAACAATGGTGAGGAAGTTAACCATTAGAAAACCCTTAGTAAAAACACGGTTAAATTCTCTCCGGCAAAATCCGTTGTGTTGTGCTGTTTTTTAACACTGACAGAACAGCACAAATTCCACATTTTTTATTAATTTTTTAAAAATTGTTTGGCTTAATTATCACCAGATGACGTTCGCCTTCGAGCTGAGGAATCTGTAATTTCTCAATGGACTCGACAGCAAAACCGTCCGGAAGCTGTTCAATTTCATCGCCGGGCAACTGCCCTTTCAGCGCATAAAAACGGCCATTCCCTGCCGGTAAGTGCTTACACCAGCTCACCATGTCATTAAGCGAAGCAAACGCACGGCTGATAACCCCGTCGAACGGTGGCTCTGCCGGAAACTCCTCTACCCTGCTTTGCACAGGCGTGATGTTCTCAAGCTTCAGCTCATGCTGTACCTGGCGCAAAAAACGCACGCGCTTGCCAAGGCTATCCAGCAGCGTGAAATGGCTTTCCGGGCGGACAATTGACAGGGGAATACCCGGCAGGCCAGGACCCGTGCCCACATCGATAAAGCGCTCACCGTTCAGGTACGGCGCAACCACAATGCTATCGAGAATATGGCGAATCAGCATCTCGTTGGGGTCGCGTACGGAGGTGAGGTTGTACGCTTTATTCCATTTGTTCAGCATATCGACATAGGCCACCAGCTGATTTTTCTGGTGATCGGTGAGCGAAATACCTGCCTGATCCAGCAGACGAGAGAGTTTATTGAGCACGGTGAATACCTGTTGAGAGACTTAAGTGGCGGGTGGCGCTTCGCTAACCCGCCCTACGGAGTTCTGTAGGCCCGGTAAGCGCAGCGCCACCGGGCGAATTACACATATTACGCGCTGCGGCGCAGCATGCCCTGCTTTTTCAGCCACACCAGCAGAATCGAAATCGCTGCTGGGGTAACGCCCGAGATGCGGGAGGCCTGGCCGATCGACACCGGTTTGTGATCGTTCAGCTTGGCGATCACCTCGTTGGACAGCCCCGTCACCTGACGATAGTCCAGCATTTCCGGCAGCAGCGTGTTTTCGTTACGCTGCTGCTTTTCGATCTCATCCTGCTGACGCGCGATGTAACCTTCGTATTTCACCTGGATCTCAACCTGCTCTGCCGCTTCAGCGTCTTCAAGACCCGGGGCAAAGGCGGTGAGTTTCACCAGATTCTCATAGGTCACTTCCGGGCGACGCAGCAGATCTTCACCGCTGGCTTCGCGCGAGAGCGGCGCAGTTAAGTGAGCGTTCACTTCCGCAGCGGTTTCAGCCTGCGGATTAACCCAGGTCGTTTTCAGGCGCTGACGTTCCTGCTCAATGCGCTCCAGTTTCTCGTTGAAGCGCGCCCAGCGTTCGTCATCCACCAGACCCAGCTCACGACCCATTTCGGTCAGACGCAGGTCGGCGTTATCTTCGCGCAGCATCAGGCGATATTCTGCGCGAGAGGTAAACATACGGTACGGTTCTTTGGTGCCCAGCGTGCAGAGATCGTCGACCAGCACGCCCAGATAAGCCTGAGAACGCGCCGGAGCCCAGCCCTCTTTCTCGGCAGAGAAACGGGCGGCGTTCAGACCGGCCAGCAGGCCCTGTGCAGCAGCTTCTTCGTAACCGGTGGTGCCGTTAATCTGACCTGCGAAGAACAGACCGTGGATGAATTTGCTCTCCAGAGTTGGCTTCAGGTCACGCGGATCGAAGAAATCGTACTCAATAGCGTAGCCAGGGCGAACGATTTTCGCATTCTCCATCCCCTGCATTGAGCGAACAATTTGCATCTGCACATCGAACGGCAGGCTGGTGGAGATGCCGTTCGGATAGATTTCGTTCGAGGTCAGCCCTTCAGGCTCAAGGAAGATCTGGTGTTGGTTACGATCGGCAAAGCGCATGACTTTGTCTTCGATCGACGGGCAATAGCGTGGGCCGATCCCTTCGATCACGCCGGCGTACATCGGGCTGCGATCGAGGTTATTGCGGATCACGTCATGGGTTTTTTCGTTGGTATGCGTGATATAGCACGGTACCTGCTGCGGATGCTGCGCTGCATTGCCCATGAACGAGAAGACCGGCATTGGGTTATCGCCGTGCTGTTGTGCCAGCACGCTGAAATCAATGGTGCGCGCATCAATACGCGGTGGAGTACCGGTTTTCAGACGGCTGACACGCAGCGGCAGTTCACGCAGACGGCGTGACAGTGGGATAGATGGCGGATCGCCAGCACGTCCGCCGCTGTAATTATCCAGACCGATATGGATCTTACCGTCCAGGAATGTCCCGACGGTCAGAACAACCGCTTTGGCGCGGAATTTGAGCCCCATCTGGGTAACCGCGCCAACGACACGATCGTTCTCCACGATAAGATCTTCCACTGCCTGCTGGAAGATCATCAGGTTCGGCTGGTTCTCCAGGGCGGTACGCACCGCCTGACGATAAAGCACGCGGTCTGCCTGAGCGCGGGTCGCACGCACAGCGGGGCCTTTACTGGCGTTTAGTATCCTAAACTGAATACCTGCGTGATCGATCGCTTTCGCCATCAGGCCGCCAAGTGCATCCACTTCTTTTACCAGGTGTCCTTTCCCAATGCCGCCAATCGCCGGATTACAGGACATTTGTCCCAGCGTGTCGATATTGTGTGTCAAAAGCAGGGTCTGCTGACCCATTCGCGCTGCGGCCATTGCGGCCTCAGTGCCTGCGTGACCCCCGCCAATGATGATGACGTCAAAAGGATCCTGATAAAACATGGTGGTCTGCCTCGCGTAAAGCGGTATGAAAATGGATTGAAGCCCGGGCCGTGGATTCTACTCAACTTTAGTCTTTCGAGAAAGCATTGGGATCCTGGGCTATTAAAAAGAAGATCTTTTTATTTAGAGATCTGTTCTATTGTGATCTCTTATTAGGATCGCGGACCTTTGTGGATAAGTCCGATCTCATAAAGAAGATCATGGGGTTAGAAAGGATCGTTTGCTGTGAATGATCGGTGATCCTGGCCCGTATAAGCTGGGATCAGATCGCGACTTTATACACAGGGCAAAAACGACTTCAACGTTGTTCTTTGGATAACTACTGCTTAATACGAGCTTTTAACCAGAGTTATCCACATCTGTTCGCGCGATCTTTAATCGTTTTTGAGTAAATTTTTCCATTCACCCAGCCAGATCTCAGCCGGATCCTCCGGAATATCATGATCGAGGATGTTGATCTTCAGCGTTTCACCCACCTGTTTAGCTCCGCAGGCGGTGACAGCGGCTTCGACTTTCTCTATAGCACCGCAGAAGGTGTCATATTCACGGCTGCCAATACCCACTGCGCCAAAACGCACGTTTGACAGGTCTGGCTGCTGTTCCTGCAGTTCGTCATATAAAGGTTGCAGGTTATCCGGAAGATCGCCTGCGCCATGCGTGGAGGTGATCACCAGCCAGACCCCATCAGTCGGGAGATCTTCAAGCAAAGGCCCGTGCAGCGTTTGTGTGGAAAATCCCGCATCCTCCAGCTTCTCAGCCAGATGTTCCGCTACATATTCCGCGCCGCCAAGGGTGCTGCCACTGATAAGGGTAATGTCCGCCATTGATCGCTCGCTCAGATAAAGAGGGGCCATTGTACGCTGTGAACGGGCTGGGATCTACCTGTGGAAAATGTGGGTATGGATTTGCCCGATCAGGGGCGAATGGTACGCATGATCGGGTTTTGCAGGGAGATCAACGTCTCGGTGGACTGAATTTCATCGATTGTTTGGATCTTGTTGATAAGTACCTGCTGCAGGGCGTCGATGGAACGGCACATCACCTTGATAAAGATGCTGTAGTGGCCGGTGGTGTAGTACGCCTCTGTGACTTCATCGAGCGCGTTCAGCTTCGCCAGCGCGGAAGGATAATCTTTTGCGCTTTTAAGAATAATGCCAATAAAGCAGCAGACGTCATAACCCAGCTGTTTTGGGCTGACATCAATACGTGCCCCGGTAATGATCCCCGCCTGTTTCATCTTCTCTACACGAACATGAATCGTCCCCGGGCTGACGCCAAACTGCTTCGCCAGTTCGGCATAGGCGGTACGGGCATTGGCCATTAACGCCTCCAGGATGCCGCGGTCCAGATTATCGATCTGATAATTTTCCATAGCTTTTTCTTATGAAGATTAATGAATCACTCTATTCTAGCGTTAAATTTTAACGAATCAAAAGTGAAGGTGGCTTTTTGTTGTTTGATTATTGAATTGAATGCCTTTTCTGTTGCTTAATCAATACCAACAGGACGCAGGAGTATAAATAATGAAAACCGCTTATATCGCAAAACAACGCCAGATCAGTTTCGTTAAATCCCATTTTTCCCGCCAGCTGGAAGAGAAGCTGGGTCTGATTGAAGTTCAGGCACCGATTCTCAGCCGCGTGGGTGATGGGACGCAGGATAACTTGTCCGGATGCGAAAAAGCGGTGCAGGTGAAAGTGAAAACACTGCCAGACGCCCAGTTCGAAGTGGTTCATTCCCTCGCGAAGTGGAAGCGTCAAACCCTGGGACAGCACGACTTCAGCGCGGGCGAAGGACTCTACACGCACATGAAAGCCCTCCGCCCCGATGAAGACCGCCTGTCTGCCATTCACTCTGTTTACGTTGACCAGTGGGACTGGGAGCGCGTAATGGGTGATGGCGAGCGTCATGTCGGCACGCTGAAATCCACCGTTGAGGCGATCTACGCCGGGATCAAAGCGACCGAAGCGGCCGTAAGCAAAGAGTTTGGTCTGGCACCGTTCCTGCCGGAATCGATCCACTTTGTTCACAGCCAGGAGTTGCTGAGTCGTTTCCCGGATCTGGATACTAAAGGTCGTGAACGTGCGATCGCTAAAGAACTGGGTGCCGTCTTCCTGATGGGGATCGGCGGTAAGCTGTCGGATGGTAAACGTCATGATGTTCGTGCACCGGATTATGATGACTGGAGCACCATGAGCGAGGGCGAATTTGCTGGTCTGAACGGCGATATTCTGGTCTGGAACCCCGTGCTGGAAGATGCGTTTGAACTCTCCTCAATGGGGATCCGCGTGGATGCTGATGCGCTGAAACGCCAGCTGGCGGTGACCGGTGATGAAGATCGTCTCACGCTGGAATGGCACCAGGCGCTGCTGCGCGGTGAGATGCCGCAGACCATTGGCGGCGGCATCGGCCAGTCCCGTCTGACCATGCTGCTGCTGCAACTGTCGCATATTGGTCAGGTGCAGTGTGGTGTCTGGCCGCAGCAGGTACGCGAAAGCGTCAGCTCGCTTCTGTAATTAACGCTGCCAGCGTCTGAGCAGGCGGCTACGCAACCCGGTATCAAAGCGCCAGATATGATCGAAGATGCGCATGATGCCGGGTTTTCCATGGGCGGACATCGCCACTGCGTGGAAACGGTGCTGATGCACCCGCTGTAACTCCTTCACTTTGTTCACCACGTCATCCGGCAGCCGCTGGGCAATAAAATCGGAAATCACCACCGCGTCAGCGTCGTACCAGTCGCCGCCCTGCATACGTTCCACAATGCTGCGAAAACAGCTGGCCAGATCGGTACCGCCGCGAAAACGCTGGCTTAAAAAGCGGATCGCCTGCTCAATACCCTGCTGATGGGTCAGCTCATAGCTGACCACTTCACTGGAAAAGAGCATGATAAAGCAGCGACGTCGGTCGGCGAGCGCCACGCGCATCAGCGCCAGGCAGAACGCTTTGGCACACTGTTCGTTGAAACCGCCCATCGATCCGGATGTATCCACACAAACGATAAATGGGCCGCGCGGTTGCTCATCAAAATCCTGATGGACCACCGGACGTTGGCTGATTTTTTCGCGCCAGGCTTCGCCATGCAGGCGATAGGTCAGAAGCTGTTTTTCCACCAGCCGACGATAAAACTCATATTCCAGCTCGGTCATCCCGAGCGTGCTCAGCTCCGTAGGCAGCAGGCGTAAAATGTCATCGCTTTGCTGGAGCCCATCCACCTGTTCCGGCACGGTGGCCGGTTCCCGCACCAGGGTGCGGAAGGTTTCCATCGGGGCATCCTTCTTTGGGACCGATTTAGCCTCCCTTGAGCGACCCAGCTGTTCCGCAAGCTTCATCAGCTCGGGCTGCTGCGCCAGGAAATCACCATACCGGACAATCAGCTGATAATCCCCACGCCTGATTTGGCCTGCACTCATATCCCAGAGACGTCCGGCAGCGTTTTCATTCTCTACCAGTACCTGCTCCAGCTGACCGCTTAAGGTCATGCGTTCCTGAACTTCGCTGAGCAATTGTTCACGCTCTTCATCCAGCAGTTGCTGGTTCAGCGTCGTGGCCTGAACCACAAGGCTGAGGCGCCAGCGCTGTAAAAAGAGTGTGTGTAAGGCGGGGGTGAAGGTGGCGTTATCGGTGACCAGCGCCCGGGCCTGGCTGGCAAAAGGGGAGTGTACTTTATCGAGTAACGTCAGGGTTTGCGGGATCTGAACAATAAACTGCGACGTGGAAAGGCGCTGGCACTGCTGATAGCAGGCCACCTCTTCGGTTAACTCCTGTGGCACTTCGGTCTCTTTAAACCGCTGTCGCAGGTTGTCCCGCCAGCGCGGGAGATCGTCCGTCATCGCTTTTTTTAGCTTCGGGAATTTTTCAAAAAAAGCCGCCAGCTGAGGAGACGCCAGAAGAGTAATAATCACCTCTTCGATCAACCCATCTTCGCTGACGGCCAGCATGACGTTAAGCGTATCCAGCGTTAGCATTGACGAGCCTGTTTGATCTGCGCGCTCACATCCTGCAGGCTGGCTTCAATGCGACCTAACCAGTCGCTGTGAATAAAGAGGCACTTTTGCTGTTCGCTGAAGCGCGTATGCTGCTGATGCCATTCGGTATCCAGCGCCTCCAGCTGCTGCGTGATCTCTTCCGGCACGCTGTCAGAGGCGCTTCCCGGGAGGGCAAGGCGTGACCCCTGTAGGCTTACGTCGCGGATCACCAGGTGCTGACTGCTGTCCACTTCCATATTCAGCGGCTGTGCAAAGCCTATACCGTTAAGCTTACCGCGGATCTCTCCGCCCTTATCAAGCCACTGGGCCAGCGCGTCACGCTCAAGCGTAATGTGCACCACCTGCATGTCATGGAGTTTAAGCGGCTGCTGGAGAAGCAGCGTCAGCGTTGGGCTGGTCAGCTCAGCGGGCAGTTCGTAGTGCGGTTTACGGGCGAACATGCCGCCAAGACGGTTCACCTTCAGTGCTGTTTTATCACTTTGCTGCTGCTGTAGCTGAATGCGCCGTTGGGCTATCGCCCCAAGCTGGTTGAGCATTGATTGCTGGCCCCAGGCGTGTCCGGTCATCAATATTTCAAGCTGCTGCTGCATCAGATTCATCCCTTCGGCATCGTGCCAGAGACAGTCTTTCAGCAGGATCAGATCGATAGGGGCAACCGCGTCGCGCCCGCTGAACAGGGCGCTGGCCTGCAGCAGACGGATTGCTTTTTTCCAGCGACGGTCGGAAACATAAGGTGCAGAAGGAAGGAGATCAAGCTGCTGACGGAGCTGGTAGATCAGCTCAAAGACCGCGTCCGGCAGTGTGATTTTGCCGATATCCACCTGCCACTGCTGATACTCCTCGTCCGTGACCTGCAGTGAAGCGGCTACCGGGTTTTCATTTTCATCCTGCTGGCTGGTCAGCATGGAGCGGAAGTTCGATTTATCCTGCACTTTGTCCAGCCACAGGCGGATCAGCATGCGGTCATACAGCGCTTCAAGGCTGCTGTCGGCTTCGGGAAGTTCGTTCGAGGCGGCCACCAGCAGGCGCATCGGGATTTTTTCTTCGCTGGCGCCGTTACGGAACCGACGTTCGTTAATCGCCGTGAGCAGGGTATTCAGAATGGCCGGTCCCGCTTTCCAGATCTCATCGAGAAATACAATCTCTGCTTCCGGCAGATACCCCTCGGTAAGGCGTTGATAACGCCCCTCATCTTTCAGCGCCTGGATGGACAGCGGGCCGAAAACCTCTTCAGGGGTGGAAAAGCGGGTCATCAGGTATTCGAAGGCGCGTGCATTCTGAAAGGCAAATTTCAGCCTACGGGCAATCAGGCTTTTAGCAATGCCCGGCGGGCCAAGCAGAAATACGCTTTCACCGCTCAACGCCGCCAGTAAACAGAGGCGGATGGCGTGACTGCGTTCGAAAAGACCTTTCTCCAGTGCGCTGCTGAGACGGGAAATTCTTTCTGCTAATAAATGTGAGTGAGCCATAATAGTTTTTGCATCCTTTCGCCGTCGTGGCGGCTAATTGAAGCGAGTATAGACGTTTCAGTCAGGGCTGGTAATAGGCTGAAGTGCGGCGCAATTTTCTTTGCGCTACATTAATGCGGTTGCATTTAGGGGTTCGATTTTGCAACGAATCGTGCATACTGTGCGCTTTTTGTGGACCAAGGGAACAGGAACACATTTGTTATTTAAACGAAAAGACTAGTCTATGAGCACTGATAATAAGCAATCATTACCCGCAATTACGCTTGCGGCGATCGGGGTTGTCTACGGTGATATCGGCACCAGCCCGCTTTATACGCTTCGTGAATGTCTGTCCGGCCAGTTTGGCTTTGGTGTTGAACGCGATGCCGTATTTGGCTTCCTGTCCCTCATCTTCTGGCTGCTGATCCTGGTGGTTTCTGTTAAATACCTCTCCTTTGTGATGCGTGCAGATAACGCAGGTGAGGGGGGGATCCTGACCCTGATGTCCCTTGCGGGGCGCAACACCTCGGCCAGAATGACGTCGGTACTGGTTATTATTGGCCTGATTGGTGGCAGCTTCTTCTATGGGGAAGTGGTCATCACGCCTGCTATCTCGGTGCTTTCGGCGATTGAGGGGCTTGAGATTATCGCACCGCAGCTTGATACGTGGGTGGTTCCGCTGGCGATAATCGTTCTGACGTTGCTGTTTATTATCCAGAAGCACGGTACCGGGCTGGTGGGGAAACTGTTCGCACCGATTATGCTGGCCTGGTTCCTGATTCTGGCGGCGCTCGGTTTGCGCGGAGTTATTGGCAACCCGGAGGTTCTGCAGGCGCTGAACCCATACTGGGCTATCCATTTCTTCCTTGAATACAAAGTCGTTTCCTTCGTGGCGCTCGGCGCCGTTGTGCTCTCTATTACCGGTGTTGAAGCGCTGTATGCAGATATGGGGCACTTCGGCAAACTGCCGATTCGCGTGGCGTGGTTTTTAGTTGTCCTGCCATCGCTTGTATTGAACTACTTCGGGCAGGGGGCGCTGCTGCTGAAAAAACCGGAAGCGATTAAAAACCCCTTCTTCCTGCTGGCCCCGGATTGGGCGCTGGTGCCGATGCTTATTCTGGCCACGCTGGCCACCGTTATCGCTTCTCAGGCGGTCATTTCCGGCGTGTTCTCTCTGACGCGCCAGGCCGTGCGTCTGGGGTATCTCTCTCCCATGCGTATCATCCATACCTCAGAGATGGAATCGGGCCAGATCTACATCCCGTTTGTTAACTGGCTGCTCTATTTTGCTGTGGTGATCGTGATCGTCAGCTTTGAGCACTCCAGCAACCTGGCCGCGGCGTACGGTATTGCGGTAACAGGCACCATGGTGCTGACATCGCTTCTTTCCACCACGGTGGCGTACCGAAACTGGCACTGGAACAAGTTCCTCGTGGCGATGATTCTGGTGGGCTTCCTGTGCATCGACGTACCGCTGTTCTCGGCAAACCTCGATAAGATTGTCTCCGGCGGCTGGCTGCCGCTGACGCTTGGTCTGTTGATGTTCATTGTGATGACCACGTGGAAAAGCGAGCGTTTCCGTCTGCTGCGTCGTATGCATGAACACGGAAACTCCCTGGAGGCGATGATTGCCTCGCTGGAGAAATCCCCACCGGTTCGCGTACCGGGCACGGCGGTGTATATGTCTCGTGCGTTGAACGTTATTCCGTTCGCATTGATGCATAACCTCAAGCACAACAAGGTACTGCATGAGCGGGTTATCCTGCTGACCCTGCGCACCGAAGATGCACCGTATGTTCACAATGTGCGCCGTGTTCAAATTGAGCAACTGTCGCCAACCTTCTGGCGCGTGGTGGCGAGCTACGGCTGGCGTGAGACGCCGAACGTGGAAGAGGTCTTCCACCGCTGCGGTCTGGAAGGTTTAAGCTGCCGCATGATGGAAACATCGTTCTTTATGTCGCATGAGTCGCTGATTATCGGTAAACGTCCGTGGTATCTGCGCCTGCGCGGCAAGCTGTATCTTATTCTGCAGCGAAACGCCCTGCGTGCGCCGGACCAGTTTGAGATCCCGCCTAACCGTGTGATCGAGCTGGGAACCCAGGTCGAGATTTAAGCTTCTTAAAATGCCGGGTGGCGCTTCGCTTACCCGGCCTATTCATACTCAATATTCCCGCCAAAATTTACTTCTCATTTCACTTAGCGAAACGTTTCGACACCGATCACAATTCTGTTACGTCATGGTGGTTTTCTGAACACTCTTAAGACTAAACTGATTTCAGCGAAACGTTTCGCTAGTGGAGCAAGAAAATGAAGAAAGGCACGGTTCTCAACTCAGAAATCTCATCGGTTATTTCCCGTCTTGGGCATACCGATACGCTGGTGGTTTGCGATGCTGGCTTACCGGTTCCGCGCAACACAACCCGTATTGATATGGCGTTAACGCAGGGCGTGCCCTCGTTTATGCAGGTACTGGATGTAGTGACCGCGGAGATGCAGGTTGAGGCGGCCATTCTCGCGACGGAAATTAAACAACATAATCCGCAACTCCACGAAACGTTGCTCAATCACATTGAGCAACTGCAACAACACCAGGGAAACACCATAGAAATTCGTTACACAACGCACGAACAGTTCAAACAACAAACCGCAGACAGTCAGGCGGTGATTCGCAGCGGGGAGTGTTCCCCGTATGCGAATATCATTCTCTGTGCTGGCGTCACCTTCTGAGGCCATCATGGACGCATTACTACAACTTAAAGGGATCGATAAATCGTTCCCGGGCGTAAAAGCCCTTTCTGGCGCGGCGCTGAACGTTTATGCCGGACGCGTAATGGCGCTGGTGGGCGAGAATGGCGCCGGCAAATCCACCATGATGAAAGTGCTGACCGGTATCTATCAACGCGATGCCGGTTCACTTTTGTGGCTGGGTAAAGAGACCACCTTCAGCGGTCCAAAAGCCTCGCAGGAAGCGGGGATCGGCATTATTCACCAGGAACTGAACCTGATCCCGCAGCTCACTATTGCGGAGAACATCTTCCTTGGCCGCGAATTTGTTAACCGGTTTGGCAAAATTGACTGGAAAACGATGTATGCCGAAGCGGATAAGCTGCTGGCGAAGCTGAACCTGCGCTTCAAAAGCGACCGTCTGGTGGGCGAACTCTCCATTGGCGACCAGCAGATGGTGGAGATCGCGAAAGTGCTGAGCTTTGAGTCGAAGGTCATCATTATGGATGAACCGACGGACGCCCTGACCGATACCGAAACCGAATCCCTGTTCCGCGTCATCCGCGAGCTGAAATCGCAGGGACGTGGAATTGTCTATATCTCTCACCGTATGAAAGAGATTTTCGAGATCTGCGACGACGTTACCGTCTTCCGCGACGGGCAGTTTATTGCCGAGCGTGAAGTGGCATCGCTGACGGAAGATACGCTTATCGAAATGATGGTGGGACGCAAGCTCGAAGATCAGTACCCGCACCTCGACAAAGCACCGGGTGAGATCCGCCTGAAGGTGGATAACCTCTGTGGCCCTGGCGTGGACAATGTCTCCTTTACCCTGCGTAAAGGGGAAATTCTTGGCGTGGCAGGGCTAATGGGTGCTGGCCGTACCGAGCTGATGAAAGTGCTGTACGGTGCGCTGCCGCGATCCAGCGGTTATGTCACTCTCGACGGGCATGAAGTGGTGACGCGCTCTCCGCAGGATGGCCTGGCGAATGGTATTGTTTATATCTCCGAAGACCGTAAGCGCGACGGCTTAGTGCTGGGCATGTCGGTGAAAGAGAACATGTCTCTTACCGCCCTGCGCTATTTCAGCCGCAGCGGCGGCAGCCTGAAACATAAAGATGAACAGCAGGCAGTCAGCGATTTTATCCGCCTCTTTAATGTGAAAACCCCCTCGATGGAACAGGCGATTGGCCTGCTGTCCGGCGGTAATCAACAGAAAGTGGCGATTGCACGCGGGCTGATGACGCGCCCGAAAGTGTTGATCCTTGATGAACCTACCCGCGGCGTGGACGTAGGGGCCAAAAAAGAGATCTATCAGCTGATTAACCAGTTCAAGGCCGACGGTCTGAGCATCATTCTGGTCTCTTCCGAGATGCCAGAGGTATTAGGCATGAGCGATCGCATTATCGTCATGCATGAAGGGCATCTCGGCGGTGAATTCACTCGCGAGCAGGCCACCCAGGAAGTTCTGATGGCTGCCGCTGTGGGCAAGCTTAATCGCGTGAATCAGGAGTAAGAAGATGACTACCCAGGCTGTTTCTGGTCGCCGTTATTTCACAAAGGCATGGCTGATGGAACAAAAATCGCTGATTGCCCTGCTGGTGCTGATCGCGATTGTGTCGACCATGAGTCCCAATTTCTTCACCGTTAATAACCTGTTCAACATTCTTCAGCAGACCTCCGTGAACGCCATTATGGCGGTCGGGATGACGCTGGTGATCCTGACATCGGGTATCGATCTGTCCGTCGGTTCCCTGCTGGCGCTCACCGGTGCGGTTGCTGCTTCAATCGTCGGGATTGAGGTCAACGCGCTGGTGGCCGTTGCCGCTGCGCTGGCGCTGGGTGCGGCAATTGGTGCTGTCACCGGGGTTATTGTGGCGAAAGGTCGTGTTCAGGCGTTTATTGCGACGCTGGTAATGATGCTGCTGCTGCGCGGTGTCACCATGGTGTATACCAACGGCAGCCCGGTTAACACCGGCTTTACGGACAACGCCGATCTGTTTGGCTGGTTCGGTATCGGTCGCCCGCTGGGTATCCCGACGCCGGTCTGGATCATGGCCATCGTCTTCCTGGCGGCGTGGTACATGCTGCACCACACGCGTCTGGGCCGCTATATTTATGCACTGGGTGGTAACGAAGCGGCAACGCGTCTGTCCGGTATCAGCGTCAACAAAGTTAAAATTATCGTTTACTCACTGTGCGGTTTGCTGGCCTCTCTGGCGGGTATCATCGAAGTGGCGCGCCTCTCTTCCGCGCAGCCAACGGCGGGTACGGGGTATGAGCTGGATGCCATTGCGGCAGTGGTTCTGGGCGGTACGAGTCTTGCGGGCGGTAAAGGTCGCATTGTTGGGACATTGATCGGCGCACTGATTCTCGGTTTCCTGAATAATGGTTTGAATTTGTTAGGTGTTTCCTCCTATTACCAGATGATCGTTAAAGCAGTGGTGATTTTGCTGGCGGTCCTGGTAGACAACAAAAAACAGTAACTGACGACACTACAGGACATCTTAGATATGAACATGAAAAAACTGGCTACCCTGGTTTCTGCTGTCGCGCTGAGCGCAACCGTAAGTGCTAACGCTATGGCGAAAGACACCATCGCGCTGGTTATCTCCACGCTGAATAACCCGTTCTTCGTCTCCCTGAAGGATGGCGCACAGAAAGAAGCCGACAAACTGGGCTACAACCTGGTGGTGCTGGATTCACAGAACAACCCGGCGAAAGAGCTGGCTAACGTGCAGGACTTAACCGTTCGCGGCACCAAAATTCTGCTGATCAACCCAACCGATTCTGACGCGGTGGGTAACGCCGTGAAGATGGCAAACCAGGCGAAGATCCCAGTGATCACCCTGGACCGTCAGGCAACGAAAGGCGACGTTGTGAGCCACATTGCGTCTGATAACGTGCTGGGCGGTAAAATCGCGGGTGACTACATCGCGAAGAAAGCAGGTGAAGGCGCGAAAGTTATCGAACTGCAGGGTATTGCCGGTACGTCCGCAGCCCGCGAACGTGGCGAAGGTTTCCAGCAGGCGGTTGCGGCTCACAAATTTAACGTCCTGGCCAGCCAGCCTGCTGACTTCGACCGTACTAAAGGTCTGAACGTCATGCAGAACCTGCTGACCGCGCACCCAGACGTGCAGGCGGTGTTCGCACAGAACGACGAAATGGCGCTCGGCGCGCTGCGTGCCCTGCAGACTGCAGGTAAATCTGATGTGATGGTTGTCGGATTTGACGGCACACCAGATGGTGAAAAAGCGGTAAATGATGGCAAACTGGCGGCGACCATCGCTCAGCTGCCTGAGCAGATCGGCGCGACTGGCGTGCAGACTGCTGACAAAGTGCTGAAGGGCGAAAAAGTTCAGGCTAAATATCCAGTTGACCTGAAACTGGTCATCAAGCAGTAAAAAGGCGATTCAGGCAGTCGCTGGCTGCCTGAGGGACACCAATAAAGAAAAGTGTGGCATACGCCACCGGGTAACACCGGTGGCGCTCTCAGATGGACAGCTCAACCATGAAAACCGCAGGCAACCTCGTCGTCCTTGGCAGTATCAATGCCGATCACATTCTTAACCTTGAATCCTTCCCGACGCCGGGCGAAACCGTCACCGGCAACCATTATCAGGTGGCATTTGGCGGTAAAGGTGCCAACCAGGCGGTTGCAGCAGGACGCAGTGGGGCAAATATCGCGTTTATCGCCTGTACAGGTGATGACGATACCGGTGAGCGCGTGCGTAAACAGCTCGCCAGCGATAACATCGATGTTGCGCCAGTCAGCGTTGTTGCAGGGGAATCGACCGGCGTGGCGCTGATTTTCGTCAACGCGGAAGGTGAGAATGTCATCGGTATTCATGCAGGCGCGAATGCCCGTCTTACGACGGAACGCGTTGAAGCACAGCGTGAGCTTATCGCTAATGCCGACGCGTTACTGATGCAGCTGGAATCGCCCGTAGAAAGCGTACTGGCGGCCGCTGACATTGCGCATCAAAATCATACCACTGTCGTACTTAATCCTGCGCCTGCCCGTGTATTATCAGACGAACTGCTGGCGCGGGTGGACATCATTACACCGAACGAAACCGAAGCGGAAAAACTGACGGGCATTCGTGTTGAAAATGATGCTGACGCAGCACGTGCAGCGAAAGCGCTGCACGATAAAGGCATCGGCACCGTTATCATTACCCTCGGTAGCCGCGGCGTGTGGGCAAGCGTAAACGGCGAAGGCCGTCGCGTGCCGGGCTTTAAGGTCAAGGCGATTGACACCATTGCGGCTGGCGACACGTTTAACGGAGCATTGGTGACAGCGCTGCTGGAAGGAAAGGGAATGGATGATGCTCTCCGCTTTGCGCATGCTGCTGCGGCTATCGCCGTCACGCGCAAAGGTGCCCAGCCCTCCGTTCCGTGGCGTAAAGAGATCGATGAATTCTTAAGTCAGCAGGGGTAACGCTTGGCCACAATGAAAGATGTCGCCCGCCTGGCGGGCGTTTCTACGTCGACAGTCTCCCACGTCATTAATAACGATCGCTTCGTCAGCGAGGCGATTCGGGAGAAAGTCGAAGCCGCAGTGAAAGATCTCAACTATGCGCCGTCTGCGCTGGCCCGCAGCCTGAAGCTCAACCAGACGCGCACCATTGGCATGCTGATCACCGCCAGTACGAATCCCTTTTATTCTGAACTTGTCCGCGGGGTGGAACGCAGCTGCTTCGAACGCGGCTACAGTCTGGTGCTGTGCAATACCGAAGGGGATGAGCAGCGTATGAACCGTAATCTGGAGACGCTGATGCAAAAACGCGTCGACGGGTTACTGCTGCTGTGTACCGAAACGCATCAACCCTCGAAAGAGATCATTCAGCGTTATCCGTCTATCCCCACGGTGATGATGGACTGGGCGCCGTTCGACGGGACCAGCGATCTGATTCAGGATAACTCCCTGCTGGGCGGAGATATGGCAACCCAGTATCTGATCGACAAAGGCCATACCCGCATCGCCTGCATTACTGGCCCGCTGGATAAAACCCCGGCGCGTCTGCGTCTGGAGGGATACCTTTCCGCGATGGCTCGGGCGGGACTCGCGGTTCCGGAGGGTTACCGTATTACCGGCGATTTTGAATTTCAGGGCGGTTTCGAGGCGATGCAGACATTGCTGGCGCAGACACCGCGCCCGCAGGCCGTCTTTATTGGCAACGATGCCATGGCATTTGGGGCGTATAAGGCGTTGTACCAGGCGGGATTGCGTATTCCTGACGATATGGCGGTGATTGGCTACGATGATATCGAACTGGCCAGCTACATGACCCCGCCGCTGACCACGATCCATCAGCCAAAAGATGAACTGGGTGAGCTGGCCATTGATGTATTAATCCACCGAATGGCGCAGCCCACGCTGCAGCAGCAACGTCTGCAGCTTACTCCTGTTCTGATGGAACGGGGTTCGGTTTAGCTTTTGTTTTGTGGCGTTCTTTAATCAGGTTTCGACCATCTTTCGGTTTTAACAGCATAAAGACCAGCGCTGAAACGACGGTAAGTCCGCCCATCGTGATAAAGGTATAGTGGAACTGCTCGACAGTGTTCGCGCTGTCAAAACCTTCATAGAACCGCAGTACCGCGGCACTGACAGCCACCCCAAGGCTGATTGATAACTGTTGAGTCACCGCCAGCACGCTGTTGCCACTACTGGCGTTGTCGTCAGTCAGATCCGCGAGAGTAATTGTGTTCATCGACGTGAACTGCGTTGACATTGCCATACCCAGCACAAACAGCGGCAGGATCAGCATCCAGACGGGAAGCGAGGCAGATTGTAGCGAGAACTGCGCAATCATCAGCCCGATAAAGACCGTTACGCCAACCAGCGTCTTCCGATAGCCAAACCAGCGCAGCACCTGTGTGACGGTTGATTTGGCCAGAATTGAGCCCATTGCCGTGGGCGCCATCATGCAGCCGGCTATCAGGGCCGGATAGCCGAAACCGACCTGCAGCATCAGAGGCATCAAAAACGGTACGCAGCCCGTACCCAGGCGCGAAGCAATATTCCCCGCGATACCTACCGAGAAAGTGCGCGTATTAAAGAGAGACAGCGAAATCAGCGGTGTCGGGTGACGGCGTGCATGACGTATATAAAGAAGGAACAGCAAAATACCGCCAAGAATGACAGCCAGCGCAAGCCATGTTGCCACTATCTTCTCACCAAACAGCTCCATCCCGCTGGAGAACAATACCAGGCTCAGACCAAACAGGAAAAAACCACCCATATCGAAACTGCGTCTTGGCGTGGTGAAGTTCGGCATATATTTGCGGGCATACAGCAGCCCCGCTACGCCAATTGGAATGTTAATCAGGAAGATCCAGTGCCAGCTGGCCCAGGTGACAAACACACCGCCCAGCACCGGGCCAAGTATCGGGCCGACCAGGCCGGGCATGGTGACGAAGTTGAGCACGGGAAGCAATTCACTGCGCGGATAGGCGCGCAAAAGTGCCAGGCGCGCCACGGGCATCATCATCGCGCCGCCAATTCCCTGCAGAACGCGGAAGATAACCAGTTCGGTCAGAGAGGATGATAATGCACAGGCCAGCGAACCGAGCGTAAAGAGCGTTACGGCCAACATAAATACGCGACGGGTGCCGAAGCGATCGGCCAGCCAGCCGCTCACCGGGATCAGCATTGCAACCGTCAGGGTGTAACTGATGATGGCGGACTGCATCGCCAGCGGCGATCGGTTAAGGCTTTGCGCAATGGCGGGAAGTGCGGTGTTGAGGATGGTGGCATCCAGTGCCTGCATAAAGAACGCCATGGCTGCAATCCACGGCAGCCCGGCCATGCTGCGTGCTTTTTTCTTTGTCATTTATTCACCTGCTGGTGGGTTGGCGCGGCCAGTAACGCCTGGCACGCGCTCAGGGCTCGTTGCCCGTCGCTCTCCTGAATGGCATCGACAATGGCCTGATGCAGATCCAGCTTCACCACTTCGTCCTGAGTAATAGAGGTAAAGTAGGTGTGGTACACCGAATGGAATAAAGAAGCAAAAGAGGTAAGGAACGGATTGGCGCTCATCATATAGATATGTTCATGCCAGGCCATATCGACCTCAACCCAGCGCTCGCGGTTGAAGTGCTTTTTCAGGAACACCATCTCTTCCATTAAGGTGTTGAGCTGGGCTTTTTGTTCTGCTGTCCCGAGCGTGGCGGCAAGCAGGCAGGCCTGCGGCTCAAGACTGCTGCGCATCACCAGAAAGTGATCGACGACCTGATTGAAGTTGTCTTCTGTCATCCACCAGGAGAGAAGTTCCTGATCGAGGAAGTTCCAGTTGCTTTGTGGCATTACCCGCGTGCCAATGCGCGGACGCGGTAGCACCATGCCTTTTGCTGTTAAGGTTTTCACTGCTTCGCGAACGGCGGTACGACTCACGCCAAACTGCTCGCCCAGCTCCATTTCACCCGGCAGGATGCTACCCGGGGCATATTTACCCGCTAAAATCAGCTGAGCCAGCTTTTCTGCCAGCACATAAGACAGGTTTTTTTGGGCTGCCAGCTGTTGTGCGCTCAATGGCATTGCTTTTATTCCTTAATGATTCTTGTCGATAAGTATGCCACCGTGAATGTGATTGTGGTTGCAGATACATCAAATAGAACACTTTGTAGCTTGATTTCATCGCTATTGGTGAAAAAAAACACGGACGGAAACTTTTTTTAAATTTCCTCTTGTCACTTCAGAATAACTCCCTATAATGCGCCTCCACTGACACGGAAC